>JAFDVL010000042.1:58603-120820 GCA_018268995.1 Acidobacteriota bacterium | reverse complement strand
ACATCCTCTACACTTGGGTGTTTGAAGGAGACGCCCTTACTGCGTGCGGGCTTCTGCACTTTGCACTCCAACCAGCACGAGCAGCTTCGTCCACACGAAACCGATCAGATATGCGCCATAAATATCGCTCAGCCAATGCGCGCCAAGTGCGATGCGGGCACAGCCACCAATCAACAAAAGCACGCCACAGATTGTTACTACAACCCAGCGCGTAGCCTTGGGCAATTGTTGATGGGCCAGCACTGCCAAATACCCAATCGTCGAAAAGAAAATCAGCCCAAACCCGGAGGGAAAAGAGAATCCTGACGAGTTGCCAAAGACGCGCACGAGATTGGCTGATGGGCGCGGGCGTGCAGCAATCATCTTCAAGTACGGCTCGGCCTGCCATAAAACAAGATAGCTCAGGATTGCTAAGACCGCCCCGCGCCATCCTGCCATCCACCAGGCCAGGGCAATTGTGATCCCCAGCAACACATAAATCGAAGGGGCTGAAACCAGTCCTGTCACCGTTCTGGCCCAGCCAACATTTTCGCCAACCGTTGATTGCACCAGATTTGTGAACTGCAAATCACCGGGGAAATAGGCAAACTTTGCGGCTGCGAGCAGGAGCAAAACGGCTGCTAAGCAATCTATTCCCCATCGTATCCAGGCGAGTTTGTTCGTTGTCGTTGCGCTTTGTGGGATTGATTCGAGCGGGTTTTTCATGGGTTTTATAGTTGCTGTTTCTTGAGGAGTCTGGCCAGCGTGTTTGTCAGTTTCCGCCCGGAATCTTTTTTCTCACGGGCCATAATTTCATATCGGGCGAGCCGTTGGTGATGCCAGAGCATGGCAAACCCTTCGGCTTGTGGGACGAGCAGATAAGCGTGCATCGGCGAATATTTGTTGTCTTCGCGGTGTGGCACCGCGATTCCGCTGTGTGTGGCGATAATCGGGTGATAAATCGTTTCCGAAATCTCAGTCATGAAATCAAGGTATTGCACCAGCACGATGTCGGCTTCCTGCAAATCGTCAGTCAGAATCAGCTTGCCAAATTTTCGAGCCTGTTTTTCGTTCCAGCGCTCAATCCAGGCCTTGATGGGGTCTTCAACTTCAAAATCAAAGCGAGTACCAACATAAATTGTATAGCTGCGACTGGGTCTGAGAGAGACGGTTTTGATCTCAATCTGTGTCTTCGCTGGAATACGCAAGACTTCTGTCAGGTTTCCTTTGTCCTCTGGCGACAGGGGGGATTTTATTTCCTGCCCCGTCGCCTGTGCTCCGAAAATGCAAACGCAAAATAACCCTATGATAAACGCTAAAGCCTGGAGAGAAGTCCCTGTGTTTGATTGATACATCCGGTTTACTGCTACTTTATTTTTAGTGTCTGTTTGAGCCAGGCAATCATTTTTACCTGTGTGTCTGGATATTTCGTGATGATCCCCATGCCGTGATCTGCGCCTTCGACCGTAATTAAATCACAAACATTGCCCGCCGCCTGCATCTTCTTTTGGAATTCGACCGATTGCTGGTAGTTCACCTGTTTATCCGCTGTGCCGTGAATAAGCAGGAAGGGTGGCAAGCCCTTTTTGATAAAGGTCGTGGCCGAGATTTCACGCAACCGCGCCGATAATCCGGGATCGTTGTCTGCCGGAACTTTGAAGGCCTCACGCCAAACGCTTGGCCCGACTTTGCCTTCGCGTTCCTGCTGCAAGCGCAAGGCCCAATCGTGGACGCCGTAAAATGGCACGACAGCCGCGACACGCGTGTCTGGTTGATGACGAACTCCGGCATACGACACCAGCGCCCCTCCTGCCGATTCGCCCATCAAAACGATGCGTTTCAAATCAACCTTGTATTCTTTGGCATGGGCCTTGACCCAGCGAATCGCGGCTTCGACATCTTCGACATTGGAAGGGAATTGCGCTTGCGGATGCAGGCGGTAGTTGATGGTGAACCAGGCAAATCCGGCCTTGGAGAGCGGCTCGAACAGCGGTGGCACGTAAGTTTGTTTATCGCCGCGCACGAATCCGCCGCCGTGGACAATAATGACCGTCGGAAACGGGCCTTTGCCGTCGGGAATAAAGGCATCCAGGGTAAGACTGATGCCATTTGGTTTGGCAAATTCGATGTCTTTGCGCATTTGGGCTTGCGTGGTGATGGTGATAAACAGACAGCAGAGAAGGAAAAGTCGTTTGTGCATGCGTCTCCAGTTCAGAATCTTTTTTCGTGCGTAATAAACTTGAGGTACAGGACTGCCAAAAGCAACCCTGTACCTCGTATTTTCAGGCGTCCAACACGCAAATTAGAAAATCAGTTTCAAGCCGATTTGCACATCGCGCGGCAAATTTGCCTGTCCCGTGATTTTGCCAAAGTTGGTGTTATTGGTTGTCAGATTCGGATTGTCGAAAATAACTTTATTGAAGGCATTCAAGAACTCGCCACGCAACTGAAACTTGACGGTTTCGGTGATGGAAAAGTTCTTGCTGACCGACAAATCCCACAGATTTAGCGCATCGCCGCGAAACATCGAAAAACGTGATGGGAGCGTGCGGTAATTCGTGGTTAACTGAATTCGCGTATCGGCGCGTTGTTTGACCGGGTCCACGACTCCATTGGTTTGCACCGTGGCATCGGTGAAATAGAATCCGCTGGTATTGAATACAAACGTATCGAAGTTCTCGCTCTTAATGTCGGTTTTCAATTTGGTGATGTCGCCGTTGTAATAGACATTGCCAATCGTCAGCGGACGCCCGGCCTGTAATTGCCCGATGCCTTGCACCTGCCAACCGCCTAACAATACGTCAACGCCGCGATTCCAGTTGCTGCCAAACTTGCGCCCGCGCCCGAAAGGCAATTCCCAAATGCCGCTGATGACGAACCGATGAGGCGTGTCGGCATCTGACAGGCGACGCTCGAATTGGGTATCTACTTCATTCAGCAGTGACCCTTTTTCCAGGAACTTCGAGAACGTGTAACTGATGAGCGTGGTGAACCCACTGGTGAAACGTTTTTCCAGGCGTAACTGGCCGCTGTGATAATTGCTGGAAGCATCATTGCGGATGCCTGTAATGCCAGTGAATTGCGGATACGGGCGTAATAACTGCCCGCGCGAAATCGTGGCGTTGTTATGCCCTGTGCCTGGAATCAGCGTGCGGAAGGGATTTGTGACTGCCGCACTTAAAAAGCCTGCGGCAGCGGTTTGCGCCGCATCGCGGAAGGGGCTGGTCGAAAGATATTGCTTCGGAATTGGATTGAGGGGGACACTGACGACGCCATCATAGCCGCGATTGCCGACATAGGTTGCTTCAACCAACCAATTTCCTGGCAATTCGCGTTGAATCCCAAATGACCACCGCTGCGCTTGCGTATTCTTCAAATTTCGCGGTGTAAAGGTCACGCCTTGCCCCAGTTGTGCTGAAAGGCCCAGACTCGCTCCGGCAGGTGCAATAACTCCGGTGGGGAAGGGATTGGCGAGCGATGACAAAAACGTCAAGCCGTTGTTGGCACTGGCGACAATCGGTGTGGCTTGTGAGAACCCCGGTTGTTGCACACCACCAATGACAAACGGCACGGTGTAAATTCCCCACCCGCCGCGCAGCACTGTCTTATCGTTCCATTGATAAGCAAATCCGATGCGTGGCTGGAAGTTGTTTTTGTCCGCATCCCAAAACGAACGTCGGTTGCTATCAGCAAAGATCAAGCCGCCTTTGACATTGAAGTTGGCGACCGGGATTTCAGGAATCGGACTAGCGGTGTAAGCCGTTTTGGCGGCAGCTTCGACCGGGCTGGCGGCGGCAAAGTCGAAGTTGTAGATGTTGCGATTGAACCGTTCGTTCGTCGCGCCTTCATATTCATACCGCAAACCGAGATTGAGTGTCAGCTTGCTGCTCATCCGCCAATCATCATGAAAGAACATTCCTTGATAGAGTGTTTGATTTGATCGCGCCACATTTCGTTCAATCGTCCCGCCTGTCGGCTGTCCAAGCAGAAAGGCCGCCAGTTCCTGACCGATTGCCCCCGCCGCTGAATTGTCCAGGGGGCCACGCGTGAAGGTGTTACCGAAATCATATCGCCCGGCAGCCTGACCCGCGCCAAACGCATTTTCCCGATACGAACGAAAATCGTATCCGATGCGGAACGAATGTTTGCCTGCGATGCGCGTCAACGTTGGTTGCACGGAATAAATGTTGTGGGTCGAACCGCCGCCGACACTATCACCCAGCACCGAATAGTTGCCGATTTCAAAGCGTGGCAGATATTGTTCCGGGCCAAAGAGTGCTGCGGTGGCGGTGGGAAATCCTAAAGAGGCTGGGTTGAAATTGCCCTGATGTTGACGAATGTTCGGTTCGTCAAAACGCGAAAAGCCGACACGTGTGTTGAGAATCGTATTAGCGGAAAAACTGTAAATGTGATCGAACGAACCACCATCGTTGATGCGGAACAGGAAATTCCCTGTCGGACGAATGCCATTGACCACACCTGTCCAATTGCCGCGCGCTTCCTTGCGGTTGTTATGCGTGTAGCGAAGGAAGAAGCGTTGCTTTTCGCTCAGGGTCTGATCGAAGCGAACGCTTTCTGAGTGAAAGTTATCAGTGCGCGGGTTGCCGCTGATGTAATTGTTGCGGCCCTGGGCATCGCCTGGTTGGTTCGGCAACGGATAGTATTTCAAATAATTCAGCGCAATCGGACTGAGACGGCCCTGCGGAATGATGTTGCCTGTAAAAGCTGTCCGGCGTACCCGCGAGCCTTCCGCGACGCCCGTTGCCGGATCATAAATCACGATGGCTGGCAGTAAATCAGAAAAATCACCGTTGCGCTGTTTGAGCGTTGGCACCGTAAAGACGCCTGGTTCGGGAAACACGTCTTTCAATCCTTCGTATGCGAAGAAAAAGAAGCTGCGATTTTTGCCGCTCCAATAAGGCGCACCGCCTGTGCCGAAGCGAGGCAGGAACACGGGGCCGCCAACGGTGAAACCATAGCGGTTGTACCGCAGCGGATCACGGTCAGCTTTGCCGTCCTTGTCGCGGTCGCGGGCGGGATTGGAGGCTAAATTCGTGCGATTGAGGATGAACGTATTGGCCGAAAGAACGTCGTTGCGAACGAATTCATACACCGTTCCGTGAAACTGGTTGCCGCCGTTTTTGAGCGTCACGTTGACGGTCGCTCCTGCGGTGTGTGCGGTTTGCCCATCATACGCGGCTGTTTCGACTTTGAATTCCTGTACGGCGTCTGCCGGCGGCACAAATGCGACGCGTCCGAGCCCGCCGCCACTGGCCATATTCGGTACACCGTCCAAGGTGAATTCATTGCGCCCCGGTGCGCCATCCGCCACGATGGAGGAGGTGCCGCCGTTATCAAAGGCGCGCGAAAATCGTAAATCACCCGTGTAGGCGATGCCTGGGGCAACGCGTGCCAGCGTAAACGGATTGCCGTCTGATAGCGGTAACTCGGAAATCCGGCGCTGGTCAATGACCTGTCCCGACGAGGCAGAGGTCGTTTCCAACAATGGCGCATCGGAGGTAATGTTAACGGAATCAGTCACGGCTCCGACTTCTAGGGCGACATCCAGTGCGAGTTTGTCGCCGATGCGTACTTCAATGTTTTGGCGAATAGATTTCTTGAAGCCCTTGGCTTCAACGGTAACAGAATATTGTCCTGGGGTTAGATAGAGAACGACATATTCGCCATTTTCATTGGTGGTCGCCGTTGTTGTTGAGTTGGTTGCCGCATTTGTCACGGTGACCGTTGCATTCGGGACGGCAGCGCCAGACGCCTCAGTGACGCGCCCGGAAATCTGCCCGCGAAATTCCTGCGCGAAAATCGCTCCGGCTAGCAAACAGAGCAGGCAGCTAAGTAGGGGTACTTTTTTGATGGTAAGCATGGATATTATTCCTCCTGGGTTAGATTTAGAGCTACAGACACAACACCTTCATCTCACAGCGTAAGCCATCTTCAGCTTTGAGCTATCAACTTGATTGGTGAATTAATTATTTGAAAATGCTCAGCAATCTGACTACGTTGCTGATTTTGTCATCGCAGCAAAGCGACCAAAGCAAAAGTCGAAAATCTATCCTGAGAATCCTAATTCAATCAGGTGACGTTTTGCTTGGCTGTGGGGATTATACGGTCAGGTCAAACAGTGAACAAGGAAGCAGCGAAATTTCAGCGGGTTTCTGCCGCGCACCTGCATTGAGAGACTTGCGATAGCGAACATCCGATGGTACATCTGCCAAAGAAATGCGTATGCTTCATCCACTTGTGCCTGACTTTCATCCCCTGCCTTTTGCACCGCCTCGCGCCTTGCATAACGGTCACTCCATGACGATCTTCGCGGCGATGTACAAACGTAAATTTACTCTTCCGGTTGCCGAGCGCAGAGAGTTCAGAACCACTCCAGATACGACCATTGTGGCTTACTGCCACTGGCAGCAGAATCGTCAGGAGCGGCGGACAGCAATTCTTGTTCACGGGCTGGAAGGCGATGCAGATCGGCATTATATGCTGGGCATTGCTGAGAAAGCCTGGCGGGCAGGATTTAATGTGGTGCGAATGAATGTCCGCAATTGTGGCGGCACGGAACACCTGACGCCGACCTTGTATCATTCCGGTTGGACGACCGATTTACGTGCGCTTTTGCTGGAATTGATTACCGAGGATCAATTGCCTGCGCTTTATTTGATTGGGGTTTCGATGGGGGCAAATCAATCCCTCAAGCTGGCTGGAGAATTGGGTGAGACTGCTCCGGCGCAGCTCAAAGCCGTCGCGGCGATCAGCCCGCCGATTGATTTGGAGCTTTGTTCGATTGCCATTCGTGAAACGCGAAATTTTATTTATGATCGGCGTTTTTTGCGGAGTCTGAAACGCAAGATGCAGCGCAAAGCCGCGCTTTTCCCCGGAATTTGCGATCTGGAAAAACTGTCCCGCGCCCGCAAGTTGTGGGATTTTGATGAGGTCGTCACCGCCCCGCATTTCGGGTTTCGCGATGCGCGTGATTATTATGTGCAAGCCAGTTCCTTGCCTTACCTGAGCCGAATTCGTGTTCCCGCCTTAATCATTCATGCGCAGGATGATCCTTTCATTCCATTCACGCCATTTGCAAACTTGCCAAGGTATGAACACGTTGCGCTCTTGACCCCCAAATACGGGGGACATGTGGGGTTCTGGCAACCACAGCCTTCTGCGGGGGATAATTACTGGGCTGAACAGGTGGCTGTTGATTATTGCTCAGCCGTAGCGATGTAAGCGTAAGAACAAACAGCATAACTGGGCGAAAAGACTCATTTTTTGCAACTTTCCGGTTACTGGCTGAGCTTTCTATCCGCCTTTAGATTGGCACAATATTTGCCCCATTCCAGATTGCCAACTCCAGGATTCCAAGCACAACAAGGGAGGGAATATGCTACGAAGATGGTTTTCCATTTCGGTCATTGCGTTGCTGTTTGCCGTTGCTGGTTATCTGTTAATCCCTTCGCAAACGGCGACTGCTGCGCAAAAAAATGAACGAGGACAAAAACTTTTCATGACGCATTGTGCAAGCTGTCATGGCGCAGATGCAAAAGGGAACGGCCCTGCCGCAACTGCTCTGAAAACGGCTCCTGCGGATTTAACAAATATTCCAAAAGAAAATGGGAAATTCCCAGCCTTGAAGGTCAAACGAATTATCGGTGGGGATGATTTTGTAGTGGGGCATGGGTCCCGCGAGATGCCAATCTGGGGTGAGGTCTTCAGAGCAAAACGGGATCGTACTACGGCAACAAGTAATATTTATGCGTTGACGATGTATTTGGAATTTATTCAGATCAAGTAAGGACGCGATTAGGTCGCTTCAAGAAACAATAGTTGAATACACTATAAATAAATCGTGCTGGTGTATTAGTGTCTATATGTTATGAAACGCAAGGATAAGTCGAAATTACTCAGCGTAACTTATTCAAAATAAGTAGCTGGGGATTTCTACTTAACCTTATTTGTCAGTACATCTACAAAAGCATGAATATGTTAGATGAGTTCAAACCTAGTAGGCTATATCTTACCTAGAGTACGGTAGCTGGCTAATAATTACAAAGAAGGAGTAGTTATGAACAACAACTTTGATCATCCAGATGGCCCAATCCCTACTAATGTACTTAAGGCTTTACGTGATCACCTTACAAAAATTCGTCTATCTGCAGCTCGAGTTGGCGCTGATCTTCAACAGGCACCAAATGATCGGTTTGAGCAACTTTTTAAAGAGCTGATCAATGTTATCTCCCAGGCAAAGCCTGAGAAAGTGGCTCAATTGAAAGCTAAAATGAAGCAACCGCTACTAATTTACAAACAGCATCCTGCCTATCGTAGTTTTGCTGATCTTGACTTGCAAAACCCAACGGCTTTGCAAAAAATGGATATTAACAAAATATACAGTCCTCTTTTGGTAGGGTTCCGTCAGAATTATGTGCATATTGCATCTCCAAGGGATTATGATCATCTTACACCTCAAACAGAACACAAAGGACTTAAGTTTTGGCTTCACCAAGTTAAATGTTTTGACGAGACAGGCTCAGGATGGGGAGAGTGGGGCGAAGATGAGATATACATGGGTGCTGTTGCAACTGACGAGAATGGTGAAAGCAGCTCCGGTGGGTTGTTTCACGTAATGGACTTTGATGACGGGGACAGAAAAGTCTATAATCCACCTAAACAATTACAGTATTTTAACATACACGAAGGCGGCAATACGTTTCCCAAGGTCTATACAATGACTCTGGCCTTGGTCGAACATGATTGGGGTAATCTACCTGAGTGGTTTAATAAACTTCTAGATGAGGTGAAGGGATATGTTTCTAAATGTCTGGCAAGCCTCGTAGGTGTAGCTATCGGCTCAGCATTAGGACCGCTGGGGGCATTAATAGGGGCAGCTATTGGCTATGCCGTAGGAGCCGTGATTGGATGGATTAAGGACTGGCTCGGTGACGAGAATCTTGGCACAGCTAGCTTCCAAGCAACTATTAATAGTTATAGTGGTAACTGGATTGCTACAGGGACAACATTATCTCCTATCCGCACCCGTGACTATACAGGTGATGACAGCCTATACCGCGTTTTTTGCCAATGGGAGTTAATAACCTAAAGGGAGCAATGCATTTGCCGCAAGGTATGAACATTCGACTTTTACCAGACGTTATAGTTGGGCATACGCTTCAATTGTCTATAGCTGTGCTTGATACGGGACTATCCCTGAAACATCCTGCGTTGCAGAATTGTGTTGTGGCTAGTTCTCGTTCTTTCACAGGAGATAATCCTGAGGAAGATTTGCTTGACCATGGCACCGGGAGTTGTGGTCTTTTGGCTGCTCGCGCAGGTTTTGGAGGCACGTCTGGACTGGTTCCAGACGTGCCTCTTCATATAGGCCAGATAATGGGATCAGAAGGGAAAGGGGATGTCTATACTCTCTGTGCTGGACTCCGCTGGGCTACAACTTTAGGTGTTGATATTATTGCGATTCCAACTGGCTTAAGGAGCCATCATCCTGAATTAGAGGCTGTGGTGACCGAAGCCGTGAGTCGTGATATTCTAATTTTTGCAGCCGTTGGTAATCCCTATTATCTTCAATGCGGGCCACTCTACCCAGCTGCTTATTCTGAGGTAGTCGCAGTCGGATGTAGTATGTATCATAATGACTATTTGTCATGGTCAAGGCCACCTGACTTAATTCTCTCGGCACACAATATTTCCACTTGCACTGCAGAAGGCGGCTGGCGATTATCGAGTGGCACTTCGGTAGCAACCATTAAAGCCGCTGGTCTTGCGTGTCAAGTGCTTAAGTCCTGGGAAAATACCACGAGAAGCTCCCGCTCAATATTAAGAGGCGCGCTGCTCACTACTATCAAGAGTATTGAATAGTTAACTGAAGACCGTGCAAATTGATCTCGTTTGTTTCCAACAATTACAAGGTTGGCCTGTGTTGAGTCAGAGCAATAAACCAAATGAAAGGTATGCGGAAACCCGTTGATTTTTGGGCGTTCTGCCACTTTTGCCCTGTTTTCATAGAGCTTTGAGGCAATTCTTGTAACTCATTGACAGCACTTGACTTTAATTTGCACAGTCTTCAGTTAACTTCTTGTTTCAGGCAGGCAGAAATCCAGGATCAGGGAGCGCGTTATGATTTAGTATCCCGCAAAGCTTTTGCTTTGATACTTAATTATTGAGCCATTTGTTGCGCGCTTCCAATTAGCAATCTTACGTGTCTTCAAGTGTGCTTATTGCTTTTTCAATTTGATGCTGGCATTAAAGCCGCCGATTTTTATTTCGGCTCCATTTCCCTTGCCATAGGTTCCCTGCAAACGTCGTGGGCGATTTGTCTGCGTCATTCCTGGTGGCAGTGTGATCGGAAAATCGGTTTCGATTTGCCCATTAAATGTAGTGACATTCAAGGCAAAATTGGAATTGGATGGAATCAGCAAGATGATGTTGCCATTGAAGCTTTCAAAGCCATAACGTCCATCATCAAAAAACGAACCCGCATAGTTAATCTGGCCGCTGTGAGTATTCAGCTGAACTTCACGTGATTCGACTTCCCGCACGTTAATGTCGCCACTGGTCGTTTTGGCTTCAATTAGCCCCTTGGTTTGTGTAATGGTGATGGTTCCACTGACAGAGTTTACGCGCGCACCTTCCTGAACATTGCGAATGATCACATCAGCGCTGACGGAGTTGACAGTTAAGCGTCCGCGAATGTTATCTGCGGTCACGGCATCGCTAATGCCTTGCAGTGTTGCATCGCCGCTGATGTCTTTCACGGATAATTTACCGCTCATCGTTTGTGCGCTCAGTCGTCCCGCAACTTTTTCAATCTGGATTTCACCGCTGGTAGCTGTGGCGGATAGATCATCCTGCACATTGATTGCGGTCAAATCGCCGCTGGTCGTATGTGCGATAACTTTGGCTTCGACATCTTTAAGGCGCACATTGCCGCTGGTAGAGGAAATATTCAAGGTGCCGCCCATTTGCTCGGCGCTGACGTCGCCACTGGTGGAGTTAATGGTTGTGGCTCCACGAATGCCGCGCACTGTAACGTTGCCGCTGGTGGAACGGGCCACGACGCGCGATCCGGCTTCTGTGATCGTGATGTCTCCACTGGTCGAAGCAATCGGAGTGAGAACCGCACCGCGCGGAACTTTTAAGTCGTAAACAACTTCAACCTGATTTCTGCCGCGCCAATTGTTGCGAGGATAAATCGTCGTGATTTCCAACCGATCAGGGCTTTCTGTGACCCGAATTTCCACTTGAGAAAACTCTTCCTGGTTGCCCCGTTTGACCGCATCCACTTGGACACGATTTTCGTTCCACCCCGTGATGCGGATCGTCCCGCTCAGGTTGGTCAGGCTAACGGTCCCATTCGGTGCCAGGGGATAAGATTTGTGTAATTCATCCTGCGCAAAACTGCTGGTTGCAGCGAATGCCAGCAAGCAAATTACCAATGTTGTTGTGAGAAATAAATGCTTCATAACGTCTTGATCCAGTCTCATCGCATCGCAATTTCCTGCATCAATTCCACTTTTTTAGAATAAGCAGCGAGCAAATATCTCGCGGCTGTTGGATCATTCGGATGCGCCTGCATTGCTTGTCGGCTGGCAGCAATGGAGGCGTCAATCATTGCCAGACTTCCCTCAAATTGTTTGATCGTTCCTTCCTCCAGCTCTGGTTTCCGCTTGGCAATGGTGCGTTCCAGCAAACGAATAGCACCTTGATATTCACGTGTCGCTTTGGCGATTTGTTGCGCCAGCGCTTCGTCTTCCGTGAGCTTTTGCGGCACTGCGGGCTTGGTTTCCGCTTTGGGTGCAGGCGTTTTTATCGTTGCCACTTGCGACTTGCTGCTTTCTTTCGCCGATGGCGCAGGCAGGCTTGGTGCGGGCGTTGCAGGTTTTGTTGATTCCGCTGGTGTTGGCGTTGCCGTTGGGACTGGCGTTGGTTTTGTCTCAGCAATCTGGTTGGTTCCCACCTTGCGTGAAGAAAAATACAACGTGGTCAGACCGACAGAGAGCAAAACCAGCAAAGCGGCAAACCCGACTTGCCGCAGCATTGCAGGCACCAGCAACGGCGCAAACCAATTCCGAATTTTCTGTGTCCAGTCAGCCTGTTTCACGGAAGCTTGCGCTACATCAGGCTGGATACGCGCGTGAATTGCTTGCCACATTTCGTCGCCTGGTTCAAGCGCGTTCTGTTCGTAGAACGCCGCGAAAACTTCATTTTCGCGCTCCAGCGTTGCTTGCATCTCGCGACAATCGGCACACACGGAAAGATGTTCCGCGATGCTGGCTCTTTGCGCCGCATCTAGCTCGCCGTACAAAAAATCTTCCAATTCAATTTGGCACGTTTCGCAGTTCATAATTCAGCTGTCAGCTGTTAGTTGCAAGTTACGGGCAATAAACTACTGACCATAACTCAAATAAGGTTCCAATCGTTTGCGCATCTCCGCTCGCGCGCGATGCAAATCCGTTTTCAATTTGCCGATGGAATGTCCGGTGATCGCGCTAATTTCCTCGTAGCTTTTTTCGTGAAAGATTTTCAAGCTGAACACCAATCGCTTGTCCTCGTCTAAATCGGCGAGCGCTTCTTTGATGGTTTGATTCAATTCACGATCCAGCATAGCTCCATCGGGTGTCACGCCCGCTGCGGTTAGTCTCATGCTTTCCGGCTCATCCAATCCAACATTGCGTTCGTTCTTAATCGTTTGTCGCATCGCTTCGCGGGCGACGTTTCGTGCGATTCCAAAGAGCCAGGTCGAAAGACGTGTTTCATCTTTCAGGTAATCCAAATTGCGATAGGCTCGCACAAAAGTTTCCTGCGCCAGTTCCTCAGCCAAATTTCGATCCTGAACCAAATTGTGCAGAAAACTGAGAACAGGCCGCCCGTAGCGACGAAAGATCACATGAAAAGCATCTTCATCGCCATTGCGCGCTTGCGCGATGATATTCGGGGCTATTTCCGCAAACACTCGGTTATTAGCTCCTGCTGGGTCCAGGGTTATTGCAATACTGCTCATTATATCGAGCGAACATCTTAAAAAACGCCATTCAAATCTTACTCTCAATCACCCGTCAACTTCTCCGTTTCGTTTGAGTTAGTGTAAATTCTCCAGCAAAGGTTTCACTTATCACAGAAATTTATCAAGGCCGAAAAAGAATTTATGGAAATCAGAAAACTATTGACAGTTTTTATACAGAGGCGTTATAAGCCTAAAACTGCTAACAATTCTATCAAGGATAGAAACGATAACTTGAAAGGTACAACAATGACACGTTACGAGCTTAATTTGATTTCATCGCGTTCCTGGTTCAAGAGTCCGGGACAAACCGTTACCCAAAACTCTGCCTTCCTTTCCGCTCTCTCCGCTCAAATGTCCTGTTGTTGTTGTTGCCGCTGTTGTTGTTAGCGCCCGCTAACGAATCTCCCATTCCACAATTAGTTTAATTTTCCGTTGCCGATTTGTTTTCGGTGGGGATTAGGGTTACGCAAATAGTTAGTTTGCGATTGAACCTGACGACTTACCCAAAGAAAACATTTATCTGTTACAGATTCTGACAATTGATCAGGCTGCTAGCCCTCGATCATCTCAATCTGACAGCTCGTGCAACAGGATAACTCTATCCCGTCTCAGTGTATGTCACTGAACGCATTAGCAAAGGATGTTATGAGTTTGAAATTTCAAATCCGCAAATGGGATGTCGAAATCAGTTGGGAGCAGCTTACGCTGACACCGCCTGGAGCAAAAGACGGTGATTCAATCACTGAAAACAAACCTGGCATCATTCAGACAAACAACACGAATTATTTTCTCTTCAATTTGATTGAGAATCTTTTTACTTCGACCCATAAACAGGAGCATTTATCACAATGAGCTTAGTACAACCACATGGCGGCAAATTAGTAAATCGTGTCGCCGAAGGCGAGCAGCGCGAATCCTTACTGCAATCTGCTGCAAACTTACAAACCATCACACTCAATGCCCGTGAAGAAGCCGATCTCGAATTAATTGCCAATGGAGCATTTTCTCCGCTGGAAGGTTTTCTGGGCGAAGCCGATTATCTTTCCGTCCGTGACAACAAGCGGCTGGCCAGTGGTCTGGTCTGGTCTATTCCTGTCACGCTTTCCGTGAGCGAAGAAGAAAAGAACAGCTTGAAAGTTGGCGAAGATGTTGCTTTGAAAGGCCGCGATGGTCGTGTTCTGGCAATCCTTCATCTGGAAGAAATCTATACCTACGACAAGGAAAAAGAAGCCGAACAGGTTTATCGCACGACCGAAGAAAAACATCCCGGAGTGGCAGCCCTGTATGCACAAAAAGACTATTTGCTCGGCGGCAAAATTACGCTGGTCAACAAGGTCAGTGAAGCGTTCGGCAACTATCGCTTCACGCCTGCACAGCTTCGTGCTTTGTTCGAGGAAAAGGGCTGGTCGCGTGTTGTTGCTTTCCAAACCCGCAACCCAATTCATCGCGCGCACGAATATCTGACCAAAACCGCATTGGAATCTGTGGATGGATTGCTCGTGCATCCGATTGTGGGCGAAACCAAGTCAGACGATATTCCGGCAGATGTTCGCATCCGGGCGTATGAAGAATTGCTGTCGAATTACTATCCAACCAATCGCACGCAGCTTGCCGGACTGCCCGCTGCAATGCGATATGCAGGCCCGCGCGAAGCCATTTTCCATGCGCTGATTCGTAAGAACTACGGCGCCTCACACTTCATCGTGGGACGCGATCACGCTGGTGTGGGAAGTTATTACGGAACCTACGATGCGCAGAAAATCTTCAGCGAATTTGCTCCTGAAGAAATCGGCATCAATTTGTTCTTCTTTGAGAACACCTTTTATTGTCAGACCTGCGGCGGCATGGCTTCACTGAAAACCTGCCCGCACGATGCGTCAAATCACGTCAGCTTGAGCGGCACGAAGGTGCGCGAAATGCTTGTCAACGGCGAAATTCCGCCGGTCGAATTCACGCGCCCGGAAGTCGCGCAGATTTTGATTGATGCGTATCGTGAGAAAGCGCAAGCGGCGTAACTCTTTAAGAGTCTTGAGAGTCTTGGGAGTCCAGAGAGTCTAGGGAGTCAAACCCGACTCTCAAGACCCTCAAGACTCCCTGGACTCTCCAGACTTTATTATTTGAAAGGACTCATACAATGTCACAAGGATTTACCCTCTGGTTTACAGGCCTCTCAGGTGCAGGCAAAACCACACTTACTAACGAACTGTTGCCGCAACTCAAAGAGCGCGGCGTCAAAATTGAAGTACTCGACGGCGACGAAGTCCGCACGAATTTGAGCAAAGGCTTGGGCTTTTCCAAAGAGGATCGCGATACCAACATCCGCCGCATTGGCTACGTGGCCAGATTGCTTTCGCGCAATGGCGTTGGCGTGATCGTCGCTGCGATTTCGCCTTACCGTGAAGTACGCGATGAGGTTCGCAAAGACGTTGAAGCCCACGGCGCGGCTTTCGTTGAAGTTTACGTCCAAGCTTCCCTTGATACGCTGGTCAGCCGCGATGTCAAAGGTCTCTACAAGAAAGCCATCGCAGGCGAAATCGCCAATTTTACGGGCGTTTCCGATCCATATGAAGCTCCCGAAAATCCTGAGATTCTAGTGAGCAGTGATACCGAAACCGTTCAGGAAAGCGCGGCGAAAATCATTGATCATCTCGAAGAAAACGGCTTGATCGAACCAGCCTATCATCTGGCACAAAATGTCGAAGCGAAGTTCGCGCAGTTCGGAGACTTGCAATAATGAAGTTGGTACTGAACCAACCAGGCAAAGTTTATTTGGTCGGAGCAGGGCCGGGCGATCCCGGTCTGCTCACGATCAAGGCTGCCGATTTATTGAAGGCAGCGGATTGTGTGATCTACGACTATTTAGTGAACCCGGAAATTTTGCAGCTTGCTTCGCCGCGTGCGGAAAAACTGTATGTCGGCAAACAGGGCTGCGGCAAAGGCTGGAAGCAGGAAGACATCAATCGGTTGTTGCTTGAAAAAGCGCAACAGCATCGGGTCATCGTGCGGCTCAAAGGCGGCGATCCTTTTGTCTTCGGACGTGGCGGCGAAGAGGCCGAAGCGTTGGTGAATGCCGGCATTGAATGGGAAGTCGTGCCGGGCATTTCTGCGGGCAGTTCTGTCGCCGCCTATGCCGGGATTCCGGTCACGCATCGGGGGGTTAGCAGTTCCGTTGCTTTTGTCACGGGACACGAAACTCCCGGCAAAGCGGAATCCTCAATTCATTGGGAACATCTAGCGAAGGGCGTTGATACCATCGTGTTTTTTATGGGTGTTGCCAAAATTCAGACAATTTCTGAACAGTTAATTCAGCACGGTCGAGGTGCCGCCACACCAGTGGCCGTGATTCGTTGGGGGACTTACAACGAACAGGAAGTTTTTGTTAGTGAATTGGCAAGCATCGCTGCCGTGGTTGAGCGAGAGCAGGTAAAAGCTCCGGCTTTAATCGTCGTCGGCGAAGTTGTTCGACTGCGTGAAAAACTAAATTGGTTTTCAGCATCCATTGCAGAAGCATTAGCGGCTTAATTGAGAATAAAATTATGAATGCCACAAAAACAAACACACTAATCGAATCGGACTTACAATATCTTGCTACCCAGTTTGAAACGAAAAGCATCGAAGACGTTCTGGTTTGGGCGGTGCCACAATTTGCCCCGCGCATTGCCATGACTTCAAGCTTTGGGGCCGAAGGCGTGGTGCTCATGGATCATCTCTACAAGCTGGGAATAAAACTGCCCGTGATTTATCTGGACACGGGCTATCACTTTGCCGCGACAGATGAACTGAAGCAAAAATTGGAAGATCGCTATGGGCTGGAAATCATCGTGCAGCAAGCGGAAATTAGTGTTGAAGAACAAGCCCGAATTCACGGCGACAATCTCTATGAACGAGATGCTGATGCATGCTGCCGCATTCGCAAAGTAGAACCGCTGAAAAAGGCATTGGGAAGTCTGGACGCCTGGGTGGCTGCGCTACGTCGTGATCAATCGCCAACGCGTGCCAATATCCAGATTGTGGAATGGAATGCCAAACACGAGTTGGTCAAAATCAACCCCTTAGCTACCTGGACGCGTAAAGACGTCTGGAACTATACGGTCAAAAATGATCTTCCTTACCATCGCCTCTATGACGAAGGTTATTCCAGCATTGGCTGCTGGCCTTGCACCAAGCGCGTCAAATCGGGCGAGCATGAACGCAGTGGACGTTGGGCCGGGCAAGGGAAGATTGAGTGTGGAATTCATCTGTAAGCCAAGCCGTTAACTGTCTTGACAAAACAGGGAGGCCCTCACGTAGGAGCAAATTCATTCGCTTGTGTTATTGAGCCGATAATGTGTCGCTAGGTGAGTTTTCCAACCTGATTTGTCATTACGGCTAAAAGCTAAAAGTCACCTGCTTCTCGAATTGGCTTTCGTCAGACTTTCTGCTATATTCCCCGCGAGTTTTTTAGAAGATTGTAGTGACAAAGCCTGACGCAGTATCAGGTTACAGCATACGAGCTAACTGGGAAGAACTTATACTTGGTTTTTTGCTATGAATTTAGCGCCTCTCCTTTGACCTTATCAAATTCTGTAATAACTCTTGTGGTGATTCTTGGCTAATTGGTTGATTAACTTTTATCTTTGCCTTTCCCAGTTGAACCCTCACACGCGTGGATGACGAAAAACAGCATCCCCGAAAAAGCATTTCCAGGTTCTGGTATTCACTTTGCTTGAATGGCAACCGATGGTGGGCGTTGGCTCAAACAGATGCTGTTTATGAGTATACAGAAAATCATCGTCAGCACTGTGGTTCTGCTGTTGTTCTTTGAAAGTAGTGCGTGTCGTCGCCCAAAAGATGCGGCGGCTCTGGATACCATCACGGTTTACGCCTTTTCTGTTATGAAAGAACCGCTGGAAAAAGACATCTTTCCAGCTTTTCAAAAGGAATGGGCTTCACACACTGGGCAACAGGTGAAATTTTCGGCTTCGTTTGCCGGGTCTGAAATGGTGACGAATCAGATTATTTCCGGCGTTCCGGCAGATGTGGCGATAGTCGCGATTGAGCGAAATGCACGACGGTTGCGAACCTTTGGTGCGACAAAAACAGATTGGCACGCTTTCCCATACGAAGGAATCATTAACCAATCACCAATAGTGATCGTCGTGCGCAAGGGAAATCCGAAAAAAATTAAGGATTTCCCCGATCTGGCACAACCTGGGATCAAGCTGATTCACCCCGATCCTATTTCGTCTGGTGGAGCGCAATGGTCACTGCTCGCAATTTACTGTTCTGAGTTAGTAAAGTCTGAAAAGGAAACTGGCAAACGGGATGAACAGAAAGCCTACAATTTGTTATTTGGTGTTTGGAAAAATGTCATTGCGACGCCCGAATCAGCGCGACAGGCGCGGACGCAATTTGAATCCGGCTTTGGCGATGCGTTGATCACGTATGAGCTGGAAGCTTTGCAGATGAAGGATCGAAAAACGCCCGTCGAAATCATCATCCCGCGGGCCACCATTTTTACGGATCATACCATCGTGATGATTGATCGCCGAATGCCACAGGCCAAACGAGAATTGGTGGACGCTTTTATTAAGTATCTGTGGAGCGAAGAGGCGCAGAAAGCTTTCGTCAAGCATCATTTTCGCGGCATCACGGATGAGATGATGAATGACGTGGAAGCTAAATTCGGGAAAGTGGAGCTGCCCTTTACCGTTGAGGATTTCGGGGGCTGGCAAAATGCTTATCCCCAAATTATCGAAAACGTATGGAAGTACAAGGTGCAAGCAATGAGGTAAGACGGTAACGTCCTCAAACCCGCTCTCGCGATTGATTCGACAAATCAGGTTTTTATGAACGCAGTTGCATACCAAAATTCATCGGTCAAAAAGAAGCGCCATTTTGATGTGGCAAAGCCAGCAGGCATTAGTCTGGTTGTGCTGGCGATGATGCCCTTGGTCATCATGCCGCTGCTTTCGATTTTTATTTTTGGGTTCAGCAAAGGGCCAATTCATTTTTGGGAAGCGCTGGTCAATCCGGCAGCAATTTTTTCACTCAAATTAAGCTTGATTACCAGCACTGTCGCCACGGTTTGCAATGTGATTTTCGGTTTGATCGCTGCCTGGGTAATGACGAAGTACGAGTTTCGAGGTGATTCCGCCTTAATGATTATTATCAGCCTGCCGACTGCGATTCCGACGGCTGTTGCCGGGTTCGCCTTGCTCCTACTTTGGGGGCCATTCGGCTTGTTGGGGCGATTTCTAGAAGACACGGATTGGCAAATCATGTTTACGACGGCGGCAATTATTCTGGCGAATATTTTTGTGACGTTCCCACTGGCGTTTGGAACGATCAAGCCCGCGATGGAAAATTTCGATACAAATTTAGAAGATGCTGCCGAAACGATGGGAGCTTCCCGTTGGCAAACATTTCGTTATGTCGTGTTGCCCAGCTTGCGTAGCGCCCTTATCACTGGCGCTTTGTTGACCTTTGCCCGTTCTATCGGCGAGTTTGGTTCGACGATTATGGTGAGCGGGAATATGATGATGAAGACACAGACGGCCCCGCTCTACATTTACGCCCGCTACAACGATGGTGATGTCGAAGCCGCGAATGCGATTGCAATCGTCCTGGCAATCATCTCTTTTGCAATCTTTTCGCTGATCATGATTTTTAGAAAAAGACTCGAACGGTAAGTCTCGAGTCTTGAGTTTTGAGTTTCGAGCTTTAGCGCTATTCTACGAAACACGAAACTCGCTTTGGAAAGCGAGGCTTCTCATGGCAAGACCAATGGTAATGACTTTATTTCCAGACACGCAAGCCTTTGCACAACGTAGCACTGATGCGCAACCCGCACTGAGTGTGCGGAATCTGACCAAGCGATTTGGCAATGAAATGGTGCTGAACGACGTCAGCTTCAATGTGGCGGAGGGCGAAAGCCTGGTCTTACTTGGCCCTTCGGGCAGCGGGAAGAGTACAACCTTACGGATTATTGCCGGACTTGAACAGCCTGACAGCGGGGAAGTCATCCTGCACGAACGCGAAATTGAAAACCTTCGTGCCCGTGATCGCAACGTCGGTGTGATCTTTCAAAACTATGCGCTGTTTCCTGAAATGACCGTCGCCGAAAATATTGCCTTTGGACTGAAAATTCGCGGCGTTTCCTCTCGCAAGCGGTTGGAAGTTGTGGATCGTTTACTGGAGATGATTGGCTTAGGCGAACAGCGCAATAAAAAGCCGCGCCATATTTCCGGCGGACAACAACAGCGTGTCGCCATCGCCCGCGCTTTGGCCTACGAGCCGGAAGTCCTGCTTTTTGATGAATCCTTCAGCGCACTTGATCCGCATACGCGCGTCGGCTTACGCCGTGAAATTCGCCAACTGTTGCGTAAGCTTCGAGTGCCTGCTCTGTTCATCACACACGATCAGGAAGAGGCGATGGAATTAGGCGATCATATTGCCATTCTCAACAAAGGTCGTCTGGAGCAGATTGGAACTCCGCAGGAAATTTACAACGATCCGCAAACCGAATTTGTGGCCACATTCCTTGGTGCGGCAAACGTGCTGAAGGGCGAGTGGCAGGATGGTTTGATTTGCCTGGACAGTGGCTATTACGTGGTTCCACCGCACGAGGCGTTTGATATTCACATTACGGATGGCGAGCGCGTCAAAATTATCTTCCGCCCCGAAGACGTTCTGCTCAGCACGATAGTTGGCGTTGCAGAATCGCCGTACCACTTAGGCGAAGGCGAAGTAACCGAAGTTAAATTTACTGGGGCAACTGAGGCCGTGACCATCCGCTTGCTGAATACACAGCTTAGACCGTCGCGCCCGCAACTGGTCACCTCAATCAGTGAGCCAAAGGGCAAAGAGTTTTTCATTAAAGCGCTGCGCACAAAATGGGACGCGCGCCGCATTCGCCTCTCGCCCGGAGATCGCGTTTCGATCAGCTTGAAGTCGCACAAGCTTTTGCGCGGCGAATGCTAAAGGAGTTCAGGCGATATGCTCCAGCCTCGTCGTTGGTGTTCCTTTAGCCATTTGCTCCTGGTTTTGTTTGTCGCTGCCTTGTTCGCCATTTCGCAATTGCAATCCAGTTGCAAGGCCCGCGAAACGGCTCCCGCTGTTAGTTCGGTTCCTGCTTCGCCGACGAACTTACCTCCGTCACCGCCTCCAACAACAACCGACACGCCTCCGGTTGAGCAAGGCAATTTCCGCCAGCCTGAATTGATCGAACTCATCAAACTTGATCCAACCATTAAACTTGATATTCGATATGCCACCGCGAACAACTTTGTCGGACGTCCGCTTTACACCGAAGCCCGCGCTTTCCTGCAAAAGCCCGCTGCCGAAGCGCTCAAACGCGCGAGCGCCAAACTTCAGAAACAAGGCTATGGCCTGCTGATTTTTGATGGCTATCGTCCGTGGGCGATCACGAAGTTGTTTTGGGATGTGACCAGCGGTGAGCAGCACAACTTTGTCGCTGATCCGCGCAAAGGCTCGAAGCATAATCGTGGCTGCGCTGTGGACTTATCTTTGTACGATTTGAAAACTGGCCAGGAAGTGCCAATGACGGGCGCGTATGATGAAATGACGGAACGGTCTTATCCGACTTACAAAGGCGGCACTGAAGCGCAACGCCGCACGCGCGATTTGCTCCGCGCTGCAATGGAAGCCGAAGGTTTTCGTGTCAATGAATATGAGTGGTGGCATTTCGATTATAAAGATTGGCAGCAGTATCCCCTCCTGAATTTCAGCTTTGCTGACCTCAATCACTAAAACAACACCGATTATTTTCGTTTGTTGCGTTCCAGCGTGATGCGCAATTGAAGCTGTTTTTCATCGCGGTTTTTTTTGAGCCGTCGCCTTTCTTCTTCATCTTCACATCGTTCGATTTGTTGATTGAGCCAGCCAACTTCACGAATCAATTCAATCTCAGTCGGTAAAACGTTCGCGCTTTTCAGCACCGAATGCCCCACCCGAAAATCTTCCGGCGTGGCGAAGTATTCATCCAGGTGCAGCGGCTGTCCTTTGTTGCCAAGGCGCTCGAAGTCGCCATTTTCAATAGCTTCCCTAATTTTGTTTTCTGCGATTTTCTCAAAAATGCTCATAGTCAGATTCCCGTCCCAAATTTTTATCACAAAAAAATACTTCGTGTGAGCCTTTTCGCTTTTCGATTCCGCATGGGTTCTGTGAGGTAAAGAAAAGCACCTCGCAGGCAAATTTAACCGAAAAGTAAAAAGGAGATTCCCTATGAAGTTGTGTGTGAAAACGATTTATTTGTTTTGTCTCTTCGCTTTGTTTCTTTCCAGCCTGTCGGCGCAGGGTGGGCTAATTAATCATCCGGTGAAGAAAACTGCCACCAAAAGCGCCGCTCCAAAACCAAAGCCAGTTGCCGCCAAGCCCGCACCGCCCAAAGTGATGATGTGGGGTGAGGCGAATTACAAAGGCGAATCGCTGACAGTGAATGAGAATTTGCCTGTCCTGCCTGCGCCGTTGGGCACAACAGAAAACGGACAACACGGCAAAGTCTCCAGCCTGAAAGTGAATTCCACAGGGTGGGTCGTGTTCTGGGAAGGCAAAAGCTTTAAGGAAAGTGACGATCAGCTCTGGGTCGAAGGCCCGGCAGTGATTTCGGACTTAGCGCAATTGCATCGCCCTCACGGCAACAATCATTGGAACGACCGCATTCTGGCCGTGTCCTTCGCCAGCGCACCACCCACCGGAAGCAATAAAAATCGCACCATCATCACGCGCAAAACGAACGTGCGCTAATCCCACATCCGCCCCGCAAGCTGACAGTTTGCGCAACATCAACACGGAGGTTCTATGAAACACGCTAAGTCTCTTGTCATTCTTGGGCTTTTAACCGTCGCCAGTTTCGCGCAACAGAAACAACCCAACACGACCAACCAACTGCATATGCTCAGTAAACCTGCCGTCGTGCGCATTCTTTCGGGCTACGTCGGACGCTGGGTTTTCAAGGATCGGCAATTCGATACGATGCAAGTCGGCAGCGGCTCCGGCTTCATCATCAACCCGAACGGCTACATCGTCACGAATGCGCACGTTGTGGATGACATCAAGCAAGGCGACGACGCGGGCAAACGGACGCTGCTGCAAAACCTCGCCGTGCAAGTGCTGCAAGCCATCGGTCAGCCTGTCAATGAATCCACTGTCAGCGAAGCGATGGAAGCCTTGGGACAGGAAGCGCAACTCGTCGAATTCAAACGCATCAACTATGTGTTTTTGCAAAGCGGCAGCAAGTATCCGTTCGAGATCAAATCGTTCGGCGCACCCATCGGCGCGGGCAAAGATTTGACGACGGGCAAAGATGTGGCCGTGCTCAAGATCGAAATCAAAAACGCGCCGACATTGAAGCTCGGCAATTCCGAACAAACGCAAGTCGGCGATCAAATCTGGGTCATTGGCTATCCCGGCGCAGCCGATTCCGAAGCGTTGGATGCGAAATCGCAACTCGAACCAACCACGAATGACGGCAAGATTTCGGCGAAGAAAACTTCGACCGACGGCGCGCCGATTTTGCAAACCAACACCAGCACCACACACGGCAATTCCGGCGGCCCCGCGATCAACGAAAAAGGCGAAGTCATCGGCATCCTGACCTTTCGCGGCAACACCGTGAATGGACAGGAAGTGCAAGGCTTCAACTTCCTCGTGCCGATCAACACGGCCTCGGAATTCGTGCGGCAAGCCGGAACCGAATACGCCGCCAGCCCGATTGACAAGCTCTGGCGCACCGGCCTCGATCATTATTGGAAAAGCGAATTCACGAAAGCGAAAGAAAGCTTTCAAGGCGTGACCGCGTTGTTCACCGATCACAGCGAAGCCACCCGGCTCATTACCGAAGCACAAGAACGCATTGCCAAAGGCGAAGACAAATCCAGCGGCTGGAATTTCAGCGTCGAAGGCCCGCTCGCGTTGTTGATTATCGGCGGCATTTTGGTTGTCCCCTTGTGCGGCATTATTGGTTTGGTTTGGTTCTTGCACAGCCGCTCGAAGCGACGACACGCTCCAACGCCAACGTCGCAGCCATTGCCCACGCCGCGTCAACCGATGTCTGCGCCGCAACCTGTTCCTGCGACGACCGTGCCGTCATTTGCACCGAAGACTGAATCGTTCGCGCCCGTCAGAGCGACGGAAGTTTTCAGTGCGCCCACAATTGTCGCGCCCGTCAAAGTGCCGCAAGCGAAATTGGTCTTCACTGCCGGGCCACTGAAAGGGCAAGAATTCAGTGTGAAAGACAATGTCACGCTCGGACGCGATCAAGCACGCGCGCAAATCGTCATCGCCGAAACACAGGTGTCAGGGCAACACCTCTGGCTCGGCTTTGCGAATGGTAAATTCATTGCGCGTGATAATAATTCCACGAACGGCACGTATCTCAATCACGAAATGAATCACCGCATCAGTGAAGCCGAACTCAAAGACGGCGACACGTTGACGCTGGGCAGCAATTGCAACGTCGAACTGACAGTGAAGCTGTAGGTTCGAAGCCAGGATGAGATTGAACAAGGAGTTGAAAAGAATATGCAGAAACGCAAAATCGTTACGCAAATCGTTCTCTGGGGCTTTGTCTTGTCGGCGGGACTGCTGACGGGCGGCAGCATCTTTGAAGGCGCGGTACTGACGCCGCTCTGGTCGCACGCGCTGCCGGAATCGGTTCGGCAATGGCCGTATGGCACTGTGCAGAGCAAGTTCTTTGCTGTTGCCACACCGCTCTATGCTTTGTTCTCGCTGGCATTATTGCTGGTGTCGCGGTGGATGCCGCAACAACAACGAAAATGGGCATGGGTGGCGGGGCTATGCGGACTCATCGTTGTGATTGCGACGTTCACCTTCTTCTTTCCTATCCTGCAAAAAACGGAGGGGGCGCAGGGGGCAGGGCTGAGCGGGGAAGAGATTGTGCGATTGGTGCATCAGTTCAAGACCTGGCATTGGGGGCGGTGGGTATTGTTGATTGGCAGTTGGTTAGCGGGATTGCGTGCCTTCAATCTGTCAGGAGAATCGCCCCAACAAGGCGCAGAGGTCTTATGAAAACGACTATTCTCGCGCTCTTCATTGCTATCGCACCATCGCTCCAAAGCCCTGTCGTTACAGCCTCGCAGGTCAATGGCACGTGGGGCAGCAAGCGTGGAATCATTCGCGTTTGGGCGCTGGGGAAACAGCAGTTGCGTGTTGAATTCTACGGCTACTACGAGTACAACACACCTGCGGGGCCGATAGCGAATCTCGGCGAAGCGCGCGGCATTGCTGAGATCGAAGGCGACACCGCGACGCTTGTGCCAGAAGCAATGGACAACCGCTGCACGATTAAATTGCAATTCACAGGCAAGCGCTTGATTGTTACGCAAGACGGCGAATGCGGCTTCGGCAAACACGTCACCGCGACCGGCGCATATCGCAAGACCAGCACCCGCAAGCCGAGCTTTGGCGTTGAGCCATAATTTCGGAGGTCACGCGCGTGAGCAACACCAATGACACCCAACCTTATCCGCCCTCACCCGCCGATGCCGAGCGCTGGCAGCGCGTGAAAAGCCTCATCAATGCAGCCCTGGAATTGGCAGGCGAAGACCGCGAGAAGTTTTTGCGGCAGACCTGCGGCGATGATCGAGAACTGCGCCGCGAAGTCGAAAAACTACTCGCCTCGTACACCAGCGCCGACAGCTTTTTAGAAGAACCTGCCGCGCGCGTGGCCGAATTGGTGGATGACAAAAAGACGCTGATGCAAACGCCTGTGCCGAGCAAAATCTCGCACGGCGCGTTTGTCGCAGGCACGATCTTAGCCAGTCGTTATCGCATCATCGGCTTGCTCGGCAAAGGCGGCATGGGCGAAGTCTACAAGGCCGAAGACATCAAGCTGTCGCAAATGGTCGCGCTCAAATTTTTGCCCGACAGCATGGAACGTGACAAAGAGGCGCTGGCACGCTTTCACAACGAAGTCAAAGTCGCGCGGCAGGTCGCGCATCCAAACGTGTGCCGCGTCTTTGACATCGGCGAAGTAGAAGGGCGGCATTTTCTTTCGATGGAATTTATTGACGGCGATGATTTGTCATCGTTGCTGCGCCGCATTGATCGCTTCTCGTACGACCGCGCGATTGAGATTTCGCGGCAGCTTTGCATCGGCCTCGCCGCGATTCATCATCAAGGCATTTTGCATCGGGATTTCAAGCCTGCGAACGTGATTGTTGATAGTCACGGCAAAGTGCGCATCACGGATTTCGGCATTGCAGGCCTGGCCGAAGAGATTGCGAAAGAGTCCGTCCGCGCAGGCACGCCAGCTTACATGTCGCCCGAACAAATCAGCGGTCGAGATGTTTCCGCGCGCAGCGATATTTACGCGCTTGGTCTGGTGCTGTACGAAATCTTCACGGGCAAGCCAACGTTCACAGGTAGTTCGTTGCCGGAGTTGTTGCGCAAACAACAAAGCGAATCGCCCACGACGCCATCTGTGCATGTGAAAGGCTTCGACCCGTTGGTCGAGCAGATCATTTTGCAATGCCTCGAAAAGAATCCGAAAGATCGCCCGCCTTCGGCGCTTCACGTAGCGATGGCGTTGCCGGGCGGCAATCCGTTGCAAGTCGCGCTCGAAGCCGGGCAAACGCCTTCGCCGGAAATGGTCGCTGCTGCACCGAAAAAAGGGGCGTTGCGGCCTGCGGTCGCGCTGGCTTGTTTGCTGGGCGGGCTTGCGATGCTCGTGTTCTCGATGTTTGCCGCGATGAAAGTCTCGCCACAGAATCGCATTCCCTTCAATAAATCCGCTGAAGTGCTTTCCGAACGCGCCAACGAAATCATTGCCAAACTTGGATACAAGGACGTGCCCGCCGAACGATGGTATCGGTTTTATAGCGACTATTCTTATGCGGAGTCCCTGCGGCAAGAGTTTGTGCCCGAAAAATGGCAGAAGATCGAAACGGGTCAGCCGCTCGTCTATGTCTTTGTCGAACGGCAAAGCCCGAAAAATTTCGAGATCAGAATGGCGGGCAACGGTTTTTGGGCATTTGACCCGCAAACGGAAAGCGGGCAGCGAACAATTCAGCTCGACACGCGCGGACGGCTGGTCGAATTTTCCGCCGTGCCACCGCAGGTTGCCGAAAGATCAGAGGCCAAAGCGGATTTCTCGACTGCGTTTCAAGCCGCTGAACTCGAACCATCGAAATTCAAGGAAGTTTCGCCGAATTGGACGCCGCCCAGCGCCTTTGATGAACGCAAGGCTTGGGAAGGCATGCTGCCCGATCACGAAGAAATTCCGCTGCGCGTCGAAGCCGCGAGTTTTCAGGGCAAAACGGTCTTTTTCAAGTTGATTTATCCGTGGACAACCCCCAACTCCGTTGACACTGAAACCTACACGACACGCGATTGGGTTGGACTCCTTGCCTTTGTTGGAATCATCATCGGGATTGTTATTGTCGCCGTGTTTCTGGCTTGGAAAAACGTCAAATCCGGCAGCGGGGATCGCAAAGGCGCTTTCAAAACCGCGCTCGTCGTTTTTGTCGTGACGTTTCTTGGCTGGCTTTTCAGCATGAACCACGTCCCGTCCTTTTTTCCCGAATTCGACCGCTGTTCGCACGCCTTGCGCGAGGCGCTCAGAATGTCTGCGGTCACTTGGATTTTATACCTTGCGCTGGAGCCGATTGTCCGCCGCAATTTGCCGGATTTGATTGTTTCGTGGAATCGCTTGCTGGTGGGCGATTGGCGCGACCCGCTGGTTGGACGCGACGTGTTGCTCGGCACACTTTTAGGGCTGGGGCATAGCACGTTGATTTACGCCGGGTTTTATGCAGAGCGGCTATTTTACGGTGATTTTCGGCTGTTTTTCCTGCCGACTGCGTTGATCAGTTTGCGCAGTTGGATGGCGGGAATTCTCAGTGCGGCGGGCATCAGCTTTGGCTATGGCTTTATGTTTATATGCTTACTCGCCGTTTTGTTTTTGTTGCTGCGTCGCCGCCTTTTCGCCGGGTTGGTGATTTTCGCCGTGATGGTCACGATTCAGATTTTGTTGTTCACCCAATCGTGGATTTTTCTGCCCTTTACGCTGGTGATCGCCACGTTTTTGTGTTGGGCCATCGCCCGGCTCGGATTGCTGACGATGGTGGTGGCGCAAATCGTTTTTCTCTGGCTTGAGGCGACATTGCTCACGCTCAACTTTGCGGCGTGGTTTGCGAGCGGAATGTTTTTGACGTTGGGGTTGATTCTGTTGTTACTCAGTTACGGCTTCAAAATCTCACGAGCCAATCAACCGTTATTTACGCCGCACCTCACGCTCGAATAATTTCGGACGAAAAATCTGCTGGCTTGAGCTTTTTCCCCGCGTGAATCCGCATGTGGTTTGGTGAAGACGAAATGAACGTTTTCGAGAACCGATAACCAACCCGGAGGAACTATGAAAAAGCTTACGATCACCCTGATTTTATTGGTCGGCGCGTATGCTCTGACCGCGTGCAACGTGCAGTTTTCAACCGCCAGCGTGGGCAATGCGCAGCTTTGCAAAATGGTGAGCGACAAATATGAAGCCATCAATCCCACAACAAATTTTGCAACGACCGACAAAGAGTTTCATTGTCTTGTGCAAATCAACAACGCGCCCGGCGATACCAAACTGCGCGCGCGCTGGATTGCCGTCAACGCGCCCGGCATGGAAGCGAATGAAAAACTGGTCGAGACGGACTTGCCCGCTGCCGGAGGCCGTAATGCAGATTTCCGAATGACTGCGAAGAACGGTTTGCCGCCCGGCGAATACAAAGTCGAAATCTACCTGAACCCGCAGGAAGGCAACGCCGAGCCGCCCGCGAAAACCTTGGATTTTTCCGTGAAATCATAAGGAGGCACGATGCGCAAAACGAATATCTTCATTCTCTCAGTTGTCTTACTGCTCGTTACGATTCCGTTGTCAGCGCAAACCAAAAAAGGCAATCTGCACCGCGTCAGATTCGAGCGCGGCAGCGCCAGCACTGTTATCAAAGGCGCGATTCGCAATTGGAGCGAAGAGGTTTATGTGCTCGAAGCGCGGCAAGGACAGACGATGATCCTCAATCTGCGCGAAGACACCCGCAACGGTGATGTGACGCTGAATATTGTCGCGCCCAGTGGCAAGGCGCTGAACGACAGCGATAATGGATGGAAGGGCAAATTGCCCAACAGCGGCGATTACAAAATCTACATCACCACCATCAATTCCAAGACCGCGCGCTTCACACTCGAAGTGACAATCAAATAACTGTACGACAGGCGGCTCGCCTGTCAGCGGATGAACTTCATCATCTGTGCTTATCAACTGTTTTGACAGGCGAGCCGCCTGTCGTACACGACATCAGGAGAAACCTTATGCGAACCCCAATGAAACCACTTATCCGTTTTGTAATTACTGTCCTTTTTCTGCTACCGCTCAACGCGCTTCACGCCCAAAGCAGTCGCACCGTGAAGCGTCTGAAATTTGCGCCCGGAACCAGTAGCGCCATCGTCAAAGGAACCGTCACCAAAGACGATCCCGTGGTCTATCAATTCGAGGCCAAAAAAGGCCAGCAGCTGCGCGTCAAACTGATCGGCAAAGCGAAAAACAACGACGTGGTCATCGGAGAACTTCAAGCGCCCGGCGGCGAATCTTTGATGCCCGATCTGGATACAAGCTGGAGCGGGAAGTTGCCGCGCACCGGACTCTACAGCATCGGCATCGGCTTGATTGAATCGAAGACGGGCAGTTACACGCTGGAAGTGATTATTACGAACTGATGTGCGAAGATGAGGGTGAGCAAGCTTTCCGCCTTGCTCGCCTTTCATTCAGGAGCTTGCCATGTATCCACAACCGCAGAAAAACTGGTGGGGCCGCAATTGGAAATGGTTTGTGCCAACGGGCTGTTTGACGATGGTGCTGGCCTGCGGCGGCTTTATTACTTTGATTTTTACCTTTGTGCTTGGCGCATTGAAATCGAGCGATGTGTACAAAGAATCCATCGCCAAAGCACGCACCAATCCGCAGGTCACCGCCGCGCTCGGCACGCCGATTGAGCCGGGCTTTTGGGTGAGCGGGAACATCAGCGTGGAAAACAGTTCGGGTAATGCTGAGATGACTATCCCGATTTCCGGTCCGAACGGCAGCGGCACAATTTATGTGACGGGGACGAAGTCGGCAGGCAAATGGAATTACTCGACGATGGTTTGTGAAATTGGCAGCACAGGCAATCGTGTCAATCTGTCGCCGCCCGCTCAATGAATATTACTTCGTAGCGGTGATGCGATAGGCTGCCGCCTGGTTGGGTTTATTCCACCCCTCATACAATTTGACGAGTTCTTCGCGGGCAATGCCTGTCCAATGATCCTGGACTCCGCGCATACGTTGAAACGTTTGCCAACTGCTCAGCAACAACGGTTCGGCTTCGCCGTAGCGTTTTTGCGCGGCGAGACAACGTCCCAGCATGTGTTGTGCGTGAATGCGGCGAAAGTGATCCGGCGGCAAAACTTTTTGCGCCAGTGCAGAAGCTTCACGCAAAGTCGTTTCCGCCGCCACAGCGTTGTCGCGTTTGATGAGAATGCTGCCTAAATCAATTAGATTGTAAATGGTTTGCGGATGCTCGGCGGGCAGGAGGCGGCGGCCTCGCTCCAGTGCTTCCCGCGACAAAGTTTCCGCACGAGCATAATCTTTGGCGGGGTTCTCTCCATCGCTCAATAATAGCGCGAGGCCGCCCAGCGTGATGATGGTGTCGGGATGATCGTCGCCGCGTGCCTTGCGGCTCAGCGCCAGCGCTTCTTCCTGATATGGTGTCGCTTCGGCAAACTTGCGATTCTGGCGCAGCACATTGCCGAAGTTCGACATCGGTGGCAACAAGACATCAGCAGATAAATTCGGTAGCTTGCGCATAATCGTCACGGCTTCGCGCGAATAGGGTTCCGCGCTTGCAGCATCGCCCTTGAAAAGCAGCGTTAGCCCCAGGTCGCTCAACGCCTGCGCCACCTTGAGATGTTCAGTGCCGTAAGCCTGTCGAAACACCTCCACCGCCGCACGGGACTTTTCAGCAGCCACCTCGAATTCGCCCTGGTTGAATTTCACCTGCGCCAGACTGCGCAAACTGTCGCCCACTTCGGGATGCTTCAATCCGAGCATCTGCTGACGTGTGGTTAATGCTTGTTCGACCAGCGGCAGCGCCTGCGGATATAGCCCCAAGCCGTCATACGCCATTCCCATCGTGTCCATCAGCTTGGCTTGTGTTTCCGGCTGATCGTTTAGTTCTGATCCAATCTTTTGCGCACCTTTGTCGAGGATTTCGCGCGCCGTGACCGAGTTGCCGCGTGATTCGCTGGGATCGTTGACTTTGAATAAATCCACCAGAAAATTCGACACCTTTTCCGCCTTCGCGCGTTCAGCTTCGGCGCGGTCGCGCTCACGGCGAATGCGCACGGATTGTACGAGCGTGGTGACGAGAAAGCCAACAATCAAAACGCTCACCAGACTTGCCACCGCGACTGCGGTTTTATTGCGCGTGATGAATTTGCTCACGCGATAGCCGAACGTGTCTTCACGGGCAATGATCGGCAAGCCCGTCAAATAACGTCGAATGTCTTCGGCCAATTGTTCGACCGAAGCATAGCGGCGTTGGGCTTCTTTGCGCAGCGCCATCAGCACGATGTTGTCGAGGTCGCCACGCAGAGAGGTGGCCGATGGCCGGTGGTCGGTGGTCGGTAGAAAGGCGAATCTTCTTCTCCCTTCCGACTTCCGACTTCCGACTTCCGACTTCCGACTCGGCGGTTCCGGTTCGACATTGCAGACAATGCGTTCGATTTCCTGCGGCGCGGTACTCGTGATTTGGTACGGGCGATGACCTGTCAGCAATTCGTACAAGATTACGCCCAGTGAGTAAACATCACTCGCGGTCGAGATGGGAGCGCCGCGTACTTGTTCCGGGCTGGCGTAGGCCGGCGTCATCGGGCGTTCGTGTAAGGCGGTTGGCGCAACGGTGCTGGGGAATAGTGCAGGGTTGAGAATTTTTGCAATGCCGAAATCCAACAGTTTCACCGTGCCGTCTTCGGTCACGAGAATGTTGCTCGGCTTCAGGTCGCGATGCACGACGAGGTTTTGATGGGCGAATTGCACGGCGGCGCAAACGGTGCGAAACAGTTGCAACCGTTCATTGGTCGTGAGTTTGTGCGCGTCACAATATTTATCAATCGGCTGTCCTTCGATGTGTTCCATCACAAAGTAGGGCAAGCCATCGGGCGTGGTGCCGGCGTCGAGCAAACGTGCGATGTGCAGATGATCCAGTGATGCGAGGATTTGCCGCTCGTAGCGGAACCGCTGCAAAATCTCATCCGTGTCCATTCCGCGTTTGATGAGCTTGATCGCCACGCGCTTCTGATATTGCTCATCAGCACGTTGCGCCAGCCACACCGCGCCCATCCCGCCGTGGCCAATCGCTTGCAGTAGTTTGTATGCGCCGATGCGTTGCCCGGCTTGTAGCTTCGCGTCGTTACGGTCATTGACGAAGCGGTAGGCAGGCGTTTCCAAAAACGTTTTCGCTTCGTTGCGGTCTGCCAGCAGCGATTCTACTGCGCGACGCAACGCTTGATCGTCGCCGCAGGCTTTGTCCAGCAGCGTTGTTCGCTCGGTGGTTTCACACGCGACGGCGACTTCATAAAGGGCTTTGATTTTTTGGTAGCGTTCAGGAGTCATACACCCTGGTCTGAAAAGACTATAAAGTCCGTAGATGTGTTGCCAAGTTAAGTTGGAGGCGCAAACAGGATGTTTGCGCTACCTGCTCCATAACCGAAAAAAGAGCCTGCTGCATTGCTAAGTTAAGTTGGAGGCGCAAACAGGATGTTTGCGCTACCTCTTCGCAGTCAATGTACAACAAACATCTTGTTTGTTGCTCCGCATAGGTTCTAACCTAAGTTGTCAATACATCTACAGACTTTATAGTCTCAATAGACTCAGCCCTTCTTAATTTCGTGATGCAACCACACTTTTGCCGAATTCCATTCGCGCTTGACGGTAGCGGGAGAAATGCTCAGGACTTCAGCGGTTTCTTCAATCGAAAGCCCGCCGAAGTACCGTAGTTCGACCACCCGGCATTGCTGTGCATCCATCGTCGCCAAGGTTTTCAAGGCGTCGTCAAGGGCAATCAATTCTGTGCTGCGTTTGTCTGCTACGCCAATCGCTTCGTCCAACGGCAAGTTCTCTTGGCCTGCGCCACGCTTCTCTGCCTGATGTGCGCGCGCCGAATCTACGAGGATGCGGCGCATGGCCTGTGCTGCCGCACCAAAGAAATGCGCGCGATTTTCCCAATTGACCTGGGTTTGATCCACGAGTTGCAAATAGGCTTCGTGGACGAGCGCGGTTGGTTGCAGCGTGTGATCGGGACGCTCACGACGCAAATAGCGCCGCGCCTGCTGGTGCAGCTCGTGATAGACCAACGGCATTAATTGGTCGAGAGCCGCGTGATTTCCTCGACGCCAATCCAACAGTAGCCGCGTGACTTCATGAGGCGAAGCAGTAGACATGAGAATTCAAGTGAGATTCAGAGTTATTGAGAATACCGAAAAAGCTGCGCGCAGAATAAGCAGGTAAGATACGAATGTCAACGCAAGATTTAGCAGGGAAACACGATAAATCAGTCGGTGAGAAGTCGGGCAAAGGGCTAGTCTGGCTTCAACTGGGCGAACTGTCAGTTTGCGTTGCCCTCTTGCTACGCTTGTAGCAGGGGGCGCAATACAAGACGCAAACTGACAGTTCGCTGTACCTCCACTAGCAAGCCGGCACAAAGATTGGGATCGTGAGCGTTGTCGCTGTTGTCTGCGTCTTATGCAAGGTGCGGATGCCTTTCCACGTCGCTGTCCGTGGCGTCAACAATAAGCCGACCGCGCCACCGACATTGAACTTCAAATGTCCCGCCTGTCCGGTCTTGATCAGATTGTTCAGACCATTCGGCACGCGCGGACTACTGACACGCCGTCGTATTTACCCACAAACCGCTTTTGTGAGCTTAACTACGGGTCAGCAAACAAACGCGGTTGCCACGTTGCTAACCCCGTGATGATCTGGCGATCTGCTTTGCCAAGACTGTACTGGGATATCTCTGCTGCCCAGGCAGTATTGTTGGTGGAAGGCAACGTTCCGCTCTGCCATTCGCAGGCGAAGGCGCGCAGCAGAAGGCGGAAATGCGTGAAATTCTGTGTGATCGCCGCCATCTCTTCGCCTACGATAATTTCAATGTTGAGCGTTTGTTGTAACACGCGGCGCAAACAATCTGCGGCAGGTTCTTCATCTTCGCAATTGCCGCCGGGCAACATCCACAAGCCGCCGAGCAAGCCTTCTGTCGGACGTTGTACGAGCAGGAGCCGACCTTCGGCATCGCGAATCACCGCCGCTGCCGCACGAACAATGGGCAATGGCGCTTTCTGTTTTTTCACGGGGCGCAAATGCTGTGTGCCCTTGGCAAATGCTGCGCAAAACGATTGCACCGGGCATTGCTCGCAAACAGGGCGACGCGGCACACAAATCAACCGCCCCAAATCCATCAACGCCTGGTTGTAATCGCCGCATCGCTCAGCAGGCAGCAACGCTTCGGCCAAATCCCACAATTGTTGCTCAATACGTGGTGATCCAATCTCATCCGGCAAATCCATCAGGCGCGTCAGGACACGAATGACATTGCCATCCAGCACCGCTGAACGTGCGCCAAACGCGATGCTGGCAATTGCGGCAGCGGTGTAGCGACCAATGCCCGGCAATTGTTGCAGTGCTTCCGGTGTGGCAGGGAATTGGCCTTCTCGTTCATTGACGACGACCTGTGCCAGCCGATGCAAATTGCGCGCACGCGAGTAATAGCCCAACCCTTCCCACGCCTTCAGCACTTCATCCAAAGACGCCTTTGCCAGCGCCTCAATCGTTGGGAACAGCGTCAAAAAGCGAGCGTAGTAATCTTTGACCGTTGCAATGCGTGTTTGTTGCAACATCACTTCTGAAAGCCAAATCCGATACGGATCACGGCTGCCACGCCACGGCATGGGCGTATCGCGTTGGTCGTACCATTCCAGCAATGCAGCGGCGAAGGCAGGGGCAGGCAACGGGGTTTGATTCATAATGAATTTGTGTTCGATAACGTCCGCTTCTGGAATTTTATTCGGCTGGCATTGTAAAGATAACAAGAACGGTGGGCAACGACCTTAGTCACAAAATGCAGACCAGGGAAGGACGTTACAAGTAGAAGGGAAATGCATTGACAAGTTAAGTGGGAGGCGCAAACAGGATGTTTGCATTACATCTTCAGAGGCAATGTACAACAAACATCTTGTTTGTTGCGCCGCATAGATTTCTAACCTAAGTAGAGGGGAAATGTATTGACAAGTTAAGTTGGAGGCGCAAACAGGATGTTTGCGTTACATCTTCAGAGGCAATGTACAACAAACATCTTGTTTGTTGCGCCGCATAGATTTCTAACCTAAGTTATCAATACAGGTAAAGACTGTCATTACCAGCAGAATGGCTAATGCCAAGAGCGATGATCGGAGTAAGCAAAGTAGGGCGGGTTGGAGGATCAATGTGCTTGACATAATTTCTGGCTCTATCGCAAAGATTTCCGCAAAAGCGAATCCTTTTTGCTCGCGTTTCCTGGGTGTTACCAGTGATAGCGTGAATAAAGTCAGACTTCCAAATTAGCCAATGATTTGGAAGGTTGAAATGGAATTTCCTTGAAGTTAGGCAGGAGCAATTTATGCTCTGGGGACGCAAGCTTCCAGACGGCCTGGTTTCGTCCTGGTAGGGGGGGGATTGTTCTCTGATTACAGTTTCGCACCAGCAAGCAAGAGCGGGGGGAGTACGCTCCTACTTACTGGTGCGAATCTTGGGGGCTAACAGGCTGGAATAAAGACCGGGATGGTCAACGTCGTCGCCGTGGCCTGGGTTTTGTGAAGCGTACGGATACCCTTCCAGGCTGCGGTTCTGGGCGTCATTATAAGTCCAACTGCACCGCCAACATTGAACTTCAATGAACCAGCCTGTCCCGTTTTGATGAGAGTCCCCAGCCCGTTCGGCACGCGCGGACTCGTCGTCGAAATGATGCCGCGCGCCTGACATCCGCCCGTCACAAATGCGCTGAAGCTGCCGAAGACTTCTTTTTCATTGAAGGCTTGCCCCGTGCCGACTTGTGCCGCACCGCTCAGCGAACTCGCGGTCAAATCGCCGTTCAGCGAGGCGGTGACAATTTGCTGTCCGGCGACATCCACCGGGCTTTGGATTTCGACCGCAAATTGTTTCGGCACCGGATCGTAGCCCGCGCCATCGAAGAACAGCGTTGCCGTGCTGCCGCTCACGCTGGCCACGCTGGGCGAATTGGCCCAGAAACTTTCTGCGCCGTAGTTGTCGGCAAAGTTTGGCGTGTTCACGAACGCGTTCCCGATCAGCACATTGTTTTGGATCGGCACGCCTTGATTGTTGACGGCGACTGCGATCACGTACCCTGTGTTGCCCGGATCGTACTCACTGGCTTTGAAGCTGAAGCTGGCATTTGGTGTCAGACACAGGAACAGATCTGCCTGCTGACAGGTCAGGCCGTCAATCAGGAACAAATGCACATAGGTTTGATTCGCCACAGTCGGCGCGGCAGCACTCGTATTCGAGATGGAAATGCGAGTGTCGCTGGCACCGCCAATGGTTGAAGTGTAGTAGGGGAAGACCAACACCGAACCCGCTTTTTGATCGGACACGCCGATATTTCCAATCACCGGGCAAACGACATTGACACAGGCAGGGGCCGTAGCCATAAAGCCGTTCACATTACCGACGTTGTTGATGCAAAGCTGAGCATTAGGCGCTACGTTTGCTCCGATCCGAGCTCGATAGAAAATGTTGACGGATTGTCCGGCTGCCAGAGTTCCGTTCCAGGTCACTGTACCCGCGTTCACCGTGCAGGGGCCGGCAACATCGGTTGTACACGACCCCGCCACGCCTGTCAGCCCAGCGGGCAATGTTGCCACCAGACTGGAGGGTTGCGATGAATTATTGGGATTGGTCAGCGTGGCCTGAACGGCGACCAGTCCGCCCGGTTCGAGGCAGATGGCCGGATCATAAACGCGTGCCATAAGTCCCGGAGCCAGGGTTCCACTCAAACGAAAGAGCAGGTCCGGATTTGTTGTCCCCAAGCCACCAGCGCCAACGCCGCCAACATCCGGGAGGCGCGTGAAATTGGTTGCCCCGGTTCCGTTTCCATCACCAGGCTGCCGCCACACCGCGCCAGAGTTACTCTGCACCGCGCGAGTTACCCAAAAGTATTGTCCACCAGCTATAGGATAGTTTACCTGAAGCTGCATCCAGTAGGTTCCCGGCGGGAAAGAAGCACCGCCGCCAGGCAGGTCGAGCGTGAAATTCCCATTTACGTTGGCCGCCGGGGTAACGGCGGGAAATGTATACAAAACTGCGTTTGGCAGCGTGTTTCCCGGCGCTCCGGTGGCCGAATAAAACGTCACGTCAATGGTCGGTGCGCCCAATCCCCCGCCGTTATCAATAAAGCTTCCGAGGATTTCGATGCGTTGAATTTGCCAGCCCGGAGCCGGAACGACGAAATCGTCGGCAGCTTCGTTATCGAATGGCTCCAGCCCCGCCTCAAAATCCTGATAGGTGATGTCGAACCCCCCTGGATTGTTCGTTTGGTCATAGAGCGTCATGATCGCTTCGGTCGAAGCCCGATTCGCACGGCGCATCGTGGGCGTTGCTGTCCGGGACGAAGTGCTTTCCACCGTCTGCGTTTGGGTGCGCATGCATTCGGCGTATGACAGGCAGGGTCGCTTCTGCGCTTGCCCCGCAACGATGGGGCTGGCAGGCGTGACCGGCGTTTTGCTGTTCGAGACAGCGGCAGAAGCGCCGAAGCTTGTACGGAGCGTTTGCAGGGTATGGTTCCAGTAGTTCGTGACGGATTGGCTGCGGCCCGCCAGCGGCAGGCACAACATGGCAAGCCCGACGGCGAGCAAAGAAAGTGTGAGGTATTTGTGTGTGCGGTGCATTTGTGAGTTCCTTAGAGTGACACGTTTGGCGACAAGAACCGAACGAGCGGTGTCAGAAGACGCCCAATCAAAAAAAGGGCGATTGCAGAAAGCACCTACTAAGGACGAAGCAGTGGTCTCCGCGCCGTCAAAATCCAAATTGTCCTTGATAGAAAAGTCTTAATAGGCCGTTATCCGAAGAATGGTCTATTGAATACAACAAACAAGGACTTCATTGGCCTGATTGGCAGAAGCCCTGACGCGCCTCTGCCTTAAAAATGCCGGAATGAAATTTCCAGTGCAGTCCGCTCGCCGTGCGAGTCACTTGATAAATAATTCAGTAAGAATTGTGTCAGCGGGTTCCAAGGGAAAAACGTGATGCCGGTTAACTTTTGCAGGATGTGAGAATTTCCACTGACGACGCAACTATACGGTGTCAGGGCCAAAAAAGCCAGGGGGGGCCGCCGGGAGTAATGCTTCAGTGAGAGGTTGAAGCGTGCAATAAAATACCGTGGCCTCACGCCCGTAATGACTGAGGTAGCGCCGGGAGCACAATTCCGTGACATTCGCCAAAGCCAATACGGCGAAAGCCTTCACGTTCGCAGTATCCGCGAATAATGACTTCATCGCCGTCCTGCAAAAAGGTACGTTGTTCACCTGTGGGCAGGCTGATAGGTTCTGTGCCGCGCCAGGTTAATTCCAGCAAGCAGCCGCGCGCTTCTTTTTCCGGGCCGGACACGGTGCCGCTGGCAATCAGATCGCCCGTTCGCAGGTTGCAGCCATTGCTGGCGTGATGCGTCAGCATTTGCGCAAACGTCCAGTACATTTCTTTGAAATTGCTGCGACTGAGTTTGTACGGAGGCCGATTCTGTTCGCGCATTTGCGCCGAACGCAATAACACTTCAAGCTGTAAATCAATTCCGCCGTGTGTTTCATTTTCCGGCGAGGATAAATAGGGCAGTGGTTTGGGATCGTCTGCCGTACGCTCGACGGCAGGCACACGAAAAGGCGTGAGCGCTTCCAACGTCACCACCCACGGCGAAATTGTGGTTGCAAAGCTCTTGGCCAGAAATGGGCCAAGCGGTTGGTATTCCCATCGTTGAATATCACGGGCTGACCAATCGTTGACAAGGCATAAGCCAAAGATATGTTCCTCTGCGGTTCCAATCGAAACTGGCTGACCGAGATCATTGCCTTGCCCAACAAACATTCCCACTTCCAACTCATAATCCAGAAGTTTTGAGGGGCCGAAACTCGGTTGATTGTCCTCGCCCGCCGTCTGACCGCAAGGACGACGAATTTCAGTGCCGCTCGCCACAATGGACGAAGCGCGTCCGTGATAGCCAATCGGAATGTGCTTGTAATTTGGCAGCAGCGGATTATCGGGCCGAAACATCTTGCCCACATTGGTTGCGTGATGGATGTTGCAGTAAAAATCGGTGTAATCCCCAATTTGGAATGGCAATGATATTTCCGCCATCGAAAGCGGAACCAGAATCGAGCTTTGCAGCCGCTTATCGTGGGCGATTTCCTCGTTGTCTGCATTGAGCAAAGCACTGATTTGTTGTCGTAAGCTGTGCCGGTGATGCGGTTGTGACCAACGACAAAAATTATCCAGCGTATGCGGCGGGTCTTCCCACGCGAAACAGGCTATTTCCCCGGAAAACAAGCCGACAATTCCACACGAGGTTAGATCAAGAATCTGATCACCAATGGCAACGCCGATGCGCGTTTGATTCAGGCCCGCGATCTGAAAGTTGACAAACGGCAGGTTCTGAATCGGAAAATCTGCGTCAGGATCGTTGGCTGATTCGACCCAACTCCGCAGGTTTGGATCGTGCGTTTCATTGATTTGGTACGTCATAACAACTGCAACGCTTTCAGCTCGGCGATAGGTTCTTCAAAAGAACACGAGCCGAATGCCAAAAAGATTTGTTGTCGCGCGACTTCCAATTGTTTTGCCGTGAGCCGATGCCGACGCCATTGCACGCCTTCTTGGTCAAAGGTGAATGCTTCGGGCGATTTTTCGGCTAACAGTTCTCGGATTTCATCTTCACCCAAATCAAAACGAGCAAACGCCGTAGCCAACAAAACATTGAGAAAACCATTCATCATGGCCGAGTCACTGGTTTTTTCATATGTCAGTTTGTAGGCACCGCGCAGCGCATGATGCAGCCCGGCAGTCGCTTTGAACGGCACCCGTTGTTCAGCGCAAATGCGGATGAAGCGTGCCAGGTCGTTCAAGGCTGGAAACGTTTGTTCAGTGATTCCACCTGTGCGGACTTTGGCGCGTGCCCGTGCCAGGCCAATGGCTTCCAGCAAATCGGAGGGATCAGTTGTGATTGGGATTTCAAAGTGCGTGGAAAGCGAGCGGGGAATCAGATACATCGCGCGCTGAATGTTGTCCACGGTTTCGACTTTGAGTTCAAACGTATCAACCACGGCAGCCCCTGCTTGTTCATCGCGGGCGTGGAATAAATTGAAATCTACAATTTCTTCCAAATCCGCCAGCAGGTTGCCGCTGCTGATAGCACTCAATCGCCAGGGGTAAACAGGATTTCCCCTCGGTAAGAATTTTGTCGAAGCTTCCTCAAATTCATTGAGTCGGCGAACCGGGACGACAAAACGTCCAAGCATTGCAGCGTGTTCACTCGCGAGATATTTCGCATAGTTGCTGACAGCTGCCTGCATATCCAGTGAAGCAGGGGGAAAAAGGCCGGCAAAGTCAATTGCCCCATCAAGCAGAAACAGAATTGAATTCATAGCCAAGCACCGAAGGTAAAAGGTCTACGGTTGAGCGAAGGCCAAATACCGACTGTAAATAATTCTTCCTACAGTACGAAGTTTTTCTGCAATTCTTGCCAACACTGCCAGTAGCCATTTTGCAATGCTTCGGTGGAAAGCGCAAATCGCGTGGGCTGAATCATCAAGCGTGTCTCGAACATGAAGGCTAAGGTCGCTGCTAAATAATGCGGCGTTAACTCGGCATTAGACGCTGTGTCAAAGGTGGCGGCATCGGGGCCATGTCCTGCCATACAATTATGCAAGCTTGCGCCGCCGGGCACGAATCCATCGGCCTTTGCATCATATTGCCCAAAGACTAAGCCCATAAATTCGCTCATCACATTGCGATGAAAATACGGCGGTCGAAATGTCTTTTCCGCCACCATCCAACGCGGCGGGAAAATGACAAAATCGGCATTCGCTGTGCCCGGAATTTCAGAGGGCGAAGTCAACACCGTGAAGATCGAAGGATCAGCGTGGTCATAGCTGACCGTGTTCATCGTATTGAATTTGGCCAGGTCGTATTTGTAGGGCGCATAGTTTCCGTGCCAGGCGACGACATCTAACGGTGAGTGCTTGATTTCCGCTGCAAAAAGCTGACCGCCGAATTTGGCGATGAGTTGAAAGTCCCCTTCGCTGTCTTCATAACTTGCGGTTGGCGTTAGAAAATCGCGCGGATTGGCCAAACCGTTCGCGCCAATCGGCCCCAGTTCCGGCAACCGAAACATCGCTCCGTAGTTTTCACAAATGTAGCCGCGTGCTTTTTCTTCTAATAACTCGACGCGAAATTTCAACCCGCGCGGGAGTACGCAAATTTCTCCGGGCGCGACATCAAGCTGGCCAAGCTCCGTGTGAAAGCGCAGTCGCCCAAGTTGGGGGACGACCAGCAACTCACCATCGGCATTGTAAAAATAACGTCCCTGCATCGAAGCGTTCGCGGTGTAAATGTGAATTCCCACGCCTGATTGCAACGCTGCATTCCCGCAAACGCCCATCGTGACAAGGCTGTCAAGGAAATCGGCTGTTTCCAGCGGAAAAGGAATCGGGTCCCACCGCAATTGATTCGGCGTCACAACAGCATCTGTCAGCGGAGCGGTTTGCATCAGATTCTTGCCCATCGGCTGAAAGGGCTTGTGCAGGACGGAAGGACGAAGCCGATAGAGCCACGAACGGCGATTCGTTGACCGGGGGGCAGTGAACGCCGTGCCGCTGAACTGTTCGGCATATAATCCGTGGGCGACTTTTTGCGGCGCGTTTTGTCCTTCTGGCAAGGCACCAGCAATCGCTTCTGTTGCAAACTCATTCCCAAAACCAGATTGATACTTGAGTGCGTTCATGGTGTTTTCCCTTCACGGCATGGAGTACAAGCTTCAGCTTGGTTTTTCTGAGGCAGGCGCAAAACCAAGCTGAAGCTTGTACTCCATGCGCTTGATTACGGCAACGTCTCGTAAAAACTGACTTCTGCTGTGTAACCATCGCGTGTGAACATCGCTTCCAGCAGTTGCTTGGCGCTTTGGCTGGCGCGTTCGAGCACGTGCGCCTGTTTGCCGGATTCTTCGATTTGGCCGCGTGCCTGCTGAAAGATTTTGTCGCGATCCGCAGGCTGGAAGGTATTCCACAACCCGCGCTGTTCGTCGTAGGTTTTCATCTCCACAATATCTACCGCCATAATGCTGGCATTCGGCAAAGTGATTTTGATTTTCTTCGCTGCCTCATCAATCTTCACATCTGTGCCGCGTTCCAGATTGATGCCCGCCAGTAGCTTGCCTGTCACTACGACGAGAGAGCGTTTGGTCGAGCCGTACCAGGTGTCTTCAAAAATCACGACATCGCGCATCGTCGTTTCGCTGGAAACAAGTTTGGCTACATTCTGCACCTTCTCGATGACCAGCGAATGCGAGATGTTGGTTTGATTGTTAACGAGCGTTGGGATTCGCGTGGCACGTTGCAGCAGAAGCACTGCAACCACAAGCAGGACAATGACTGCTAATAAGCCCCACGAACTGCCAGGAATTTTCTTTTTAGTTTCACTCATCTTTTTGGCTAGATTATAGCGGTTTCGCCCGCAGTACGGTACGACGAGCGGTAGCGAGTTGGTGAGTCTGACACCAGGTCGCTACCGCTCGCTGTACCGTATCGGCCCAACGGTCGCACCCACTTGAAAACCGCTATAAGGGGAAGCGGATTCACGCCGACTTGAACTAGGGGCACAAACAAGATGTTTGTGCTACAAGCTTGCCGCAGATGTACAACAACCATCGTGTTCGTTGCCCTGATAAACGTTGCCTGTGTTCCTATTAAAGCGTCCCTCGCCGCGCCTGCTCGCGCTCAATCGCTTCAAACAACGCTTTGAAATTCCCTTTGCCAAACCCCTGCGCGCCTTTGCGTTGAATGATCTCGAAGAACAACGTCGGGCGATCTTCGACCGGTTTGGTGAAGAGCTGTAGCAAATAGCCCTGATCATCCCGATCCACCAGAATGCGCAAATCGCGCAAGGTCGCAACGTCTTCTTCAATCACGCCGACGCGGTCAGACAGCATTTCGTAGTAGGTATCCGGCACTTCTAAAAACTCGACGCCATTTGCGCGTAATTGCCGAATTGTGCTGATGATGTCAGTCGTCAGCAACGCGATATGCTGTACGCCGGGGTCTTGATAAAAGTCGGTGTACTCTTCGATCTGGCTTTTGCGTTTGCTGGGTGCGGGTTCATTGATTGGGAACTTGATGCTACGCGAATGGTTCGCCATCACAACGCTATTCAGGCCTGTGAATTCGGTCGAAATGTCCTTGTCGTCGAACGTCATAAACCGTTCGAGTCCGAACACACGCTTGTACCAATCTTCCCACGCGGTCATTTTGCCGAACTCGACATTGGCGACGAAATGATCCAATCGTAGCAAGCCTGCATTGCGTCCCGGCGCGCGAGATTCGACGAAGTCGGGCATAAACACGCCGTTGTAATCACGCTTCGAGAAAAACGAATGAATCGTGTCGCCGTAAACCTTCACCGCCGAGCGGCGCACTTCGCCTTGAGGCCCTTTGATCGAATACGGCGCAACGGCAGACTCAGCCCCGCGCGCCAACGCTTCTTCAAACGCAAAATCAGCATCGTCCACTTCCAGTGCTACATCGCGCACGCCATCGCCGTGTTTCAAAATATGCGCACTGGCCTTATCGAGCGGCGTGTACGGCGTTGTTAGCAACAGCTTGAACGTGCCCTGCTGCAACGCATACGAACACTGTTCGCGGTTGCCGGTTTCGAGTCCCGTGTAGGCGATGCGCTCAAAGCCGAACGCGTTGCGATAGTAATAATCGGCCTGCTTGGCATTGCCGACATACATTTCGATGTGATGAACCTGACGAATTTTCAATGGATTATTCATAGCTCAAAAACTCCCAATGAATTCTTTCGTGATTTCTTTCAAATACCCATATGACGGGATGATAAACAGCACTGGCTGCATCATCGAATAATCAAACTCTGTGTTGATGACCGTCCGCAAATCAAACTTCTGCTTCGGCACGTTCGGATTGAAGCAGTTTTCCAACTCGCTAAAGGACGATAACAATCCTGCGCCAAAGGCTTTGATTTCGCTGCCTTCTTCGATCAATCCGAATTCGACTGTCCACCAATACAATCGGCCAAGCTCAATCAATTGCTGTTCGTCAGCGATGCGTGCGCCGTAGCCGACCATGTTTGAAAAGTCGGCAAAATCCGGGTTGGTGAACATCGGGATGTGGCCGATAGCTTCGTGTACGATGTCCGGCTCCGGCGTGTAGTCAGGACGCGAATGATGCCGCACGTATTGCGTGCAAAGCATCGTGCGTTTTTCCAGCCACGTCAGAAAGGCGCGCGTTTCGACTAGCCCTTCAATCGGTGCAAGGCGGAAGCCCGTGAAGAGATTTAATTTGTAACTTAACTCGCGAAGTTGCGGAATCGCATCGGCGTGCAAGCCTAAATCACGTTTCGCCTGTAAATAAAACGAACAGGCGCGGCGTTGCTGTACTTCTTCGAGCTGGGTAAAGACATATCGCCAGACTTCGATTTCTTCTCTGGTGTAGTCAACATCGGGAATACGGTGAGTCGGATCGTGCCGATAATTGGCGGCGAGTTCTGCGATGTAGTTGCGGCGGTTGCGGTATGCGGGATCGTGTGCGCCGGGATGATCTATCGGCAGCGAACTGATTTCAGCAAAATCAACGTCTTCGGTTAAGAAGTCGTCTTTTGTGGGGATCGTGGCATTTATTACTGCATTCATAGCCCTGATCTCTTTCGTTGTACCGTAGACTGTCCAGTCTGCGGGAGTATTGTAATGGCGAGCCAACGCGATTCCAACACGAGTCTTTACGACGTTAGATTGCGAATCGCTTCGACCGCTGCCGGATTATCTAACGCGGTCAGATCGCCTGCATTCTCGTTCAAATATGCGGCGCGAATTACTCGGCGCATCACCTTACCATTGCGCGTTTTGGGGAGCGCGGGAAGAAAGATCACGCGTTCCGGTTGCAACGGCTTGCCCATTTGGGCGGCGATTAGATGCTTCAACTCGCCCGCTAGTTCGTCTGTTGTTTTGGTTGTTTCACGCAGGACGCAAAACACAACCATTGCACTGCCTTTGCGTTCGTCAGGAATGCCAATGGCAGCGGCTTCAACAACTGCCGGATGATTGACGAGGATGGATTCGATTTCGGCGGGGCCAACGCGTTTGCCTGCGATTTTCAACGTGTCGTCACTGCGACCAAGAATGAACCATTGGTTATCGTCATCCACCAACGCCCAATCGCCATGCACCCAGATATTCTCAAAGCGCGACCAGTAGGTGTTTAGATAACGCTCATTGTCCTGCCAGAAACCGCGCGCCATCCCGATCCACGGTGCCCGAATCACCAGCTCGCCGACCGCATTGCGCACGGAGTTTCCGTTTTCGTCTACAACATCCGCAGCAATTCCAGGACAGGGCGCAGCGAAGCCACAGGGCTTGATGGGCAATAACGGGTTGCTCATCAAAATCCCGCCAGAAATTTCTGTGCCGCCAGAGTAATTGATGATGGGAATCTGTTTTTTGCCGACCTTCTCAAACAACCACCACCACGGCTCAGGATTCCATGCCTCGCCCGTGGAAGCCAGAATCCGCAATGTGGGCAGATCATGTTTTGCTGGCAACTCGTCGCCCTGCGTCGCCAGCGCTCGAATCAATGTTGGTGAGATGCCAAGCGTGGTGAGCTTGTGTCTGGCGCTGAATTCCCACAGGCGGTCTGCGGCAGGGAAATCCGGCGCGCCATCGTACAGCACAACCGTCGCCCCCAGAATCAACGCCCCATAAATTAGCCACGGCCCCATCATCCAGCCAATGTCTGTCACCCACGAAATGCGGTCGCCCTGGCCCACATCCGTTCCGAGGCACATATCCTGTGCTGCTTTCACCGGGAAGCCACAATGCGTGTGCAAAATCCCTTTCGGCTTGCCTGTCGTGCCTGACGTATAAATCGCAATCAGCGGGTCTTCGGCATCTGTGATTTCTGCAAAGCCCTGGCGTATTTGCTTGTCGCCTGTGTTGAGCAGTTGATCGAAATACAAATCGCGTCCCGACTTCATTGGTACAGTCGTGCGTAAGCGTTGCACAACAAAGACGCGCAGGATGCCAGGGCATTCATTGATTGCCTGATCTGCGACGATTTTTGCTGCAACTGCTTTGCCTCGTCGTGGGAAGGCATCGCAGGTAAATAATGCTTTGGCTCCAACATCCTGCAATCGCGAAGCAATCGCGGTTGCGCCATAGCCAGAAAATAAAGGCACTGCGATACCGCCAATGCGGTTGATGGCCAGCATTGCAATCACGGTTTCCACCCCCATCGGTAGGTGCAATCCAACTGCATCGCCTTTTTTCAATCCACAGGCACGCAACCCTGCCGCACAGCGCTCGACCTCGTTTAGCAATTCACTATAGCTTAAGGTCAGCACAGTACCCTCTTCGCCTTCCCAAATCACCGCCGGGGCGTGGGCCGTTGCTTCCTGATCCGCCCAGCGATCCAGACAGTTTTTCGTAATGTTGAGCTTGCCTCCAACACACCATCGCGGAAATTGAATGCCGTTTGTCAGGTCTACGACTTGTGTGTAGGGGGAATCGAATTGCAGGTCGAGAAATTGCAGCAGTTGTTCTGTGAACCACGCTACATCTGTGATGGAACGTTGATATAAATCTACGAATGAATCACAGCTGCAAAATTCTAAGAACCGCGTGAGCTGAGCGCGATCCATCATTTCTTGTGTGGGTTGCCAGGCAAAATCATCACGTAGTTGCATATCAGGACTCCAAACAAGAAGGATTATATGAAAGAGGGAATTAAAAGCAAAGTAGTCCTATTGATTAAAAATAATAAGTAAAAAGGCAGATTGGATTGGATAGATGAGGTGAGACGACTGAGGAGGTGCAATCGTAAGAGGCAAATTGAAGCGCCTGAGCTTATCCAGAATGTCACCACCTGGGCACGGATTACTGTAAATCGAGCAGATTCACAAGCTACGTTTCATGAAAAAATAAGATTGCCAGGATTTTTTATGAAATGTTTTTCAGATTTCTTTCATTCTCAGATGACAAGGGAAATCAGTATTACTTTTGATGATAATCAACACTTGGTTGCCGCAATTGAAGGTCTTGAACCCTAGAGAGACGTATGTTAGGTTAGCTACGATCAGTCGTAAGCAAAGCAATCGAATTAAGATTTTATGTTTCCCGGTATCGTCACAATCCTTGTAGTGACGAATGCTCGCAGTCAGAAACTGTTATGTTCTGGCATTGCGCGGAAGAGAATATGCGTCCTCAGCCAGAAATACACAGATCGTTACTTTATTAATCATTCGCTCTCATTTCAGCTAAATAATTGCTTCAATCTGTCGCTGTGGCAATTTTGAGCTGAAGTGGGTGGCGTTGCCAGACTCGAAAGCTCGATCACAACCCGCTTTCAATTCTTACTGAATCAGGAGAATCAATGGCCAAAAAGAAATCAGGCAATGGGAGTCTAAAAAAATCAAAGTCGGGAAAAAGGCAGGATGCCTCTGATATGACAGGCAACAAAAACCAGTGGACGGTAATGGTGTACATGGCTGGTGATAATACGCTGGCAGGAGAAAGTGTATGGGCTTTGACCGAGATCAAGAGTGTAGAGTTTAGCGACCAGGTGGAGGCAATCGCACTCTTCGATTCTATCCCGCCAGAAGTAAAAACCCAGAAATTTGTCTTTAATCAAAAAACGCAGGGAGTCTTATTCAATGGGAGACCTGCTTTGCTTGAAGACTTGGGAAAAGACTTTAATTGTCAAATTCCCAGCGCTAAGAAATTAGTTGGTGGTAAGAAGGCCAAACCTGAAATCATCGAAAGTGCATCAGACTATCGGCTGCTCCAGTCTTTCCTTGAAACCTCTATTACCAAACATCCAGCAGAAAAATACTTGCTCGTTTTATCGGGGCACGGCAGCGGTGCCGTAGGAGATTTTCTCACCAGTGACAATCCCAAAGGCAGTCTCAGCATTACTGATTTAAAGAAAGTTCTAACTGCGATCAAGCAGTCTATGCTGAAACGCAAAATAGATATTTTAGGAATGGATAGTTGCCTGATGAGTATGGTAGAGGTGGGGTATGAGGTGCGCAACTCTGTTGAGTTATTGGTTGGTTCTGAAGGTTTTGAGCCGGAAACCGGATGGCCATATCGTCCGATACTGACGACGCTGAATTCTAATCCGACGATGGGCGCAAACCAGCTTGCCGAGACAATTGTTGACGAACATACCGCATACTACAAAAATTTCGCTGCTGCTGGACTCTCGACCGATCAATCGGTTTGTGACCTCACACAGATGAGCGAATTGGCTGATGCGATTAAGACCTTAGCAGAGTTAATGATGGATAATTTATCGAATTCTGCGGTGCAGGATGCCATCCTCCTTGCGCACTGGCGCGCACAGTCCTATCAATCAGAGCAATACACTGATCTTTGGGATTTTTGTGAACTCTTGCAGGGCAATAACTGTCCTGTTCCGGAAATTGCGAATGCATGCGTCGAGGTGCAAAAAATCATTCAGAATGTTGTACAGCATTCAGCTTATTACGGGCCCTCCTTCCAGCATTCGCATGGACTGTCTATATTTTTCCCTTGGAAAGACTCTCGTTCACTCAGACAATATTGCAGGGGACTTTCATTTGCAAAAGATACAAAATGGGGTAGTTTTCTCAAGCAATATGTTGAGCAGACGCAAAGAAAAATGCGTGGTGATTCAAGAGCAACTCCTGAACAGCCACTGGATAAGTCTTTGGAAGAAGTGAAAATCACGCAAACTGAAACTCCGATTGTCATTCCAGTCTTGTCCGATTTTACGAACGATGGCAAAGCTCCACCAGATGGTCCACGTGTTCCACCAGATGGCCCACGCGTTCCACCAGATGGTCCGCGAGGGCGGTTAAAGCAAGGAGCGATGAAAAACTCACCCATCTTTTTCCTTCGGGTGAAAAAAACGAAGAGTGCGGTTCAATAACCCTTGCAGGCCACGATGTGGAGCATAACTAATGCAGACAAAATAAACGAGATAGCTGTCAGAAGGAAATTGAGTCTTCGGGCAGCTATTTCGCTTTTATTTTTTCTCTTTGGTGTCACAAGCTGCGGGCTCTATAGAGCTTCTTCACTGCACTTATTAGAACATTCAGTCAAAAAGCAAATCCTTGCTAATCAGACACACTCCTACAGAATTCAGTTGAATGCTCGTGAATATGTACGCCTTGCCTTAATTCAACAGAGCGGTAAAGTATCCATTCGATTAATCAGCCAGGATCACAAAGAAATAGTTGAGATGCTTAGTCGAGTGGGAACCCTCACGCCGATATCCATATTGACTGAGAAAGCAACTGAATTCATATTGCAGGTACACTCTCCGACAGATACTCCGGTTGTCTATGAACTGAATATAGATGAAAAACGCGTGGTTCTAGCCTCTGATCAATTAGTTATAGACGCAGAAAAAAGTATTGCTAAAGCAGACCAATTAGTTGATGAATGTAATGAGAGTCTTTATCACGACGCCTTAGGACAATATCAACTGGCTGCTGAAATTTTAAAAAAGTTAGGACAGAAAAAAGAAAGAGCTTATGTCTTACGCCGGATAGGCAACACGTATCATTTAATAGGGAATCTGGAACAGGCTTTAGGTAATTATGAGCAAGCTCTTACATTATACGATCAATGTGGTGATTTAAGAGCCAAAGCAGATGTGCTTAGTGATCAAAGCATTTTATTTCTTCAACAAGGCAAACGAGGGAAAGCCGAGGAGACATGCAGACAAGCCCAGGAAATAAGCCAGTTTGTTGATTACAAAAGAGGACTGGCGCAATCCCTCACAAACCAGGGCGAGATAAATAATGTTTTAGAGAAACCCGTTATCGCAATACGCATATTCGGTGATGCTCTCAGGCTTTGGCAGGAACTGGAAGATTACGAAGAACAAGCTGAAACGATGATTGGTACGGCCTATTCTTACTACTATCTGGGGCAATATCAAAAATCAATAAATCTGGGGAAGCAAGGATTACAACTTTATCAAAAAGCCAGGGATAAACGTGGTGAAGCCAGGGCCTTGATGATCATCGGGCATTCTTATTCAACTATCGGTGATAAACAGGCGGCGCTAAATACCTATAAATTGGCTTTCTCAATATTGCAGAAAGGAGGAGATAGAGTTACGGAATATAGTTTGATTGGAGGTCTTGGGTTTGTTTATGAGGAATTAGGTGATCCCAAAAAGGCCTTGGAGTACCGTGAAAAAGCGCTGCTACTAGCTCAGGCGGTTGGTTACCGCGAAGACGAAACGCTACTTTCCAGGTATGTTGGTGAACTTCACCAGATATTAGGGAATCATAAACAGGCCTTGGATCACTTACAAAATGCTCGCAGACTTGCTAGGGCAAGTAACGACCGACGTCTTGAAGCGTACACCCTTCGTTCACTTGGGATTATGTATCAGGCATTAGGGGCAAAGAAAGTCGCAATGCGGTATTTTCAACAAGCTGCGGCGCTTTATCCCCCCGCCTATACATCTCGCTGGAGAGCCTATTTAAATATAAATATCGGAAGTATTTATGAGCAAGATGGCAATTTACAGAATGCCACAGCTTATTATCAGCAAGCCTTAGCTTACAATCTCGCTGCCGAAGATCGCTTTGGGGAATCACAGACGCGGTATCATCTTGCCACTGTTCATCGTAAAAAGGGAAATTGGTCTGCGGCTGTGGCAGAAACTGAAAAGGCAGTAGCACTAATTGAATCTCTTCGCGCAAGAGTTTCCAGTCAGGACCTTCGCACATCATACTTTGCATCAGTGAACCAGATATACAAGCTTTATATAGACGTATTGATGCAACGACCGCAAGCACACTCACCCAATAATTTAGCTGCCGATGCCTTAACGATTAGCGAACGGGCACGCGCGCGTAGTTTGTTAGATTTGCTCAATGATTCACGACATAACATCAAACAGGGAGCCGATCCGAAATTGCTTGAACAGGAGCGGACATTATCGCAATTGCGGAATAGCAAGGCAGAAAGCAAGTTGCAAATTGCAGGCATCAAGGAAAAACAAAGTGAACTGGCCACGCTAAATCAGGAAATTGAATTGCTGAATTCCCAAATCGAAGATGTCCGAGCGAAGATCAGAGAAAACAGCCCACGTTATGCCGCACTTACGCAACCACAACCCCTTCACGCTGCCGAGATTCAACAACTGTTGGATGACAACACGATGCTTTTGGAGTATGCCCTGGGGGAGGATCGTAGCCACTTATGGGCTGTGACGAAAGATTCATTGACTGCTTTCACTTTGCCAAAGCGTGCAATCATCGAAACCCTGAGTAGTGAGGTTTACTCGCTACTAATCGCACCACAGTTGCAGCAAGTAGAAACGCCCGAAGGGCGATTGCTTCGCCTCAAAAAGGCAAATGCTCAATACTGGCCCAAAGCCGCCGCCTTGAGCCAAATGATCCTTGCGCCCGTTGCGAATCAACTGGGAAGTAGGCGATTGATTGTGGTTGCAGACGGCGCGTTGCAGCGCATCCCCTTTGCGGGATTGCCGATGCCAAAGGCGGAAGCCGGAACGAGGAACGCGGAAATGAAACCGCCGGAAGGAACAGGATACTCCTCAACGCCCAATGCCACTCCGTTGATTGTTAATCACGAAATCATCTCGTTGCCGTCGGCTTCGATTCTTTTTGTGCTCAGAAAGGAGCGCGCGAATTCACCAGCGACAGCTTCACAGACGGGTTCATTTTGGGATTTAATCCGGGGCTTTTTTAAAAAGCGGACTGTGCCTGCTCCTTCGCGATTAGACTCTGTGGCGATTTTGGCTGATCCAGTCTTTGAAAAAGACGATCCTCGCCTACAGCCAGAAAAGGGACCTCATGGTCAGGGGGGAACAGCACAATCTCAAACACGGAATGTGGATTTATCCAATGAAAACCAGCCTCTCAATCGCTTACACGAAACCGCAGCAGAAGCACACGAAATCGAAAAAGCTGCGGGGGCGAAAGCCTTTTTGCTGAAAACCGGCCTGGAGGTCAATCGGGCTTTGCTTGAAACGGATGAGTTGAATCAATATGGAATCCTCCACTTCGCTACGCATGGTTATTGGGACAGCAACTACCCTGAGCTTTCCGGGTTGGTGCTTTCGCGCTTTGATCCACAGGGGAAAAAGCAAGATGGGTTCCTCCGCCTGAGCGATATTTACAATTTGCGCCTGCCAAAAGAGCTTGTGGTCTTGAGCGCTTGTGAAACCGCGATTGGCAGAGACGTTCGAGGTGAGGGATTGATGGCATTAACGCGAGGCTTTATGTATGCCGGAGCCGCCCGTGTGATTGCGACTTTATGGAAGGTAGATGAGGGCGCAACCGTCGAGTTAATGAAAATCTTCTATCAAAAATTGCTGCGTGAAAAACTGACTCCTGCCGCCGCCTTGCGTGAAGCTCAAATTGCAATGTGGCGCAACAATCCTGCCCACGCGCCCTATGAATGGGCCGCTTTTACTCTGCAAGGTGAATATCGGTAACGAGAAAATTGCCGCCGAGTGATTCCGTAACTCTGGCACCTTTGTCGAGAGTGTGCGAAACTCTGCGGCATTATCGTATGTAAAATACATGATGGCTGACAGTTATAAGGTAGGTTTAGCGGTATTGACCTGCGCTAAGATAGGTTTTCTCCTTTAGGCGTACAAGAGATCAATGAAAAAAGACTGGGAATTGACTCAGGAGGAATTTGATCGTCTGCTGAGTTGGCTTGACTTGGATCGTCAAAGGGCAGGGGAGAGATTCTGGCAGATCCGCGAGCGGATCGTTAAAATATTTATTTCGCGCGGATGCACCGAAGCGGAATATGTATTTTATGAATCTGCCCGGCGGGTGGCTCAGAAACCGCCTGAGTTTTTTACGACCTACGAAGGAGAACCCGCACGCTATCTTTATCGCGTGGCACAGAATGTTCATTTGGAATGGTTAGCCCAGGAACCTGAAATCGGAGAAATGCCACGTAACCTGACGGATGATCCACCCCCGGACAAGGAAGCTGAGCTTGACTGTCTGGAACAATGCCTGCGGCAACTTGAAACACACGACCGTACCCTGCTTGAACGTTACTACGGCGATGAAACCCCCACCAAAATTGAAGCTCGAAAGAGGCTGGCAAAAGATTTTAATTTATCGGATAACGCATTGAAGCTCCGTGTTTTCCGGTTGAAGAAAGCGGTTAGTGAGTGTTTGCAAAAGTGCCTCGCGAAAAAATAATTTGAAATGGACTGCATAAAATTCTCATTACTAAATAGAACACCAAGTGAGTCCCCGGATATTCAATTATCTAAAGGTGCAAGGGAATCACAATGAATGAGCAAGAATTGAAACAATATCTGCTCGGATTGTTGTCCGAAACGAACCAGGCTCAGCTCGATTTAGAAATCTTAACTGACAATGAGAATTACGAACGATTGTTAGTGGCAGAAGAAGAGTTGATTGAGGCCTATTTGGCTGCTGAACTAACAGCCCAGGAAAAGGTGCAGTTTGAGCGCGTCTTTTTGGCACATCCCGAGCGACAAGAACAACTGAATATTACGCGGGCATTGAAGGCACGCCAGCAATCCACTTCCACCAGTGGAAGTGGAAAGGTTGCTGTTGCCCCTTCCTGGTGGGAACAGGTACGGCAATTTTTTCTTCCAACCAAAGGCGCAATCGGAATCGGACAACTGGTCTCAGCGGGGACTGTTTTATTGGTGCTGACAATCGGAATCCGCTTGTATTTAATTCGCCCAGAGCCACAGGCAATAGTTGCTACATCCCCTTATCCTACTATTCCAGCGCCTTCTGCAACTCGTGTGGGCACACAAACACGCTCCTTTGAATTAAGCCCTGGCAACACGATGGCAATTGGGAATAAGGTTGATGAAGTTCAACTGACTTCTGAGGTGGGATTTGTGAATCTGGTTTTATGGCTCAATAAGGATCAGTTCAAAACCTATCGCGTTACATTGCTCCCGTATGGTGGAGTTGAGCGAGAGATTCAGGGCGAGTTTGCACGCAAGACCAGCGCAAAAGGGGCTAGTTTTATTGAAGTCGTTATCCCCGCCACAGAATTAGCCGCTCAATCGTATATCCTCAAGGTTGCCGGTATAAACGAACAGGGCGAGCGTATCAGGGCCGACCACTTCAGTTTTAAGGTCAATCGAAACTGAGACAAATTCGCTTTGTTGCAAGTAGCTTTTCAGGTGGCTGCCATTTGGGACGAATTCTGTTGCCCAGATAATTCCCTCCAAGACAAAATTCTGACATTTCCCTATCCTTTTTCGTATTTCTTGTCTCTAGCTGAGTGAAAGCGAGAGGCAGGAAGTGATGACGGCTGACATTATCCCGGAAAAATTGCCTGATGAGATGCTGGTTGGACTGGCGATTCTGGGTGATTTGCGCTCGTTTGATGTGCTGGCAATGCGGTATCGGGCCGCTGTGTTTCGGGTCGCGCAGGTGCATGCCAACAAGGAACTGGCAGAAGACATTGTGCAGGAGTCCCTGCTCATTGCTTTCAAAGCTTTACCCACGATTGAAGAGCCTGCGAAATTTGGTTCGTGGCTCTATGCCATCACGCGACACGCGGCAATCCGCACCAGTCAGCAGGCGCGGAACGAAAGTCAAAGATTGGTTGATCTGGATGAAATATTACTGGAAAACAGCACGGCTCTGGCTCGGCCTTTTGGTGGTGAGGATGTTTTTGAGACTGCTTGGGTTCGAGCTGCGATTGATGAGTTGGATGCTGAATACCGTTTGATCTTGCAGCTTCGCTTTTACGATGAACTGGCGCTGAAACGCATTGCTACATTTTTATCTTTGCCGCTTACAACCGTGAAATGGCGGCTCCATCGAGCCAAGCAATTATTGAAGGAAAAGCTCAAACCAACACCTGTTCCGACCAAGCGAGAACGGGTCTTACAAAAGAGGTAATGAATATGGAACGTGAACAAGAACTGCGCAAATTAATTAACGTTTTGCATCGCATGACCCGTACGGCGGCGCGTGTGCAATGGATGGGAGCAGGAGAAAACGAAGCGCGTTTTGCTGTATCGCAATACAACAAAATTCTCGCGCGCTTAAGTGAGCTTGATCCAAACGTCAAAGGCGTTTTTGATTCCTTGCCCGAAGATGCAACTTTGACGGTGGTTGCAATGGCAGCCCGGCAGGTTGTTTCGTACTACGAAGACGAAGTGAAAACCGAACATCGTGGCAAGGATTGGGGGCCCCAAATCTTTGGGGCGGGCATGGGGAAAGGGTGCGGCCCGGTGGATTTTAACCTGGAAGATATAGGCAACTGGATTCGGGATCGGCTGTCAGAAGTTCAACGACATGAGAGCGAACGTCGTGCCGAAGGCAAACATAGCGGTTGAGAACTCGGCAACTTGTGTTTGATCTGAAGAGGAAAAGGCAGATGTTTTTGACACCTGCCTTTTCTTTGTCTGAAAGAGGTTCGTGTTATTTGGCTACCATCCCAGTGGTATTGTCGCCAAGGACGATTGAACTGCTGGAAGAGCGAAGCGTCAAGTCTGCGCGCGTCGTACCATCGCCCAGAATCAGACCATCACTGATGATGATGCCATCCCCCAGGATTAAGCCGTCGCCCAATACCTGACCATCGCCTAAGACTTGCCCACTTGAGAAAACCGTATTTGTGCTATCACCCAGAATCAGACCACTGCCTTTGATGTTGAGCGCGCCAGAGAACAACGTCGCACCGCTGGTTGTCTTGCCTGAGACTTTGCTGAATGTGCTGTTTGCATACGTGGTCGCATCGCCCAGTACCTGGCCTGAGCCATACACACCTTGCCAGTAATTCATCAAATCGCTGCCCGACAGAAAGCCGAAATTGGTGATGACGCCTTGCCCCCACTTGAATGTGGTTCCGGCAATGGTGCTGGTTTGTGTCGGTAAGGTGGCGGAAAGCAGTGCAGCCCCAACAGTTGTTGGCATGGTTTTTTTGACCAGCTTGGCCAATCGTACCGCGCCCTCAATATTCAATTCCCCCGCGCCCTGTTCGAGCATATTGAAGCCATTCAGTGGTTGTGCCGTATACATCAAAATCGCTTTGATCAGGCTTGGTGGCATATTGGGATTGACCTGACAGAGTAAGGCCGCCGCCCCGGCTACGACGGGCGCAGCCATTGACGTGCCACTCATGTACATCACTGTGTCTTGCAACACCGTTGTATTGCCTGCGAGCAAGGCTGGATAAGCTGCCGTGATTTTATTGCCGTTGTTATTGTAGTTGTTCGATCTTGCCGCAATGATCTTGTTGCCTGGTGCGACGATGTCCGGTTTGATGAGGTTGTCATATTTACGAACGCCATTCGTGGTTGTGTATCCACGTGTTGGCCCTCGGGAGCTATACGTTGCAATGGTGTCGTCTGACCGTGCATCTGTGCCGTAACTATTGACCGCGCCGACCGTAATCACCGATGGATCAATGCCGGGCGAATTAATCGCGCCATAAACCTTTTTCCCGGTACTGTCTTTACCATTATTGCCCGCTGAGGCTACAACAACGATCCCCGCGTTGTGTGCGCGTCGGGCGGCCAGGCACAACGGGTCAGTTTTATAGCTATCTTTAGCGGGTGTTCCCAAACTCAGGTTAATCACCCGAATATTGAAATTTGTTTTGTTGGAAACGCACCAGTCCAAACCTTTGATGACGTTGCTGGCGGTGCCGCGACCATCAGTGTCCAGGACGGTGACATTGATGATTTTGGCGGCAGGGGCAATCCCTTGATATGCGCCAGATTTGACCACACTGCTTCCCATGACAATTGAACCGACGTGACTGCCGTGTCCATAAGCGTCCAGATTTTGGCCAGTGTTGGTGCAATCAATTTGAGTGACGATGCCTGGATGATTATTGGATGCCCGCAGCAAATTGTGATTTTGATCGAACCCGCTGTCGAGAATTGCAACAGCGATATTATTTCCCCCATTACTTCCATCCAATGTTTGCCCACTAATCATTGTGCGTACCAGCGACGCCCCGGTTGTGTTTTCCAGGTGTCCGGTTGAGGCAATTGGGCGATCCGGGCTGACATAGGCGATGCTGCTTTCCGCTGCAAGTTGCCGGATAACAGTGCGCGGCGCTTCAATCATCATCATTCCCATTCCATTCAACGATTCGCGGACGTTACCACCAAGTCGTGCTACTTTTTCTTTCAGCACAGCATTGGCCGCCGTGCTACTCATTTGCACAATAAAGCTTTGTTTTTCTTCTGGTAGCACTTCAGTAGAAGGCATGAGCAAGCCGTTGATGCGAGTACGTTCGATTTGTTCATCTGTTGCGATGGAACTCAAACGGTTGGCAAGTCGCTCCTGACGAACCTGTGCCAACGTCTTGCCTGTTAACGCCACACGCTGTTCTTCATCATCCTGCGCGAGCATCTCCTCTAAATCTGGTGCGAGTTTGGGGGCTTTCTCTTTGGTGCTGTTCCGAAGTTCTTTTAGTGTTTGTTGTGCGTTTGACGAAGCGCTAAGTGCCGTGCTTTGGAGCCCTAAAATTAGACTTAAGGTGAGTGCGATGAACTTCTTCATATTTTGATCTTTCAGTCGTTGAAACGATTCCAGTCAGTCTGTTTCGTTTTAGTTCATATCTCTAAACAGGCATATAAAGCGGCAGATGTGTGTGGACGTGATGATGATTTTCTGACAGGTTTTGTGAAATTTGGGAAAGGCGTGGGATTAGGTATGGCCGTTTCAGTTGGCAATCTCTTTGCAATGAAATCCACAAAGAGCAGAAAAGTCTGGGGGCTGATGTTCCCAGACTTCCTCGAAATGCCTGAACTAAGTAAGGATGAGTTGGCGGGCAATGACCAGCCGCTGAACTTCGCTGGTGCCTTCACCAATGGTGCAGAGCTTGGCATCGCGCCAGAATTTTTCGGGTGGATAGTCTTTGGTGTAGCCGTAGCCGCCGTGAATCTGAATTGCTTCTTCACAAACCTTGACGGCGATTTCAGAGGCGTAAACTTTGGCCATCGCGGATTCCTTGGTGGTTTGCTTTTTGTTGTCTTTCAGCCAGGCGGCACGATGAATTAACAGCCGCGCCGCATCAATCTGCGTGGCCATATCAGCCAGCTTGTTCTGGATTGCCTGAAATTCAAAAATCGGTTTGCCAAACTGCTCACGCTCTTTGGAATATTTCAGCGCAGATTCATATGCTCCCTGTGCAATGCCCAGCGCCATTGAGGCAATCGAGATGCGCCCGCCGTCCAGAATCTGCATTGCATTTACAAATCCGCGTCCACGTTCGCCGAGCAGGTTTTCATTCGGTACATAACAATCCTCGAAAATAATCGAAGCCGTTTCTGACGCGCGCACGCCGAGCTTATTTTCTTTCTTGCCCGGCAAAAAACCTTTCGTCCCGCGTTCGACAACGAAGGCCGAAATGCCGCGCGAACGCATCTCGCGTTCCGTGTAAGCCAGCACGACGCACGTATCGCCTGAAATGCCATGCGTGATGAAATTCTTCGCACCGTTCAGCACCCAACCACCGTCTGTCTTGCGCGCTGTTGTTTTCAAACCTGAAGCGTCGGAGCCGGAACCCGGTTCGGTCAAGGCCCACGCTCCGACTTTCTTACCCTGGGCGAGCGGCGTGACGAATCGTTCGCGCTGTTCTTTCGTGCCGTATTGATAGAGGTGATTGGTGCAAAGTGAATTGTGTGCGGCCACTGACAAGCCAATCGAACCATCCACGCGCGAAAGCTCTTCAATCACGGTCGCATATTCAATGTACCCCATTCCCGCGCCGCCGTATTCTTCGGGGAAGATCACGCCTGTTAATCCCAATTCGCCGAGCTTCGGCCAGAGTTCCTTGGGAAAATATTGTTCTTCATCCCACTTCATCACATTGGGTTTGAGTTCCGCTTCTGCGAATTCCCGTACCATCCGCTTGACCTGTTGTTGTTCTTCGTTCAATTCAAATTCCATTGAGATCATCTCCGCAAGGCTTCAATCATTGGGGGCGTGGCAACTGTTTCAATGATTTACAGTCTACGGTACAAAGGTTATGCCTCTCAAGTAAATTCGTTGTCAGCAATTGATGAAGGAACCGCCGTTTGAATAAAAAGCCTCGCGGGCGGAAAGCGACAGGAGCCAGACTGAAATGATTTATTCTCGGCTGTCAATAAATGTGGTGGCTTGCGAAGTTATTAACCTGCCCCCTATACTTAGGCTTTGTTGTAACTGGTCACAGAACACAACCGTTCTATAAAACGATGCGTAACATGAAAAATCTAGGCACAATGCGAAGGTTTACTCAAGCGTTGCTGCTTGCGTTGCTGCTCAATTTGAGCGGTCACATGTTCCTGCATTTGAGCGATGCTCCTCTTGAGGCAGACGAAACTCATTTTACCTCACATAAAGAATCAGAAAACTACTCTGCCCCACAGCATCAATGTTCGATTTGTCAGGATCAGCAACAGCTGGCGCTTGATTCTCCTTCTTCAACCGCGTACTTCATCGAAGTACAAAACATCACTCCTAAGAGAAGCACTTTACTAACGCCTGCTTCGATTGTCTTTACCAATCAATCCGACCGCGCACCTCCGCGCTGCTAAATCCTCAATTCCGATCTACTCAAATCTTGCGGTCAGCTCGCTGACGGCAGTGATCTTCATGCATTTATTTTTTGTGTGAGTCTGAATTGGCTCACAATGAGGATTTGGCTATGGCCCGTTTTTCTATACTGTTATTTACACTCACGATTTTTACTTCTTCAATTTTTGCGCAAAACACTGGTTCGATTCGTGGCAATGTTTCCCTGGAAGGAAACAACAAACCTTTGCACGATGTCGCGATCTCAATTGTCAAACTCAAACTAACTGCTGAAACAGACGAGAGCGGCAACTACGAAATAAAAAATGTTCCTGTTGGAACCTGGTCTGTTCACGCCCATATGGAAGGGTTCCCAGATGCGGTGCAAACCATCACAATTAGCGGTAACGACACCGTCACCGCAGATTTTCAGTTGAAGCTGAAAGGACTGCGCGATGCCGTGACGATTTCAGCGACAGGCAGCGAACAATCTACTTTTGAAGCATTTCAATCAGTGAACTCTCTGGACAATGTTGATCTGACTGAAAAAGGTCATCCTTCTCTCGGCGAGGTGCTGGATAAACAGCCCGGCGTTGCCAAGCGCAGTTTCGGCCCTGGCTCGTCGCGTCCCATCGTGCGTGGGTTTGATGGTGACCGCGTGCTGGTGTTGCAGGATGGGATGCAGCTAGGTTCTATTGGCGCACAGTCGGGCGATCACGGCGAACCCGTTGATGTGCTGAGTCTGGAGCGATTGGAGGTTGTCAAAGGCCCCGCTGCGTTGCTGTACGGCAGCAACGCGATTGGTGGTGTGGTGAATGCGATCACCGGACATAACCTGCACGACAAACCGCACGCCGGAGCACGTGGCTACCTGACGGGCATCGGTGGCACAAACAATAGTCAGGGCGGAACCAGCGGTGGCGTTGAGTATGGCGTGGGAAATCTATTGCTTTGGGGCAATGGGAGCTTTCAGCGGGTTGGCGATTACCACGCGCCAACCGTAGGCCGGATTGATAATTCTGCTGGATGGTCTGGTGGTGGCTCAGGCGGGTTTGGGTATTACGGCGAGAAGGCATTTTTCAGTGGGAATTATGGTTTCGATCAACGACGGTATGGGATTCCTTTTGCCGGATTGCTGGAAGGCGAACCCGATGCGCAGATTGATTTGAAAATGCGGCGACATGCAGTTGGATTCAGCGCAGGCGCGAATGACATAAATTCTGTTCTGAATTCATTTCGCCTGACTTTCAATTACAGCGATTATCAGCATCAGGAAATTGAAGTTGCAGACGGAGCGGAAACGATTGGCACTACGTTCAATAACGATTTATTCGTCTATCGCGGTGTGTTTGAGCAGCAACGAAAAGGGGCTTTATCCGGCAGCTTCGGTTTTTGGGGGCAACGCCGCAATTATGAATCCATTGGCGCTGAAGCACTGGCCCCCCCCACGACACAAAACTCGTTTGCCGTTTTTGGTTTGGAAGAGCTGAACTTAAAGCGGGTCGCGTTTCAATTTGGAGGGCGATTGGAGAATAACCGTTATGCCCCGAAAACAGGTGAGGCCCGCAATTTTACAGGCTTTTCCGGTGCGGCGGGGATGCGCGTGCCCTTGTGGGAAGGCGGTGCGTTTGTTGTGAATTATTCGCATTCGTATCGTGCTCCTGCCTTGGAAGAGCTTTATAACAACGGGCCGCATCCGGGGAATTTGACGTTTGAAATCGGCAACACGCAACTGAATCGAGAACGTGGCGATGGCGTAGAATTTTCGTTGCGGCATTCGATGAGTCGCATTCGTGCTGAATTCAACTACTTCTACTACAATTTGCAGGATTTTATTTTCCTCGCGCCCACGGGCAACATCGAAGACGGCTTGCCTGAAGCACAATACAAGCAGGGAGACAGTCGTTATCGCGGCTATGAAGCACGCTTTGATGTGAATGTCTTACCGACACTTTGGATCAATACGGGATTGGATTACGTGGATGCAGAATTGAAAACTGGAAACCTTGGATTACCGCGCATTCCACCGTTGCGCGGACGCCTCGGCATTGATTGGCGCTACAAAGGCTTTGGCGTGCGGCCTGAAATTATACTGGCTCAAAAACAGGATCACGTGTTCACCAACGAAACGCCGACGGCAGGGTATGGGCTGTTGAATTTGGATGTTTCTTACACCTACACCCAACAGCACATCGCGCATATTTTTTCAGTGAATACCTTTAATCTGGGCGATAAGCTTTATCGAAATCATTCGTCCTTCATTAAGGATTTAGCTCCTGAAATCGGGCGAGGCGTGCGGTTTGTGTACACCTTGCGGTTCTTCTAGATCAGTTTTCAGTTGCGT
>JAFDVL010000042.1:14072-58547 GCA_018268995.1 Acidobacteriota bacterium | reverse complement strand
ACTGAATTGAAAACCGATCTAATTTTACCGGAACCAGCGAATCGTTAATCGTTCACAGTCCACGGCTCACAGTTGGCGTCAGGTTTGAAAGAAGATTTGGCGCAGAGAAAACTGTGAACTGTGGGCTGTTTGCTGTCTGGCAGCTTCGTTTGGGTTGTCTTTTCAGGCTAAGCTTGTAATGATTGCACTCCACATCAAACACGTACCCATTCAACTGAGAGTAAAGCATGAATTTCGATGGCAAAGTAGTTCTTGTGACAGGTGCAGCACGTGGTATCGGGCGTGCAATTGCACAACAATTTGCTACGCAGGGAGCAGCCATCGCTTTGCATTATCACAGCAATCAGGCGGCGGCTGAGCAGACGCTTTCGACCCTGCCTGAAGGCTCGCATACACTTTGGCAGGCAGACATCACTAACCCCACCGAAGCACAACACCTGGTACAGGCAACGATCAAACACTATGGGCGATTGGATGTGTTAGTGAATAACGCGGCGATTTTTGTGGATCATCCGATTGCAAGCACCGATTTTGAATCCTGGCAACAGGCTTGGCGAAATACGATTGATACGAATTTAATCGGCACGACGAATATAACCTACTGGGCCGCGCAACAGATGATACAACAACGGCACGGGCGCATCGTGAATGTTTCGTCACGCGGTGCCTTTCGCGGGGAACCGACAGCTCCTGCCTACGGTGCCAGCAAAGCCGCCCTGAATGCCATGAGCCAATCGCTGGCGCAGGCTCTCGCACCGCATAATGTTTTTGTTTATGTTGTCGCTCCTGGTTTTGTTGACACCGAACGCGTGGCTGAAAAACTAAGCGATGACATTCGGAATCAAAGTCCGCTCAAACGAGTGGCACATCCTGAAGAAGTCGCCAAAACCGTCGTCTTTCTTGCCTCAGAGGGCACAGACTTTTTGACGGGTTGTATCGTTGATGTAAACGGCGCATCGTATTTGCGTTCGTAATTATTTGATGAGGAGCTTAGCCTTGAAAACACTACTTACCTTTTGCATCAGCTTGTTTGTCGCTGTTGCAGTCATTGCGCAAAACAATCCCCAACAAAACTATCGCGTGTTGGGCGCAGATAAGAAACGCGTTGCCATCGTCAATGCCAAGGGCGAAATCGAATGGGAAGTGCCTAACGAATCCGCTCGTGAGATTCACGACATCCAGTATCTGCCGAATGGAAGCGTGCTGTTTCAGACGGGATACACCACAGTCGTTGAAGTGAACAAAGACAAGCAGGTCGTGTGGAAACACGAATCGAAGCCGAAAGAAGGCTATACAGGCCGCGTCGAAATTCATTCGTATCAGCGTCTGAAAAACGGCTTGACGATGATTGCTGAAAGCGGCAATGGGCGCATTATCGAGGTAGACAAAGACGACAAAATTGTTCGCGAAATTCCGCTTACCTTGGAAAAGCCAAATGCCCATCGTGATACGCGCATGGTGCGTCCGGTGGCATCCGGCGGCTATCTGGTTTGTCAGGAAGGCGAAGGAAAAGTGATCGAGTACGACAAAACAGGCAAGATTGTCTGGACGTATGCGATGGAGTTGGGAGATCGTCCCCGCTCGCCCGGTCATGGTGTCGAAGGACATGGCACCGAAGTGTTTGGCGCAGTTCGTCTGAAAAACGGTAACACGCTGATTGCTGGCGGCAACAACAATCGCATTCTGGAAGTCAATCGTGCCGGCAAGATCGTTTGGAGCATTGATAACAAAGAGCTGCCCGGCATTCAATTCGCGTGGATGACCACACTGCAAGTATTGCCCAACGGAAACCTCATCATTGGCAACACGCACGCTGGCCCGGAAAACCCTCAATTGATCGAAGTCAGTCGCGATAAGAAAGTCGTCTGGACATTCAAGAATTGGGATGTGTTCGGCAATAATCTGGTCGCCGCACAAGTCATCGGCGTGAAGGGCACTGTAATCCGGTAAATGTAGGACAGGCGGCTGGCCTGTCGAGGTTGTACGAAAACATCAGGCAAATAGACAGGCAGGCTGCCTGTTGTACGTTCAGGAGAACTCTTTATGAAACGCAGAACCGTTATCGGCGGATTGGCAGGCGCTTCGTTGTTGCCCTTAGCCTCAACCTCGCAAAGCAAAGTCAAAGCTGGCGACATTCCCAAACGTGTCTTTGGTAAAACCGGAGAAAAGCTGACGATCATTGGATTGGCAAGCGGACGTTTTCATCTGACCAACTCTGAAGAGGATGCCATCGCGCTGGTGCAACACGCATATGATTTGGGCATCAATTATTTCGACACGGCACACAGCTACGGCAACGGTCGTTCTGAAATGATTTATGGCAAGGCGATGAAATCGTTTCGCAAAAATATCTTCCTGACTACCAAGAGCAATAAGCGTTCGCGCAAAGAAGCTGAGGCCGAGTTGGACGCTTCGCTGAAGAGCCTGCAAACCGATTACCTGGATTTATGGCAATGTCATGAAGTGGCGAAGATGGAAGAGGTCGAAAAAATCTTTGCTCCCGGCGGCGCATATGAGGCGTTTGAAGCTGCCAAGAAGGCAGGGAAGTGTCGCTTCTTTGGCTTCACCGGGCACACCGATCCTGAAGTTCATCTGGCCTTATTGAAAGGCTCTGAGAAATGGGAAACGATTTTGATGCCCCTGCATATTGCCGATCCGCTGTATTTGAGTTTTGAAAAACAAGTCCTGCCGATTGCTGTCCAGCGCGGAATGGGAATTCAGGGCATGAAGAGTTTGGCGAATTCCAAATTACTACAGACCTTCAGCGTCAAAGAATGCCTCACGTATACCCTGAGTCTACCGATTCATTGCCTGACGCTTGGTTGCACAACCATTGGGCAGCTGGAAGACGATGTGCGGATTGCGCAAAACTTTAAGCCGATGGAGCCGTCACAACTGGCAGCACTGAATCAACGTGCCACCCGCATCAAAGGCCCGTTACTGGAAGATTGGAAGAAGAATATTGAAAACAAAATCAGCATGTTAGAGCGACCTGAATATGTAGGTGGCTAACGCATCAGCCCGTCTTTCAATGAGCAGGGCGGTTTTGATTTAGTATTGGAACCGCCCGGTGTGATCTGCATTTAAGAAATACACCTCTCCCCACCGCGCAAGCGGCGACTTCGATGACGATTCAAGCCTTTCGATTTCAATTTCAGCCAATCCGCGCATACAATTCGTTGGATGAAACAGGACGCACCCGTAATTTACACGATTGGCCACGGACGACACCCTCTTCCTTATTTTTTAGAGTTGCTGAAGCGGTACGAAATTGCTTTTTTGTGCGATGTCCGCAGCGCGCCACGCTCGCGCTGGCCGCAATTTAATGGCCCGGCTTTGAGCACGTCTTTACAGGCGAATGGGATTGGGTATGAGCATCTGCCGGAATGTGGTGGCAAGGTTGTTGCGCCTCCACCAGAATTAGCAAGAGGATTGGATCGGATTATGGAACTTGCGGCTGAACTACGCGTGGTCTTGATGTGTTCAGAATCTCAACCGCTGACGCAACACGTTAATCAACCCCGTGCCAATTGTCACCGCATTGGATTACTTGCTCCCCCGCTGAAGGCCAGAGGCGCATCGTTGATTCATATTTTGCCAGATGGCAAGACGCTAACGCTGGATGAGGCAGCAGTTGCATCTATTTGGTAAATAGAGCGTCAAGTTCAGTTGGAGGCACAAACAAAATGGTGTGCTTAGATCAGACTCCATTTTCCCCGTGCCTCCGTGATAAATCTCCATTTTAGGGTGTACAACAAACATCCTGTTTGTTGCTCTGCATTTATTCCACGTCGTACATCTTGCTGGATTTCCCCTGCAAATAAATATCAAACCAATTCACAATGTGCTGCAATCGTTCGACGCGATGCCACGGTGCGCCGGAACGTGACAATTCGTGCGACTCGTTTGGGAACCGCACCATCACCGTCGGAATCTTGCGGTATTTCAACGCACGGAACATTTGTTCGCCGCCTTCGTTTGGTGGCGTTCGCCAATCCGCTTCGCCTTCGATGAACATCATCGGGGTCGTTACATTTTTGATGTAGGTAATCGGCGAGCGTTTGACGAAATCTTCAGGGTCTTCCCACGGTGCAGCCTTGAACCACGTCGGTTGGAACAGCGTGAAATCGGCGGTGTACCAAAAGCCAGCCCAATCCGAAATGGAACGTTGCGAAACTGCGGCGGCAAATCGTTGTGTTTTGCCGACCGTCCAATTGGTCAGAACGCCACCGCCGCTGCCGCCTGTAACGCCCATTTTCTTTTCGTCAATGTATCCGCGCTTCAAAACCTCATCTACGCCCGCCATCAAATCTTTGTAATCATCGCCGGGATAGTTGTACTGAATGATGTTGCCGAAATCCTGCCCATAGCTGGTGGAGCCACGCGGATTCGTGTACAGCACAACATAGCCTTTGGCAGCCATCCACTGAAATTCGTGTGTGAAAATAAACCCGTACGCTGAATGCGGCCCTCCGTGAATTTCAAGGATGAAGGGGTATTTTTTATTTGGATCAAAGTTCGGTGGTTTCTGAATCCAGCCCTGAACTCGCTTTCCATCAAAGCTGGTGTACCAGATTTCTTCGGGGTGTGTCAGGTTCAGTTGTGAGAAAAGTTCGTCGTTGGCTTTGGTCAATTGAGTCAGTTTGCCTGAAGCCGAATCAAGCAAAAACAAATCCCCGATGTTGACCGAAGTCGAGACCAACAGCACCATTTTGGCTGCATCTGGTGTGGCAGTGTATGCCTGCACTGTGTGATCGCCCGTGGTAAGTGGTTCGACTTTACCTGTTGACGCATCAATTCGTTTCAGGTTGGCGCGTCCATTTTCCGCCACATTAATAATCAAGGAGCGATCATCTTTGCTCCAGACGACACCGCCGGGACTGCCACCGCGCGGTGCAGCTTGATCGCCACCAATGCCGCCACCGATGTCGAAATCGTATTTATCCGTCAGGTTTTTTGCTGTTGCGCCAGTGATGTTGTCTGCCACAAATAAATCCGGCTGTTTGTACGACAACACAGGCGTTTGGGCCAGTGAGCCGCCGAAGGCAATGCGCTTGCCGTCGTTGCTGAAGCCATAGCCGCGCATTCCACCTTCAAAGGTCAGCATTTTCTTTTCATCGCCACCATTCAGATCAATTGAATACAGGTCAGTGCGCGGTTGTTCGTAATATGCTTCGGTTACGCGCCGTGCAAGGAAAAACAACCGCTTGCCATCGGGCGACCATTTGACACTGCCTTCATCCCAATTGCCTTGAGTCAGTTGTTTTGGTTTAGGGAGTGTGGCAAGTGTTGTTGGAACGCTCACCGTCCAGATATGAGAATGAATCTTGGGGTTCAAGTAGCCAGGGCCATTGGAGCGATACGTGGCTTTGTTGATGACACGAACATCGCTGACTCGTTCTGGTGGTTTGCCGTTCGGCTCTCCGCTTTCGGTGATTTTTTTCGGCTCTTCTGAACTGAGAAAGGCAATCGTTTTTCCGTCTGGGGACCATTCAAAACCCGCCGCGCCACGCGAAAGTTCGGTCAATGGTTGTGCTTCGCCACCATCCAACGCGAGCAGATAAATTTGCGGTGGTTGTGGTTTCCCTTCTTTTTCGGCAGAGCGAATGAACGCCAGCGTTTTGCCATCGGGCGACCAGCGTGGATTGGTGTCGCGAGGGCCGGCAGTCAGCTGGCGCGGCGTGCCGCCATTCGTTGGCACACTCCACAGCGCTGAATCATACCGATCTGCTTTCTGGTTGATCCAAACGCGAATGTACGCTACCTGCGATCCATCCGGCGAAATTTGCGGATCAGCCAACCAGGTGAATTTGAATAAATCCATCTCAGTAATGCCGCGTTGTTCTGTTGCAAAGGCCGGAGGCAGGCAAAGCGCGACAACGAGCAGGAAGAGCAGCGATGACGATAACAATCGAAATGAATAACGCATGTGAACTCCTGTTAGCAGTAGGGTGAATTCACTGCAAGAAGCACAAACGGCACAGAAACTCATCCCAACATTTTTGCGCTTTTTGCAGTCTCTCTTCGAGGAATTTTTTTCTTCGGTTGCTGACATTACGACATAGCATGGCATAATTCAAAAAGACTTTGGTTTGCAGCAATCAAAAAATGCAAAACAGATCGTGTGAGACCATCAGATTCAAATACGGAGAAAATATTTATGTCCAATTGCCTTGCCCTCAAAAGAAGCCTCATTTTTCTTTTGGCTCTTTCCTTTTGCCAACTGCCGCTCAGCGCGCAGGATCGTTTGAAAACGCTGCCCGGTTTTGAGCAATACCAGAAAATGGCGCGTGAAATTCCTGGTTCCGTGAAGTCAGGCGCGCTGGCGGTGAAATGGCTGGAAGGCGGCAAAGCGTTCGAGTTTCAGCGGGATGGAAAATTCTTTCGCTATGACGTTTCGCTCCGGCAAGCAGCCGAGGCCGCGGCCTCTGCGGCTGGCCCGGCGGCTCCTGAAGGACGTTTTGGCCGTCGTGGAATGCCCGGCGTGGAACGCGGCAGACAGGCGGCTTTTGCCCTTTCTCCCGATGGCAAATCGAAAGCTTTTCATCGTGACCGCAACTTATGGCTGAGCGATGCCAGCGGCGGCAATGAAATCGCAATCACAACCGACGGCAGCGAAAAGGCACGCACCAAATACGGGATTGCCAGCTGGGTGTATGGCGAAGAACTCGACCAGACGACGGCGATGTGGTGGTCGCCGGATGGCAAAAAACTCGCTTTCTATCGCTTCGATGAAAGCAAAGTGCCGGATTACTTTTTGCAACTCAATCAAACCAGATTGCAGAGCGTGATGGATATTGAAGCCTACCCCAAGGCCGGTGTAGACAATCCAATTGCCGATTTATTGATTTACGATTTGGCAACCAAACAGACGACGCGGATTGATGCCCGTGAAGGCAAGCCGTTTGAAAATAACGTCGTAGGTCATTACATCTACAATGTTCGCTGGTCGCCCGATGGGGCAGAGCTTTTGTTCAATCGCACAAATCGTCGTCAGAACATTATGGAATTCACGGCGGCGAATGCTGCCACTGGCAAATGCCGTGTGATCGTGCATGAAGAATGGTTGCCGAGTTGGACAGAAAACTCGCCCGCGATGCAATACCTGAAAGACAACAAACGCTTCATTTGGACGTCGGAGCGCACTGGATTCAAGAATCTTTACCTCTATGATCTGAGCGGTAAGCTGCTGGCAACGCTGACGAATCATCCGTTTGAAGTGGCAGGCGTTGTTCGTGTGGATGAAGAAGCGGGAATGCTGTATTACATGGCCCGCAGCGGTGACAATTACCTGAAATTGCAGTTGCACCGCGTTGGGCTGGATGGCAAGGGCGACAAGCGACTGACCGATCCAGCGTTCAATCACGCTGTCAATATTGCGCCTGACGGCAGCCACTTCATTGACGTTGCCCAGACACACGATACGCCACCTTTCACTCGCCTGATTGCTGCTGACGGGAAAGTGGTTGAAGAACTAGCCAAGAGCGATTTGTCCAAATTCGATCAGCTGAACCTGAAGCGCGTTGAGTTATTCAAATTCAAAGCCGCCGATGGCCAGACTGAATTGTTTGGGCTGTTGCACAAACCCTCGAATTTTGATCCGAACAAAAAATACCCGGTTTTATTGAGTGTTTACGGCGGCCCAGCTTCTGCCAGCAACACCGCGCGCGAAACCTTCTCGACGCCAAACCCATTAACCGAATACGGATTTCTCGTTTTGAATCTGGATTCACGCGCTGCGCCGGGACGTGGGAAAAAGATTTTGGATTCGATTTACATGAAACTGGGAGTGACCGAAATGGATGACATGGCAGAGGGCGTCAAATCCCTGTGGACTCGTCCGTACTTTGATAAAAACCGCGTCGGCGTGTTCGGCACTTCGTATGGCGGATACTCTTCGGCCATGTGTTTGTTGCGCCACCCGGAAGCGTTTCAAGCCGCGTCTGCCTCGTCAGCCGTGACCGCCTGGAACCACTACGACACGATTTACACCGAGCGTTTTATGTGGATTCCGCAGGAGAACAAAGAAGGCTACGATGCGGGCAATGCGATGAAATATGCCGACAAACTACAAGGCCGATTGATGATTTATTACGGCACTGCGGACAACAACGTTCATCCGAACAATTCGATGCAGTTGATTCAAGCCTTGCAGCAAGCTGGCAAAAGCTTTGAAGTGCAGGTCGGCCCCGATCAAGGCCATTCGGGAATTCGCCAGGATCGAATGATGGAATTCTTTATTGAGAATCTGGTGACAAATCCGGCCTCAACCTCATCGGCAGTCCGCGTTGGCAGCGCTTCGCCAAGATAGGTCTGGCGCGCTTTGTAAAAGAGCATGGAGTACAAGCTTCAGCTTGGTTTTTTCTGAACCAGTGAAAAGCCAAACTAAAGTTTGTACTCCATGCTTTTTCCCGTCGCAGCGCTTAAATAAAAAAGTCGGGTAATAACTCCACTCCAGGTGTGAGCTGATATTTGGCAAAATCCGTTACGCCTTCCCCTCGCAAGAAATCTTCATCAATACAAAAATTACCGGTGAACTCGCGGCTTGGCTTAGTCAGGATCGCGTAGGCGGCATCGCCCATAATTTCAGGCGTCCGGCTGTGTTTCACGACCTCATCGCCACCCAACAGGTTTTGTACGGCTGCCGTCGCAATGACTGTGCGCGGCCACAGTGCGTTCACCGCGATGCCCTCTGGTTTGAATTCTTCGGCCATTCCTAAAACACACATGCTCATGCCAAATTTCGCCATCGTGTAGGCCACGTGCGGCGCGAACCACTTGGCTTCCATATTGAGCGGCGGCGACAAATTGAGAATGTGCGGATTGCTCGCGTTTTTGAGATGTGGGATGCAGGCTTGCGAGCAGGCGAAGGTGCCGCGCGTGTTGATGGAATGCATCAGGTCATAGCGTTTCATGGGCGTAGCTACTGTCCCTGACAAATGGATGGCGCTGGCATTATTTACCAGCACGTCAATGCCACCGAACGTTTCGACGGTTTGTGCCACGGCGGTGGCAATATTGGCTTCATCACGGATGTCAACCACCAGTGGCAAGGCTTTTCCCCCCGCTTTTTCAATTTCTTCTGCTGCGGTATAGATCGTGCCCGGTAGCTTGGGGTGTGGTTCCGTGGTTTTGGCCGCAATGGTGATGTTTGCTCCATCCTGTGCCGCGCGCAGAGCGATTGCCAGACCGATGCCGCGACTCGCACCCGTAATAAAAAGCGTTTTTCCCTTCAAAGTGGTCATGAGTATTTCCTCGTTGTTGGTTTGGATTGATTGCTGCGGCGCATTTTGCCATCAAAGGGGAACGCAAGTCACGTGATGACTGGTCACGGAAAAAATATCATTGCGGCGTACATAGGGTTTTGCTAAATTTCATGGCCAAGACATCAGAATCTGAACTGGAATAAAACTACTAAAAAGGAAAGATGTACCCATGAAACCTTTACACACATTGTTGCTTCTCGTTGCCCTGTTATTTTCATTATCATTAATCGGCGCTTGTTCGATCACGACGCACTCAGCGGTGAGTGAAGCTGAACCGACGCCCACTCCCACAGTCGTCGCAGCCACACCTTCTGTCGCTCCCTCAAAAGATGAGTTGATTCCTCGTATCAGTCCCAATGAGGCGTTACGGCAGATCAACGCGAAAGAGGCGGTGCTGATTGATGTTCGTGATAGCGGGAGCTTTGACTTAATGCACATCAAGGGGGCGGTCAATGTTTCCTTGCAGGACATCATCAACAACAAGTTTGCGGCGCTGCCTAAAAATAAAAATCTGATCTTTTATTGCACTTGTATTCGAGAACATTCAGCTGCCCTTGCCGCTGTGGAGTTGAAAGAGAAAGGCTATGAAAAGGTGTGGGCCTTACGCGATGGCTTGCTGGGATATAAAGAAGCAGGCGGCGAAATCTTCATGAAGAACTAAGCGGCTTCTCTCTCCAGTTTAAGGCGATGTAGGGCTCCCGCGATCACGTTTGGGAGCCGTACATGGCTGACTTCAGGTAGTCAAATCCTGGATAATTCCCCTGCCTAGATCGGTTTTCAATTCAGTGTATGGAGCCGTCACCCACGTCGCTACCGCTCCGGGTACAGTACCGCGAGCGGTAGCGACCGGGTAACCATACACGCAACTGAAAACTGATCTAAAAGTTCGCTTTCTTCGTCCCCGCCTCAGTCAGGTTTTTGGCAACCTCAAAGCCGGACACGAAATCATTTGAGAAGTCCAGATGGGCTTTTCCTCTCATAAAATCAGGCGTAACATTGCTGGCGCTGGATGATAAGGTAGCATTCTTGATTTCAAAAGCATCAACTTTCACTTGCGGCATCAACCTGGTTGATAGTGAGGAACCATCATGAAAAAGCATCTCCTAACCGTTTTATATTGTGCTTTGCTGATCGTGGTAGCAACGCGGTACTGGTCAGCCTACACACAATCCACCAATCGCAATCAAATGTTTGAGGAACAACAGCGGAAATTCCTCGCAGAAAAATTCAAAGGCATTACGAGCGATGGAAATGTCGTACCGGGCCTTTTCAAAATTCGCTCGACGGGAGTTTCGACCAAGCCTGTCCGCGTTGCCGCTGAAACCTTTCTGAAAAGCCTGAACGACGATCAGCGCAAGCGGACAACTTATGCGGTCAATGATGATGAATGGCGCAAATGGGACAATCGCCACTTCCCGCCACGTCAGGGCGTCGGCTTCAAGGAAATGACCGAAGCGCAGCGAAAACTGGCATTTGATTTATTCCGCGCCAGCCTCAGCGCCAAAGGTTTGCAGAAGACGCAGGACATCATGAAGCTGAACGGTACGCTGGCCGAATTGACGAATAACTTCGACGAATACGGCGAATGGTTGTACTGGGTGACGGTGATGGGCACGCCTTCCGACAAAGAACCATGGGGCTGGCAACTGGACGGGCATCACTGCATCATCAATTATTTTGTGTTGGGCGATCAGGTTGTGATGACGCCAACGTTTATGGGGTCGGAACCTGTTCGCGCCGAATCCGGCAAGTTCAACGGGACGATGATTATGCAGGATGAGCAGGACAAGGCCTTCAAGTTTTTCAGCTCACTCAGCCCGGAACAACAGGCCAAAGCCACGCTCAACCGCGAGAAAGCCAAGAACTACAATTTGACCGAAGCCTACAAAGACAATGTTGTGCTGGATTATGCCGGATTGTCAGCCGCGCAATTGAAAGCCGATCAAATCAAGCTCCTGCTGGATGTGATTTCGGAGTACGTCGGAAATATGGATGCCGGGCACGCCCGCGTCAAAATGGATGAAGTCCGTCAGAATCTATCCAAAACATATTTTGCCTGGATTGGCAGCAATGATCCGAACGGCGTGTTTTACTATCGCATTCACAGCCCTGTGCTGTTGATTGAATTCGATCATCAAACTCCCGTTGCGTTGTCGCGTTCCCGCGTTCCGACGCGGCAGCATATCCACACTGTTGTTCGCACTCCGAATGGAAATGATTACGGCAAAGACCTGTTGCGCCAACATTACGATTTGCATCCCCACACGGCAATGAATTGATCAGATTATGCAGAGAAGAAAAGATTGCCACGCAAGAAAAGCAAGAAAAGCATGGAGTACAAGCTTCAGCTTGGCTTTATTGTTCCGTACACAAAAAAACAAGCTGAAGCTTGTACTCCATGCTCTTGTTCTCGTGATTTTAGTTGTGGACTTTGGGTCTGTTCGTGCTTCACAAGACAATGCCAAAGCAGACTTCTTTGAGGCGAAGGTTCGCCCCATCCTGGCCACCTCTTGTTACGATTGCCACACCGATGGCGCAAAAGGTGGGTTGCGTGTGGACTCGCGAGAAGCATTGCTGAAAGGCGGCAGACGCGGCGCGGCACTCGTTCCCGGTCAGCCGGAAAACAGTTTGCTCATCAAAGCGGTCAGTCACAGCGATGAGAAGCTGAAGATGCCGAAAGGCGGCGCGAAACTCAAAGACGAAGAGATCGCGGCGTTATCACAATGGATTAAAGATGGTGCAGTTTGGCCTGCAACAACGGTAGCCAAAAATATTTACCTGATCAAACCGGAACACAAAGCCTTCTGGTCATTTCAACCTGTCAGCAATCCGGTGACTCCAATCGTCAAAGGCAAAACGAATAATCCGATTGATGCCTTTTTGCTGGCGAAACTCGAAGCCAATGGGTTGAGCTTTAATGCGCCTGCGGATAAACGAACGTTGTTGCGACGTGCGACCTATGACCTGACCGGATTGCCGCCTACAGCAGAAGAGGGGGCAGCCTTCCTGGCGGATCATTCGCCCGATTCATTCGCAAAAGTTGTTGATCGGTTGCTCGCCTCGTCGGCCTACGGCGAACGATGGGGGCGGCATTGGCTTGATTTGGCGCGTTATTCCGACACGCTTGGGATGACGGATGCTGGACGCAATTTGCAAGGCTGGTTCCCCTATTCGTATACCTATCGCGATTGGGTGATTCGCGCGCTCAATGAAGATTTGCCGTACGATCAATTCCTGCTGCAACAAATCGCGGCGGATAAGTTGGCGAAGAATGACTCACGGAATTTGGCGGCGCTTGGATTTCTGAGCCTCAGTCGCGGCGGTCTGAATGCGAATTACCACGAACGGATTGATGACAAGATTGACGTAGTTTCGCGCGGGGTGTTGGGCTTAACCGTAAGTTGCGCGCGCTGCCACAATCACAAGTTCGACCCAATTCCAACGGCAGATTATTATTCGTTCTACACGATCTTTAATAACTCCCGTGAGCCGAAAGACCTGCCGTTGCTTGATCCGAAAAATGCCGACCTGACCAAGTGGGAAGCCGAGACGAAAGTCGAAGAAGCGAAGATCGAAGCGGAAATCGCGAAGATGCGTGAGAAACGCTATCCCGAACTGAAGACGCTTTATCGCACGGAGCCGGAAATTGCCAAATGTTTGCGCAGCGTGTATGAAGCGCGCGAGGTCAAAAATGATGAGGAATTGCAGAAGTTTGCACGCGACAAAGATTACAACGTGTATATGCTCAAACGTTGGCGCGACTACTTGCAGAAGGCAGGGAACAGCGAAATCTGGACGCTCTGGCAACAGCTTGCTGCACTGCCGGAAAAAGACTTCAAGAGCAAAGCTCCGTCGGTGATCGCTTCGCTGACAAAAGACAAAATCAATCCATTGGTTGCCCAAGCCTTTCAGTCCACGCCTGCAACGATGCGTGAGGTAGCGGATTTGTATGGCAAATTGCTGGCTGCGCAGGACAAGCCGCAGCCGCTTGCAAATGCGTCCGAAGAACAGTTGCGCCTGGTATTGCGTGCGACCGACGCACCGACAGAAATGCCGTTCAGCGATTACGAGCAATTCCGCGTTTCGGTGGACGGGCAAAACGAAAATGGTCGTCGTACCAGATTGACAAGCCTGGTCTTGGCGCAGGCATATCGCGGCGCTCCGCCACGCGCGCAAAGTCTGGAAGATGTGCCCGAACCCAAACCCGGCAATATCTTTTTGCGCGGAAAGCCTGAAAATAAAGGCGAATCGGTACGACCGCAGTTTTTGCAAATCCTTGCGGAGGATCAGCGCCAGCCGTTTACGAAGGGCAGCGGACGCCTTGAACTTGCCGAGGCCATCGCCAGCAAAGACAATCCGCTGACTGCACGCGTGATGGTGAATCGTATCTGGCAGCAACATTTTGGGAATGGACTTGTCCGTACGCCGAGCGACTTCGGCACACGCGGCGATGCTCCGACACATCCTGAACTGCTGGATTATTTGGCGCGTGCGTTCATCGCGAACAATTGGTCAATGAAAAGCCTGCACCGAATGATTCTGCTGACGCGTGCATATCAGCAAAGCAGCGCCAGCAACGAAGCCGCACATAATCTTGATCCCGAAAATAAATGGCTCTGGCGGATAGATCGGCGACGTTTGGAAATCGAAGAACTGCGCGATTCGTTGTTGATTGCCAGCGGTAAGTTAGATCGCACGATGTTCGGCTTGCCTGTCAGCGCGCAAGCCTGGCCTTACACGTATCGTCGGACGATTTATTCCTTCATTGATCGTGCCTTAGTCCCGAATGATTTTCGTGTGTTTGATTTTGCCGACCCGAATGCGCATGCGATAGGCAGATCGTTGACCACCGGGCCACAACAAGCCCTGATGATGCTCAACAGCCCTTTCGTGATTGAGCAGGCGAAAACGCTGATGCACCGAAGCGAAATCGCCGCCGAGAAAAATCCGCGTACGCGAATCACAAAGCTCTACCAACTGATTTATGGCCGAATGCCCAGCGCAGAGGAAATTGCCTTGGGGCTGAAGTTTATAACCACGGAGTTTATAACCACGGAGAACACGGAGAGCACGGAGAAGACAAACACAAAAAACAACTCACGCATAACGAGGAGCAACGCGTTAATCCCTAACGATTTCTCCGTGCCCTCCGTGTTCTCCGTGGTTTCATCCAAACAAGACGCCTGGCAATATGGCGAAGGGGAATATGACGACAAAGCGGATCGCGTTTCGACCTTTAAGTCGCTGGATTATTACATCAACGGGATGTGGCGCAATTCGCCGATTCCTGGTGATCCGCGTGCGACGACGGCCAGTTTGACAAGCAAAGGCGGCGGCTTGGGTGACAACAAGACGAACTCTGCGATTCGTCGCTGGATCGCGCCTTTCGATGGCAGGATTTCAATCGCTGGTGTGCTTGAACATCGCTTTGAAAATGCCTGTCGCAAATGCAAAGGTGCGTATGTACGCGTGGTTTCCAACCGCATTGGGACCGCAGGCAAATGGGATACCGTGCAAAACAAACTCGAAACCAATCTCGCTACGTTGGAGGTCAGACGCGGCGACACGATTGATTTTGTCGCCGAAGCCGGCAAAGGTACTTCAGGTGGCGAATTCAAATGGATGGTGACAATTCGTCAGTTGGATGGTGTGGCAGATGATTGGGATTCAGTTCGCGACTTCCGCCAACCCTCCGCAGGCAATCTATCGGCCTGGGATCGGTATGTGCAGACGCTATTTGCGGCGGCTGAGTTTATGATCCTGGATTGAACTATAGTTATGACAGATGAAATTCAGAATAGATTATTGACCCGTAGAGAATTACTGGAACGTTCATGCTTCGGTCTGGGTGCGCTTGCTTTCACTTCATTGCTTGGGGGACGGTCGCTCGCTTCTCCACAAAGCGTTAATCCACTTGCGCCTAAGCAACCGCATTTTGCGCCCAAGGTAAAACGGGTGATCCATTTGTTTATGAATGGCGGGCCATCGCAGGTGGATACGTTTGATCCGAAGCCGATGCTCACGAAATATGACGGAAAGTCGTTACCGATTCATCTGAAAACGGAGCGCAAAACAGGCGTTGGTTTTGGCTCGCCGTACAAATTTCAAAAGCACGGGCAAAGCGGAACCGAAGTCAGCGAAATCTATCCCAACGTGGCGAAGCATGTGGATGATCTGTGCGTCATTCGTTCGATGCACACCGATCTGCCGAATCACGAACCGTCCTTGTTGCTGATGAATTGCGGCGATCCGCGTCAACTGCGTCCGAGCTTTGGTTCCTGGTTGACTTATGGATTGGGTACAGAGAATCAAAACCTGCCTGGCTTTGTTGTGCTCTGTCCGTATGGCTACCCGGTGAGCGGGACGCAAAATTGGACTGCCGGGTTTTTGCCATCTGTGCATCAGGGCACCTACATTGACACCAAAGAAAACGAAATTGAGCGGCTGATTGAGTACATCAAAAATACGCATACTTCGCGCTCACAGCAGCGGCAACAGCTGGATTTATTAGCGCAACTCAATCGCCGCTATCAGCAAAAACGGGCCGAAGATCAGTTGATCGAAGCGCAAATTCAATCGTACGAATTGGCCTATCGGATGCAAATGGAAGCCACTGACGCTTTCGATGTTAATCAGGAACCGGAGCACATTCGCCAGCTGTATGGTTCGACCTTGTACGGTCGCGAATTGCTGATGGCGCGGCGGTTGCTCGAACGTGGCGTGCGATTCGTTCAGGTCTGGCAGGGCAAAGATCAACCGTGGGATAGCCACGAATATTTGCACGCCAGTCATCAACAATTAGCACAGGCAACGGATCAGGCCATCGGTGCCTTGCTGACTGATTTGAAGCAACGCGGAATGCTGGACGATACGCTGGTGATCTGGGGCGGAGAATTTGGCCGTACGCCCGTGGTCGAATTGACGGGCGATTCTGGCGGGACTGATAAATCCACCTGGGGCCGCGATCATAACAATCACGGTTTCTCGATTTGGCTGGCAGGTGGTGGCGTCAAAAAAGGCTACGTCCACGGCTCGACGGATGAATTCGGTTTTGCCGCAGCAGAAAAGAAAATTCACGTTCACGATTTGCACGCCACGATTTTGCACTTGCTGGGCTTTGATCACGAACGATTTATCTATCGCTATGCCGGGCGTGATTTCCGTCTGACGGATGTCAGCGGTGTCGTAGTAAAAGATTTGCTGGCGTGATCACTTGCGGAATGCGTTCTCAAAATGGGATGATCCCGCTTACCCCAAATTCATGAAGCAAGAGTACGAATGAATGATTGAACTTACCGAAAACGCGAAGCGCCTGGGAGCGCAGGCGTCCCGCCTGCTGTTGTCGCAGCAAAAGCGAAGACAATTTCTCAAACGACTATTGCTTTCAAATAAAGAATTTCCCGGACAGGAACCGAGCGCATCTTTACGCGCTCTTAGCAGGCGGGACGCCTGCGCTCCCAGGCGCTTCGCGTTTTGGAGTTTGCTCGCGGCATCTCTATTTATTTTTACAAGCTGCACTTCAACCGCGCCAACGGTACAGATCAGTGAGGCTCATGCGCATCACGAAGCAAGCAGCAAAACACCGGATGCGGCCAGTGCTGCGCAGGCGAGCATCAATAAAACTCCTGCGCCCGGCCCTGCGCCGGAAGGCATGGTGTGGATTGCGGGCGGCACATTTTGGATGGGCTGCGATGATTGTGATATGCCGGACGCCGAGCCGGTACATCTGGTTTCGTTGGATGGGTATTGGATAGACAAGACGCCCGTGACGAATGCCGAGTTTGAAAAATTCGCGCAGGCTACAGGCTACATCACAATTGCGGAACGCACGCCAAAGGCCGAAGATTATCCCGGCGCAAAACCGGAAATGCTGGTGGCTGGTTCGATTGTTTTCAATCCACCCAAGCAGGCTGTGCCGCTCGACAATGCCTACGTCTGGTGGAAGTATCAAAAGGGCGCAAACTGGCGGCATCCTGATGGGCCGAAGAGCAACATCAAAAATCGTATGGATCATCCAGTCGTTCACATCGCGTGGCTGGATGCGGTCGAGTACGCAAAATGGACAGGGAAGCGATTGCCCACCGAAGCCGAATTTGAATTTGCTGCGCGCGGTGGCCTGGATCGAAATAAATTTGCCTGGGGCAATGAACTCAAGCCCGGCGGCAAATGGGCGGCAAATATCTGGCAGGGCAAATTTCCCAACGCGGACTCCGGTGAAGATGGTTACAAGACTGTGACTTCGCCTGTGATGGCGTTCCCGCCCAATGGATTCGGGCTTTACGATGTGGGCGGCAACGTGTGGCAGTGGTGCGCAGATTGGTATCGCCCGGATTACTTCGAGAAAATCGCCTCAAAAGAGGCCGTGAAAAATCCGCAAGGCCCCGCTGACAGCCACGATCCACAGGAGCCGGGCATTCCAAAGCGCGTGCAAAAAAGCGGGTCATTGATGTGCAGCGACCAGTATTGCGCGCGCTATCACGTTGGCAGCCGTGGCAAAGGCGCAATTGACAGCGGTGCCAGCCACGTCGGCTTTCGTTGCGTGAAGCCTGTGTCGTAACAAAACCGTCGTTTTTACATCGCGTCATTTCTCAAAATCGCCGGGGCTGTATACAATCACCGCGATCAATTCGTAATCAACTCAACCTATAGGAGGCAAACAATATGAAAACCGGTCTGAACCGGGCTTTGGTTTATCTACTCATTGGTGCGTTCGCTGTTTTTTCTGCTTCGTGCAATAACGCAGGCAGCAGCGGCGGAAGCAGCACACCAGGAGGCGGTGGCAAAAAATTGCGCTTAGCCTTTGTCACCAATAATCCCTCGGATTTCTGGACAATTGCCCGCAAAGGCACCGAAAAAGCGGCGGCAGAATTACCCAACGTCGAAGTCGAATTTCAATTGCCGGGACAAGGCACCGCAGCCGAACAACAGCGCATTGTGGATGACCTTGTCGCCAAAGGCATTGACGGCATGGCGATCAGCCCGAACGATCCGGCCAACCAGGTGCAAATGCTGAATCGCGTCGCATCACAGGCGTTAGTCGTGACGCAGGATTCCGATGCTCCCGCCAGCAATCGCGCCTTCTATATCGGAACGGATAACGTGGCCGCAGGCGAACAAGCAGGCAAACTGGTGAAAGAAGCATTGCCTCAGGGCGGCAACATCATGGTGTTTGTCGGCAAGGCGGATGCGCAAAATGCGAAGGAACGATACGAGGGGCTGAAAAAAGCGTTGGAAGGTTCCAACATCAAAATCCTCGACCTTCGCACAGACGACACAGATCGCGTCCGCGCCAAATCTAATCCGGCAGACGCGCTGGTCAAATACAATGACCTGGTCGGAATGGTCGGACTGTGGTCATACAACGGCCCGGCGATTTTGAGCGCCGTCAAAGAAGCGAACAAAGTCGGCAAGGTCAAAATCATCGCCTTCGATGAAGAAGACGAAACCCTGGCGGGCGTCAAAGAAGGTTCGATTTATGCGACGGTCGTGCAACAACCATTTGAATTTGGCTATCAATCCATCAAGCTGATGGCTCAGGTGATCGGCGGCGATAAATCCGTCATTCCTGCCAGCAAGCAAATTTTTGTTCCGACCCTGGCAATCAAAAAAGATGGCGTAGAAGAGTTCATCGCCAAGATTAATAAACTGCGTGGTCGAAGTTAGGACACGAAGACATGAGGCAAAAGCCCGACCGTAAAGGCAGGCGTGAAGGTGCGCCCCTACGTCTTTTCAGTCGGGCTTCTGCTCAACGCTGGGAATGACCATATGAAAGCCGCAATCCTTCACGATTTCGCACAGCCGTTAACGCTCGAAGACGTACCCACACCGACACCGGGTGCAGGACAGGTGCTCGTCAAAGTTGTTGCCAGTGGGGTTTGTCATTCTGATTTGCACATTGCTTTAGGCGATTGGACAAAGCTGAAGCCGGTTGCCAAATTGCCGTTAATTCTTGGACACGAAATTGCCGGAACGATTGCTGCCGTTGGCGAAGGCGTGGCCGATTTTGCAATCGGAGACCGTGTTGGCGTGCCGTGGCTGCACCAAACCTGTGGCGTGTGCGAATACTGTCAGTCCGGGCAGGAAACGATGTGCGGCAAACAGAAAATTACGGGCTTGATGGTGGATGGTGGCTATGCCGAATATGCTATCGCGCAGGCCAGTCATACTGCCAAAATCCCGGATGAACTCAGCTTTACAGAAGCCGCGCCCTTGCTCTGTGCTGGCGTCACGGTCTATCGCGCGATCAAGGTTTCCGGCATTCGGGCGGGCGAACGTCTCGTGATTTTCGGCATCGGCGGCCTTGGTCATCTGGCGGTGCAGATTGGGAAAAAACTGGGCTTGGAAGTCGGAGCCGTAGATATTGCTGAAGACAAATTACAGCTGGCCACAGAATGCGGAGCCGATTGGACAGTCAATGCTGCAACGACGACCGCATACAAAGAAATCAAAGCCCGCAACGGCGCACACGTTGCCATCGTGACATCGGGCAGCAAAGCCGCATATGAAACGGCGCTGCGCTCGCTCAGGCGAATGGGAACGCTGGTCATCGTCGGAATGACGCCGGAGCCGATTCCGCTGGATATTCAGGCAATGCTGGCGGGCGAGTTCAAAATTATGGCCTCAACTGTTGGCACGCGAAAGGATTTACAGGAAGTCCTGCAACTTGCCGCCGAAAGCGGCATTCGTTGCCATTACACCACGGCCACATTGCCGGAAATAAATGGAATCCTGGACGAGATGAAAGGCGGAAAGCTGGTCGGACGTGTTGTGCTGACAATGTAGAAAGGCATGGAGTACAAGCTTTAGCTTGGCAGTTTGCTTGATAAACGAAAAGCCAAGCTAAAGCTTGTACTCCATGCCTTGAAAGAACCATGAAATTTGTCGCGATAGATTTTGAGACCGCAGATTATGGCCCGGATAGTGCCTGCTCGGTAGCGTTAGTCCGCGTCGAAGGCAATGAAATCGTTGCCAAAACGCAGACCTTGATTCGCCCGCCACGTTCGCGTTTTCAGTTTACGTACATCCACGGCATCAAATGGGAACATGTCAAAAACGCTCCCACATTTGGTGAAATCTGGCCGACAATGGAGGAATTCCTGCAAGGTGCAGATCATTTCGTCGCCCACAATGCTTCGTTTGACAGGGGCGTTTTGCAAGCCTGTTGCACTGCTTCGGGCTTGTCAATGCCTGCCTTGCCCTTTCGCTGCACCGTGAAGCTGGCGCGACAAACCTGGCAGCTTCCTTCCAACAAACTCAATCTGGTTTGCGAGCATTTACAAATTCCCCTCAAACACCACGACGCCCTTTCTGACGCCGAAGCCTGTGCCCGGATCGTCATTGCGGCTCAACAACATCATCGTCTCTTTTCACCAAAGAAAATCCTGAAGTGGTAGATGGCAGCAACATCCAGGTCAGCAGTAACCGCAGGTCTATGTTCAGCTGTGAAAAGTTAGAGGATGTGATTTTCAGCTTGAAAATTTTAGATAGCATTCAAGAAATAGAAAACCACGAGGGACACGGGGGGCACGGGGAAATCGGAAATGGAGTCGGAAGGGGTGCCCGTGAATTTATTGCCTTGTATGCACTTTCTCTTCCCCGTGAACTCCGTGCTCCCCGTGGTTCCTCGGAATTCCTTTTTCTTAATCTCTATAGTTCAAGATTGCTGCGCAGCCTGGCGATGTCACGTTGCGGCGGTGCGCCGAACAGCTTTTTGTAGTCACGGCTGAAGTAGGCGGGGTCTTCGTAGCCCACACGGAACCCGGCGCTCGCCGCGTCCAGGTCTTCGCCGAGCATCAGGCGGCGCGCTTCCTGCAATCGGATTTGTTTCTGGAATTGCAACGGACTCATGGCGGTGACGGATTTGAAGTGATGATGGAAGCCGGAAACGCTCATGCCGAGTTGGCGGGCGATGTTTTCAATTTTCAGCGGTTCATCGAAGTGTGCGCGCAGATGACCAATCGCCTTGGAAATGCGTTGCGTGTCAACTCCTGCCACCAGCAGATGGTTGAGTCGTGCTCCTTGCCCTCCTGCTAAAAGCCGAAAAACGATCTCTCTGATGATGAGCGGCGCAAGCACCTGGCGCTCATTCGGTGCGTCTAGCAGTTGAACCAGTCGAACAGCCGCATCAAGCAGCTGGGAATCCATCTTGCCGACGTCCATTGCCTTCATCGTTGTGTTGCCTTTTTGGGGTTCAAGGCCGGATTCCATGATCACTGAGGCGACAAGAGACGGGTCAAGATTTAGCCGGAAACCAAGATAGGGGAGTTCTGGCGACGCTTCTTTGACCTGAAAGGTGAGAGGCAAATCAACTGTATAGATTAAGTAATGTCCCGGATCGTACCAGAACACTTCTTCGCCTAGCATTGCTTGCTTGCGACCCTGGGCGACGAAGCAGAATGCAGGCTGATACACGGCATGAATCGGCCCCGTCGGTTTGGAAGAACGAGCGAGCCGAAAGCCGGGGAATACGTCCAATATGCCATCTTCGGGAAGGCGGTGGGCAATTCGCTCGACCAGTTCTTCTCGGTTGATTTGCATCCTTTGTACTTCGCGTTTGGAGTCTTTTTGATTCATAAAGTTATCTTAGCTTTTTTGGTTCCGGTTGGCATGCGACACGCAAGGGATTTGCAGGATTGTACAATCATTCGCGAGAATCGTCTTACCCTTCGCTAGCTCAAAGTCTTTAGAATTCAGATCAAACACTAGGATACATAGGAGGAAAAATGCAGAAACGAAAACTTGGAAGTAGTAACTTGGAAGTTTCATCAATCGGGCTGGGCTGCATGGGCATGAGCTTTGGCTACGGCCCGCCGCAGGACAAACAGGAAATGATTGCGGTGATTCGCGCCGCCGTCGAAAGCGGCGTTAATTTCTTCGATACGGCGGAAGTGTATGGCCCATTCACGAACGAAGAACTCGTCGGCGAAGCGCTCGCGCCTGTCCGCGAGCAAGTCGTCATCGCAACGAAATTCGGCTTCAAACCTGCTGCCGATGGCAGTGGACGGTGGAGTGAGTTGGACAGCCGACCGGAGCATATCAAAGAAGTCGCGGAAGCTTCGCTCAAACGACTCAAGACCGATGTGATTGATTTGTTCTATCAGCATCGCGTTGATCCGAACGTGCCGATTGAAGATGTGGCAGGGGCCGTCAAAGACCTGATTCAAGAAGGTAAGGTCAAGCACTTCGGCCTTTCCGAAGCAGGCGCACAAACAATTCGTCGTGCGCACGCCGTTCAGTCTGTGACCGCACTGCAAAGCGAATATTCATTATGGTGGCGCGAACCGGAAGCGGAAATCCTGCCGACGCTCGCAGAACTCGGCATTGGTTTCGTTCCCTTCAGTCCATTGGGCAAAGGCTTTCTGACGGGCAAGATTGACGAAACCACGACGTTCGACAGCACGGATTTCCGCAACGTCGTGCCACGCTTTTCCGCCGAAAATCGCAAGGCCAATCAGGCCGTCGTTGATCTCATCAGTGACATTGCCCATAGCAAGAACGCTACACCCGCACAAATCGCACTCGCCTGGGTATTAGCGCAGAAGCCGTGGATTGTTCCCATTCCCGGCACGACGAAGCTGCATCGGTTGCAAGAAAACCTCGGTGCAGCAAACGTCGAACTGACAGCCGACGACTTGCGCGAAATTGATAGCGCCGTATCGCAACTCGCAATACAAGGCGAACGCTATCCAGCAGCGGCACAGAAGATGATCAATCGTTGAATCATCGCAGGAGCAAATTCATGAATGTGAAACGTCAAGTGTGGTTCGGCATCACGGCCTTATTGCTTTGTTTATCGGTTGCGATTTCTGCTCAGCCAAATTCACAGAATGCGAAACCCCTCAGCATCACGCGCAACAGTGCGCCGCCCCCGCAGATGAGAGAAGCCGAAAACTTCACGGGTTCCGTCGGCGTCGAACCGCTCTTGGAGGCAACTATCCCTTCACGCCTTGCTGGTGGGCGGGTCACCTTTGCGCCGGGCGCGCGAACAAACTGGCATTCTCATCCGATGGGACAAACACTCATCGTCACCGCAGGCGCTGGCTGGGTGCAGCAGGAAGGCGGAGAGAAGCAGGAAATCAAATTGGGCGATGTCGTCTGGACGCCGCCGGGCGTGAAGCATTGGCACGGCGCGACAACGACTGACCGCCTGACGCACATTGCCCTGACGGAACAACAGCCCGATGGCAAGCGAGTCGAATGGATGGAAAAGGTCAGCGACGCGCAATACAACGCGCCCGCCAAAGTGCAAGCGGTTCCAGCGCCTGCGCGTCTTTCCACGACCAACAACAGACCGTCGGCCAGAGCCATCGGCGATTTCTCGCCCAAGCTGGCGGAGATTACTGATGACGTACTTTATGCCGATGTTTGGGAGCGTCCACAACTCTCCCGGCGTGACCGCAGTCTGGTGACAGTGGCGGCGCTGATTGCGATGAATCGTCCCGACCAGCTTCGTTCACATATTACGCGTGCGCGTACGAATGGCGTGACGCTGGAAGAAGTCGTTGAGACGATCACGCACATGGCCTTTTACGCAGGCTGGCCGAACGCGATTACCGCGCTTGGTGTGGCCAGAGAGGTTTTCCAGACGAATCAACGATAACGGCTACTTCAGCGAAGTAGCGGAGGAAATTCATGATTAAGCTGAAAGTAAATGGTAAGAACCAGCAATTCGACGGCGACCCGGAGACGCCATTGCTCTGGGTGTTGCGTGACGAACTTGATCTCAAGGGGACGAAGTTCGGTTGCGGCATGGGATTATGTGGCGCGTGTACGGTTCACTTGAACGGCAAACCGATGCGTTCCTGCTCGACGCCTGTTTCGGCAGCGGCGAATGCGACTGTCACCACGATTGAAGGACTCTCGCCCGATGGTTCGCATCCGGTGCAGGTCGCGTGGCAGGAACTCGATGTGCCGCAATGTGGTTATTGCCAAGCCGGGCAAATCATGTCGGCGTGCGCATTGTTGGCAAAAACGCCGAAGCCCACTGACGCGGACATTGACACGGCGATGAATGGCAATCTATGCCGATGCGGGACGTATCTGCGCATTCGTGCGGCGATCCATAAAGCGGCGGAATTGTCGGCATCCAACAATGCTGCGCCTGCCCAACCGACGACCAAAACATCGCGCACGAGTACACGCTTGTTGCCCAACAAGAAGTAAGGAGACCCCATGAAAAAGACAAATCTCAATCGTCGCGCTTTTCTCCAAGTCACCGCGCTGGCAGGCGGTGGCTTGATGCTGGGCTTATATCCCAAGGCTAGCACTGCATTCGCACAAGGGCCGCCGCGCATGCCTCCGCTGGTTCCAGCGAATTTTATTAGCATTGCGCCTAATGGCATCGTTACGCTGACCTCGAAAAATACTGAGATCGGGCAAAACATTTACAACACGCTGCCGATGCTGATTGCCGAAGAACTCGACGTGGATTGGAAAGATGTCAAAGTCGTTCGTGTTGATGCCGATAACAAATACGGTGGGCAATTCACGGGCGGCAGTTCAGCTACGCCGGGAAACTGGGAACCAATGCGGCAAGTCGGTGCAGCAGGGCGGCAAATGTTGATTGCCGCCGCCGCCCAAACCTGGGGCGTAGCAGAATCTGAATGCACGACGGCTTCCGGTCGTGTGCATCACAAAGCTTCCAATCGTTCGGCGGGCTACGGCGAACTGGCTACCAAAGCGGCCACGATGCCTGTGCCAAATTTGGCTACACTCAAACTCAAAGACCCGAAAGATTACAAAATCATCGGCACGTCCACGATCAGCGTCGAAACCAAAGAAATCCTCACAGGCAAGCCGATTTTCGGGATTGATGTGACCGTACCGGGGATGTTGTATGCCGTGATGCAACGCACTCCTGTGCTGGGCGGCAAAGCCGTCAGCGCGAATCTTGATGCGATCAAAGCACTGAAAGGCGTCAAGCACGCATTCATTATCGAAGGCCGCCCGCTTGCCAATGATTATCCCAATTACCTGTTCCAAGACCCCGGCTTTGAATCCGGTGTAGCCATCGTCGCGGACAGTTGGTGGGCGGCAAACTCGGCGCGGGAAAAGCTGGAAGTCAAATGGGACTCCGGCAAATGGGGCGCGCAGGACAGCGTCGAGAACGCCAAGAAAGCGGTGGAATTATCCAAACAATCAGCGATGCGCACGCTGCGCAAAGACGGCGACGTCGAGCCTGTTTTCCAACGCGCCGATGTCAAAGCCGTCGAGGCCAATTACACGATTCCTTTCATCGCGCACGGTACGATGGAGCCGCAAAATTGCACGGCGCATTTCAAAGACGGCAAGCTGGAAATCTGGATGGCGGGACAGATACCGCAATCAGGCCGCACGATGGTGGCGCAATTGCTCAAGCTGCCTGAAACCGATGTGACAGTTCACAACGTGCGCGGTGGTGGCGGATTCGGACGGCGGGCCTACAACGATCTGATGCTCGATGCTGCGTGGATTTCTAAAACCGTCGGCGCACCCGTCAAGCTGCTCTGGTCACGCGAGGACGACATCCAACACGATTATTATCGCTGCGGCGGCTTCCAGTTTATGAAAGGCGCAGTGGACAAAGACGGCAAGCTGGTCGCGTGGCACGATCACTTCGTCGGGTATGGCGAAGGCAATAACTTTGCTCACGATGGCGGATTTCAGCCGGGCGAATTTCCGGCGCTTTTCGTGCCGAATTTCCGGGTGCAATCTTCCGTGATGGGGCTGGGCTTGAAAACCGGAGCCTTGCGTGCGCCCTATTCCAACAGCACGGCGTGGGTGATTCAATCGTTCATTGACGAACTCGCGCACGCCGCAGGCAAAGACCCCGTGCAATTTCGCCTGGATTTGCTCGCAGCACCGCAGGTTCCACAGGCTGCGCCTGCTGGACGTGGGCCAGGGCCGCAAGGATTGGATGCAACTCGCATGACAGGTGTGCTCAAACTGGTCGCTGAGAAATCGGGCTGGGGCAAACGCAAGTTACCGAAAGGCACAGCGCAAGGCGTCGCGTTCCATTTCAGCCATCGCGGTTACTTTGCCGAAGTCGCCGAAGTCAGCGTGGCAGCGAACAAAAAAATCAAAGTAAACAAAGTCTGGGTCGCGGCTGACGTTGGCAGCCACATCATCAATCCCAGTTCCGCCGAAACTCAGGTACAAGGCGCGGTCATAGATGGCTTGAGCGAAATGATTCAGGAAATCACGCTGAAAAACGGGGCCGTCGTGCAATCGAACTATCACCAGCATCCGTGGCTGAAAATATCGCAAGCACCACCAAGCATCGAAGTCCATTTCCTAAAAACGAATAACCCGCCAACGGGCTTGGGCGAGCCAGCGTTGCCACCGATTCTGCCCGCCGTGTGCAACGCGATTTTCACCGCGACGGGTGAGCGCGTCCGCACGTTGCCGATGACGAAGCAGGGCTTCAGTTTTGCGTAAATGGGGAATGCTCTGTCGGTGGGAATTGAACGTGTGAACCAAGACTCTCCAGCGATAATGCGCTGGCGTTTCGCTGGAGATTGTCAAAGTGGGTTTGTAAATATTTCTGGTGAACGCACGACTTCGATGCCAACTGAAATATTGCCGCTGTTATTTTTGAAAGCGCCGCGCCTAGTGATTTGATCATTGACACTGATGAACAACCAACCGTTCGCACCTACCTTTTGTGGTGGATAGTTCATCCCCAATTTGAAGGGATTTCGACTACCAATTTTCCCAATGAGAGAGCGCGTGTTAATTGCTGGTGCCAGCAGACCCTCGGTCTTATGGTGTGAACCATTTGGATCATAAAGCTCTCCGCCCTGCCAATAGGAAACGGCTCCGGCGGCAGTACTGGCAAGCGTGTCATCTGTGTGAAGCTCTACCAATCCATTCCCCCATGCCCCTTGCACATCATCAGTCTCGGCAGAAATATCAAAAGTACGAGTTAACGTAACCGTGACCATCAGTCCACCACGATTATTCGTATATGCATTCCGCCAGTCATTCACTGCCAGATAGAGAGAGCCGCTTTTATTCGCCGTGAGCGAGTTGCCTTTACTGACCTGAAAATAGTTCGATTGATCTGCTTCCGTCGTGCCAATCCAACCCACTAATGACCAGGGATCGGCTTGTTGGAAAGTATGATTGTCGGAGGCTTTGGCCTTGTTATCTCCGACAAGCGTCCAGGTCTGACCGGTGTCGGGTTGATGTAGCCCCTCGGCACCAACCATGATGATGTCTCCCGGCAGAACTTTGATTCCGGCGTCTGTGGCTTGTTGGGTTGCATCAACCGCAATGTTTTTGATCGTGATCGTGGCGTTGACACGCACAGCAAGGGTTTTCGTATCAGTCTTGGAGGGGAGCGTTTTTGCTTTAAGAGTGTTGCGAGAAAGAATATAACCGCTGCCTGCGAGCGCGACGCAAACGATCACAATGAAGAGGATTGCAATCGGTGATAAGCGCCGACGGTGCGACGGAGGAGTTTGCGTTGCGAGCGATGTCTCCCCCCATTCTTTATCTCCTTTCGCAGGTTGAACATCTTCCTCTATTGCTCCCTCAGCAAACTCAATAGTTTCCTCATTGTGAAAGTCTCGCACCGTTTGTGCTGTGCGGATGAGTGCGTTGGATTCATTGGTGACGCGCGTCACTTCTGCCGTAAAACGATAACCCAGCTTCGGCACGGTCTCGATCAGCGACTCGCCGTTCGTGTGTTCCTCCAGTTTGCTTCTCAGCCACGAGATATTGCGCGCCAGGGTTGCTTCCTCAATATAGGCATCAGCCCAAACCGCATCAAGCAGATCACTTTTTTTGGCTACGCGGCCAGCATTTTCGATAAAGTAAATCAGCAGATCGAATTGTTTTGGCGTGAGCGAAATCCGTTCCCCTTCGCACCACAAGCAACGCTCCAAGACCTCCATCCGAAAAACGCTAAAGCGGTAAGTGTCTTTTGTTTCTTGTGTTTGCTGGCTCATTATGAATCTCCGGTCATCATTCAAGCTTGAACCCTCTCCAAAATAAGTCCGAAAAATCCAAACGGTTGATGTCCCAAAACTATAGACGAAGACTTGCCTGATCTCAACGGCGAGTGATGCCTCTGACGCAATCCGAAAAATATCCAAAAAAGTTCCAGACGCATAACGCCCAAAACGATAAATTCGCTAGGCTCGCAGTTTACTAAGCATAAAACTGGCATTTTGACCCCTTCAAAATATGGCCCATTTCCGGTTCAGCGATATGTCATCTCATCCCTGAATTCAGCAGGATTCACTGCTCAATTTAGTAATTTTTGCCACGACATTCATCGTTTCCGGTCGGGAATTGTTGTCGGAAATCATCGGGCGCGCGCCCCTTCATCGAAAAGTTTTAGGAGACCCAAGAGATATGAAACCAATTTTTTTCGCCTTGTCCGTCGTGGCAATTACTGTTGCCATAGGTTCCCCAACTGCGGCGCAACAAAATGTTTGCTCAAAAGATATAGATGGCAAAGAAGTAAACCTGAAGGTCGTCAATAAAACAGACAAACCTTTCACGGTTAATTGGGTTGACCCCCAATGTAAAGAAGGGAAGTCCGATCAACAGATTGCCCCCGGTGCGACCTTTGAAGGCGTCTCCTACAACGGTCACGCCTTTCGCGTTCGTGAAGTCGGCACCAATAGGCTTCTTCAGGTCATTGTCGCCAATCCTTCCAATCCGGTTACGATTGTCAATGCCGCACCTACTGCTGCGGTGAGGCCGCCATCTACTCCGCCTCCTACTCCAGCCGCATCACCTGCTGGTAGACCGTCGCCACCTGCGGTCGGCGCGACAAAGTTTCCCATACCTGCCGGGACAACCCTCAAGCGGGGTGTGAAGTACCTCTCCTCATCAGGCAATCACCATCTCATTTTCGCAGACGATGGCAATCTGGTGGTCAAAACCAAGGGCGACCAATTTATTTGGGGGCTGAATTTGGTCTCGAAAAATTTCTCCCAGTCGGATCGGGTCGAAGTTTTACCAGAAGGTCGGATCGCCGTTTATGACGCGAAAGGAAAAGCTCTTTGGACATCTTCAGGCAATCCCGCCCCCAATGCCACGCTGAACCTGACGTTTTCCGGGGTGCTTCAATTGGTTTCCGCCACTGGCGAGATACTTTGGTCGAGTGACGGGATTCTCGCTGCGAGCCTGAGAGTGTTCATTGATAAGCCGAATGCGAAGCCCTGCACGCCTGAACCCGGATGGGTAAAGTGTCTGGAGCTGCCCGACCCTACCATCAAAATTATGGGTTCAAGAGCCGTGACCCAATCAGCAATGAACGGCGTGGCAAACATCTATACCGAAATTACCAAACGTTTTGGACCCAAGTATCCAAGAAGTCAGTTCAATGGTTTCAAGATATACCTGACCAACGGAGAACCTTGGTCGGAGTTGCGCAAATTGAGCGCCATCGCGGTGCGTCCAGAAAAACCGTATGAAACGAGCGATGACTTTTATCGCGGATTTGGCGGTGCTGATACTTTGTGGATCACCGAACAGATGATTTGCAAAACGGGCGTTAAAACCAGAAACGAGACCGGGATTATACCGGATAATCAAGCCAGAACATTAGATCAAGTCGTCCATGAATTTGGTCACTCCATAGATTTCAAATACATCTCGGATCAAACGATGAATCTTTTCGGTGGTGCCATATCCCCCGTAGAGGGATTCGCATACGGAATCCAGTTCTGGTTTGGTGCCCCTGGCGGTACATTGACCCCGAAACAAGAGGCAGTGCTGAAAGAACTCTTCACCTCCAGAGCGACCTTCTCGTGCGAAGGCTACAGACCATAACCACTGGGCAAATCAATCACCACAGAGGCTCATGAGGAAACAAACTATGAAAAAACTAGGACCCGTAATGAAGTTGTTAGGGCTGCTGTTGGTCGTAACCAACAGCATTTCAGCGCAGAATGCGTGCTCAAAAGAAGCGGGCGGCAATCAGGTAAAACTGAACGTTGTCAATAACACAGATAAGCCGTTTACCGTCAATTTTGTTAACCATCAGTGCAGCGAGGGACGTTCAACCCAACAAGTCGCCCCCGGCACTACGTTTAATGGCTCGGCGTACCCTGGTCACGTTTTTCGCGTTCGTGAAGTTGGCACGAATAAATTGCTAAAGGAAATTGTCGCCAGTCCTTCCACTCAGATGACCGTGATCGGATCGAATTCACCCGCGAGTGGCGGGGCCAAACCTGCGCCAGTTGCAGCCAAACCCACAGTGATTGGGCCTAGACCTACGATGGCCGAATTGGTCAGAGACCCGAACCCCAGGCAAAGCTTTTTGAAAACGCTCAACGGCTTTCGAGGCGCGCGCAAACTGCCAGCGATGCAATTGGACAATTCACTCAATCAAGCGTGTCAGTGGCTCACCGATGTCATGGCCAAGCACGACCAGATCGGACACGATCCCGTCGTAATCGGTCGCAGCAAGCGCGTGAACGATCCCTCGTACGCCAAAATGAGTACGCCTGAAATGCGAATGAAAGCCTTTAACTATCCAGGGCAGCCTGGCGTTGAAGCCGCAGGAATGGAATATGGAGAAGGGGATGTCGTCGGAGGCTCATCCGTACTGGGGTGGGCAATGAGCAGCACGCATTATCGCCCGTTTCTTTCGATGGACGGTCAGGTCTATAAGCAGGTCGGTTTCGGCTTTACCAAAGTGCCCAATACCAAGGACAAATATTACACCTGCGCAGTTTTTGGCAATCCAAAACCTTAATTGGCAACGCCGACGAATTCGTCCGTCAACCAGAACCATTCGCACCACACCTGCGAATGGTTCTGGTGCGAAGCACTCTTCACCACGTCATTTCTCCGCTACAACACCACTTTCGCTCCAGAAAGAACATATTCGTCTTTACTTTCAAGACGGGCGTCTTCGAACATTGCCAAAGATGAAAGAATGCTTTAGGTTGGCGTGAAGAAGGAGTCCCGATATGACAGATATTCGCCCCTCTCTGCTGGTGCTGCTCGTAGCAATGATTATTGGATTGAGCTTGCTGTTATTCAATCGCAGTACAGTCGCTCAGCCTTTGCCAAAGCCTCGTGTCGTCGTCACCGCAGACCCCGAACTCGACGATTCAAATTCCCTCGTGCGGTATCTACTCTACAGCACCGACTTTCAAACCGAAGGAATCATTTACGCCAGCAGTCAATTTCACTGGAAAGGCGACGGCACGGGCAAAAAATTGTCAGTGCCGAATCGAGAGTACACGCGGTTCGGATTGAAACTCTGCCCATGCGAATCGTGGCGCTGGGCCCCGAAGGAACGGTTCATTGATGAGGCGGTAGAGATTTATGAAAAGGTGTATCGCAACCTGCGCGTACACGATAAAAACTACCCGACGCCCGCCGAGTTGAAAGCAAAAATTCGTTGGGGAAATGTAGAGTTTGACGGAGACATTTCTAAGGAAACGCCGGGTTCTGACTTCATCAAAGCGTTGCTGCTGGACAATAAGCCGGGGCCGATTTATCTGCTCGCGTGGGGCGGGCAAAGTACTATCGCGCGGGCGCTGAAATCCATTCAGGATCAGTACAAAGATACGCCGCAGTGGACGGCCATTTATCAAAAGGTTTCGCGCAAAGCCATTCTGTCTGTGTCCGGCGATCAGGACGATACGGGCAAGAGTTACATCAAACCGAACTGGCCGGACATCAAGACGCTGCCGATTGGCGGGGGCGGAGTGCCGTTGGCGTACGGAGCCGCTGCGAGATCGAGCGCGGAAAATAAGGTTTATTACAGCGCCGATTGGACGCGCGAGAATATTTCGAGCAAAGGCGCGTTCGGCGCGTTTTATCGCGTCTGGGGCGATGGAAAACAGATGGTCAAAGACGACATCTTTGATTACTTCGGCTTTGCCGGAATGACCGCCGAACAACTCAAGGCAAAGGGTTACATCGTTTGGACTCCGCCGCTTGCGCAGGGCTCGTTCATTGGCGAAGGCGACACGTTCACGTACCTAAATCTTTTGCAGAACGGCTTGTTTGGTTACAGAGACGAGAGCCTGGGCGGCTGGGCGGGAGACGGCGTGAACAATCGAACTTCGGTGCAATGGATGGCGCAAAACGCCGGGCAGGGCAGCGCACCTGCTGCACGACCCGCGATGACAGGCCCCAACTTTACGCCTGCCGCGCAGAACGATTTTGCAGCGCGTATGCAATGGTCAGTGACGCCAAAATACGCCGCCGCGAACCACGAACCGCGCGTGAGCGTGCGCGGAAGTTCACGCATCTCCGCGCGGGCAGGCGAGACGATTCGCTTGCAAGGCGTCGCGTCCGATCCAGACAAAAACGTAGTCGCAGTGAAGTGGTGGCAGTGGAAAGAAGTGGATACTTATTTGGGGCAAGTCACGATTGCAAATCCTGATGCGCTGGCGACCAGCGTGCAAATCCCGGCTGACGCGACGGCGGGGCAAACGATTCATTTGATTTTGGAAGCAACCGACAACGGAACGCCTGTGCTAACTCGTTATCAGCGAGTGGTTGTCACCGTGGTACGCTGAGATGCTGAAAGGCTCACGCGCCGTGCTGATGACAAAGCAATGCTTCAGTTGTCTATATGCAAGTTCCCCAAACAACATCTGCCGAAGCTTTTTGGCGCTATGCGGGCGGGACGTGTTTGTTCGAGAGTCGGGGCGAAGCTTGGCGGGACATCAAAGCGTGGATCACTGCTATGCCGCTTGTGGCGGAGACCTTGCACATCCCTGCGGTCAGCGAGCCGTTCCTGGCTTGGACGACGTCGGGTGAAGTTGATTTTCAGGAGCGCGAAGATGGTCAGCCCTGGATCACGAACCGCATTCAGAAAGGATCATTTTTTCTCACCACTGGCGGCAACCCTTATCAAATTCGTTGGCGGACGGTGAACAACGAGCCATTCGAGACCATGCTGGTTTTCGTTGAGCTGCCGGTTTTGCAACGCGCGCTGGAAGAAGTTTTCGGAGAGGATGCAGAGCGCGCTTGGCTGCGAGATGCTTCGGCGTTCGATGATGAAGGCTTGAATGCGTTATTGGGATTGTTGCGTGAAGAGGTGATGCGCGAGCAGGCAAGCCCGCTTTTTGTGCAATCACTCGCGCAGGCGATTGCGATTTATCTGGCGCGCAACTATGGCGTGATGGACGAAGAGACACGCAGCAGCAGCCCTTCGCTGCCCGGTCACAAGCTCAAGCAAATCACGGACTGGATGGTCGCACATCTCGCCGAAGACGTCAGCCTGGAACGGCTGGCGGCGCAAGCGGAGTTGAGCAAGTTTCATTTTCAGCGTTTATTCAAAAGCGCCCTCGGCGTCTCACCTTCGCGCTATCACCTCAATTTGCGGATGAACCACGCGCGACAACTGCTGCGCGAAACCAAGAAAAGCGTAGTGGAAATTGCGCTCGAAGTGGGCTACACCGACCCCAGCCATTTCGCCAAACTCTTTCGCCGGGAAATCGGCCTTTCTCCCAGCGATTACCGGCGGCAGCGTTGACACATTCTTGTGGTGGATAGTTGCTGCGCCTTGACTTGCCGATTTTGACAAGCCAGAAACACCCATGCGAGTCAAGCAGTCGCTTGACAACACAGACGAGGTAGTGCATATACACACTGCGATGTCAAAAGAACTTGATTTTTCGGTTACAGAGAACTGTGTGTGCTTCAACTTGCGTTGGGTGACGCGAGTGATGACGCAGTTTTTTGAGGCGGAGTTACGGCGACAAGGAATCCGCGCCACGCAGGCACCAATTCTGCTCGCATTAAACGCCAAAGATGATTGGAACATGGCGGAATTGAGCGATTGGCTGGGAATGGAGCGCACGACACTTGTGCGGAATCTCCGGCCATTGCAGCGGGATGGTTTGGTGACGACAGGCGGCGGCGGGCGCGGTAGACGTGTGGAGCTTGCGATTACAGCCAAAGGCCGAAAACAGGTTGAGCAATTCATGCCGGCTTGGCGAGCAGCCCAAAGCGCCGTGGTCAAAACCCTCGGTGAAAAACGTTGGTCCGCCATTCTCTCCGATCTCGAAACTGCGGCGTTGGCCCTAAGCAAATAACCCAATAACCCTAAATGCCTTCGTGGCAATAAACTGGCAATAAATTGTGTATATGCACACTTCACTAGCAAACAAAACCACATTAGTCACCGGAGTTTCCTCCGGCATCGGTCGGGAAATCGCCCAGCTACTCGCGGAACAAGGCGCGCGCGTATTCGGCACGGTGCGCGACCCGCAATCCGCGAAACCTATTCGCGGCGTTGAAATCATTCGCCTGGAGGTGACGGATGATTCCAGCGTGAACGAGGCGGTTCAAAGCATTGTGCAGAAGGCCGGGCCGATTCAATGCCTGGTCAACAACGCTGGTTACGCAGCGTTCGGCGCTTTGGAGGAGACAAGTCTGGAGGAGGCCCGGCAGCAGTTTGAAACCAATTTCTTCGGGGTGCTGCGTGTGACAAACGCGATTCTGCCGGGCATGCGGCAAAACGGCTATGGTCGAATCGTCAACATCAGTTCCGTGGTCGGCTTTCTCCCCGCGCCGTATATGGGAATTTACGCCGCGAGCAAACACGCCCTGGATGGATACACCGAGTCGCTGGATCACGAAGTCAGACGATTCGGCGTGCGCGCGCTGTTAGTCCAGCCAGCCTATACGAAGTCAAAAATCACCGGCAACACCAGGTACTCGCGGGTGGCCCTTGAGGTTTATGCCGATGAACGGAAGCGGGTAAACGACCTGGTAGAGCAGAGTATCGAACAGGGAGATGATCCCCGCATTGTGGCTGACGCCGTCCACCATGCGCTGACTGCAACATCACCCCGGCTGCGTTATCCGGTCGGCAAAGGAATCACGCTGAGTCGGCTGCGCCGCTTTGTTCCCGCTGGCATGTTCGACAAGAGTTTTCGCAAACAATTTCAACTGGACTGATCTATGAAAGCACTCGTCTTCAAACGTTATGGAAAGCCCGATCAAATTACTTTCACGGATGTCTCCCAGCCCGTGCCAAAGCCGAACGAAATACTCGTCCAGGTCCACGCCGTTGGCCTGAATCCGATTGATAACATGATTCCGAAAGGAACGTTTAAGGCCATGCTCCGATTTCAGTTGCCAGCCACGTTGGGCAGCGATTTGGCGGGTGTCGTGGTGGAGGTGGGAAGTCGCGTAACGCGCTTCAAGCCGGACGATGCCGTGTTCGCCAGCATCTTCGATTTGGGTATTGGCTCGCTCGCTGAGTTCGCCGTCGTGCCCGAGAGTGCCGCCGCGCTCAAACCGACCAAGCTGGACTTCGTGCAAGCGGCCTCGATCCCGATGGTCGGATTGACGACCTGGCAAGCGATCAAAGAGCGCATGCGTCTCAGACGCGGACAAAAGCTGTTCATCCCCGCAGGCTCCGGCGGCATTGGCACGTTCGCCATCCAACTTGCGAAACACCTCGGAGCAAAGGTCGGGACGACCACAAGCACGGGGAATGTCGAACTGGTGCGGAGCCTCGGAGCCGATGAGGTGATTGATTACAAGCAGCAGGAATTTGAGGAGGTGCTGCGGGATTACGATGCCGTGCTGGGCACGGTCAAGGGCGATGCGCTCGAAAAATCCCTGCGTATTCTGAAGCCCAACAGCACCGTTGTCTCACTCATCGGGCCACCGGACGCCGCGTTCGCGCGTGCGCGCGGCATGAATTTTTTCCTGGTGTTCGTGTTCGGGTTGCTGAGCCGTAAGATCATTCGCCTCGCCAGGAAACGCGTCATTGAGTATTCATTTCTGTTCGTGCGTCCAGATGGCGGCCAACTCGCGGAGATCGGCGAACTGCTTGAGGCGGGACGCATCCGCCCGGTAATTGACAAGGTGTTTCCGTTCGATCAAGCGAAGGAGGCACTGGCTTATCTTGAGAAAGGCCGCGCCAAGGGCAAAGTCGTTGTGCAGATGAGGTGAATATGAAATTTGAAGGAGACATAGAATTTACAGTCATCGAACGCAATGATGATCGTGTCGTCTCCGAGATGCCGATCCACTCTGGCATGCTCAACCCGTTCGGCGTCATCCATGCCGGAGCGATGCTGTGGCTAGCCGACGTCACCGCGACGGTTCTCGTGCTGGGGCCAGCGGAAGCGAGGCCAGGAATGACGGGATTTCCGCTCGGAATATCGCTCAACGCCAACTTCGTCGGGAACCAGCGCGCGGGGTCATTGCGAGCCGTCTCGGAATTCGTGAAGCGGGGCCGGACGGTGAGCGTCGTACGAACATCGGTGTATGGTGATGGGGACAAGCTGCTGGCAGATGTCACAACCAGTCACGTACTCTCGAAGTAAGCTGGTTGTCTGACTAGAGCGCATATCAATTTACGGATGAGCTTGGCGCGACACCTGCTGCGCGACGAAGAAGAAGATAGTGGAGGTTGCGCTGGAAGTGAGCTACGCTGATCCCAGCCATTTCGCCAAGCTCTTTCGCCGAGAAACCGGCCTTTCTCCGAGCGATTACCGGCGGCAGCGGTAATTCCCGCCTCACTGCAAATTTCAGCCAAGTCCCAATCACGCCTTGCCTTCAGCGGTTTCGAGCAAGATCGCCCCAGCTTGAGCAAGAACACCTGCGACAGCAATGTTCATCGGGCGTAAACTTCCCACTGAGGAAAATAATCGGAGGGAAATTATTATGCGAGCAACTGTTATGTTCGGCGCTGGCGATGTTTGTTAGTCAAATTGGTTGCGCCGCCGGAAAAGATACGGTCAACCGCATGCCGCCTGCGCAGGCGAATGAAGTAGCAAATAAAAAGGCAGAGGAGATGAAGATCAGAATAACCATTGGGGAAAAGGTCGTGACAGCCGCTTTGACCGACAGCGAAGCCGCGCGGGATTTCGTTTCGCTGCTGCCGCTGACTCTTGTTTTGGAAGATTATGCGGGGACCGAAAAAATCAGCGATCTGCCGAAAAGATTATCCACCCAAGGCGCGCCTGCGGGCAGCGATCCTTCTGTCGGAGACATTGCTTATTACGCCCCGTGGGGGAATCTGGCGATTTTTTATCGAGATTTCGGTTACTCAAGCGGACTCGTCATCCTCGGAAAGATAGACGGCGAGATGGAAGCCTTTGGCGCGCCCGGCTCGGTTAAGGCAATAATCGAAATGGTGAAGTAAGATAGGGAACGTGCAGTTGTTTGGATTCACTCAATCACCTCTAAAATGGACTATCGCATGAAAAACAAATACCTACTCGTCGCGGTCTGGATGCTACTGTCGTCATTGTTGATCTTTGGGCAAAAGCCCAATCCTTACGTCAATGTATTTCCCAAAGGAACCGTCATTCACGAGAACGTGCCTTACAACAATGATGCTGACCCCAGGCATCTGTTAGACCTCTATTTGCCCACGAATGCGCAAGGTAAAGTTCCCCTGGTCATTTTTGTGCATGGCGGTGGTTGGATTTCCAACGATAAGTACGCCGATATGGGCTACATGAAAAAGACCATTGCGGAAATCGTCAGCAGCGGTTTCGCGTTGGCTTCGATTGATTATCGGCTGGCTACACAAGCTGCGTTTCCCGCGCTCATTCAGGATTGCAATCGCGCGGCTTCGTTTCTGTACGACAACGCCGATAAATACAAATTGGATCGCACGCGCTTTGCCGTGATGGGATTTTCGGCGGGCGGGCATCTGGCTTCATTGATGGGACTCTCGAAAAACAACAATGTCGCCGCGTTTTTTATGCCGAACACGACGAAGGCGTTTCGCTTTAAGGCAGTCGTGGATTTTTACGGCCCCTCGGAATTGACTTCGTTGAAAAGCAGCGACGACCCGAAATCGCCTGAAGCCGTGTTGATCGGAGCCGCTCCGCTCGCGCGACCGGACTTAGCCAAAGTCGCCAGCCCTGTCACTTACGTTGATAAAAACGATCCGCCCTTTCTGATCATTCACGGCGAGAAAGATGACATCGTTTCTAACAAACAATCGAAATTACTGCACGGCTGGCTGCAAGCTGTCGGCGTGCCGAGCGAGTTAATCATCGTGAAAGATGCGCCGCACTTTGGCGCAATGTACGACGTGGATGAAATCAGAAATAAAGTCATCAGCTTTTTGAAAAAACATTTGGCCTAAAAAAACAGGAGAGTTTATTGATATGAAACTTTTCGCATTTGTTCTGCTGCTGGTTCTCAGCACATCAGCCTTTGCACAAGAGTCTTTCGATTGGCCGCAATGGCAGGGGCCGGATCGAAATGCGATTTCCAGAGAACGTGGATTGCTCCAGACCTGGCCCGAAAAAGGGCCGCCGCTGGCGTGGAAGATCAAAGGCATCGGCAGCGGCATGGGCGGCGTCGCCATCAGCAAAGGCCGCATTTATACCAGCGGCGATGTGGGCGATGCGTCGTGGGTTTTTGCGCTGAAAGAAAGCAACGGCGAACTTATCTGGAAAGCCAAGCTCGGTCGCAGCGGCGAAGTTGGATTCTCCGTCACGCCATCGGGGCCGCGCGGCACGCCTACGGTTGACGGCGACCGGCTTTATCTCATGAACCAGTTCGGAGAACTCGTCTGTTTCACAACCGAAGGCAAGGAAGTCTGGCGCACGGATTTCGTGAAAGATCACGGCGCGATTGTGCCAACGTGGGGGTACGCCGAATCAGTGCTGGTGGATGGCGACAACCTCATTTGTTCGCCCGGCGCTCCGAACGCCGCACTCGTGGCGCTGAACAAAATGACTGACAAAGTGATTTGGCGCAGTGAGGTACCAACTCGTAGCAGCACCAATTCAGGCGGGCCTGGCGGTCGTCGCGGTGGCCCACGCGGCCCCGAATCCGGCGCGAACTACGCCTCGATTATTGCGATCAACTTTGAAGGAGTGCGTCAATACGTGCAATTCACCGCGAAAACGCTGGCCGGGTTCTCGGCAACCAATGGAAAAGTTCTCTGGCAATACGATCCCGTGGCGGCCAACATCACCTGCTCTACGCCGATCTATCAGGACGGCCTGGTGTTCGGCTCTTCCGCGTACGAAGGCGGCGGCGGTGCGGTCAAACTGAGCAAGGAAGCCGACGGCAAGATTAAGGCCACCGAAGTCTATTTCACCAATCACATGCGCAACCACCACGGCGGCATGATCGTCGTTGATGGTGCGTTGTATGGCGCGGCGGGCGGCAACGAAGGCGGTTTTCTGGTCTGTCTGGATTTCCAAACCGGTCAGGTTTTGTGGCGTGAGCGCCAGGCCCCGAAAGGATCATTAGCGATGGCGGACGGACGTCTTTACTTACGCGCAGAGTCAGGCACGATGATTCTGATCGAACCGAACCGTGAGAAATACATTGAACGTGGCCGCTTCGAGCAGCCCGAACGCACTCGCGAGCAGGCGTGGACGCACCCGGTCATCGCCAATGGCAAGCTTTACATCCGCGACCAGGATTTGCTGCTTTGCTACGACGTAAAGAAAAAGTAGCGCCGTTCATCACCACCAACTCAACGGGAGAACGTCAGCAAGGGGAAAATTTATGATTAAGCTGAAAGTAAACGGCAAAGAGGCGATCCCGAAATGCCGCTACTGTTCGGAATCCTGTCGCAAACGCCGCCTAAATGCATTGGATCAACTCCAGCAACCGCCGACAAGGTTGGCCGAACCCGCGCTGCCACTGATTCTGCCCGCGATTGCGCACACGGTTTCACCGTGACGGGCGAACGCATTCGCACGATGCCGATGACGAAGCGGAGCGTTAGTTTTGCCTGATTAAATGAGCCAAGATGTATTCTGCACTTTATGAAGAAATGGCTTTTTCGCTAGCGCAGGCGATTGATAGCGATGCGGCCATTGTTGATGACCAGCAAGACATCCTGCAAGTTGCCGAGATGATCGAGCGGGTTGCGTTCGATCACGATCAGATCGGCTTCCAGTCCGGCGTTGATCGTGCCTGTGCGCTGCGCCAGTCCAAAGCATTCCGCTGCGACGGACGTAGCCGCTTGCAACGCCGCCATCGGTGTGACGCCGCTTGCTTGCAGCTCCATCAATTCGTGCGCCAGCCGGAAATTGCTGGTCTCGCCGTAATCGGTGTCCGTCCCCGCCAGCAGTTTGACGCCTTTGCGCCACGCCAGCGCCGTGGCTTCGCGCAAACGCGGAACCATGTGTTTGCCGCGCAATTGCAACACAGCGCCGTTGCGCGGTTCCAGCATCTCGGCCATCGTGGCAATCGTCGGCGTCAAATACGTGCCGCGCCGTTTCATCTCATCCAGCGTAGCTTCACTGAGGTACGTGCCGTGTTCGATAGAGCGCACGCCCGCGCGCACAGCGGCCCGCGCGCCTTCATCGCCGTGCGCGTGCGCGGCCACAAAGATGTTGGCGCGGCGCGCTTCTTCGACGATGGCCGTCAATTCGGCTTCACTGTAAAGCTGTTGGCGCGGGTCTGATTGCGCTTGTCCGGCGCGGTCGGTCGCGTTAACTTTGATGAAATCCACGCCGCGTTCGAGTTGCGCCCGCGTCACTCGGCGTAAATTCTCCGCGCCACTGAGTCCCGCCATCAAATCGTGGAATTGCGGAAAATCGAGAAACAATCCTTCGGCAGGTTGCGGATACAAGTGGTATCCGGCAGAGAGCATTTCAGGCAGGTCGGTGCGTCCGTTGCGATGCAATTGGCGCATGCCGATGTCTACGAAATGCTCAATGCCCATATTGCGCGCTGTCGTCACGCCCGAAGCCAGCGCCGCCCGCGCCGCTGCCAAATCTGCAATGTGCGTATGTGCGTCAATCAATCCCGGCAACAACCAGCGGCCTTGCAAATCAATCACTGTCGCATTGGCAGGCGTTGCCGTTGTGCCTGTCAGAACGCTTTCGATGCGGCCTGCGCGCACGATGACCGTCGCATCGCGCATCGGCTGCGCACTCAGGCCGTCAATTACATTGGCGTGCGTTAGTACCAGAATTTCAGCAGCCGTTTGGGGCGTTTGTTTTGTTGCCAACACGTGGCGTGTGACTGTCACGACCGACAACAGCAAAACAGCTACAAGGAGAAATCGAACGAACATAACAATGGCTCCGATGATGGAAATGGTTGTACACCAGCACAGCGGGAAGAAGCCCACACGTATAAGAGAGAAATGATATAAGCGAAAGCGCAGTTCCATTCAACGTCCAGCCAACGAAGCTACCAAAACACAGTCACCGCTTTTGGCTTCGGCCAACTGAGCGCCAATGACACAGCGCAGCTTCATTTCAGAGCTTCCTGAATATTAGTTGAGCGATTCGGCGTAAAGAAGTACATTAGCGCAGCATCACGAATGATGAATTATAAGTAGCCGTCAAGCGACTTGGGCAGCATCCCAATTTGGGCTTTGGTCAGGTTCCCAAAGAATGCCGCAACCCGCTTGACGCAGGAGGCTCCAAGCTTTATGAACCGCTCACTCGTTTTCGTTGTGTTTTGTTTTCTACTGATTGCTCCCTATAGCCGCGTTGCTGCGCAGCAGCGTGCGCCTGCGAAATCGGTCGTCGTGCAACCGGGTGCGCCGGGGAAAGGGACGCGCGTGCTTCCCGCTTCGACAAAGGCCAAGTTACCGCCCGTGTCCACAGCGGATGTGCAGTTCATGCAAGGGATGATTACGCATCACGCACAGGCAGTGGAGATGACGGCGCTGATCGAAGCGCGCACGGAAAACAAAGACGTGCGGTCATTGGGCGCGCGCATCAGCCATTCGCAGGCGGACGAGATCGCGTTTATGAAACGTTGGCTCGTGGCGCGGGGTCAGCCCGTAGCCGATGCTTCGCACGATATGCACAAAATGCACATGAACCATAAAAATATGTCGCACGACCTGATGCCCGGCATGCTTTCGGCTGAACAGATGGAGGCACTTCGCAAAGCCAAAGGCACGGAGTTCGACCGACTCTTTCTAAGCGGAATGATTCAGCATCACGGTGGTGCGTTGACAATGGTGAAAGATTTGCACGACAGTGCGGGGGCCGGACAGGATGCTGAATTATTCAATTTCGCCACCGATGTAGACAGCGGCCAGCGCGCTGAAATTCGGATTATGCAAACGATGCTGGAAAAAATTTCTGACAAGGACAAATGATGAAACACGTACCTGCCTCAATGATTCGTTTATTCGCTCTCGCTCTGCTTTGGTCGTTGGGTTGTGTGTCTCCAATACAAGCGCAGGAACCACCCAAAACCGCAGACCCGAAAACAGAGCAGAAAAAAGCTCAGGATGATCCGTTTGCGCCGGAAAAAGCGCCGCCGCTGCCTGCTGGCATGACTGGCTCCGATGCCAACGATCCGCGCGCCAAACTGACACCGGGATTGTATGACGCCGGAGAAATAGCGAAAGGCTTGAAGCATCTCATGCTGTTCAAGAAACCGAGCGCGTTTCAACTCGGCTCAGACGATGCCGACAATCCCAAAGTAACAAAAACGCTCGGCGCGATGGGCATTCCGAGTGCCGCAATGGCAATGATACCGAAGCAATTTCGATTGGTGACGGCGCAACTGGCATTTGCGAATTCTGATCTCGCGTTTCGGGGCAAATACCTGTTTCAAGGGAATTTTTATGGCGTCAATATCTTTGACATCTCTAACCCCGCGAAGACCAAACTGGTCACGTCAATGGTTTGTCCGGGCGGGCAAGGCGATGTGTCGGTGTACAAAAACCTGATGTTTATGTCGGTCGAGCAGCCGAATGGCCGTCTCGATTGCAGCATCGAGGGATTCCCGCCACCGCCGCCACCGAAAGCCGGAGAAGAGAACAAACCAACCTTGCCTGCACCAAACAAAGAACGATTTCGCGGCGTGAGAATTTTCGACATTTCCAACATTCAGCGCCCCAAGCAAATCGCCGCCGTCCAAACCTGTCGCGGCTCGCACACGCATACGCTGGTCGTTGATCCAAAGGATAAAAACAACGTCTACATTTATGTGTCCGGCACGTCGTTCGTGCGTCAAAGCGAAGAATTGCCCGGCTGTTCCGCCGAAGCGCCGGAGAAAGACCCGAACACCTCGCTGTTTCGCATTGAGGTCATCAAAGTCCCGCTCGCTGCGCCGCAGAATGCCAAAGTCGTTTCCAGTCCGCGCGTCTTTATGGACCCGCGTACCGGCGCGCTCAACGCCTTAAAGAGCGGCGCTTCGCACGGCACAGGGAAGCCCACTGACAGTGACCAGTGTCACGATATTACCGTCTACTCGTCGCTTGGGCTGGCCGCCGGAGCTTGTTCCGGCAATGGAATCGTGCTGGACATCAAAGACCCTGTAAATCCAAAACGCATAGACGCCGTCAACGACCCGAACTATTCCTATTGGCACTCGGCTTCGTTTTCAAACGACGGAACAAAAGTTGTCTTCACCGATGAATGGGGCGGCGGAATGGGCGCGCGTTGTCGTCTGACTGATCCGAATGTGTGGGGCGCGAACGCGATCTTTCGTTTGCGCGACAACAAGCTGGATTTTGCGAGCTATTACAAGATGCCCGCAGCACAAAGCGACACCGAAAATTGCGTCGCCCACAACGGCTCACTCGTTCCTGTTCCCGGACGCGACATCAAAGTGCAGGCGTGGTATCAAGGCGGCATCTCTGTGATGGATTTTACCGACGAATCCCGTCCCGTAGAGATTGCCTATTTCGACCGTGGGGCGATTGATCCGAAGATGCTGGTGCTGGGCGGCGCGTGGTCAACGTACTGGTACAACGGTCATATCTACTCGTCAGAAATCGCGCGCGGACTGGACATCTTTGAACTCAGCCCCAGCGAGTTGCTAACCCAGAATGAAATTGATGCCGCGAAAACCGTGCGCGTCGCGGAACTCAATGTACAGAACCAGCAAAAGATCGTGTGGCCGAACAAGCTGATCATCGCCAAAGCATATCTCGATCAGTTGGAACGCTCCCAAGCTTTGCCCGCCGATCAGATCACTGCCATGCGCAGCGCAATTCAAACCGCTGAAAGTTCGAGTCTGACAAAAGGCCGCGCCAAACTCCAAAGCTTCGCTCGCTCGCTGAAAGAACGCGCGCGGACGTCAAACAGCGCAGTAGATGGGAAGCGAATGCAGGCGCTGGCAGAAATCCTGCAACGCCCGGCAAAGTAAGCGGAGAATCCGCCTTGCCGCCGATTTTGCACGCGATTGCGAACGCCGTATTCACGGCGACGGGCGAACGCATTCGCACGATGCCGATACGGCGCATTCTTATAAAATTTCACCTCAGCTAATATACGAATTTGCTGGGGTTCTCACTATTACAGTATCGTCAGTTCTACCGTCTAGTCGTTTTGTTGCATTCAGTTTGTTCAGTGTATGGAGCCGTCACCCACGTCGC
>JAFDVL010000042.1:8705-14055 GCA_018268995.1 Acidobacteriota bacterium | reverse complement strand
ACGCAACTGAAAACTGATCTAAGACCCCATCGTACCTGTCTTCACTTCTCCATCTCGTTTGTAGTTCACAATAATGATGCCGTTTGGGGAGACTTGAGATTCGGTTATCTTGAAGGCTGCCGGGATTGTGCCGTGAGTAAACAGACGTTTTCCGGTGCCAAGCGTGATCGGAAATATCATGAGCTGTAGCTCATCAACTAGGTCATTTTTGAAGAGTGTCTGAAGCAGATTTGCGCTTCCCATTACGTGCAAATTGGCTCCGTCCTGTTGTTTTAGCTGGCTAACTTTTTCCGCGATGTCGCCGCTCAAAAAGACGGTGGGCTGCCAATCGCTCGCGTCACGCGTATTCGAGGCGACGTACTTGGTTGCGGTCATGACGTTCGGCCAGAAGTCCGAATGCGTCGGCCAGTACGGTTCCCAAGCGTCAAAGGTCTTCCGCCCTAACAGCAGATCTACCTGTTTGCCCAACCGCTTTTGTATCACATCCCCCGTCACCTCGTCCGCATAGCCGAAAAACCATCCGCCATACTTGAAACCGTCTCCCTCACACTCTTCGGACTGTATGACCCCATCCAGTGTCACAAATTCACAGGCGATTATTTTTCTCATGCTCTTGCAACTCCTTTTGTTGCGATAATGTTGTCAAAAGCTCTTCCAGGTTGCTCAAGGTCATTTTGAATCCTTCGCTGAAGCCCATTTCAATCATCTTCTCCATACGGGCAAGAGATTCGTTGTAAATGGAAACGCGCACTGTTGTAGCGCCGTTTTGCTCGCTGAAATTCAGATCCCAATCAGAACCGGGCAATTCCGGGTTTTCATCTTTATCTGCAAACGCATTAACGAGCTTGAAATTGGTTTTGGGACTAATGGATGTATATTCCTGAATTGCCCACCGCTGTGCTCCTTCGGGACTGACCATTGCATAAAACCTTCGTCCGCCAACCTTGAAATCCATGTATCTTGTTTTGGATGTCCAGGGTTTAGGTGCCCACCATTGGTCGAGGATTTCCGGCTTGGTAAAAGCATCCCAGACCAGCGAAAGTTCGGCGGCAAATTCTCTGATTATCAATACTGTTTTTGTTGCTTTGTTTACAGTAAATTCAAATAGTAAATTATCGTTCATTTTTTTCTCCGTTTGATGGTCGCTAACACTTCGTCAAGCTGATTAAACCTTTGCTCCCAATGTTGTCTGAAAGGTTCGATAAAATCGTCTACTTCTTTCATCTTTTCAGGCTGAAAATGGTAATAAATCTCCCGCCCGATTTGTTCCTGCGAAACGAGCTCGCAGGCGGTCAGAATTTGTAAATGCTTTGAAACAGCCGGACGTGAAGAATCAAAATTGGCAGCGATTGCTCCTGCGGTTAACGCCTGCGTAGAAAGCAGCAATAAAATCGCCCGTCGGGTCGGGTCTGCGATTGCCTGAAACACATCTCTTCTTAAATCCATATGTAACCACCTGGTTTCAAATACTGTATCTGAAACCGAATGGTTACGCAAGTCGAAGAATTTACCTTGCAGTTTTTAGCCCAAGCCCGCTGCCCCTCCGCAGCAGGAATGTGCATAATGGTCAACGTTCCAAGTAAAGAGTGAAGCGCAGGTAACGTGCGAATGCAGTGTTTACGGCAACGGGCCAACGCATTCGCACGTTGTACATCACTAGAAAAATCTTTCGTTTTGCGTAAAAGAGGAATCCCGATATGACAAATATTCGCCGCTTCCAGTTGGCGCTGCTCGTGGTTACGATTGGCGGGTTGAGCCTGGTCAACAGCAGTCGCGTCACATTCGCTCAGGCATTGCCCAAACCCCGCGTGGTTGTCACCGCAGACCCCGAACTGGATGACTCGAACTCGCTCGTCCGCTATCTGCTGTACAGCACCGATTTTCAGACGGAAGGGATCATCTATGCCAGCAGTCAATTTCACTGGAAAGGCGACGGCACAGGCAAGAAATGGTCGGTGCCGAATCGGGAGTACACGCGGTTCGGGCTGAAGCTGTGCCCGTGCGAATCGTGGCGTTGGGACCCGAAGGAACGGTTCATTGACGCCGCCGTGGAGATTTACGAGAAGGTGTATCGCAACCTGCGCGTTCACGATAAGAATTACCCTACGCACGCCGAGTTGAAAGCAAAAATTCGCTGGGGAAATGTGGAATTCGACGGCGATTTTTCAAAGGACACGCCATACGGTTCGCCTGTGGACAAGCGCTCAGAAATAAGTGCGGGGCAGGCCGATTCTAGTGACATGCCCCGAATAGGAAGAATGAAAGAAGCGCTCTGGTTACTTTCACCCTAACTTAATTCCCGATCTTCGATCCAATGACTTCCCCGGACACGATCAGTTCTACGCGGCGGTTTTGTTGTCGGCCCGCCGCAGTTTTGTTATCGCCCACAGGCATCGAGAAGCCTTTGCCACTGGATGTAATGATGTCGCCGGAGACGCCCTGCGAAAGCAGGTATTCGCGCACCGCATTGGCGCGCTGTTCGGAGAGTTTTTGATTCAGCGCTTCACTGCCGACGTTATCCGTATGGCCTTCCGATACGAGCTTCAATCCAGGATAGCTGAGGACAATGCCAGCCAGTCGCGCCAGCTTTTCCCGCGCAAGCGGTCGCAACGTGAAACGCCCTGTATCGAAGAGCACATCGCCCATGTTGACGACCAGCCCGCGTTCCGTATCGCGAGTTTCCAGCACCGCATTGAATTGCTGAAGCAGCTTGGCACGGAGCTCGGCTTTTTCACGCGCGGCCTGCTCTGCCGCTAAGCGAGCCACCTCTTCGCGCTTCTTTGCCTCCTCTTCACGCATGCGAGCCGCATCCGCACTTTTTCTGGCCTCTTCTTCGCGCATCCGGGCTTCATCGGCCAGGCGGCGCGACTGTTCTTCCTGCGCCACAGCGCGGGCGCGCGCGGCCTCAGCTTCAGCGCGCCGTTGCGCTTCCTGTGCGGTAGCCAGTTCGGCCTTCATTTTTTCCGCTTCAGCCCGTTCACGACGTGCGGTTTCCACTTCTCGTTCCAGTTCGGCGCGCTTGCGAGCTTCTTCTTCGATCTTGCGCTGCTGTGCTTCTGCTTCCGCTTCGGCGCGGGCACGTTCCTGACGTTCGCGCGCGGCTTGTCGCTCTCTGGCCAGCCGCTCATCATCCTGACGCTTGAGCGCAATAACACGAGCATCCTCGAAAATCTGGGTGGCATCACGCGCCATCATCATCACAGACTTTTTGTTGCCGCTTTTTTTCTGGCCCTGGAAGTCTTCTGCATTCTTCAGCTCGACCTGCGCTTTGGCCCAGGATTCAGTCGCATATTTATCCACCTGCATCCACGCGCCGATGCGGGCGGCATTGCGCGCCTGATACAGTTCCAGCGGCACTTTCGGATCTATCTTGAACGGCTCGAACATGCCAACTTCGTATTTGCCTCGTTCGAGCAATTCGTATTTCGCATCCACCGCCTCAATCTTTCCATACGTGCCAGGAATGATCGTGTTTTCCAAAACCACTGCTTCGCTGGGCATTCCGATGGCAAAATATGGCTCAGCCGTAACAATCAGCCCGAAGGATTGCAGATTGGTGCTGGCTTTGATTTTAGCACTGGTTCCATCAACTACGATTTCACCAAGATTGCTCGCGCTGCCTTCCGGCGTAATGGCCCAAAGAACGTAGGTCAGAAACGGGCCTCCAAACGTCGTGGCGGGCACCAGCTTCGAGACCTCGCCTTCGATGTAGGTCACGCCCTGTTTATGCTGGATGCGCGCTTTTCCTTCCGCTCGTGGAATGAGCGCGGTGCCTTGAATTCCAATCGTTGACTCACCACTGTTGGGGCGATACGTGACGGATTTGATCGTTCGCGCAATGCGAATATTCACGACCGGTTGTGATGGAGAACTTTGCTGCGCCCAGACGCTCGACACAGCCAAAACCAGCAGGATACTCAGTAATAGTTTGGTTAATTTCATTGAATGATCCTCCTCCCAAGGACATTGGTTTGGCACTCAGACAGCGGCTCCCGGCCCCTCTTGGCGCTTTATTTCGGTTCTAAGACCTGTACGCCAACAGGCTTTGTGTGGACAGGCGGGAAAATCATACGATCAGCCAAAGAGGCAGGTAGACCGGATAAGATTTCCTGCCTGTCCCGGAACCCAACTTACGATGAATGCATTTCTATGCTTACACAGAAATCATAACACAGCGTGCGCGAAGTACAGGGGCGATCCTTCGCAGTTAATGAATTAGGAAAAAACACAACTTACGCAGGGAGATTCATGTGTGACGTGAGCGAATATGGTATTTCGTGCGAGAAGATAGGCGCGCTTTGAATGTCTAACGCGATCCAAATCCCTTCCAATGAGTTCCTCCAAGACAGGCTGAGTTGCTTTTCAGACTTATGAGTAAGTACTTCCTTATCGCTGGCTACTTACGCCATAACCTTGAGCAACAGGGCGTCAGCGTCTCCGAAGTTCTGCGCCGAGCGCGATTGCCGCCAGGCCTGAAAGTAAGGCTGTTTATGTGATGGAAAAAAGTTATCAAGGAGAAATTTATGATTAAGCTGAAAGTAAACGGTAAAGATCGCCAATTCGATGCCGATCCTGAAATGCCGCTGCTGTGATATTTGCGGGATGAGATTGATTTGAAAGGCACGAAATTCGGCTGCGGCAAACGCACGTTGCCAATCACGAAGCAGGGCTTCAGCTTCGTCTAAACAAATACGAAAGGAAAAATCTGAACCTCGCGCAGTTTTCTCCTTTTCGGTTATTCAACAAGGGGCTTGATTTTGGAAGACTGTCAGCCCCGTCAGAAGACTGAGGCGAGTGGAAAGATCGTCCGGGACCGAGCGGCAGATGCGGCAAGTTTGTCTTATGTGCGATTGCAACGTCTGGCGATTAACAGACGGGTGACATCCAAAGGCGGCTGTCAATGACTCAGAGGTTGTTGGCAGCCATTTTGTTGTCGCTTTATCTGATCAAACTCACGGGGGAGTCAAGCGAGGAAGCGTTCTGTTGTCCAGCTTTAAAAATCACGCTTTGGACACTTTGCACACCCCGCCGTTTGCCAAATTGATTCGGGGTAGCTGGTTTGCTAAGGTCGTTGTCATGTTCAAGCATTCCACCGAGCAGATACGCGACCTGCTCGACTCCCATTATCGCGCGGATTCGGGGCGAATCCTGGCCACGCTGATCCGCTTGCTCGGTGATTTTGATCTGGCTGAGGAGGCGATGCAGGAAGCCTTTGCGGCTGCGCTGAGCCTGTGGCCTGAGAATGGAGTCCCCAACAACCCACGTCCGTGGTTGATTTCGACCGCCCGCTTCAAAGCCATTGATACGCTGCGTCGCCAGGCAAGATTTGATGCGTCTCAAGACGAACTCG
>JAFDVL010000042.1:0-8678 GCA_018268995.1 Acidobacteriota bacterium | reverse complement strand
AGCCTTGAGGATGATCGGCTGCGCCTGATCTTTACGTGCTGTCATCCATCGCTAGCGCCGGAAGCACGCGTTGCGCTCACCTTGCGTGAGGTGTGCGGGCTGACGACCGAGGAGATCGCAAAGGCGTTCCTCATCACTCCGCGGACGCTGGCACAGCGCATTGTGCGCGCCAAGGCCAAGATTCGGGAGACACCGATTCCGTACGAGGTACCGACGCCGCAGGAGTTGCCCGAGCGATTGGGCGCGGTGCTTCAGGTTATTTATCTTATCTTCAACGAGGGGTATTCGGCGGCGTCGGGAGCGGAGGTAACGCGCGCCGCGCTAATCGGCGAAGCGATTCGGCTGGGCCGATTGCTGATCGAACTCCAGCCAGAGCCGGAAGTTATTGGACTGCTTGCCTTGATGTTGCTACACGAATCCCGTCACGCCGCGCGAACCTCGCCGACCAGAGAACTGATTTTGCTGGAGAACCAGGATCGCTCGCTCTGGGACCAGCAGCAGATTGCGGAGGGAGTAGCTTTGGCGGAGAAAGCCCTGAAGTCCCATCGCTTTAGCTCTTACACACTGCAAGCAGCAATAGCTGCCGTTCACGCGGAAGCGGACTCGGTCGCCGCGACCGACTGGCGGCAAATTGTTGCACTGTACGATCAATTGCTACGAATTCAGCCTTCGCCGGTTGTGCGGTTGAATCGTGCCGTGGCAATTGCCGAGCGTGATGGGCCAGAAGCGGGGCTGACGCTTATCAACGCGATGTTGGAACACGGCGAATTGACAAATTATTACCTCGCGCATTCAGCCCGTGCCGATATGTTCCGCAGGCTCGGCAGGACCGCCGAGGCGCGATCTGCTTATGAGCAAGCTCTGGCGCTGACCCAACAGGAACCAGAGCGGCAATTCCTCGCAGAGCGGATCCGCCAGTTGAAATAAAAAAATTTTGACGACCTGTCGAATTCCGGCCTTGCGAACGACTATATGGTGAAGGCAGGGCAATTGGCCCGCCTGAAAACTGTTACAAAAAAACAAGGAGAAATTATGCCGCAATATCTGGTTTCTGGTTACCTCCCCGATGACTTTGACCCGTCCACCCAGGACGAAGCGATCATAGAGGAGATTCATGCACTCAATCGCGAAATGATCGCTGCTGGCGTCAGGAAGTTTGCTGGTGGCCTCGGCCCAGCCCGCACACTGCGGGCCCAGCCCAATGGCGAACTGCTGCTCACCGACGGGCCGTACCTGGAAACCAAGGAACACGTGGGCGGTTTGTGGATACTGGAATGCGCTGACATGGACGAGGCGCTGGCGTGGGCGCGCAAGGGGGCCAAGGTGTGCCGTACGGGGATTGAGGTGCGGGAGATTTTCTTTATGCCAGCCCCCGAATAGAACTCAGGGGGATGGCAATAGCGAACTGGCGCTATGCCGTAGCGACGTCGAGACCCGACCGGCGACAGGCTTAAACCAATGCGGGTTCGACACAATCAAGGCGCTATTCGGTACGGGGAAATGCTTCTTTATTGGTGTACTGCGGGTCAACAGTAGTTCGTTCAATGAGAAAAACCAAGCGCTGTCAGACCGTCCTGCATCAATCCGATGTTATCAATTCGGGTGATTTTTCCATTCACCACCTTAAAGACTTCCCACACATACATCTTGGCGTTGCTCGGCGATTTCAGGTAATGCAGCAGCGTAATCCCAATCACGATCCCGCGTTCCTCATCAATCACGGGGATGCGCTGCTCGGTGGCGGGGCCCCAGGGCGGAGTGCCTTCGACGGAGCTTATGCAGGTGCGAGCTGGCCCGCCTTCGACAGCGTTGCGCGCGGCGTTCGTGATCTGCATCCCGCTGTGAAAGCGATTGCACACGCGATCATCGAAATCGGCTTTCACAGCAACGTGAGTAGAAAGCGACATGAAATAGCGCAACGCCAACGCCTCAAGGGCAATACGATCAATCCGCTCTTCCGACGCTAATACCTTTTCCAGGTTTTTATCGAGATTCCACACATAGTCCTTCACCACACGATTTGACGTATCCGCCGCGATCTCAATGTCCGCAATCTTGCCGTCTGCCACAACTTTGAGCCGCGTCGAAATGTAGGCCGGTTTTCCCTCTGCTATTTCAACGCCCGCCCTGCCTACGACATTGCCCGTGACCGCATCGGCAAACACCAGCGTCGAACGAATCGCACGAACTTTCGCCCAGGTTGAATCCGCCAACGCAATCTCCCGCGCGTTTTCACGAATTTCCGCTTGCGCAATTGCGGGAACTTTTCCGAACTGGTTTGTTGTGGCTGCCGCGAAAAAAGCCTGCATCGTTTGCTCAAGACAGGTTCTGTCACAGGGGCCAATCATTTTCGGAAATCTTTGCTCAGACTTTTGAGCCGGTGATTGCGATAGAGAATTATTGGCTTGTGCTTGAATGCCAGTCAGGCACGCAGCGAACGTCAGCATCAAACGGATGGCTTTTCTGAATATTCCTTGTGTTTTATTCATCGTAGAGGTTTTTTTATTTAGTTGATTTGTAATAGTCGTTATTACAAGCTTGCGCGCGGAATGGTAAGCTTTCTCCCTCCAGGCGTCAGTGTTTTACGGTTTATCGGCAGCCTTAATTTCGCGCACAATCTGCGCCATCGTCGTTTTGGCGAGCTGAGCTTCCATTTCTTGTTGTGCTTTGGTGAAAACCGTTCCCAAGGCTCCTTGAATGTTCCTGCCGACGGGACAATTCGGATTCGGACGCGAGTGAATGGAAAATAAATCGTCTTCCATCCCGATAGCACGATACACATCCAACACTGTAATTTGCTGTAACGGGCGGGCGAGAAACGCTCCCGCCGCGCCTTTTTGTGTCGTGACTAATCCAGCTCGACGCAGCATTCCGATGATATTGCGTACAATCACAGCATTGACGCCGACGCTACCTGCGATCCAATCGGACGTCATGGATTCTTCCGGGAAGGTGCCCAGTAACGATAAAATATGAACGGCAATAGCAAAACGACTCGCAATACGCATGATGTGAACCTGTAATAGTATTTATTACAAATTTAGCGAAGTCAACGCCAGGTTATAAACCGCTGAAAAATGTCGCAAACGCAGCCCCCCGAAGTGCAGTGGGTGAAGTCCAACAATGCGCCAACAATCTTGGGCGAACCCGCGTTGCCGCCGATTTTGCCTGCCGTGTGCAACGCGCTATTCACGGCGACGGGTGAACGCATTCGCACGCTGCCGATTTGCGTAACCCTGACGTCAACATGACAGTTATACAAATCAGCTTTTTGGCAGGGGTACAAACGCTGAGGGCCTCAGGCGCACTGTTGTAATTCGGGTAGAAGAATCAAAGGGGAGGCTGAAACTTTACATCATTCGCGAAATCAGATGCCGCGCAAACTTGGGTCACTCCCCCTCCTATCGCCTACTAAACAACTTACAAGGACGGTATGATTCACTAGCAGGGGATACCGCACAGGCAACCTTTGCAGTAAATTTCGATTCACAATCTGCCCCCAAATAAAGAAGGAGGAATATGAAAACTCGATTTGTTATTTCCCTGGTTTTGCTGGCTTCGACCCTTGTTCTGATGGGCTGTCCCCGTCAAACGACCATCAACCGACTCAATGGCGACCCAGCGCGGTATCGCGGCAAGGAAGTATTGATTGTCGGAACCGTAACGAACAGTTTTGGCGCAGCAGGGTTTGGAGCCTACGAACTGAGCGATGAAACGGGCAAAATCTGGGTGCTCACCAGACGCGGCGCACCCAGCAATGGCGCACGCGTGGGTGCGGTGGGCCGCTATGTGCAGGGCATCAACTGGAGCGGGCGCAATTATGGCAGCGCTATCGAAGAGACTGACCGGAAAGTGAGATAGCCCCTCAAAATCGCCTTCAGAATCATTGCGTGAGCATCCTTCATCCCCTCTACCGATTTTCACGGCGATGGGCGAACGCACTTGCTCGTCGCCAATGACAAGCAAGGAGGCAGATGCCAATTACCCGCTGATTAGAGGAGTGAGTTTAATTCGCGGGTTTTGTCTCAAGTCTCAGGAACCGCGCGGCATTGTTGTACAGAATGTCGCGCTTTTGCTGCGGGGTCAGGTAATCGGCGTTTTGAATGATGCTAATCGAATACGCCATGAGCTTCGGCCAAATCATTTGATCGGTTCCGAACATGACGCGATCTCCGAATCCAGCGTCTACAAGGCGTTGAATATATCGGTTCACTTCCTTGATGGGATAGCTCCAGATCAGCCCGGCTACATCAACATACACGTGGGAACTGGCCTGTAACAGCGTCAGCATATTATCAATCATCGGATAGCCTGCGTGCATCACTTGCACCCGCAGCTTGGGATGACGCGCAAGCAGTTCTTCCAGCAGCAGCGGATCGCCCTTTGAGCCGCGAAAATTCGGCGTCGTGATGTTCGCACGACCTGAGCCACCTGTGCCCATGTGAATGGCTACGGGAACGTCGAGTTCTTCCGCCAGCGCGAAGTATTTGTCCACACTCATATCGCTCGGCGACAAGCCCTGATACTGTAAGCCGATTTCTCCCATCACCTTGAATCCGCCTGTGGTGAAGTGTTTCCGCAGTTCTTCGAGCGTAGCGCGTTTGTCAGCGGTCGCTTGATTATCAATGCCTGTACCTGCGATGACGCGAGCTGGCGCAGCGTCTTTCCATTTCTGCACACTCTTCGGATCGCCCATCACCACTGCCGTGACATTCAATCGCTCCATTTCGGCCAGCACATCTTTCATATATTCGCCCGGTGCCGAAGGATAAAGCGCCGGAGTGCAGGACGTTTTCGCCCAACCAAAACGTTCTTCTTTCTCTTTGGGATCAGAGGCAAGGAATTGCGGCGTGTTCGGACACATCGGCGCGACGCCTGGAAAATTGCCATCCATCGCGTGGACGTGGACATCAATCACGGGCGCTGGTCTGGCTTCGGCATTCTGGGCACGGGAAATGGCTGTGCCGGAAAACAAAAGCGCGGCGCAAAGTAGAACGCGACAGGGAGAAAAATATCCTGACGCTGGTGCAAAGACGATGGCGTAGCGAGGGTGTTGCATGGAATAGCTCCTTTTGGTTCTAACTACGAGATTATTTATGTTTGCTGGTTTACCCAGGACTCTTAACTGGTTGCAGGAAGACTACACTTTATACGACTTTTCAGAAGCAGGGAAAAGACGTAGCGGGAGCATTCCGTTACCAGCACAACGCTTCGCACATTGGAGTCGTCTTTCTCCTTGTTTAGGAATGTGCATAATGACGTTTCAGACAAGGAGCGAATCGAATGAAAGCTGTCCTTTACGAAGCCTTTAATGTGCTACCACAACTAAAGAATGTTCCTGATCCAACGCCCGAAACACACGGCGTCATCGTCAAGGTGATGGCGACTGGGGTTTGTCGCAGCGACTGGCACGGCTGGGTTGGGCATGATGCAGACATTCAACCTCCGCACGTGCCCGGTCACGAATTGGCGGGCGTAGTCGCCGCCGTTGGCAAAGACGTACCCAAATGGCAAACCGGGGATCGCGTCACCGTTCCATTCGTCGGCGGTTGCGGCGCTTGCCCGCAATGCGCCTCTGGCAATCAGCAAGTTTGCGATCACCAATTTCAACCTGGCTTCACGCACTGGGGATCATTTGCTGAATACGTTTCCATTCATCACGCCGACACGAATCTGGTGCGCTTGCCTGATGCGCTCGATTTTCCGGCTGCGGCGAGTCTGGGCTGTCGGTTTGTGACTTCGTTTCGCGCGGTGGTGGATCAAGGCAAAACTTCTGCCGGGCAATGGGTCGCAGTTCACGGCTGCGGAGGTGTTGGGTTGTCGGCGATTATGATTGCGAATGCGGTGGGCGCGAATGTGGTGGCGATTGATATTTCCGCCGACGCGCTTCGCCTGGCAAGTGAATTAGGCGCGGTCGCTGTGGTGAATGCTGCGCAAGTTGCCAATGTCGCCGAAGCGGTCATCGAAATCACCAAGGGCGGCGCACATGTTTCATTAGACGCGCTCGGACATCCGACGACCTGCTTCAATTCCATCAGCAACCTGCGCAAACGCGGCAAGCACATTCAAGTCGGGCTGATGTTGGCAGACCAAAGCACTCCTGCCATTCCGATGAGCAAAGTCATTGCGCACGAACTGGAAATCCTCGGCAGTCACGGCATGCAGGCGCATCGTTACGACGCTTTATTCGCAATGATCGAAGCCGGAAAACTGACGCCCGAAAGACTCATCAGCAGGAAAATTACGCTGGAACAATCCATTGACGCGCTTGTGAATATGGACAAATTCGAGAGCGCAGGCGTAACCGTCGTGACTGAATTTTAGGCGGATCGCTTACTTGATTTTTTTCGCTCGCCCTGTTTCGCGGCCTTCCAGTTGAATCACCAAATGGGCGACTGCTCCTGTTTCATCTTTGACGAAGCTATACGTCAAGCGCCGATTCTCATTCGCAAAAAAGTTGGTCGCGCTTTCGGGGTACAGATACCGTTTGTCTGGGTTTGCCCCTTGCTGCAATAACAGTTTGTCGCCGTCGCGCGTAACGGTGAAGATTACCTGTGGATGCTGATATTGTCCGGTGTACGATTCAAGAATCTGGGGATCAATTTTGGCGACCGTTCGTTCGGGAATTAAACCGGGGATGTACAACGCTGCGATCTGAAGCGCGATTAAATTTGGGTCGGCACTGTCGCCATTCGTCAAAACTACGACAGATAATTTATCGTCTACAAAACGTGAAATCTGTGCGCGAAAGCCCGGCAACGTGCCACCATGATGCACCAGTTTGTGACCTGCCACGCTGCTCAGTTCCCAACCAAAGCCGTATGGATGCGTCGCGCCACTGTTCAATTTGACGGGCGACCACACCTGGCTCAGCGTTTCCGGCTTTAGAATTTTGTCTGTGTACAGCGCCGCATCCCACTTGGCCAAATCAAGCACTGTCGAAAGAAATGCGCCGCTTGGACGCAAGGCAATGAACGTTTCTGCATTGCTGAATTTCCCATTTCTCCAGACATACCCATCGGCGCGTTGCGGGACAATTTCTGTGGTCGTAGTCGTGCGCGTGGCGTTCATTTCGAGCGGCGCAAACAAACGTTCATTCAGATAATCGCCCCAGGGCTTGCCGGAAATTTTGCGAATGATCTCAGCCAGTGAGAAATATCCGACATTGCAGTATTCCCATTTTTCGCCTGGGGCAAAACGTAGCGGCAGCGGATACGCGGTTTTAATTACCTCGGCATCCGACTTGATTTTGAACGGATCAAACCCCGGCGCTTCGCGGACAATGCCCGATGTGTGCGTCAATAAATGGCGAACGGTGATTTCTTTCCAGGTGTCGGGTGTGCCGTCAAGAAACTTACTGATTTTGTCATCAAGGCTAATTTTGCCTTCCTGCATTAACAGCATAATTCCCGTTGCAATCAGCTGTTTGCTGACGGAACCAATCTGATAGACAGTTTCCGGTTTGGCAGCAATATTATGCTCAATATTCGCCAAGCCGTAACCTTCTGCTTTGATCACCTTGCCTTCTTTGATTACGGCGATTGAAACACTAGAGATATGCTGTCGCTGCATTTCAGCTTTTACATACTCATCAACTTTATCTGCCTGCGCCGTGCTGGTTAGCGCCAGTAGTAACGCTAACGTAAAGAAAGAGAGAGCCTTGATATTTTGTTTCATTGTTATATCTCCTGATGGAATTAAAGACAAACCTTAGTAATAAAACGAATGAGGTTGTCCTAGATTAACAGGCGATTTGTTTTTTTGCTTTACCTCCACCAAAAGACAGATAACAACGCATCCCAATTTTAGGAATTGGCGACGCTGTGCAGGCATCATCCTTTCAACAAGCGCGCTCTGTTGTCAGGCAAATAGATGAAGCACGACGGGCGTTTGCCGTGCATTGTTCTAGTCACGCGCCTCTTCCATGGATTTCGGTCGACGATTGATGGAAACCTTTGAGTCTCGCAAAGATTCCCTTGTAAAATAGCCGTCCGAACTGCATTCTGGTAAAGCCAAAGCAGAGAAGTCGCTTTCAAAGCATCAAATACACAATTATTTTGACGATCTGTCAGTTAGCTTAACAAACACCTGTATGAAAAAAGAGAATCACGCATCAAGAAGAAAGTTTTTACAAAAAATAGCTGCAACCAGTATGGCAACTGCCGCCACGCCTTTTGCTTCGCTGGCCGCACGAGAAAAAGCGGAAGAACGCATTTTGCACTATGAAAAGCCAATCTCAGCCAACGACAAAATCCGCATCGGTGTGATTGGTTATGGTGTGCAAGGACACATGGACCTTGATACTGCGCTGAAAGTGCCAGGCGTTGAATTGGCAGGGATTTGTGATTTGTATACAGGCAGGCTTGAAAATGCCAAAGAAAGATTCGGCAACGACCTTTACACTACGCGCAATTACAAAGACCTGTTAGATCGAAAAGATGTTGATGCCGTTTTGATTTGCACCCATGACGTTTGGCATTCGCGTATTACTTTGGACGCGTTGGCAAAAGGCAAGCATGTGTATTGCGAAAAGCCGATGGTTTACAAAATCTCCGAAGGTTATCCCGTCATGGCAGCCGCAAAAAAATCAGGCAAAGTGTTCCAAGTCGGCAGCCAACGAGTCAGCAGCCTTGGTTATCTCAAGGCCAAAGAATTGTTGGCGGCGGGTGAAATTGGCA
>JAFDVL010000041.1:125506-155271 GCA_018268995.1 Acidobacteriota bacterium | reverse complement strand
TTGCTGGCGCGGCGAATGATCGAACGTGGCGTGCGTTTTGTGCAGCTGTATCATACGGATTGGGATCATCACGGCGAACGCGGCAACAACCTTGATGGAGACATCGAAGCCCGTTGCCGCGAGGTAGATCAGGCCAGTGCGGCGCTGGTGCTTGACCTGAAACAACGCGGCTTGCTGCAAGATACAATCGTCGTTTGGGGCGGGGAATTTGGCCGCACCCCAATGGGTGAAGTGCGCGAAACCACGGGGCGCGATCATCACATTGATGGATTTACGATGTGGGTGGCCGGTGGCGGCTTCAAACCTGGAACCATTCACGGCGAGACTGATGAACTTGGCTTCGGCGCGATTGAAGGGCACATGCACGTCCACGATTTGCACGCGACGTTGCTCCATCAACTTGGCTTCGATCACGAACAGTTAACCTATCGGTTCCAGGGACGCGACTTCCGCCTGACCGATGTGCATGGGATTGTGCAAAAGAAACTGCTAGCCTAACTCACAATACAATTCACCCCCGTCGCTTTCCAAATGAGGCTTGGGAGCCTATCATCTCTGCCATGCTGAAATGAGTATGTCGTAGCGGCAATTCATGAATCGTGCTTCTCATCACTTGGAGATGCTCAGATGACTTGTGCAAGGATCAATCCCGTTGCAGTGTTCGCACTTGTCGGCTGTTTTTTTGTCTGTACGTCTCAGTCCCAACCCAACGAAGAGGTGCGTCCAATAGACCCCCATTCCTCACTGTTGTTTTTGACTTTGCATGGCAGGTCCCAACCCAACGAAGAGGTGCGTCCAATAGACCCCGGCAAAGCTATCGAACGCGAATTGCCTGCCGGGCAAACACACTCCTACACAATCAAACTCAGTGTCAATCAGTTTGCGCGGTTGCTGATCGAGCAGCAAACCTTCGATGTTGTGCTGACGCTGAGAACAGCAGGCGGCCAACAAATTGTGGCATTGGATAATCCGAACCCCAATGGCCTGGAATCGTTGTCGTGGCTGGCAACGGCAGCGGGTTCGTATCAAGTGCAAATTCGTGCAGCACAACCCACGACAACAGGCAAATATGAAATCCGTTTGGAGGAAGCACGCGCCGCAACCGCTGCCGACAAAGATCGTCTGACTGCGGAACAACTTTTTCTCGAAGCCGAACGGCTGAGCCTGACCGACAAGCCCCGCGCGATGGAAAAATACGAAGCTGCAATGCAGTTACGCCGTACGCTCGGTGACCGCTTTGACGAAGCCGTGTTGTTGCATGCCATTGGCAGGCTCTGGGCCGCGAGCAACAGCCCGGAAAAAGCACAGGAAGCCTATCGGCAATCGCTTGCACTCTTTCAAAGCACATCGGGAGAAGGCTGGGATAGTTTGTTCGCCAACATGTCGTTTCTTTACACCGTGATGGGCAGCAAGCAAAAGGCATTGGATTATTTGGCTGATGCGTTGCCGCTTGTGCGCGCCTTGCGCAATCGCCGTTTGGAAGCCGTGCTGCTCGTCGGCATTGCAAAAATTCATGCTGACCTCAACCAGGCTGAACAATCTTTGGAGCGGCAACAGCGGGCATTACAACTCTATCGCGCATCGGGTGGACGCGGCGGCGAGGCAGTCACGTTGACGAACATCGGTGATGCGGATTTGACGTTGGCCGAGCGGAAAAAAGCGATTCAATACCTAAATCAATCCTTGCTTGTGATGCGCGCGGTTGGCGACAAAAGCATGGAAGCAACGGTATTGTTCGGCATCGGTTATGTGCATAACCTGCTCGACGAACCACAAAAAGCGCTTGAATATTTTGAGCAGGCATTGCCACTTTTTCGTGCCTTGGGGGATCGTAACAGCGAAGCTTATATCCTGAATTTTACTGGCGGATTTTATGTGGGGCTGGGTGAATATCAGAAGGCACTGGATTACATCGAACAAGCTTTGTTGCTGTTTCGCGCCGTTGGGGATCGCAATGCGGAAGCGTATGCGTTGCTCTATGTCGGTGGGATCAATTGCCAACTTGGACAATCGGGACCGTGTCTGGCTTTGCAACAGCAGACGTTACCACTGTTTCGCAGCGCCGGAGACCGCTATGGCGAGGCAACGGCGCTCGGAAGCATAGGCGCGCTATATTGGAACCAGGGCGAACAACAAAAAGCGGATGAACATTTGCAACAGGCGCTGCGATTGTGGCAGGCGTTGGGCTATCGCGGTGGCGAAGCGAATACCCTTACCAACTTGGCCTTTCTGGCTGAAAAGCGTGGCCAGTTGGAATCCGGGCTTGCACAACAACGTCAGGCGCTGGCATTGCATCGTGTGTTGGGGAATCCATCCGGCGAGGCCTCTGCCTTGTATGGCATTGCTCGCATTGAGCGCGCGCGTGGCAATTTGTCAGAAGCCCGCGCGAATGTCGAAGCCGCATTGGCCTTGATCGAAACACAACGCGGGCAATACACCAGTCCTGAATCGCGCGCGTCGTTTTTGGCCACACAGCAACCGGTCTATAGCTTTTACACCGATCTCTTGATGCAATTACATCAGCAATCACCAATCCAGGGATGGGATGGTGCGGCCTTACAATCGAGCGAACGCGCGCGCGTACGCAGCCTGCTGGAAATTCTGACCGAGGCACGCATAGATATTCGACAGGGTGGGGATGCCACATTGCTGGAACGCGAACGCCGCCTGCAACAACAGCTCAACGCCAAAGAACAAGCGCGTTTGCAATTGAACCGGAGCAAGGTCAATCAAGAACAAACCGCTGCCGTCGAAAAAGAATTACGTGCGCTGACCGCCGAATATCAGGAAGTCCAGGCGCAATTGCGCGCCCGCAGTCCGCATTACGCTGCCTTAACCCAACCGCAACCGCTCAAACTCCGCGAGATTCAACAACTCTTGGACGCAGATACGATGTTGCTGGAATACGCACTCGGCGACGAACGCAGTTATTTATGGGCAGCAACATCGAATTCGTTGACAAGTTTTATCTTGCCAAAACGCACCGACATCGAAATCGCTGCGCGCGGCTTTTATGAACTGTTGATTGCGCCCGATCACCCCGACCGAAAGCTATTGCCTGCCAAAGCTGCTGCTTTGAGCGAAATGCTTCTCAAACCCGTGGCTGCCCAGTTGGGCAACAAACGTCTGTTGCTCGTAACCGATGGCGCATTGCAGTATGTGTCGTTTGGAGCGCTACCCGCGCCGAAGGATGAAGTCGGAAGGCGGAAGGATGAAAAGAAACTTTATCCCGCATCCCTCGTCTCTCATCCCTTGATTGTAGAACACGAACTCATCAGCCTGCCGTCAGCTTCTGCGTTGGCAGTGTTGCGGCAGGAGATGGCAGGGCGCATCGCCGCGCCGAAAACATTGGCGATTCTGGCTGATCCGGTCTTCAGTAGCAGTGATTCGCGGGTCAATGGTGCATCAGCGGGGACAACAGAAAAAGCCGTTGCTACGTCCCTGCGCCGTCGTGCGACTGACGAACAACTACAACGCTCCGCTGAGCAATCGGGAATCAAAAGCGTGGAACTGCGCATTCCGCGTTTGCCCGGAACACGGCGCGAGGCCGCAGGGATTTTAGAATTAATCTCTGACTCTGAACGTAAGCAGGCTTTTGATTTCGACGCCAGCCGCGCAACATTTACCAGTGCGGAATTGAGTCAGTATCGCTTCTTACATCTGGCCACGCACGGACTACTGAACAGCACACATCCCGAATTGTCCGGCCTTGTGTTATCGCTCGTAGACGCGCAGGGGCAGCCGCAGGATGGCTTTTTGCGATTGCACGAAATCTATAATTTGAAGTTGTCTGCCGAACTTGTCGTCTTGAGTGCGTGCCAGACGGCGCTTGGCAAGGATATCAAAGGCGAAGGGCTGGTCGGGCTGACACGCGGTTTTATGTACGCCGGAGCGCCGCGCGTCGTTGCCAGTTTGTGGAAAGTGGATGATAAGGCGACGGCGGAGTTGATGAAGCATTTCTATCAGGCCATGCTTGGGGAGCAACGCTTACGACCCGCCGCCGCATTGCGCGCAGCGCAAATCGCTATGGCGCAAAATAAGCTGTGGGAAGACCCGTATTATTGGGCCGCCTTTGTGTTGCAGGGCGAATGGCAATAAGGCAAATGTGATGAGTAGTGAAACGCAAATCTACAAAAAAGATTGGGTCATGACGCCCGAAGCATTTGACCTGATGCTCACGCAGCTTGATGCCGACCGCGAGCGCGCTGGCGAAAAGTACGAACTGATTCGCCAAAAACTCACGAAGTTTTTTCAGTGGCGAGGTTGCCCTGCGCCCGAAGATTACACCGACCGCACGATTGACCGCGTTGCCCGTCGTTTGCTGGAAGGAGCCGAAGTGCATGCCCGCGATCCGTATTTATTTTTTCACGGCACGGCGATCAACGTCCTGCGCGAGCATTGGAAAAAAGCCGAAAGCACAGGCGTTGATTCGCTCGACGAACTGCCGCCCACGAAAACGCCTGCCATAGACCCGCTGGAACGACAAGCGCGACGCGACGAACGTCTTGACCACGAATTGAAACTGGAATGTTTGCAGCAATGCGTGCAATCGCTACCGCGTGAGCAGCTCGAACAAATTCAGCAATATCATCAAAGCGATGGTGGCGCGAAGATTGCACAGCGAAAAGCGTTAGCTGAGCAATTGAATATCCCGCTGAATGCGCTACGGATTCGGATGTTTCGGCTGCGGCAGGAATTGGAAATGTGTATCTTGAACTGCACCAAAAGACTACAGAAAGCATGAAATGGATTTTGGGTTTCGCCATTAGGGAGTGGAAAGTGAGAGTCAGGCTATGAAAACAGACGACGAGAACCTAATGACCCAATATCTTCTGGGCGATTTGTCCGAAGACGAAAAACTGCGGCTGGAAGAACAGTTTTTCACCGATGACGAAGCCTTTGAGCAATTGCAGGCGCTGGAGGACGAATTGCGCTACGACTACGCGCGAGGCGGATTAAGCGGTGAGCAACGGCGGCATTTCGAGCAACGCTTTTTGTCCCTGCCCGGTGAACCGCAACGCATTGCACTGGCCCAGGCCGTGCTGGAAACGGTGTCAAACGCGAATTTGCCCAAAGCCCCGGAACGAATGGGCGTGGTCGAGGAAAAGCCGAACTTTTTTCAGTCATTTGCTGCCTTCTTCGGGCTGCAAAGTTCAGGTTTGCAACTCGGGCTGGCGGCGGCATCCCTGCTGCTGTTGCTGGGCGGTTCGTGGCTGTTGTATCAAACGGTAAGGTTGCGCGGACAGGTCCAACAACTCGAAGTCGCGCGTGCCGATCAGGAACAGCAACGTATTCAACTTGAACAGCAAGCCAATGACCAACGTACGCGTGGCGATCAACTCAATGCGCAATTGGAAGCGGAACGTCGCCAACGGACAGAACTCGAACAGGAACTGGCGCGGCAAAAAGCCGAAGCCTCGCGCGCGAATGAAGTTACAACTTCCACCTCGGCCACGCTGCTTTCGTTCCTTCTCACGCCTGGTTTGTCCAGAGATATTGACAGCACAAAACGATTGACGATCCCGGCGGATGTGGCGCAGGTTCGTTTGCAATTGAAACTGAAACGTCCGGGGGGATACCAGAGCTATCAGGCTGTGCTGCAAACGCTTGATGGGGCAGAACTCTGGCAACGGAATCTGTCGCGCGCCAACCAAACTGCAACTGTCACGTTGCCGACCCGATTGGTGCCGCCCGGCGATTACGTTCTGGTGCTCAAAGGAAAGAACGCCAACGGTCAGTGGGAAGAAGTGGACGAATACCATTTCAATACCGTGCATTAATATAGCTTTTAAGAGAAAGATTCTCTGGTGGGGAGAGCAAAGCGGTAAGAACTTACCGCACTCCACACGCTTCGCGCTCCCACCAGAGAATCTTTCTCTTGATCTCTATATCGAAGCAGGCAGGATTTCGCCTCCACCGCTCGTTGCGCAGACTGGAGAACTGTAATGAAGTGCCTACCATCACTCTGCCTTCTTTTTCTTGTCTCCCTTGTTGTGCGCGCACAGGAGGCGTTTTCCGCGCTGGCCTTAAATTCACCTGTGGAACGCGAACTGGCAGGCGGCGCAAAGCACTCTTATCCCTTACCCCTCATCGCCGGACAATTCGTGCAGCTTGTGGTTGAGCAACGCGGCATTGATGTCGTCGTCGTGGTGTTTGCCCCAACCGGGCAGCAACTTTTGTCCGTTGACAGTCCCAACGGTACACAAGGCCCGGAACCGGTCGCCTTTGTGGCGGAAGCGGGCGGGGCCTATCGCGTCGAAGTGCAGGCGCTGGAAAAAGGTGCGGCGGCGGGGCGTTATGAGATCAAGCTGTTGCAAATGCGCGATGCGACGCCGCAAGACCGACGCCGACTGGCCGCGCAGCAGGCGTATGCAGAAGCAGAGCAACTGCGCGCACAGCAGAAAGCCGACGCATTGCGTCAGTCCATTCAGAAATACGAGGCATCCTTGCCGCTCTGGCGGGCGGCAGGTGATCAGCGCGGCGAGGCCACGGCGCTCAACAATCTGAGCTGGGTGCATCTGCAATTGGGCGCGCCCGCCAAAGCGATCACCCATCTTCAGCAGGCGCTTGTGCTCTGGCGTGCGTTGGGCGACCGACGTGAGGCGGCGACGGCACTGAATAACATCGGACAGGTGTATACGGAAATGGGCCAGCATGCGCAGGCGCTGACGTCCTTTGAGCAATCGTTGCAAGGCGCACGTGCATTGTCAGATCGGGCTTTAGAGGGAACGCTGCTTCATAACCTTGGTAATGTTCACTACGCGATGGGCGAATCACAGCGGGCGCTGGATGCCTACACACAGGCACTCCCGTTGCTGCGGGCTGTCGGAGATCGCTCGTTAGAGGCCAGCACCACCAACAATCTGGGCACGGTATATCGTTTGATGGGCGAACACCAGAAAGCACTGGATCTGTACCTGCAAATGCTGCCGATTTTTCGCGCGCTTGGGAATCGTCGGGAAGTAGCTGCAACGCTGCATAATCTCGGTGATGCGTATACATCATTGGGCGATTCTCCGCGTGCATTGGAGCATTTCAATCAGGCGTTGCCACTCTGGCGGGAGCTGGGGAATCGGCGTGGCGAAGCCGCTTCGTTGAATGAAATGGGGAAGGTCTATCAGTTGTCTGGTGGGCTGCAACAGGCTGTGGCGTCTTATACGCAAGCCCTGTCCTTGCGGCAGGCGGTTGGAGATCGGCGTGGACAGGCGATAACGCTCAGCAATCTGGGCGCGGCTTATATCGCCTGGGGCGAACTGCCGAAAGCGCAGGATTCACTGCAACAATCTCTCACGCTCTGGCAGGAATTACAAAACCGCGCGGGTGAGGCCGTAACGCGCAGTCATCTGGCGCAAATCGAACGCACGCGCGGCAATTTATCGGCTGCACGCGCGCAAGCGGAATCTGCGCTCACGCTGCTTGAATCCGTACGCACAAATGTTGCCAGTCAGGAATTGCGTGCTTCGTTTCGTGCCTCGCAGCAAGGCTTCTACGAGTTTTACATTGACCTGTTGATGCAATCGCAACAAGCCGAACCTGCACAAGGTTGGCAGGCGTTGGCACTGGAAACCAGTGAGCGGGCGCGGGCGCGCGGATTGCTGGAAATGTTGGCCGAAGCGCGTGCGGATTTGCGACAAGGCGTGGATGCAATGTTGCTGGAACGCGAACGGAACCTGCAACAACAACTCAATGCCAAAGAACAGGATCGCATGCGGCTGGCCAGCGGCAATGCGACGGCAGAAGCGCGGGCAGCGATAGACAAAGAACTGCGTGCGCTCACCGCTCAATACGAAGAACTACAAACACAGATCAGAACCAACAACCCCCGCTATGCAGCACTGACGCAACCGCAACCGCTAAAACTCAGCGAGATTCAACAACAGATTTTAGATGGCGACACGCTGTTGCTGGAATACGCGTTGGGCGCATCACACAGCTATCTGTGGGTTGTTTCGCGTGACGCAATCACGAGCTATGAATTACCCAAACGCACTGAGATCGAAGAGGCCGCGCGCAGCTTTTATCAGGCGTTGAGTGCCGCCAATGGTGGTTCGACGCCGTCCGCATCTTCCCGGCTCACTGACACCGGAGCGAAGTTAAGCCAGATGTTGCTCGCGCCTGTCGCTGCGCAATTGGGGAACAAGCGTCTGCTCGTCGTCGCCGATGGCGCATTGCAGTATGTGCCGTTTTCCGCCTTGCCTGATCCAGTGGTTGGTGGCCAGTGGCCGTTGGTTGGAAATCAACAAACCACCAGTCACCGACCACCAGTCACTGGCCACCAGCCACCTTTCATTGTTAAGCACGAAATCATCAGTCTTCCTTCTGCCTCCAGCCTGGCAATGCTGCGCCGTGAACTTGCGGGACGCAAACCGGCGGCGAAAGCCCTCGCCTTATTTGCTGATCCCGTTTTTGCCGCCGATGATGCCCGCCTGCAACGTGTAGCTTCTTCCAACGCTGCTACTGCGCCCGAAGCGCGAACCCCCGATACTTCATTAGCACGCGCGCTCAGAGAAGCAGGAGTCTCCGAGACGGGTTTGCGCATTCCGCGTTTGCCCGGCACTCGCCGCGAAGCCGCTGCGATTACAGCGTTCGTGCCGACGGCAGAGCGCAAACAGGCACTGGATTTTGAAGCAAGCCGTGCGGTGGCGACCAGCGCCGAACTCAGCCAATACCGTATTCTGCACTTTGCGACACACGGGCTTCTTAACAGTCAGAATCCTGAACTGTCCGGCCTCGTGCTTTCGCTCGTGGACGCACAGGGCAAACCGCAGGACGGATTTTTGCGCCTGCACGAAATTTATAATCTGAAACTTCCGGCAGAACTCGTCGTCCTCAGCGCCTGCCAAACCGGTCTCGGCAAAGAAGTCAAAGGCGAAGGACTGGTCGGATTGACGCGCGGTTTTATGTACGCCGGNNTGTGATGGCCAGTTTGTGGAAAGTAGATGATCGCGCCACGGCTGAACTAATGAAGAACTTTTATCAGGGAATGATAAAAGATGGTTTGCGCCCCGCCGCAGCACTTCGCGCCGCACAGATTGCCATGTGGAAACAGCAGCGGTGGCAAGAGCCGTATTATTGGGCGGCTTTTGTGTTGCAGGGCGAATGGAAGTGAATCCCGTCATTGCAATATGCGGCTGTGTCGCCTTGCCGTCAGACAACCACGTTTTCCTCTGCCACGCCTGCGTTTTCTCAAAAATATTGTCGTGCTAAAAATGTAATCTCCGTCTGACCATAATTTCCCCGCGAAATGTTTTTCCCGCTCCGCCATTAGGTACGTGAAAGATGAGTATTGCGGAGGAATTTATGACTTGCTCAAATTGCCAAACGATCCTGAAAGCAAACACACCCTTTTGCGTGTCCTGCGGCCTGATTTTTATCGGTGAAGTCGCGTCAAAAAAACAATCTGCCGCTGCAACTACCGTAGCGACTGCTGTCAAAGCCGATCCGTTATCTGGTCGTACACTTGATGGCAAATACGAATTGCAGGCACGACTGGGGCAAGGCGGAATGGGAATGGTGTATCGCGCGCGCCGCGTTCAAATCGGCGATGAAGTGGCGGTAAAAGTCCTGCATCCGCATTACAGCGCCGCCGCCGATGTTTTGGTGCGTTTCCGCCGCGAAGCTCAGGCTGCTGCCACCTTGCGCCATCCGAATGTCGTCACGATTTATGATTACAGCGAATCAGACGCGTTAGCCTATCTTGTGATGGAATTTGTGCCCGGCCTGTCGCTGGGGCAGTTGCTGAAAGATGGCCATCGCCTTCCGCTGGCCCGCGCTGTCGCATTGATGCAGTGCATCTGTGCGGGCGTTGGTGCAGCGCATCGGCGCAACATCGTGCATCGTGATCTCAAACCAGACAATATCATTGTCGTCCCGCCCAGTAGCGAGGGCGAAACGGAAACCGTTAAAGTTGTTGATTTTGGCATTGCCAAGCTGCGCGATCTGGCGGCAACACAAGCGTTGACCGAAACCGGGATGATCATCGGCACACCATTTTATATGTCGCCCGAACAATGCCGTGGCGAAGAACTCGACGCGCGTTCGGATGTATATAGTTTGGGCGTGATGTTTTATGAAATGATCGCCGGGATGCGGCCTTTCACCGCACCGACGCCGACCGGCGTGATCGCAAAACATTTGACCCAGGCCCCGCCACCTCTGCATGCAACGCTGCGGATTCCACCATCAATCGAAGCGGTGCTGATGCGCGCGCTTGCCAAAGACCCTCAGGCACGACCATCGAATGCGCTTGTCTTTGCCCATGAGTTGGAAGTCGCTTGGCGTCAGCCTGTGAAGCCAATGCCTGTGCGCAATCAAGGTTCGGGCGTTCCTTCACACGTTTCCCAACCTCGCTCGCACCGCGTGCGCAATGCTGTTCTGGTTCTGGTAGCGTTGTTTTGCCTGGTGGCTGGCGGCGTTGGCCTGCTGGCCTTTCGTTTTGTGCTGGCCTGGCAAACCGCCCAGCAACCCACGACTTCGCCAACACCAGGTCGCGTGATCCTGAATGCCAAGCCTGTGGCTTCCATTACTCCTAAAGCAGTTGCCAGCGTTGCCACGCCTCGACCCACGCCGCCGCCGCTTGGAGTGGTCAAAGAGCGAGAGAAAATGCGTCTTGCCTCCGTCACGGTGATGCCGACAGCACCTGTTCGGAAAGCGACTCCGCTCCCGCACACCGTGCGACGTATTCCGACCCAGGACACTACCGAGCAAATGCCGCTGGAGGTCCGCCGCGCGATGGAACAGCTCCTGCAAGGTGGGGTCACAACCCGGCAATCTGACGGGAAGGTGAAGACGGTTTATGTGACGCGCCCGATCAACTAATCGCAGTTCGGTTTTCCACACAAAATTTTTCCTGAAATGTTTTTCCGCTTTCGCTATTAGGACGGCGAAGAGCAACGAAACGATTTGGATCATCGCCGCAAGGCCTCAACAGGAGACAACACTATGAAAAACATCTTCGCCATCATCCTAATGCTGATTTCGCTCACCACATTCGCCCAACAACAACCTAGCCGTGCCAAGACTTATTTGGATTCCGGCGACCGCTATTATGCCAGCCAACAATTTAATCAAGCACTGCCGTACTATAACGAAGCGCGTCGCCTGGCTTTGTCAGCGCCGCAAGACGTGCAGGTGCTACTTTCGCTCTCGCATCGGTATCTGGCTTATCGGGATGAAGCCACGGCGTGGGACTGCTATGACAAGGGCACCAATTACGCCTACGCGTACGTCAATCAGAATCCTCAGTGGAGCCGCTACTGGCTGAACGAAGCGGTGAAGTATTACAACGAACAACTGGTCGGCCTGATGAATCAGGCAGGCACCAGCCAAACGACACGTACAGCGATTTATAACCGGGCGCTCTGGGTGCGGAACTTTTTGTCAGGGAATACGAACCCGCCTCCCGACGTTACGAGACCCCCAATCACAACACTGCCTCCCTCAGTGGGCGGCACGAGTGGAACGAACTGGAGCACCAATGCTAAATCGAGTACGTTACAAATCGGGCAACGCTATTCGTGCAATTGCCCGGCCAACGGCAATCTTGGAAGCATCTGGGGGACAGACGTATACACGGACGACACTTCGATTTGCACTGCTGCCGTTCATGCCGGGGTGATTACACAAGCACTGGGCGGCACCGTCATCATTGAGATGCGAGCGGGGCAAACGTCCTACGCCAGCAGCGCACGTTATGGCGTGACCAGCACTGCATACGGACAATGGGGCAGAAGCTTTGTGTTTGTTCGCTGAAGAACGGATCGCCAGCAAAGGGAAAGAAAGCCCAGGGAAGATCAATTTCTCTGGGCTTTTCGCTTTTTGAGCTGGGAGCGCACGCGTCCCGCGTGCTGAGCCTTGAATTGGAAAATCCTGATCAACGAAGTTCGCATTCCATGAGGAAAAGCACGCGGGACGCGTGCGCTCCCAGCAATAGTTACTCTGTTCTTCATCGTCGCCAAAATTTTTCGGAAATGTTTTTTCGGTTCCGCCATTAGGACGGCGAAGAGCAATGATTTCGATAACTGCCGTAAGGTATTACCAGGAGGAACGACCATGAAAACGCAAACACATTTTGGCATCACCTTTGTTTTATTTGTGCTGTTATTCGTCGCCAGCGCGCAGGCACAATCGCAAGACCCTAAAGCTTGGATTCGGAATGGCGATGCCGCGTGGCAACAGGGCAACACGGCGGCGGCTTTAGTGAATTACAACTACGCCTTTAATAATCTTGGCTGGGACTGGTCGAGCGCCTTGACGTTGACGCAGCGCTACCTCGCGTTAGGGCAAGAGTCGCAGGCGCTGAACGCCTATCGCTTCGGTGTGCAATTAGCCTGGAACTGGGCGATTGATCCGAACACGTTGCAACTGCGACCGCAGGCGCAATCCGTCGCTTCGGGCGAACAAGGACTGGCCACCGCCATCAATCAATACAACAACACCTTCAAAAATATGCGGATGAGCGAGGCGGCACGAAACTGGCTGCAACAAGCTGCGAAGCAGGCGTACGACAGTTATCAACTCCTGCAACAAAAGAAGGCGGGCACCACAACCACGCCAACGACACCGCCCACCACAACGTTGCCGCCCCCCGTTGCCAGCCGGACAGATTGGAATACGAATGCCGACGCCCTCCAGATTGGCCAACGTTATTCGTGCAGTTGCCCGGCCAATGGCACGCTCAGCTATGTGTACGGCTTCGATGTCTATCGCAGCGATGTTTCGATTTGCACGGCGGCAGTGCAGGCAGGCTTGATCACGCAGGCGGCAGGCGGCACTGTCGTGATCGAAGTGCGGCCCGGACAACCGTATGCTCCCGGCAGTCGCAACGGGATAGTTAGTTCTTCCGGCGCGGCGAGCGCCAAGAGCTATGTGTTCGTTCGCCGCTAGTTGAGAGGACAGAAGCCCGACCAGGAGGGAGGCGCGAAAGCGACTGAAACGCGCCCTTCCCCACGGTCGGGCTTCCGCCTTGATTCCCCCGCTCCCTCCGCGAATTGCTTTCCAATTGACGCGCAGAACTCTATCATTCCCCCGAACCGACCGTGCATCGTGGGAAAAATATGAATACCAAACGCGTCAAACTGCTCGTCCTCTTCGTGCTCACAAGCCTTGTTATTGTTGTGCTGGTTGCGCCGCAATTCAGCTCTGGCGCAGCCCAGAAATCACCCTTCAAGAAATTGTTGGCGAGTAACGAAACGCTTGCGCCCAAAACCGCCACGATGTACCCCCTTTCAACGTCTGGCAAATTGTGTTCGCTTAGCGTGTCAATCCCCACACCATCAGAAATAGGCGACACCGGAACGATCAATGTTGTGTTGCGCGACGGAGCAAAGATCATTGCGCGCAAACCGCTGCACGTCGGCGACCCCGATCTGTATCTGACGTTTCGCGCGACAGGCAGGGCGCAGTTGGAATTGACTTCACAGCACGACAAGGCCATTGCGCCTGTGATTCAAGTGCTGGAATGGCCTGACAATAAAATGCCCAACGTCGAAGCCGAGCCCAACGACACGTGGCAGGACGCGAATGAATTTCAGTTGGGCAAGACGATGTTCGCCACCGCCGATGACATCCCGTACATCGCGCCGCTCAATGCCGACACGACGAATTACAAACGCGGCTATGAACAAACGCCGGAATATGCCGACCGCTTGCCGGAAGGCGGCGCGGATTGGTTCAAATTCAACTTTACCGAAGACACGCCGAAGCTTGTGCATTTTGAAATTGACCTGCTCGAACGCGACAACATTCCGGTTGATGTGTCCGTCTTCACCATCGAAAACAACCAAGCCAAGCCGTATGAGAAAGGCGCTGATCCCGTCACGCCGCCGCACGAAGTTCAGGCTTTGCCCGGCAATAAATTCACGACGCGCGTGCTGACCAAAGGCACGTACTACGTCAAAGTCGAAGCGCGCCATCCGGCCTATCAACTTCGTACATACGTTTACGATTTGCCGCCGTACTCCAACCCGGTACAAGCAGAAGCCGCGCGCAAAGCCGTACGCGCCGGAATGGATTTCATTGTCAGCGCAGGCGACAGTTGGCACGCGAACACGCCGCGTCACGGCGGCATCGTCAATCGCGTTTCCAACAATCACAACGAAACGATGGGCTGCGTAGCCTGTCACGCCACGCACTTTCCGTTGCGGGCGGAATTGACGGCGAAACAGAACGGCTACGCGATTCAGAAACGTGCGGCGGTGCAGTTTTTGACAGAGCGGTTTTACAACACGACGCGCCCGTTTTACGGCCATCCCGAAGCGAGTTGGACGCGCGTGATTTCGGCTTCGGCGAACGTCTTGAGCCGAATGGCCGCGTTGCTGAATCTCTACGAAACCGAAGTCACCGGCGAGCGGCACACCGAATATCTGAAAGGCGTCGTCAACTATTTGAAGCTGTATTACAAAGGCCGCACGTATTTGCCGAACGACGAAACCAACGGCAACACACCTTTGGTCAGCGCCTACGAAGTCGCAATGTACTCGTGGAAGGCGTTCGATGAATACGCGAAACAAGCAGGCGACAAAGAGTCGCTCGAATACCGCGAGCAAGTCCGCAAGCTGATCGAACAGGATCGGCACAAGAACCTGATTGACCTGTGCTATCAAACGCAGGCGATGACGATGATGGACGCGAACGCCTACGCCGACAAAATCAAACGCAACGCCGAACGATTGTTGTCGCTGCAACGCGCGGACGGGCAATGGTCAATGCTCTTTGAGCCGGACAGCGCGAGCGTAGAATTTCAAACCGGTCACAGCCTCTACACGCTCGCACTCGCGGGCTACAAACCAGATCATCCGCAGATCAAGAAAGCCGTAGCCTATTTGCTCGCGCGCCAACAGGAATGGGGCGGCTGGTTCGATCCGCGCCAATCGTATGAAAACTTTCGGACACCGTTTCGAGAAACGCAATTCGCGGTGATGGCGCTGTCGCAGTTGTATCCCGAAGCGAACAAGCAGAAGGGATGGAATGCAGCAACGCCGGAGAAATTGTCGGATGATCCGTATGTCGCATTGGAGCAGATGAGCAATGTTTGGGTAAGTGCCAATTGGGGCATGCCAAAAAATGAATTCATTCGTGGAATGTTGCGAAGTGCAATAAGCGAAGATGCGTTGATCCGTCAAGCCGCTTCCGCAGCGTTCGGTCATTACGCAGATCAAGTAAGCCCGCAGGATGCGCCACAAAGCCCTGATTATGATGATCCGCTTGGTGATGAAAATAAGATGGTGCAACTAGCACATTCTTGGAGCGAACGGCAGTACATTGCAAAGCACCGGATTGACACAACAATAGTGAGGTTTCTGGATTTTTCATCAAATCGAGATAAAGTGAATTCACCCAAGCCAGAGAGAGAAGTCTGGGGGGCCGCGCGCATTTTCTCTCAACATTTTTCTGTCGCTACGCGATTTAGTCACAGCCCTGTCATCTTTGATTTTTATACTCATCATTCTCCAATGATTCGGATGCAGGCTATCAAGTCGCTCTCGCAATGGTTTTACTGGACGAAAGACGAAACGCTGCGTTGGAAGATCGTTGATGAAATCATCGCGCGCATCGGCACGGAAACGCATCCCTGGGTGCGGCGCAATTTGATCGAAGCGTTGTACAGCATGAGCGATGAAAACGTGCGCTATCTGTACAACAACTGGATCGCGTTGCTTGCTACGCCGGAAGACCGCGAGCGCGCGAAACAAGGGCATCGCAATCACAGTTTGCAAATGGCGAAACGCATTGCGGCGGCACTTGAGAATGGGAATGCGTTGCAACGCGAAGGCTTGTTGCAGGCGATCACCGAATTTCACCTGCGCGCGGGCGGCTACGCAGGCGGAGGCCGCTACACACGCATCGGCAACGATGTCGAGAATGTGCAGTTTTACGACGACGGCGCAAAGTTGATGGAAAAAGCATTGGTTCCGCTCATCAAGTCCGACAATCTCAAACTGCGCAAACAAGCCATCGTCGCGGCGAACACAGTGCGCGATCAGGCGCTGGATTCGTTGCCGCTGCTGGTGCTGGAACAACTGAACGACAGCAATGCCGAAGTTCGCAGTGCCGCGCAGGAAACGTATCGTTTGTTGCCGCTCACGGTGCGCGAGCAAAACAAACAAGCGGCGATTGGCATTTTGAAAGCGTTGCTGGCGAGTCCGTATCCAGCCGCACAAACCGCCGGACTTGAACGATTGAAAGTTTTCAGCAATGCCGAAGCGCGTGCCGAAAAGTTGGATATGGCAGTGCGTGACTTTGTGGTGAAAGCTGAACGCGGCGTCGCACCTGCCGCGTTAATGGCGCTTGCGGAATTTCCGCATTTGGCGAGCGATACCGAATTGCAAGCGCGCGTGACGGCGGCGTTGCAAGCAAGCGACGAAGGTTTGCAACGCGCAGCGGCAACGCTGGCAATGAACAAAGCCGAATGGCGCGCAGCCCCGTCAATACAGGTTGCGCTCAATTCGCTCCTGCAAAACAAAGACGCGGCGAAACGACGCTTGGTGCTCGGACTCGTGACGGACGCGACAACGGCGCAAACGGAATTGGCATTGCCGAAACTCGTTGCCGAAGCGTGCTACGACGCGAACGATCAAGTCCGCGCGGCGGCTTTGAGTGCGGCTCGACGCTCGCCTTCACTGCTCAAAAATCCAACGGTTAAAGCAGGCTTGGAGAAATTGATGGTGGACAAAAACGCTTCGTTGCAGGAACAAGCAGTCGCCTTTGTCCAAGGGCAGGGAGATGCGTATTTAGATGGTGCGGCGGCGATTGCCAAAGCTACTGCGAATGTTGGCAAGGCTTCGACTACGAATCTGGATTATGCCTATTTTGTGCAGCGTGTGATGCCAATCCTCTCTGCTAAAGGACGCGACGGCAATGCTTGTATGGATTGTCATTACAATCATACGGTCTTGAAGTTGAATTTGCCTGGTGCCAATGGCCAATGGTCTGACGCCCAAATTCGCGACAATTTCACTTCCGCTTTGCGTGTGGTGGATTCAACCAATCCTGAAAACAGTTTGCTGCTGCGCAAACCGCTCGGCAATGCTGATGTCGAAGGTACAATCGGCGCAAAGAAGATTCCGCATGGTGGCGGGCAGCGTTGGACCGGCGTTGACGATGCGGCATACAAGACGATTCTGGAGTGGATCAACGGCGCGAGGCTGGCGACAAAGTAGCGCGCAGGAAATCCGTGTCGCTGTGGTAGTATTTGGTTTCTGTTGATTCGTAAATTCGAGAGGAACACGATCCCCAAGTGAGGCAAAATATGACGGCTCAGTTAGCGCGGTATCCATTTACAGTCCACGAATATCACAGACTTCGTGAGGCTCACATTTTCCAGGAAGATGACCGGATTGAGTTGATTGACGGAGAAATAATCAAAATGGCACCGATTGGCCCCCGACATGCTGCGTGTGTGAATAGATTAGCTGAATTTTTGAGGGATAAGACGCGAAAAGCTGCTTTGGTGACGGTACAAAATCCTATTGAATTGGATGATTATTCTGAACCGCAACCGGATATTGCCTTAGTCAAGCGCCGCACGGATTTTTATGCCAGCGGGCATCCCACACCGGACGATACTTTAGTGGCTATTGAAGTAGCTGATACCACCACAGATTCTGATCGCCAGATAAAACTTCCCTCGTATGCGCGGGCTGGGATTCAGGAAGCCTGGCTGGTTGATTTGCCGAATGATCGCATTGAAATTCACTCAAACCCGGCCAGCGGAATTTATCAGGAAGTACGAATCGTGCTACGCGGGCAGAAGGTGATTTCTCCTGCATTCCCAAACCTCAAGCTTAAGGCCGACGACGTGCTGGGCTAACGTTTGCGCCGTTTTTTCAGATCAAACTTTTCTCCTGCATCCAAAAAATAATACGGTTTGCCGTCGTACTGCTTCCCATCCGTAATTGCTACCTTGCCGTCGCCAATGACTTCAAATTGATCTCCCTGCACAACGATGGCTGTGGATTCATATAAGCCAATGCCCAACAAATCCGGGTGTGCGGTGATGACTTCTTTTAAGTCGCTCTCGCGTTTGCGGGTATTGATGTGCTGATCAATGGCAACCTGTTTGAAGAAGCTCAATCCGGTTTCATAACCCGGAGCCATCATGGTCGTATTACCTTCGCGTGCGCCACGAACCATATACGATGCCTGAATGCTGGCACCTGCCGAAGTGCCACCGATTACTCCGCCGCGCGCTAGCAATTTCTGCAATTCTTTGTGGGTGAGCGTATTAAAATAGGAATCCACCAGCCGCCATTGTCGCCCGCCTCCAAACCAGACGCCCGTTGCTTTTTTAAGCGGGGCCACAAACTCATCGGTGTTGGCAATATTTCGATCCCGCGTGTGGAGCACGGTCAGATTCTTGATCCCGAACAGGGACGGATGATCGTCATAAATTTTACTGATCCCCGCGTCTTCTGCGGCAGTGGGGATGTACACAATACTGGCATTGGAGCCACCTGCCAGCGCGATAAATTTGTCTGAAATCGCAGGCGGAATTTTGCCACCTCCGGCAATCACTAGTGCCCCTTTCGCAGGCCCGAATTTTGGGGCTATCGGTTTGCTGGCAATCGCCGAAATGGCTAATAAACTACTGAATAAAAAAAGCAGAACTCTCTTCATGACAATGCTTCCAGGTAATCAGATGGTGTCTCACTGTGAATTCACTGAAGGTATCTTTTCATCCTCCCTCAGAAAAATCAAAGTTGGTCGAAGTAATATTTTCAACCAGAAGAAAATAGTCGAGAACTGACGCAAATCTCCTTGACCCGATACGGGGTTCTGAATATAGTTCGAGAGTCGAACAAAATCTACTCATCAAACGAACTAAAACGCACTGAACTTTGCTGGGATAAATTATGCGGAAGATGGACCTGAACAATATTCGGGTCGCAACGAGCGAAACTGCGCGTGATATTAACCGACGCGTTGTTCTTAACCTCATTCGGACTCATCAACCAATTTCACGGGCAGACCTGGCCCGTTGTTCTGGCTTACAGCGGAGCACGGTATCCGCCATCACAGAGCAATTGATTGAAGAGCGATGGGTCAGAGAAGGGGCCATCGGGCATTTGCCGCGCGGACGCAAGCCAACGTTTTTGCATTTGAATACGGATCGTGCGGCAGTTATCGGTATCAATTTGCGACCTGGCCGAACGGATTTGGCATTAGCGGATTTGAGTGGTCGCTTTCTGGCGCAACAATCCATTTCAACTGGCGAACACCCAAAGGTCTTTATTAATGAGTTGATCAATCATTTGCGCACGCTGATTAAGGCCAATCCGCAGATTGATTATGAAGGTATTGGAATCAGCGTGCCGGGGCGCGTTGACCCGAAAACACAGCGTCTGATCTTTGCCCCTAATTTGAACTGGGGCGAAGTGGATTTGAAAACACCGCTCGAACGTGCAACCGGGCTGACAGTAGAAATGGAAAACGCTGCAACCGCCTGTGCATTGACTGAGCTTTGGTTTGGACAGCAGGCAGAAGGGGCGAGGAATTTTGCCACCGTTACCGTTTCTGAAGGAATTGGCGTTGGCATGATTGTGAATGGCGAACGCGTCTATGGCAATTCTGGATTAGCTGGTGAATTCGGCCACATCTCAATTCAGGATGCCGGCCCCCAATGTCGTTGCGGAAACCTTGGATGTTGGGAAGTTTTCGCCTCCAATAATGCGGCAATTGACCATTACATGCAGGTTTCAGTCAATGGTCGAAGCGGAAAAGCTTCGACTCGTGGTCAAATCGCGGCTCCGTCCTTTGAAGATTTGTTGCGTCTGGTTGAGCAGGGGAATTTAAAGGCATTGGAAACGGTGGAGCGGATGGCTCGGTATTTGGGCCAAGGTCTGGCAATGGTGATTATGTCTATTGCCCCGGATATAATTTTGCTGGTGGGCGAGGTCACGACGGCTTGGAGCCACATTGAGCCGATAATGTGGCAGGAAATAAATAAACGGTGCCGAATCCCGCTCAAGACAAAAATTGTTTCGTCTGATCATACAACTCAACCGCGTTTGCGTGGGGCTGTGGCTTTAATTCTACAAAAACATTTTGGCTTACCGTAGGCTGAATTGAGTTCGTATATTCTATCAATAAGCCCATCTTATCTTTGGGGATGATGAGGCTTCCAAGGTGTACTTGCATGTCTAACGAAGGAACTAAAGAGCAAAATAATCGTCGCAATTTTATTAAATCTACCACTGCAACCGCTGCCGGGTTAACGGTCAGTACCTTGTTATCACGTCCCCTCAAGGCACAGTCCAGCCGGATTCGGTTTTCTGTTATCGGCCTGAATCACGGTCATATCAATGGGCAAACGAATGCGGTGTTACGTGGTGGCGGCGAACTGGTTTCGTTTTATGCAAAAGAGCCAGACTTGATCGCGGATTTTCAAAAGCGCTATCCCCAGGCCAAGCTGGCGCGGAGCGAAGCCGAAATCCTCGAAGACAAATCTATTCAACTGGTTGTTAGTGCTTCGATCCCGAATGAACGCGCGCCGCTGGGCATTCGCGTGATGCAACATGGCAAGGATTTTATGGTGGATAAGCCGGGCGTTACTTCGTTGGAGCAAATGGCCGCAGTGCGAAAAGTGCAGGCGCAAACCAAACGGATTTATTCCATTCTCTTTAGCGAACGGTTGGAAAATCCGGCCACAATGAAAGCGGGTGAGTTGGTAAAGGCCGGAGCTATCGGCAGAGTGATTCAAACCGTGAGCGTCGGGCCGCACCGTATCAATCCCTCGACGCGACCCGCGTGGTTTTGGGATACAAAATATTATGGCGGCATTATCACCGACATTGCCTCGCATCAGTTCGAGCAGTTTTTATATTTCACGGGTTCGACCAGCGGTGAGATCGCCGCGTCGCAAGTGCGCAATGTCAATCACCCGCAGTATCCGAATTTTGAAGATTTCGGGGATGTCTTGCTTCGTGGCAATGGCGGCACGGGCTACATTCGCGTGGATTGGTTTACCCCGAACGGATTGAGCACGTGGGGCGATGGCCGCTTGACCGTGATCGGCACGGAGGGCTTTCTTGAAATCCGTAAAAACGCGGACATCGGCGGACGCAAAGGGGGCAACCATTTGTTTCTCGTGGACCAAAAAGAAACCAAATACATTGATTGTTCTCAGGTGCAGCTCACGTACGGCACGAAGCTTGTGGATGATGTTCTCAATCGCACCGACACGGCGCTGCCACAAGCGCATTGTTTTCTGGCGATGGAACTCGCTTTAAAGGCGCAGAAAATGGCGCGCAAATTGACGATTAATGCGGCGTAGCCTTTGTTCCTGATGAATAGTGCTGAACCACCTGTAAAAGGGGCCACCGAAATTCAACCAGACAAAAATGGCGACTATCCTCAAATCCGCTTTACTTATATTGACTTCGTGCTCATATGATCTCAAAATGAGCATCCTTGTGATGTCTAGGACAACAATAGGGTTTATAGAACAGGATTAAGAAGAGACAGGAAAAATCTTAGAAATTCTAGGCACGAGCCAGTTCTGGAGTAATTCTCAGGTGCCTTCTTACATTATTTACGTCACACGCAGGGCTCGTTAGAAGCCCATCTTCCTTTGCTGGAATGAATTTCGCAAAACTGAACTTTCAGGGTTGAAAGTGAAGTTTGTCCTTTGGCCTGTTTCCCGTAAAACTAAGGGTTTCAGGCTGGAACTTTCTTCCCGTTAGGGCAATCGGGCTGTCAATTCAACTTCATGCCAACCCAGAAGAAACAGTAGAGATCAAATAACGCCAACAAGCATCCCATCTTGGTGGCCAATCAAACTCAGGAATATTTATCAGGAGGAATAGATGTTTACCTATCTTTCATCAACTGTGTGGCGGCGGGCTGCGTTCTGCACATTGAGCTTGCTGGTGCTGTTAGCCTTCACCGCAACTGCACAGGAAACCCGCAGCACGATTCTTGGCACGGTTAAGGACGCAGCCGGTGCGGTTGTGGCCGGAGCCAGTATTGAAGTCACGAACACCGAAACCAACACATCATCCAAAGTCACAACCAATGACAGCGGCTATTTTGAAGCGCCGTATCTTTTGCCTGGCAACTATACCATCACGGTGGTTTCGTCCGGCTTCAAGAAGTACGTGCAGTCGGGCTACATCTTGTCGGTGAACAGTCGCCAGAATGTGAACATCGCCCTTGAAGTGGGGGGCGCACAGGAAACGGTCACAATTACGGCAAATGCTGCATTGCTGGAGACGACATCTGGCAGTGGCACTGCATCACTCGAAGCGCGGCAAATCGCGGACTTGCCCGTCATGGGCAATAGCGCCATGTTGCTCGCGCGCAGCGTCCCCGGTATGCAATGGACAGCACAGCCGAATTATTTGAGCTTACACTCAAACGTCGGCGCGTCACAGGTCAGCGCGGCGGGTGGCGTCGGCGGCAATGAATTCTCACTTGATGGTGTCCCTAATCTTTCGGGCGGACGGCGTTCCGGCTATTTGCCCTATACTGACACGGTCGCCGAATTCAAAGTTGAGACCGCTCCGTTCGATGCCAGCAAAGGACACACCACCAGCGCTACAATTTCGCTTTCGACCAAGAGCGGCACGAATGATTATCACGGTGCGTTGACCTGGCAACACTGGCAACAACGTTTGAATGCGACGCAAACGACGACAAATGCCGGATACTGGGCGCGCATTTATCAAGCCGAAGGCGCAGGCAATACGGCATTGGCGCAACAGTTGCGCAATACCGAACGCCAACCCACAGGACGCTCGAACAACTGGGCAGGCTCAGTCGGTGGCCCGGTGCGCGTGCCGTGGCTCTTTAATGGCCGCGACAAATTGTTTTTCTTTTTTAGCTACAACGCCTTCAAGGATGTGAAGACGGAAGAGGCCACAAATGTCAATCGTACTGTGCCGCAAGATGCACATCGGCGTGGCGATTTCTCCGACCTGCTGAAACTTGATCCCGTGCGCTATCAAATTTATGACCCGCGCACGGCTCGTTTGGTCAATGGCGTCGTCACCCGCGATCCATTCCCGAACAATCAGGTGCCGATCCTGAACCCGATGTACAAGTTCTATGACGCGCTCTACCCGAAAGCCAACAACGTCCCCGGCGTCGTTTCTGCCGAAGGGGTCAATAGTTATCTGGCTTCAGCGACCGCGTTCAATTGGGATTACAAAGCCTTCACGAATCGCATTGACCTGCAACCAACGAGCAAACAGCGCATGTTCGGCAAGTGGAGCTACAGTAACTTTCAACCTGAAGATCGTGGTGACTGGGTGTATGAAACGGCGCGTGGTTTGTTGATCGCCGGACTGGTGCGCAAGAACATCGCCGTGGCGTTTGACCATGTCTACACCTTCAACTCCACAACGATTTTCAACTGGTCAATTTCATGGAATCGCTTTATCGAAGGCAATGCCTCAAACGCAGTGCAGAAGAGCTTCCCACCCAGCAAAGTCGGGCTGCCGAGTTATCTGGATCAAAAGGCTGGCTCGAATATTCACTTACCCAGCGTGGATTTTGGAACCTACAGTGATTTCACGCGCGGCTATCCTGGCTTCTCGCGGTTCAGCGTCGGAACCTTACGCGGCGAGCTGTCGAAATATCTCGGCACGCATAGTTTGCGCATCGGTACCGACCTACGCAATCAATGGCGTGCGAGCAATGGTCCCGGTCAAAGCTCCAGTACCTACACCTTCAACAATGCGTTCACACGCCAAGCCCAAAACACGACCAACGCAGCGACGATTGGTCTGGAATGGGCGGCCTTTATGTTGGGCACACCGAGCAGCATTTCGATTGCCACGAATGACGATTTGTACATGACAAACAAATTCTATTCGGGCTATGTGCAGGACGACTGGAAACTGAGCCAGAAGCTGACAGTGAACCTTGGTCTGCGCTACGAATTAGAAGGCGGCTTTAGTGAACGCTACAATCGGGGTCTGACGGGTTTCGATCTGGAGGCAAAACTGCCGATTTCCGATGCTGCCCAAGCGGCATACGGTCGTTTGCCCGCGTCCCTTCTGGCGTTGCGCCCGGTGAGCGATTTCATCGTCAAAGGCGGTACGACTTATTTAGGGAAAGACGGCGCACCCGCGACAGTCAATAAGTCACAACCGGGCTGGATGCCGCGTGTTGGGTTGGCCTATCAGATCAACGACAAAACCGTGCTTCGTGCAGGATGGGGCATGTTCTTCGATACGAATAACGTGCTTAACGAAGGTTTGAATCAGACGGGATACAATCGCAACACCAATACAGTCGTCACGAATGACAACGGCTTGAACTTTAACGGCACAAATCTGACTTCGGCGGCGTGCCGAGCGGCGATCACCTCCTGCGTGACAGTGTTGGCTGATCCGTTCCCGGTGCGGGCAAGTGCCAACAACACGCGCTTTGACTTGCCCTTGGCGAATAGCCTGGGTTTGATGGCGTTACAGGGACGCGGTATCACGTTCCTGGATCGGGAATGGGAACGTGCGCGGCAGCATCGTTGGCGCATTGGGTTGCAGCGTCAAGTTGGCTCAATGATGGTCGCTGAAGTGGCCTACCTCGGTTCGCGGACAGACAACATCCAAGTTGGTTTGCGGCTGGATGCGCTGCCCGAAAAATATTGGGCGTCGGGTTTGATCCGCAACAACGCGTTGGCGAACGACCTGAACTCACAATTGACGAATCCCTTCAACATCAGCAACTTTACCGCCCTGCAAACAAGCAATCCGGTGATTTATGCCGATATGCAAACGAATGGCTTTTTCACAAACGCCAATATTGCCAAGTCACAATTGCTGCGGCCCTATCCGAATATGAACGGCTTGACGAACGGACGCGATCCGGGTGGTGAGCAGAAGTACGGCCACTTGGAAGCTTCCATTACGAAACGCATGTCCCACGGATACAGCTTTATGGCGTCGTACATGTGGACGTCACAACTGGATCGCACGACGCGCCTGAACGAGTTCGACAATAACCTCGTTTGGACACCGAGCAATAACTCCACCCCGCATAACCTGAACATGAACTTCATCTACGAATTTCCGTTTGGTAAAGGGCGGCGCTGGTTGAAGGATGGAGGGTGGCTGAATGCGTTGGTCGGCGGCTGGCAGGTGGCCGGGATTTACAACAAACAAAGCGGACGCATCTACGGACTGGGCAACTGGTTCTACTTCGGCGGCGATTTGCGCAAGATTGCCAAACCGACCGATCAACAGGCCGTGGCGGAGTGGTTCAACTGGCAAAATTTCCCAGGAGCTTCACGCGATTACAGCGCCTCGAACCGCACGGCGTATGAAACACGCATTCGTTCCGTTGTGCCGCAGGAAGTCCTGACTCAAATGGGAAATATCTGCGGCTCAAGTAACAACCAGGCTTGCACCTACTCCAACGTGATTCCGACGAACTTCCAGCCGAATTCGTTCCATAAGCGCGTGTTCCCGACAGCCTTGAACTGGCTGCGCGGAATGGGCAAAAACCAATTGGATGCGAATATCAAGCGGCGGTTCCAAATCCGCGAAAAGACCTCACTGGACTTTTCACTTGACCTCCTCAATGCGTTCAATCACGTGCTATGGGATAACCCGAATACGGACATCAACAGCACGAACTTCGGACGGGTGACGACACAGTGGAATACGCCACGCTTTATCCAATTCCAGTTCCGGTTGACGTTCTAACCTGCAACTCACAATTCTTTTCTTGCTACGCCCGGCGGCTTCTATAGTCGTCGGGCTTTGTTCTATAATCACCGCGCAGGGCATTGGTCGCCCAAACAATAACATCCAAAATCCAATGAAAAGACTACTTGCTAGATGTGGCATATTTCTGCTGATGGGGTGTCTGGGTTGGTTATCAGGCTTTGCCCAGGAGCCGCCCAAACCATTCGGGTCTTTGCCGACGCAACGACAATTGGACTGGCACGAGATGGAAATGTACGGTCTGATTCATTTTGGCCTGAACACCTATCAGGACAAGGAATGGGGCTATGGCGACGCTGATCCAAAGCTCTTCAATCCGGCACAATTTGATGCCGAACAAATTGTGCTGGCGGCCAAAGCAGGTGGCTTGAATGGCCTGATTTTAGTCGCCAAGCATCACGATGGGTTTTGTTTGTGGCCGACGAAAACGACAGATTACAACATTACAAAAAGTCCGTGGCGCGGTGGGCAGGGCGATCTGGTCAAGGAATTTGCGCAAGCCTGCGAAAAGCATGGATTACGCTTTGGCCTCTATAATTCGCCGTGGGATCGCAACAACAAAGATTATGGCAAGCCCGCCTATCTGGACACGTATCGGGCGCAGTGGCGCGAATTGTACACGGGCTACGGCGATTTGTTCGCTTCGTGGCACGATGGCGCAAATGGCGGGGATGGTTACTACGGCGGCGCGAAGGAAACCCGAAAGATAGATCGCACGACCTACTACGATTGGGAGAAAACATGGCTGACTCTAACGCGCCGATTGCAACCTGGCGCGGTGATTTTTAGCGACATCGGCCCCGATATTCGTTGGGTCGGAAATGAAAAGGGCATTGCTGCTGAAACGCATTGGGCAACCTTTACTCCGGCGGCCCCGGATGGCAAAGGACAGCCTGCACCTGGATATGCCAATGATAAGGAATCTCCGATGGGCCATCGTGATGGTCGTCACTGGATTCCTGCCGAATGCGATGTGCCGCTGCGTCCGGGTTGGTTCTATCACGCCAATCAGGATGCCAGGGTCAAGACCCGCGCCGAGATGCTGGACATTTATTTCAAGAGCGTCGGACGTGGCGCAAATCTTGATTGGGGATTAGCGCCGGATACGCGTGGCCTGTTACACGAAAATGATGTAAAGGCGCTGCAAGCCTTTGGGGATGCCTTGCGGCAGATGTTGGCGAATAATCTGGCTGCGGGCGCAACGGTTACGGCTTCCAATATTCGTGGTGACATCGAATCTTTATACGATCCGTCGAGGTTGCTTGATGGTGATCGGTACTCCTATTGGGCGACAGATGATGATGTGACGACGGCTGAAGTTACGTTCGACCTCAAGCAGTCTCAATCCTTCAATGTGGTTCGTCTGCGCGAAAATATTATGATCGGTCAGCGAATCGAAGGCTTTGCTGTTGATGCCTGGCAAAATGGTGCCTGGCAGGAGATCGCCAAGGGCACCAGCATCGGTGCGAATCGTTTGCTTCGATTGCCCGCAAATGTTAAGACCACTAAAGTCAGATTGCGAATAACGAAATCCCCTGTCTGTGTAGCGTTGAGTGATTTTGGTTTATTTGCCTTACAGGAATAAGGAACGCCGCACAAAATGCCAAGTGACAAAGGGTACGAGAGTGGTTTGTCTCTCGAATGCCGTTGAGTCTTTGCTGCCTTATGTGTGTAAATTATGGAGATTCCTTCATGCTAGAATTCACCAGAGAAGCCTCACCCGAAGTCACGGTGTCTGATACAGCAACTGAAGTTGAAACAGTCAAACCCACCCTGGCAAATCGTCTGCTTTCGTTGGATGTCTTTCGCGGGATCACGATTGCTGGAATGGTTCTGGTGAACAATGCCGGAGGGAGTCCAGTTTATGCTCCGCTGGAACACGCCAAATGGCATGGGTGGACGCCGACAGATTTGATCTTTCCATTTTTCATCTTCATCGTGGGCGTAGCGATTCCATTGGCGTTTCAACGTCGCGTCGAGCAGGGCGGCACGAAAAAAGATTTGTACGCCAAAGTCGTGCGCCGCAGTCTGCTGATCTTCTTGATCAGCTTAATCATTCTGCACGGCTTTCCGTACACGCTGGAAAAGTTCAGCCACATCCGCATCCCAGGTGTTTTGCAACGCATCGCGGTTTGTTACTTCTTCACGGCGATGCTCTTTCTGACCACGCGTATCCGAACGCAGGCCATCGTTGCCGGAGCCTTATTGTTGCTTTATTGGGCAGCGATGATTTTGATTCCTGCGCCCGGCTTTGCCGCAGGTGATTTGAGCATGGAGGGTAGTTTGGCCTCATGGATTGATCGCACCTTGTTACCGGGCCACATTTATCGCCCGCAATACGATCCCGAAGGCATTTTTAGCACGATTCCAGCGATTGCGACGTGTATCTCCGGCGTCTTGACGGGACGCTGGATTCAGATGAAACGCGAGCCTTTGGATAAAGTCGCCGGGATGTTTGGCGTGGGTGCGTTGTGTGTGGTTGTCGGCTATATGTGGAATTGGGTATTCCCGGTCAACAAAGCCCTCTGGACAAGTTCTTATGTCGTGCTGACGACGGGCCTGGCGTTGCAATTGCTCGCGCTGTGTTATTGGTCAATAGACATCAAAGGCTACAAGCGTTGGACGAAACCCTTCGTGATTTTCGGCGTGAATGCGCTGGCGTTGTTCGTGCTTTCAGGATTGATGGCGCGCATTCTGAGCGTGATTCCGATGACAAAAATGGATGGCACGCCCGGCACGTTGAAGGGATGGATTTACGAACATTTCTTTACTTCGTGGCTCTCGCCGATCAATGCTTCGTTAGGCTTTGCGCTAGGCTATGTGCTGTTATGGCTGGGGCTGATGACGATTCTGTATCGCCGCAGAATCTTCATTAAGGTCTAATTACAGGTTGGGTATCTTCGTTTCGTTAGAGATTTGACAACACAAAAAAGAAGAAAAGGATGGCTCAACTCGAATCTACGAAACAGGATTTCTGACTATAATCTTCGCGTTTCCAAAAACAGTCGAAAGGTTCTCCCACTCGACACTATGGCAAGCCAACCAGTAAATGCAAAGAAGTGTCCGAGGTGTAAACTCATCAATCCAGAAACTGCGCTCAGATGTGACTGCGGGTATGATTTTTTTTCCGGTCGCGTGAAAGCATCGTATATAACTGATCCGAAATTCCTGCAAGAAGTGGCGGCGCAAAAAAGTGATAAGCAACGCCAACGAGTTGGCTTTACGCTGCTCGGCTTGATGATCGGATTCTTCGGCTTGGTAATTCTCTCCATCTCGATTATTGGCGGGATAGTTACAATACTTGCGGGCGCTGGCATTGTTTTTCTGGCGACACGTTCAGCGGTTAGGGAGAATAAGTTTGAAGGAGACGAAAGAATTGAACCAGGAAAACCAGGACAGGGACCGATGCACGGTGAATGGTTAAAACCGAGTGGCGACTACGCCTTCGAGTTTGGAAAGCAAATGATGTCGATCATCGTTATGCTAGTGACGGTTGTCATCGTAGCTGCGGTGCGAGTCTTCTTTCGTGAATATGTGTCCACGGATTTATTTCTGTTTTTAGCAATCGTAGCTGGCTTGGCATTCTTAACGTGGTGGGTAGTGAAGAAAATTAATAATCCGCGCGAGTAAGTTTCTTAATCATAAATGATGAATGACATACTGGAACAAAACAAAAAGAACGTGCTGGCTTTCTATGATCTGATGTTCAATCAGTGTCAGCCTGCGCAAGCTATTGAGCAGTATGTTGGAGAGGTTTACATCCAGCACAATCCGGCAGTGGCGGATGGGAAAGACGCTTTTATTGCCTACTTCGAGCGGATGGCGAAGGAATATCCGGGCAAGTGTGTCCACTTCAAACGGGTGATTGCGGAAGGGGAGTACGTTGTTTTGCACTGCTTTCAGGAATGGCCGGGCGATAGCGATTGGGCCGGGATAGACATCTTCCGCCTCGACGAAAACGGCAAGATCGTCGAACATTGGGACGTGCTGCAAGTGGTTCCCGCGACATCTGCCAATGACAATACGATGTTTTAATTACACGAAATTGCTATACCGCGAACGGTTACAATCGGAGCTTTTACCGCAAAGGATCAAAGG
>JAFDVL010000041.1:0-125490 GCA_018268995.1 Acidobacteriota bacterium | reverse complement strand
GCACCTTTGATCCTTTGCGGTAAATCCTTGCTCTTTCACTGTATATCTACCGAAAGGAATCTCCCCCATGCGCTTAACCGCGATTGATTGGGCGATTGCAATCTTTGCTGTCGCCATTTGCTTTGCCCCTGCACTTTTCTTTGGCAAGCGTTCCTCCAAAAACACGTCTGAATTTTTTGCTTCCGGTCGTTCCGTGCCCTGGTGGTTGGCAGGGCTTTCAATGGTGGCGACGACGTTCAGCTCTGACACACCGAACCTGGTGACTGACATCGTGCGCACGAATGGCGTAGCAGGGAATTGGGTGTGGTGGGCGTTTGTGCTGACAGGTGTGGCGACGGTGTTTTTCTACGCCCGGTTGTGGCGACGGTCGGGCGTGCTGACGGATTTGGAGTTTTACGAAATCCGCTATTCAGGAAAGGCCGCAGGTGCGTTGCGAGGCTTTCGTGCCGTGTATCTGGGCTTGCTGTTCAATTGCCTGATTATGGCGACGGTGAATCTGGCGGCGTGCAAGATCGCGAATATTTTATTTGGGCTGGAACGCTGGCAGACGCTCTTGTTTGTCGGTTTGCTGAATGTCGTGTTTGCGGCGCATTCGGGGCTGTGGGGCGTGTTGGTGATTGATATGATTCAGTTCTTCATCAAGATGACGGCGGTGATTGCGGCGGCGTATTTCGCGCTTCAAATCCCGGAGGTCGGAGGGCTGAATGGGCTGATTACCAAGCTGTCCGCGATGCCGGGGCCGAAGGGGATCAACTACCTGAACGTGTTGCCCGATTTTACGAATCATTGGGACATCGCACTTGCGGTGTTCATTATGCCGATTGCGGTGCAATGGTGGTCGGTGTGGTATCCGGGCGCGGAGCCGGGCGGCGGCAGCTACATGGCGCAACGCATGCTCGCTTCCAAGTCGGAGAAAGATGCACTTGGCGCGGTGTTGTTCTTCAATATTGCGCATTATGTGTTACGTCCGTGGCCGTGGATTTTAGTGGGACTGGCTTCGATCATCGTGTATCCGCAGTTGTCAGATATTCAAGCTGCGTTTCCAAACCTTGATCCGAAATTGTTGGGGCATGACATCGCCTATCCGGCAATGCTGAAGTTTTTGCCGGTCGGATTTGTCGGTTTGATGGTCGGCGGACTTGTGGCGGCGAACTCTTCAACAATCCTGACCCATTTGAATTGGGGCGCGTCTTATCTGGTGCATGATTTCTATCGGCGTTTCATCAAGCCAGATGGCGAAGAGCGGCATTATGTGTTTATGGGGCGACTGGCGACGGTTGCCTTGTTCTTCCTCTCTTCGGGGCTGGTCTTTGTGTTGGATTCAGCCAAAGGCGCGTTCGATATTATTTTGCAGGTGGGCGCAGGCACAGGTTTGTTGTATTTGCTGCGCTGGTTCTGGTGGCGTTTGAATGCGTGGTGCGAAGTCGTAGCAATGGTAAGTTCGTTTTTGATTTCCGTGCTGTTTTTGATTCTCGAAGGGCAACAAATTCTGGTATTGGATTCCGCGCCGAAGCTGATTTTGACCGTGGCGCTGACAACGATTTGCTGGTTGCTGGCGGCGTATCTGGCTCCGCAAACCGATCAGCAAACATTGATTGCCTTCTACAAACAAGTGCGCCCCGCTGGCCCCGGTTGGGAACCAATTCGCAAGGCTGCTGGACTGACCGAAGATGAGGTCGCGCAAACGGGCGACAGTTTGCCGCTGGCGTTGGTGGGCTGGGTGGCAGGCTGTATGGTGATCTGGTCGTCGCTATTTACGGTCGGGAACTTTTTGTACGGGCGAATGAGTTTGGCGTGGATGTTGTTGGCGGTCTTTATGGCCAGTGGTTTGGTGTTGCTGTGGGTAATCAACAAGCTCTGGAGGAGTTCTACCTAAATGAGAGAAAAACGACTCAAGGGGGCGGAGGCTATTCACTCGGATTGCGTGCGCTCTCAAGTTGAATTGATTATGAAAAACATTGTGCTTTTCTTTTTCCTAGTGCTGGCAATTAGCCAGGTTTGGGCTAAACCGCCTCAAGCACCTCCCAAGCCGCCAAACTATCTTTTTATTGCCGTTGACGATCTCAACGATTGGATCGGGCCACTGAAAGGGCATCCGCAAGTCAAGACGCCGAACATTGATCGGTTGGCGAAGCGTGGGATGACGTTTACGAATGCCCACGTGCAAGCACCCCTGTGCAATCCATCCCGCGCCAGCCTTCTGTCTGGTTTGCGCCCTTCGACGACCGGACTATACACCTTGCAACCGGGCGTGCGCGCAGTGCCTGCGCTGAAAGATCACGTGATGCTGCCGCAATATCTGGCAGCGAATGGCTATTCGACATTTAGTGCCGGAAAGATTTACCACGATGGCTCAATCAAAGCAGCGGAACGGGTAAGGGAATTTCAATCATGGGGAGAGTCTGGCCCTATGCCGTATCCGCCAACGAAATTCGTGACCACTCCTGATACGATCAAAGCGATGGATTGGGGGATCTTTCCAGCGAATGACGAAGAGCAGGCGGATTGGAAAATTGCCTCCTCTGCGATCCAATACCTTCAGGCTGCCAAAGCGGATCAACCATTTTTTCTTGGTGTCGGGTTTCGCCTGCCACACGTGCCCTGCTTTGCGTCGCAGAAATGGTTTGATCTATACCCAAATGATTCTCTGCTGATGCCTCCCATCAAAGCCAATGACCGCGATGATGTGCCGGAATTCGCCTGGAATCTGCATTGGAAATTGCCGGAACCACGGCTGTCGTGGCTGGAAGCCAATGGCCAACTGCGTCCGCTGGTGCGTTCGTATCTGGCGAGCATCAGTCTGATGGATAGTCAGGTCGGACGCGTATTGGATGCTTTGGATGCTAGTGGCAAGGCCGACAACACGATCATCATCTTCTGGTCAGACAACGGTTGGCATTTAGGGGAGAAGGGCGTTACAGGTAAAAACACCTTGTGGGAACGCTCGACACGCGTGCCCTTGATCTTTGCCGGGCCGGGAATCAACGCTAACACTCAATGCGATCAGCCGGTTGAGCTGCTGGATTTTTATCCGACGTTACTCGAATTGAGCGGCTTACCACTAAAGGCCGGATTGGAAGGGCACAGCCTTGTTCGCCTGCTCAAAAATCCGAAGGCAACATGGAACTGGCCCGCGATTACGACGCACAATCAAGACAATCATTCGGTGCGGACGAAGCGTTGGCGTTACATTCGCTATGCCGATGGTTCAGAAGAGTTGTACGACCATCAACGCGACCCGAACGAGTGGACGAATTTGGCCAAGGAAAAACGCTATGCCCGCGTGATTGCTGAGCACGCACGCTGGTTGCCAAAAGTGAACACGCCGCCTGTGCCGGGCAGTGCCGCGCGGTTACTGGTTAAAGAAAACGGTGTTTGGATGTGGGAAGGGAAGCCGATTCGGAAGGAAGAATTAGAACGATAATCATTTTCCATTTTCCATTTTTTATTTGTCATGGGTCATTGTTGAGAACGCACGATCCACAATGAAAAATGACAACTTTCAAATGGAAAATGGAAAATGAAATAAAGATTATTTCGTGTAATAACCGCGTTTCGTGCGCGCTTGGGCACCAGGTTCGGTCACGCTCAATTTAATCTCGCGCCATTCTTTCTTTTGAGAAAGCGAGCCATCATCAAGGCTGGAGGAATACGCGATGCTGTATAAGGTTTTCAATTCTGCCGCGACACGATCATAGACGCCGTTGAGGTCTTCGATATTGGCTACGTGAAAGAGCAGCCCGCCGGATTGTTCCGCGACTTGCGAGAGCTGTTTCCGCGCGATGGTGTAATGTTCGTGCTTGTCCTGCCCGCCGTGGCGTTTGGTGACCATTTCGTATTCCGTGTCCAGATACATTGGGTAAATGGTAACTTCCTCTTCAGCGATTCGTGCCAGCAATTCCTTAAATTCATGTTTGGTTGTGTATTCTTCCGGGTCCATGATCGTGTTGTCTACGCCATCCGTCAGCACGACAATGGCATTTCGTGCGCCTTTGGAATCCTTGAATAAGTCCAATGCCTTCCACATCGCGTCATAATAAGACGTTCCACTGGAAGGAACCTTGAGATCGCCAATCAATTTCTTGAGTTGTTTCTTGTCTGAAAGAAACGATGTTTTCAGGTAGAAGCGACGGGCAAATGCTGCAACCGCGACACGATCATTGGGGCCGAGGGAATCCACAAACCGCTGGGCAGCCTCGCGAATGACCTTCTGCTTCTTTTCTGTGCTGCCGCTGAAATCCATCAGCAACAACAAATCAACCGGCGCTGTGACCGGGGAAAAATGGGAAATTTCCTGCTTCACATTGTTTTCATACAAGGCGAAGTTTTCTTTCTGCAAATGCAGCACTGGCTTACCCGCCGGATTCAAAACCTTGGCATTCAGATTAATCAGCTTGGTATCAATCGTGATGTCTGCCTTGATCGGAGATTCGTTTTTTACTGGTGGAGGCGCGTCGCTTGGTTCCAATGACGTTTCGACCACCGGATGTACGACGGGGGCGTCAGCAACGACAGAAGCATCTGATGCTTTGACTGTCCCAGATGTGTCAGCGTTCGCGAAGATCGGATCAGATTTGGATAAAGCAACGTCGGATCGGTTGTCTTTATCGGCCTCCGCTACAACCGTCTTATTGCGATTGCCCGTGATGCCATCCAAGCCAAAATCGCCCAGAATAGATTCGCCGTTATTATGTTTTTCAATGAACTTTGCCAGTTGTGCTGGGTTAACTTTGACGGTCAGTACAACTGCGCTATCGGGCTGGAGCGCGGTGACCATGATTTGAAAATCCTTGCCGGCTTCTTTGGCATAAAGATACGTCCGTTGCATTTGCTTGCGTGAGTAAAACCGAATCATCGGCATCCAGCTGGTATCGAAGGTGCGAAAGACCGTTTCAAATCCGGGGTCTTTGATAGTTTCGATGAAATTCTGTTCCTTGAAGATCGCAACCTTCAGTCCCTTGACCGCACCTTTCGTATAAATGCGAGCGCCGAAGCTGGCCAATCCAATCACAAAGGGCAGGCGCATCTGTTTGGCGTTGTAGCGTTTTTTCAAGTGATTGATGACGCTTTTGTACGGATCAGGTTTGGCAATTACGCCTGTGCTGATAAATGAAAAAAGCAGGATGACGACGAATGAACGGGCAATGGTTTTCATGACTACCTCGCTTGCTACACTGGGTTAAGACTGAACTTGCGATTAGTTTTGATCAGGTTTTTTGTTTTCTTCTTTGTCCTGTGACTTCGTCTTTTTCTTTACGACCCCCAAACCATCAAGTTCCAGATCCGGGATACTAAATTTGCCGCTCAGGTCACGAATCTTGGCCAGGTCGAATGTGCCGATGATATTGATGACAGCCAGATGTTGCTTTTCAGCGGCAATAATTGCCACACCAAGCAGGTTGTCTTTCTCATCGGTCATAATCGAAACCTCGACATTGACCATGTCTTTTTTCTTGCTGCGTACGCCTGCTAGTTTGATCCAGTTCGGATTGTTGTCGAGCTGCGTTTTCAGCATCTGGTAATCTGAGGGTTGGTATTCGCCATCTTTTTCAAATTCAAAGACCTTGACCCAAATGCCTTCAATGCCGGAAATCAGCTCTTTGATTTTCTTTTCGTCAGCGACGTCATCTTTGAAAAACTTCTCAGCTAATCGAAGCGTGCGACGATCCACCGTGACGTCAATCACGGATTCGGCTTTGTCTTCCAGTGCGGCCAGATGGCTGATGTCAATCTTGGCTTTGGCGTACTGTGGTTGCGAGAAATTGTTCTGCCCGAATGAAGCGGTTGCCGCACAGAGAATAAGTAAGGTGGGCAGAAACAGTTGGCGCGCCAAGGCGGCAACTTGCGTAATAAGATTGTATAAAATGATATTTTTCATAGTGTCCTCGAATTGGATTAATTGGTATCGGTTTGAATTTTCCTGGCAATAACATCAAGCTGCTTACTGGTTAGTTGCAGCGCATATAAAACTTTTTCTTTGGCCATCTCGCCTTCTAATTCCAATTGCTTGTCAGTTGCTCGTTTGATGACCTTGGGCTTTCGCACAATTGGACGTGCGATAGCCGCATGTTTGACTGTTTGTAGCGCTGTCACTCCGGGTGCTTGCTTCACCTCCGCATTGTTTGCGGCGACAGTGGGGACAGGTGTGGATTGCTGTGGTTGACGAACGACTTGCTCAACCTCGTTTGCAGATCGCAATCCGTACCAAAGTCCAATACCGAGTGTGAGCAGGGCTAGCGCTGCAATTGCGCCATAGCGCAGCGTTGACATGGAGAGCATGGAAAAGATCATCTTTTTCGGCGCTTCTTCTGGCACCACGAACGGACGAGGCTGGTAGCGAAAATCGCTCAGCAACGATTCGAGGTGTTGAATCTCCTCGTCCGGCTCCCCCGATTTGTCCCATAAATAATTGTCGTTCATTGCGTCACCTTCAGTTTCTCAAATACTTTACGCTGCGAATCCGTTCAGCCGTTCGCGTAACATCTTCATGCCACGATGCAAATTAACGCGGACGGATTCCGGCGTTAATCCGGTTCGCACGGAAATTTCCGGCCCGGTCATTCCTTCGACCAATCGTAAAATCAACGTCTCACGGTAGGCTTCAGGCAAAGCGCGGATCGTGTCGAGCACCGCTATCGCTTCGGCTTTCGGCGCAGGTTTTTCTGCGATGGAATCCGCCATATTTTCGGTTAATTCTTCAGTGTCGGTTTTTTGCCGATGGTAATCCATTGCCCGATTGCGTGCGATCATCCCCAGCCAGCCTCCGAAAGCTGCGGCATCACGAAGGGTATGAATTTTGCGCCAGGCAAAAAAGAAAACATCTTGTACTAAATCGTCTGCTTCACTGCGGGGCGCGCGCGCCAACACAATGCCATGCACCATGCGGGCATATTGTTCATAGAGTCTGGCAAAAGCTGCACGATCACCGTTGCGGGAGGCTTCGACCAAACGGATTTCTTCTAATTTTTCACTACTCACCGATTGAAAGGGGGCAGCCGATGATGCTAGGGGCGGTTTAGGTTCGGCTTGCATAGGTACAATCGAGAATACATTATTTGCTAACAATGCCATTGGGTTAGCCATTCATTTCAATAAAAAAGTTCAATTTATGATCTCACCATCCCATTTTCACCTTCGCCCGGTAAGACGCCAGTGAATTTACGAACGTTAACAATAAAATTATTGGAGCTATGAAAATTCGGAGACGGCGATGTGCCGTAGACTGACCAGTCTGCGGTCAGTGCCGGTCACAGGTTATGGCTATGGCTGATTCGTTTTGCGTTCATCCTGCTTAATCTGAGCAGCGGCTGCCGCACGCCAGAGTTTTATCGTGCGATCCTGACAGGCGATGGCGAGAGATTGCCCATCGGGTGAAAAGGCGACAGCAAAGATTTTTCCTGCTTCGGTATGGATGGTTGCCAATTCAAGTCCGGTTTTGGGGTCCCACAGTTTGACCGTTTCATCGGCGCTGCCTGTGGCGATTCGTTTTCCATCCGCAGAAAACACCATGCTCCAGATTCTGGAAGTATGCCCCTGAAAAAGGAACAGTTCTTTTCGAGAAGCCAGATCAAAGAGGCCAAAATTGTTGCGGCCCTGCTCAACGGCGAATGTTTTCCCATCGGGAGAAAACGCCAGGACTCGCCCCGCCGGTTTGGTGATGGGCAACTCTGGGAGGGGTTGCCCGGTAATCGCGTTATAGAATTTGACCGTGTCAGAATCACCGCTGACCGCGAAAGTCTTGCCATCGGACGAATAGGTAATGGCCCAGATGAAATCATTGAAGCCTTTAATTTCAAAAAGCAGTTGTCCGCTGCGTAAATCCCACACTTTTCCTACTCCACCAAATCCTCCGGCAGCCACTTTTTGACCGTCAGGCGTGAAGGCAACGGTTTGGATGCGACCAGAATTTTCCTTAAAGCGCTTCACCTCTTGCCCATTATGCGCACTCCAGATTCGGACGGTTTCATCATCACTGCCTGTCGCAATCAGCCTTCCGTCCGGCGAATATGCCAGACAATTGATTTTGCCTTCATGGCCACGCAGGGTTTGTAATTCCTGCTGGGTGCTGACATCCCACAATTTGATGGTTTGATCGTCAGCAGCAGAGGCCAGGATTTTATTGTCCGGGGCGAAGGCGATGGATCGTATCCAATTCTGGTGCCCTCTCAGGCTTTCCTCTGGATGAGGCTCAGTTTGCCAAAGTTTGACCTGCCTGTCCCAACTTGCTGTGGCGAGGGTTTTTCCATCAGGAGAAAACGCAAGGGCTACGATCAGGCGTGTATGCCCGCGTAAGGTGGCAATCTCCATGCGGCGATCCACATCCCAGAGCTTGGCTACGCCATCATCCCCCGTTGTCGCCAGGGTTTTCGCATCTGGCGAAAATGCGAGACTCCAAACCGTTCCGTGATGACCCCGAAACGTTTTCAGGTCTTTGCCTGTGATCACGTCCCACAATTTCACTTCGGAACTATCCAGGCATCCGGTAGCCAGATATTTGTTGTCCGGCGAAAAGGCGACCGTCAGCACCTGCGTTTCGTGCTTCAGGGTTTTCAGATGTTGCCCAGTCGCCACATCAAGAATTGCGGCATTGTTATCGTAATTTGCTGTAGCGAGTTTGCGACTGTCGGGCGAGAATGCAACCGCGTAAACGATGTTACGGAAAAGTTGAATCGAGTGGAGCAATTTGCCAGAACCCACCTCCCACAAACTCACGACGCCTTTTCTGTCACCCGAAGCGACCAACTTGCCGTCTGGTGAAAATGCTACGGAAAAGACTTTATCCGTGTGTGCTTGAAGCACATGAACTACCTGCCCATTCGTGCTATCCCACAATCGTACCGTGCCATCCCAACTTGCCGAAGCGATCAATTTGCCATCGGGTGAAAAAGCCACTCCCCAAACTTTATTCGTATGTCCCTGCCGCATGAACACTTCGCGCTGTGTCTGGATTTCGACTAATCGAATCGCGCCATTGTCCAATCCAACAGCAAGAAATTGTCCGTTTGGAGCATAGGCTAAGCCCTGAATCAGGTCGGGTTGGGGGATCGAGTTTTCGGATTGATGACTCAGTCGCCAATAATAGAACCATTCAAAGCCACGTAAGTCTTCCTGTTCCGGTTGGGGAATATGTCGTCGCAATAGCTCCAGCATCTTGGCCACATTTCCCGCCTCCCAGGCTTGTCCCACCAGGTTCATTTGTGCTGCATACAGATTACGACGCTCGACTTGTGCCTGGGCTTCGGTTCGTTGGCGTTGGCGAGTCGAATAAAAAGCCAGCACGATGCTGAGCACCGCAAGAATGCCAATCATCGTCGCAATCGTTGCACGAAGGACACCGCGCCGATACGCGCGGCGTTGACGTTGCAATTCAGCATCGGGCAAATTGGCGCTGATCCATTCTTGATCAAATACTTTTTCGTAAATGCGATTGCGCACGCACAATCGCCCCTCCTGCATTTTTGTAATGCCCGAAAGTCGCAACACCGTCACTAATGGATTCGTCTCATCATCATCAACGCGAGTTCCTTGCTGAACCCGTCCATATAAATCCAGCAAACTGCCTAAATCTGCTTCGCTCCGCAGCAATCGTTCACGCACAAAGATCAGATTGTCGTCCCGTTCTAAAGCCCGATGCGAAAGAAATAATTCGCGGCAATGGCGATCAACATCGCGCGGCTCATTTGCCGAAAGGTCATTGGCAAACTGCTGACAAAGCCGCTGTGTCAGATACGGATGCCCGCCTGTCCAATACAAGACACGCTTAAGTAGCTCAGGCTCTACCGCCGGATCACGCGCCAGCCCTTTCAACAAGACAGTTGCCTCGGCTTCGGTGAAATCTGTTAACTCCACCCGGTGGCCGATGTTGAATGGGGTCGTCAGCGTGTTGCGAATCAGGTTGGAGGGTGTGGCAACACCGAGTAAACAAAAGGTCAGTTTTTCAAGCTCTGCGTCCTCGGTGCGACCATTGAAGAATTTACGAATGCCCGCAAAAAATTCATCTGTCGAAAAAGGCAGGTTATGAACGGCGTCAATTTCATCAACAAAAATCACGACCCGTTCCAGATAGCGAGGTAAAACGATTTCGTGGATCGCCCGCATCCACAATTGGAGCGGCCCCAGCAGGGAACGCTCTGCCCAGAAATCTAAGAGTTCGTCTTCGAGATCAAGTTGCTGACCGATCTGGCTGAGCAATCCGCCATACCACTGCTCAATCGTCAGATTGCTGCCAATGGCCGTCAGATCAAGAACGGCAACGCCGATTCCTTCTTCGCGCAATCGGGCTGCGGTGTGAACCATCAGCGAGGATTTGCCCATCTGCCGCGAAGTCAGCACGTAACAGAATTTGCCCTGCAATAAAGACTGATACAGCTCTTCGTCGGCCTGCCGTCGGACGTAGCAGGCTGCATCGCGCCTGAGCGTCCCGCCAGTGACATAAAAGCTGTTTTGAAGGCTGAGCAAGTTCATTTCATGCACTTCAGATAACTCATTTTTCTAAATGCCCAAAAGTATGTCGCTCTTCGTTTCGCGAAAAAATAACATGCCTATAAATTTCGGGCCAGATAATCTGCGTACAACTGGCATCGGAATTTCACGCAATCGGGCGCTTCACCCGTCAGCAGCCCGGCACTTCGTAAACTGAAAAACGTCTCGGTCGGCAGCTTTGATTGACCGCTTAATAAACTGTGAATCGCCGCTCGGCTGGAGTTACTTTGGAGCAATGAGAGCAGTAATCGTCGAAGGTGATCGCCAAATAATCCATCGTTTTGAAGCGCGCTGGATTCAATCTCGTGCAATTTCAAACCTCGTATCGCCATTTCGCAAAGCCCCCGATGAACAAGGTACGGATGCCCACCCAGCAACTCCCAGAAGCGTCTGCATTCTCGTTCATTCATCAACGGAGAACCAAACCGCATATTCAAATCATTGACCTGATCCAGTGTGAAGTCTGACAATTGCAGCCGCGTCCCCACATTGAAAGGCGATTGGTTCAAATCCGTTATGAATAAATGCGCTTCGGTTGCGTAGGCAATCGCTAGTGTCAGTCGTTGCCAGTGTCCATCAGGATCAAGCGCTCGTTTATTGTGCCAGGAGCGAAACAGCCCGAATACCTCGCTGCCAAAGGAACAAGTGAAAAGCCGATCCACCTCATCCAGTCCCCAGACAATCGGCGTCGGGATTGCCGGGAAAATATGCCGTCGCCAATAGCGCTCAAAGTTAATGCCGGGGCTTAGGTGATGATTCCAAGTCTGGCTGGGCGAGACTTCCAGATCCAGCTGATCGGCGACGGATTCGGCCAGCGTCATGAATAATTTCTCGGCAGAGGCAAAAGCCTCTGTGCCAAGATTTTGAAAATCTGTGACGACGACTTTGGCTCCATCTCGCCGCGCCTGTTGCAGCCCGCGTGCGAGCAACGAGGTTTTACCCACTTGCCGGGCACCTTTGACCAGCACCAGACTATCCTGCCGTTTAATTGCCACCAAAAACTCTGCATCGGTTCGTCGTTCGATATAAAACGCAGAATCCAGGGCGACTGCGCCGCCCGCTGGAACTGTTCTGGTGAGGGATTGCTCTGCGGAGTTCTCTGGCCTGACTTCGCAGACATCGGCAATGAAACGGTAGCCATGTTTGGGGATGGTTTCGATGAATGAACTGCCCGGTGCAACGCTTTCCAGCATTCGCCTCAGCGTCGAAATATTGCGGGTCAAATTACCCTCTTCAACGAATGTATCTGGCCAGATTTGCTGGATCAGGGTTTCCTTTTCGACCAGATGTCCACCGTGCTGAAGCAGCATGACGAGCAGGTCAAAGACTTTCGGCTCTAACTGCAAAGGCTCCCCAGCAAAGAGCAGGAGCCGCTCCATTGGATCAAGCCGAAATTGACCAAATTCGTAAAACCGTACTGCATTCATAACGAAGACCCGGCAACAATTTGTTTTGAAAAAAGGGTGATCAATCCTTAGCTGAAATTACACAGATTGCAACTGTTCACGGCATCGTTCAGTTTTCCGAAGAAAATCCGCAGGATTTCCGAACTACTTTTCATCATCATCGGGTTATTACTTGCTCGTGGGATAAGGATTGTAATGTTTGGGAATGGATCTTTTCCAGAAACAGCAGCATTCTAAAACAGCGCGTTCACTTGTCAAGATGCGATTTGCAACGGACACGTAAAATGACTCCGAATCCAAAACTCAGCAGATGGGGAAGATAATCAGAATCGCTTTTTTATGCGTTCTCAGCCAAAAAGGAAAGCCGTAGCTGCACCTTGCTACGATGTTAACCTGCTACTTATTGAAGACGACCATCCTTGAAGTACAGCATTTACGAATGGACCCGGCCTCACGCGCTTTGTCATCGCGCCCGGGCATTCGTTGCTTGCCGGAAGGTAAAGTTATGCCGGAATGATCAAGTTCTCGGTTTGTGCTGTGGATGAACGAAGGTGCATTGCAACTTCGTAATCGGAAGACACGCACGCCAATTGCCGCAGCGATGCAACAATCCGTTGTCCACTGCGGCAATTTGGTATTTGTTTCTGGAAAATTTGTTATGGTTCGAGCCAGGTTTCTTTCGCTGACCACCATGTATGAATCTCAAATTTAAGATGGCCTGCCGCAATAGCGGGATCTGCTTCAGCAAGTTTTTGCGCCTCTGCCGGGGAATTTGCCGCGATCACGAAAATCCCTAGCAACGATTGATTCCCAGCGAACGGCCCCGCCGCGACAAATGATTTTGCGTCCAATTGTCGGCGAATGTACCAAAGATGTGAGAGTTGGATGTTTTGTTTCTCAGGTGAACTGGGAGCCGTTGCCTGATCCCCCTTGCTCAGCAATGCCAGGTAGTATTTTGTCATCGTGTATTTCGGCTCGATGCCAGCCTTCAATTGATTTTGGACTTTGAGGCCAATCCCTTTTTGTCCCGACCATTCCATTGTTTCCAGCACTAACCGACCTGCTTTGATGGCTGGGTCTTCGGCGGCCAGCGCGTTTGCTTCGGCCAGCGAAACTGCCTTAAAAATGAAAATACCGCGCAGCTCACCATTGCCTGCGATTGGCCCTGCCGCGACCAACTTGCCCAGTTTGGCCATTCGATTGATGTTTGCCATATGGCCTTCCTGGATTTTGGTTGTTTCCGGTGTGCTTTCGGCTGTCCAGTTCGGGCCGCGTTTTAGAATGCCGAATTGATATTTTTCGATTTCAAACTGAGGCGGTTTGCCTTGGGCTTGTGAAGCGGACTGGTTTTGTTGTCTAGTGGCTCCGCCAGAAACCGCAAGCATGCAGAGCAGGACCGAAATACAGCATAGAATTTTCATTGCGTGGGATTCCTTTGATTCAAATGTTTACCGCTATGTGGTAACTATCCTCTAAACAATGGGCACATGTAAATGCCCTATCAGCAATAGCGCGGAATTTAGCCAACCACGCGCTGTCCGCCTTGCTTGACGCTCATCAGGAAGGGGCGCATATTCGCTCAGATGCTTTGTGTGAAAAACGTTCGGAAAGGAATCTCAGAATGTCTACTAGACCGGATTTTACTCTCGCAAAAATAGGGCAGATTTCCATTCGCGTCACTGATCTTGATCGTGCATCAGCTTTTTATCAATCCAAACTTGGGCTGAAGCATTTGCACCAGGCACCAAGCGTTTCGATCTTCGATTGCGGAGGGATTACTTTGCTCCTTTCCTTGCCGGAAAATGACAATGATGGCCCCAGTTCTGTGATTTATTTTGAGGTGCCGGATATTCAACAAGCCTTCCATTCGCTTTCAGACCGAGGCGTCGAATTTATCGGAGTTCCCCATGCTGTCGGCAAATTAGGAAACGTCGAAGTTTGGGTCGGCATCTTCCGCGACTCCGAAGGAAATTTAATGGGGCTAAGAAGTATGGTGGCAGGTCAGTAAGAATTAATTGCCGAGCAGCGTTTCCATCACTTTAGATGACACTGAAAATACTGTGCCGTGCCGCAGTCCGGCGGGAATGCTGATTTGGTCGGTGATGGTTTCCCATCTTTTGAAATCGGGTGTTTTCATCGCGCCATAGCGATGATCGCGATACATATCGTAATACATCATCCATTCGCCATTGAGCTTGAAAAGTGTTGGGCCTTCGACCCACGAATTTGTAAATGGATCGGATGCCTTGCTGTATGGCCCCAGTGCCTTGTTGCTGGTGGTAATACGAAGGTTTTTCTTCGGCGAAGGTAGTTCGGTTTCATCCTTGATGATCATCACAAATCGCTTGCCATCCTGCACAATTGTGGCATCAATCGCATTGAAACCGCCGTCATAAAACAATGCTGCTTTGCTGTAGGAGATGAAATCCTTGGTGGTTACATAGTAAATGCGATGATTGCGCCCTTTGCCTGCTGAGCCTTGTGTTTCAGGGAATTTACCTGGAATGGTTGTTGACCAGTAAATAACGTATTGTTTCGTAGCCTTGTCATACAGGATTTCTGGTGCCCAGCAATTCATTGCCGTTGTCTCATGCTCCATCACCGGGATTGCTTTTTGCTCTGACCAGTGAACTAAGTCTTTAGAATGCGCGATGCCAATGTCGCGTCCATCCCAGCCGGTTGTCCAGACCAAATGAAACATCCCATCCGGCCCCTGCACAATGCAGGGATCGCGCATCAATTTCTGACTGCCAACCGTCGGCGTGAGGTAGGACTTATCATTGTTGAGCGCGTGCCACTTCAATCCATCGCGGCTGTGCGCCAAATGTAATCCGTCTTCACCATTATTTTTGAAATATGCGAAAAGATAGTTGCTGTTTTGCGCGAGGCAGGGAAGCGTAAATAAGCTAGAGATGAGAAGGAAAGTAAAGCGCTTCATAATCAAAATAGCGAAGAAGTAGCAGTCAGAGAAAGTATTGCCCATTTACCATTCCACTTTGCCCATTGTTTTGTACATCAGAATGAGCAATGTGAAATGGTGAATGGGCAATGCTGGACGAGCCTAGACTAATTTCCATTCCTTGCGATAAGGCCGTGACAACATCAGGTTCGCTTCTCTATCGCCAAGAATTGTTTCGCGTTCGGCGTCCCATTTCAGCATCCGATTCAGCCGCGTGGCGATATTTCCCAGGTGGCACATAACCGCTGTCAGATGGCCGTCTTCGACATCAGCGTTTGGACGTCGGCGACTCTTGACGCAATCCAGGAAGTTTCGGACGTGCGGGTTTGTTGCATCGCCGTCTGTCGCTTTCATTTCCATTCCTTCCATCGCTGGCGTTGTGTTCCTGCTTTTTGCTTTCGAGACTTCCGGCAGAATCGTGAAGCCGTTGCGCATAATGCTCAGGGAGCCTTTCGTGCCGTGGAAAACCAGATATTCATCGCGGAGCCGATTCACTTCGCGCCCTTCCCACGTGACGATGGCATCGGGGAATTGATAAATCACTTCCTGCACGTCCGGCGTTTCGCCGCCGTCTTTGATGGCGTAGCGTCCGCCAAATGCCGCAACTGCCATCGGGCCTTTGGCCTTGAGCGCCCAACGCGCAATGTCCAGATTATGCGCACCCCAGTTGGTCATTTGTCCGCCGGAATAATCCCAGAACCATCGGAAGTGATAAAGAAATCGAAATGGATCGTAGGGAACTTTTGGCGCTGGGCCAAGGTACATATCCCAGTTCAAATCCTTCGGACAATCCGGCGTCAGCCCTTCGGTCGGCTTGAATCCCGGCACCACGTTGCGCGTAAAGCTCGCCGTGATTTTGTGCACACCGCCGATGTCGCCGTTGTGAATCATCTGGATGGCTTTTTGATAATGCGCGCCAGATCGTTGCTGGCTGCCGGTTTGGACGACGCGATTGTGCTTGCGCGCGGCTTCGACCATCTTGCGACCTTCACTCACAAACAGCGAAAGCGGCTTTTCGCAATAAACATCTTTGCCTGCCTGACAAGCCAGAATTGTGGGGATCGCGTGCCAGTGATCGGGCGTGCCGACCTGCACTGCGTCCACATCTTTCATCTCTAAAACCCGCCGGAAATCACCGTGCTGAACAACTTTGCCCGCAGCTTTCGACGCTGCCATTTCGGCAGCCTTCGCCATGTTGGGTGCATAAACATCGGCCACAGCGACGGGATTCAGGTCAGGTTGTTTGAGGAAGAAGCCCCAAACCTGTTGGCCACGATCTCCGCAACCAATCAGGGCAAGGTTTACGCGGTCATTCGCGCCGAGCACTCGCATGCTGCTCAATGCAGTTGTGGCACCGAGCGCAAAACTGGATTTGGTAAAATCTCTGCGACTGATGTCTGTCATGTTTAATATACTCCTAGATGTGATGCGTACCAGCAATTAAGAATTACGAATAAGTTGGTAATAGCCTGAACGTAAGATGATCTGAGGTTGTTACAGGATTTGTCAAATGCGAAGGGAAGGTTCTGCTCAAAATCGTGCAATCATCCCGGCAAAGAATTGGCAAAACAATGCCCCGACAATCGTCATGGATAAGCCCCAGATCAGCAATTGCCAGAACAACATTTTTGATTCTGTTGCATCGCTGATCGTCGCAATGCACAAGGCTCCCAGCGTCGAAAGCGGTGACACATCAACGATGGATGACCCAACATTGATGCTGAGCGCAATGGCTAAAGGATCACCTCCAATTTGCTGTGCCAGCTTGGGAGCTGTAGGAATGAACGCCGGAAGCACTACGCCTGATGTGCTGCTGTAGGTCGAAATGATTCCGGTGATGAATGAAATCACGCCGTTGATGGTCGTTTGTGACGCGACCCTGGCAATCATCGCGGTAAAGAGTTCCATCCCGCCTGTTTTTTCAAGGATTGCAATCAGCAGCGAAACGCCGCAGACCATCAGAATCACTCCCCAGGGTACTTTTTTTACCGAGGCCGTCTCGTCCGCGACGCGTGCGCCAACCAAAATAATTACTGCCGCAAACGTACTGAGTCCTAAATGCAGCTTAAAGAACAACACGCCCACAATCCACAGCAGAATGATGATCAATGTAAATCGTTGCTGTCTCGACATCGAAATTTCGTCTTCCACCGCAGGAGCTTCGGAATCTGGACTATGCGATGGTTGTTTCTTCCAACCGCCAAACAGCCCATAAGCTGCGATGGCCACCAACAAGTGCGCGATAAAATTGGCAAACCACACTTTGCCTTCGTGGCTTCCAACGCCCGCTTCCGCCATTTTTGTGTTTGCGATTACGCCGAGCGAACTGATGGGCGAGAGGTTCCCGGCATTGGCCCCATTGGCAACCATCAGCGCTGTCAGCAATCGCGAAACGCCTGCACGATTTCCAATGACCATCGCTAACGGAACGACCAGCGCGACACTGGCAATTGCGCCCGGTCCCACAGTGGAAATGACCATCGCGACGAAAAAAAACAGGATGGGCAGCAATGTGCGATTGCCTCGCACCAGTTGCACCGCACGATGCGCAAGCCACTTCAACGTTCCATTTGTTTCGGCGCAGGCGAACAACAATGTAACACCCGTCAGCGTCAGAAATAAATTGGCAGGGAATCCTGCGATGACAGCGTCCGCTTTCATTCCCGCCAGATATACTCCCACCAGCCAGGCAAGCGCGATAGCGACCAACCCCACGTTTATGCGGGAAATCATTGAGAGTACGATGGCGAGCAAAAGCGCGATTAGCGAAGCAAGTGCGGGGTTCATCGAGATTCCCATTTCGGTAGCAAATGTTTCTGAATTTTCCCCAGCGCTGTCCGTGGCAAATTCTCTACTTGCACGAATGCACGGGGGATTTTGAAGGAAGCCAGGGATTGTCGGCAGGCAGCTTCAGCTTGCGCTTCATCAAACGAATCATCTGCCACGACGTAAGCCACAGGCAGTTCGCCACGTCGCTCATCTGGCACGCCGCAGACAACGACTTCGCGCACGCCCGGCTGTTCCAGCAGGACTTCTTCGATCTCGCGCGGATAAATATTGAAACCGCCCGAAATAATCAAATCCGTGCGTCGCCCACACAACGTGTAATAACCATCTTCAGAACGCTGGCCCAGATCACCAGTCCGAAACCACCTGCCATCCGGCTCGACAAAAAATGACTCCGCCGTAGCGTCTGGTCTGCGCCAATAGCCCGCACAAACGTTCGGGCCTTTGACGAACACTTCGCCAATTTCGCCTTCGGTTACAGGTTGTTTTTCGTGATTCAGAATCCGTACCGAAACGCCCGGAAACGGCAAGCCCACCGCGCCCGCACGTCGTTCGCCTTCATACGGATTGCTAATATTCATCAATGTCTCGCTCATTCCATAGCGTTCCAAAATACGATGGCCGAATTTGGCTTGAAACTCTTCGAGCGTCTGTGCAGGCAAGGGCGCAGAGCCGCACACAAACAACCGCATCTTTTCGCCGATGCGCTGCGCCACCCCCTCCGGCAATTCCAGCAACCGCACATACACCGTCGGCACACCGAAAAACAACGTCGGCTGAAATTCTGTAAACCAATCCGGCGCACGCTTGATGTCGAATTTTTCGACGAGCTTCATTTTGCACCCGCTCGCCAACCACGCATGCACGCCATTGCCGAGGCCATGCACGTGAAAAAGCGGCAGGACTGCAAGGTAACGATCTTCGCTCGAGATGCGCCAACAAGTCATCACGTTGACCGCGTTCGCCGCAAAATTGTTGTGCGTCAGCACCGCGCCTTTCGACTTGCCCGTCGTGCCGGAGGTATACACAATCGCCGCCGGATCATCGCCGTCAATCGCTGTCCAAACGCGCGTTGCCGCCTGTGTTGATGCGGCTGCGGCGAGTTCCGCAATACGCCAAACGTTCGTTCCCGCCGGAATGAATTGCGCCAGGTCTTCGGTCGTGACCACCGCTTTTGGCTCCGCATCCGAAATGATATGCGTGATCTCGCGTTCGCGGTATAACACATTGATCGGCACAACAATCACGCCCAGTTTGACGCACGCCAGAAACAGATCAATGAATTCCACACAATTCGGCAAAAAGAAACCGAGCCGATCTCCGCGCACGACGCCACGCTGTGTCAACACCCGCGCCATCGCATTGCTGCGTGCGTCTATGTTGCCGAAGGTTAGCATTGCCGTTGCGCCGTCTGCGCTGTTGTATTCGAGTGCTTCCGCCGCCGCACGACCTGCGAGGGAGAGATTGAAAATGTCGGTTAGTTGCATGGTGTTTGCTTACGAAGCTCTTCCAGCGGTGGCAGTTGATACCCGCGAAAATGCAGTAATGAAGCTGCGTAAGCTTTGCGCAGCATGACCAAATCTGCTTGCTGTTGTAGCTCCGCCAATTTTTCTTGTGCTTGTTTTGTCAAAGCCTCTGCTTGTTGTTTTTGCAACAAGCGACTGATTTGCCTTTGAGTTCGCGCTGGAACTACTTCCAGCAGGATGGTGCGTAATTCACCTTCTGCAAGTGATTTCATAGCCTCTAAATTGGCAATCACATTTGGTGATAATCCATCCAGGGACAGTAACGTATTTTGCGAGATTTTGCGTCGAGGCATTGTGCAGTTAGTTTAGTGAATCGAGAATTTGCACCTGCTGCTCATTCCCCAAATCAATTCGCAGTCGCAACAATTGCCCTGTCTGATCTCTGTCAGCAAATACGGGAAATATTCCATCTCCCCATGACGTCATAAACACACACATCTTCGCGCCACCAACTTCAATCACGCCTGATTCTGTAGGCGTAGCGCGGACTTGCTTCATTACTTCGTAGTGATGCGAATGAGGTCTGAAATCGGCAGCGATTCTTAGCCCATGCTTTTCGCAGTACTCTTCTACTTTTGTTCCGCGCTCGACGGCTTCTTCCACTGACAAATCTATCCAGCCATATCCTTCGGCTTGTTTTGGTGCGCGTGTTGTTTTGGCTACAACAGCAGCATCTCTTCCCCAAAAAACATAATCAGCCTGTTCGTCTAAAGGCATTTCATGTTCCCATTGCCCTAACGCATCCACATCCGTAAACATTAGGCGCGCACGATCCACGCCCACCACACCTACTTCTTCGCTTTTTGTTGTAGGCGATCCTGACTGTACTTCTAGCCATACCCAACGCCAGCGATACCGATGACGCGGCTCATTCATTCGTACACCATAAACCTTCATCGCCTGATTCTGCGGCAGTCCGTTTGCGACTATTGCTGGTACACCGTGATACTGAATTTCGCCCTGTCCTTTGCCCCACTCCAACGCGAGATCAACACGCTGACGATGAGACACGCGCGCGGGCATTTCCTGTATTGCCGCATCCAATTGCTTTCCTTGCAGGCACTCAGAAAATAAACCTCGCATCTTCTCAATACCATTGGCTGGAATGTCGTAGAGAAAGCGCGGGTCCCACTGACGATGAAAAGTTTGCCCCGCCGCGATTGCATCCGCACCTACAATCTTCAGATCAACGCAGCTATTTATGATCTCTTCGATACGTTGATCTTCCATTGTTCCCTCTTCAAGGATGGGCGCGCGGTCGTGGCTCCAGAAATCGAGTTGACCTGTATCAATCACAAGGACGATGCCGGAAGGAATTGTAACTTCGCCCAAACACTCAATCGGCGTTGCCGGATCGAGTGTCGGGTCGAAATCAAGAAGAGGGCGATGATCTGATTGCATTAAACTAAATTCCACCCCTTGCGATATTGCCGATGAATTAACGGCTCCGCTTCCGGTGCATTCTTTGCGCGCAGTTTCTTCGCATCCCATTCCAGCTTCTTACCGACGCGATAGGCGACGTTGCCGAGGTGATTGGCTTCGGTCAGCCAGCCAGCGTATTCAAAATTGCAGGTGGTTGGCGCGCCAGTTTTGCAGGCGTGAATCCATTCGGCGTGATGGCCGAGCGATTTGGGGATGAACGGGTCGGGACGTTGGAAGTCAGCGAACTTCGTTTCGGGCAACAATGTGTGTTTGCCGTAGTCAGAAAGCAGCATGCCTTTGTCGCCGACGAAGAGGACGCCGCTTGACCATTGCGGGATGCCGTTGTCTTGCCAGATTTTCGGCTTGTTCGTGCCTTGATACCACGTCAGTTGGACGGGTGGCAGATTGCCGCGTTTGCCGTATTGATACGTTGCCTTCATCGAAGCGGGCGCGATTTCGGGATGCGGTGGCGGGCCGCTGGCTTCAATCGTGCGCGGGTGATCCAGCTTCAAGGCCCAGAACGGCAGGTCAATCCAGTGGCTGCCCAAATCGGACATCGTGCCGTTGCCGAAATCCCACCAGCGATACCATTTCGGCCCCGGGAAATAGACGTTATTGAAATCGCGCGCGGGCGCAGGGCCGAGCCACAATTCCCAATTCAAATGTGAGGGCACAGGATCAGCGACGGGCGGGCGATTTTGCACGAAGACGATGTCTTTGGCAGCGGTGGCGTCCGCTTCGCTGGCGTGCCAGCCCCACGCGCGACCGACCCAGACGTGGGCTTCGGTGACGTTGCCGATTGCGCCGGTCTGAATCAATTCCACCACGCGGCGGTAATTGTCTCCGGCGTGAATCTGTGTGCCCATTTGCGTAGCGACTTTCGCTTTCTTCGCCGCTTCCCGAATCACGCGCGCTTCCCAGATGTTATGCGTCAGCGGCTTTTCGCAGTACACGTGTTTGCCGAGTTGCAAGGCGGGTAGCGTGGCAAATGCGTGCGTGTGTTCGGCGGTGCTAATGACGACGGCATCGAAGTCTTTGGCGTGATCGTACACTTTGCGAAAGTCCACAATCTTGCGCGCCTGAGTGTGCTTCGCGGCGGCTTTGTTGATACCTTCTTCATTCACGTCACACAGAATCACGATGTTTTCGGATTCGACATCTTTCAGATTCGCTGCGCCGCGCCCGCCTGCCCCGATGATCGCCAGATTTAATTTGTCATTGAGATTTCGACCACGAACGATGGCGGGAGCTGCGACAGTGATCAACCCCGCTGCAGTTGCCTGAGAGAGAAACTTTCGGCGAGACGGCTCTGAGATTGTGCGAGTTGTATTCAACGATTTCTTCGACATCGTGTTTTCTCCGATTGTTAGAATTTTCGTCTTGGGTGAAGTGCAAAATTTGAAGCCAGATCATACGACGACAGGCAAAGGCTGTACAGGCTTGCTGCTACTTTGCTTTTCGGTTGGCAACGGCGCGGCGATTCGTGGGGGCAATCGTGATTGGCACAGTTTCTTTTACCCCATCCAGCGAAGCGGAAATCAAGATCGTTGTGTTTGCTGCAACAGTCTGAGGCGTGAATGCAAAGGTGATTTTGGCCTTTCCCTCCGGGACGAAAACGCTCTCCAATTGAAGCACCGAAGGTGTATCGCTGATCATGGAAATCCGCGCCCCACCGCTGGGAGCAAAATCATTTAACTGAATGGTTCCGGTCGTAGCAACTCCCCCGGCCACGATTGGGCGGCTCACCTTTATTGCAGCCAGCAGCGGCCCCATTCCTAAGGTGTTCCGAATCGTCTTCTCGCCAAACGCGGCTGAAATGACCGGAGCCTGATAATACGTTGTTGCCTGTGTCTTGATTGAAAATGTTGCTTTTGACTCACCTGCTGGAATGATGATCTTTTCGGGAAGTGAGGCTGCTTCAGGTCGGTTGTTGGTCAGCTTTACTTCTGTTCCGCCGGAAGGTGCAGGCGTGGCCAGAGTGATGGTTGCCATGCTTGATTTGCCTCCCACGACAAATTGCGGATTTAGTTCGAGCGTGTCTTGTTTGTACGTTGCAGCATTGAAAGGCGCGAGACCATTTGGAAAAGGCCGATACAACGGGTCGCCGATGTTGATCACCATCCACTGCAAAAATGCGGTGTTCCGCAAAAAGGCGTCCCCGACGTTGGCTCCGGCAAAGAGGTCTCTGAAAACTCCATCCGCGTGGGGCAGTCCCTCCAAATATGGCTCGTTGACGGCACCGCTGGTCACTGTGATGCCTTGTTTCAGGGCGTTGGCTGACCAATTGGCACCGCTGCGCGGATCTATTGCAGAGCCGCTATCAAGGTGAAAACCAATCGCGCCGGGTGTCCAAGTAAAGGCATCATTGTAATTGTTGTAAGAATACCAGCCTGCATACAACGTAGCATTATCGCATCGGATGGGCGCAGGCGCAGTTCCGAATTCAGCCTCATTTTCATCTTCTGTCACGGTTAGCCCCGCTTTTCGGGCGAAGTCAGCCGCACGGAACAAATCCCAATCGCCAGCGCCATAATTCCAGTCTTCCAGGGCGTTGACACTGCCAAATCTACGATCAATGCAGGTTTGCCCCTGTAACCTGTTAGCCTCGGTCTGGACGGCTTTATCAACTAATCCCCTGGCAATTTCGGGTGTTGCCGCATCCAGTCGCCAAACTGAATTGAGCGTCTGATGATTGGCCTGATTCCGATACTCGGCCAGGGAAAGAAAGGGCGGATAAAAATTGCCCTGACTTTGTGTCGCCGCATAATAATCGTGGTACTGAATCGTGGAGATGTCCTGCACCTGATCATTCCAAATGTCGGCAATAAATTGATCTACCGACCGCAATTCATAGCCCGATTCAGTCGGCACTTCCAGCAATCGAAAGGGCGTTTGATACGCAAAGACGATGTATAAAATTCGATCTCTGCCAATCGAATTCAAGCAGGTTTTGATGGGCGTTTTGATGGTTCGATCAAAGTTATACCAATCAACGGCCACCGAGTCAGACGGGCTAATCGCACATTTGTTTGCTGTGGGAATGCTGCGTTTGGCAAGGTAATGATCAGCCACGGCAATTGAGTCGGGAACATTGGCGTTGTAAACCACCAAGACCCGTTCATTCAGCGCGATAGGTTGTGCAATCGCTGTCACAATTGTGGCGAACGCGAAATATCCGAACCAGGCAACGGCGCGGATCTGTGAATTGATGAAGGCACTGCTTTTCATCGGCTTCAATGTATCCTTAGAAAATCACCACCATCGCTCCCGGTGGGATTTGATCGAACAATTTGCTGATGTCGAAGATGTGCATGACGACACATCCCCAGGAGAGATGACGTGGCCCGTCGTTCTCCCATTCTTTGATCCAGCCGTGAAAGCCGATTCCTCCACCGAGTTTTGTGCTTTCCAGTGTTGGCGCACGGGCTGCCCAGTTTTTACTGATTGTTGCTGCTTGTTCTGCGGTCAGGAGTTTCTCGGCTTTTCCTCGTTCGGCGTCGTAGCGATTTGGATAATTCACCTTGATCCAATGCCCGCCGTAATAACCACCATACGGGCCATCAAATTTGCCGCGATGTTTGTTCGTGACGAAATACATTCCCTTTGGCGTTTTGTTGTCGCCCTGCACGCGTTTCTGTCCCTTGGCCTGCTCAAAGCTGACATCATATTCGCCCTGTTTTTTGCCTTGCTGGTACAGGCGCATTTTGTAGCTATCCTGATCCACCAAGACCAGCGTTTCTTCGGTTTGTGGCACAAATAATTTGCGATGCGCAGAAATAAAGCTGGAGGGTTCGGCGTAATACTCGCGCACCCACGCCTGATCTTTGCCATTGCTGGACGGCCAGTAATTCGGGGTCAGCGTCTCGTCCCAGCGCAATTCCAGATGCAAATGTGCATCGTAGGTTTTGTCAGGGTCTTGTCCGATAGCGGCAATGACCTGCCGTCGTTTCACTTCATCGCCCGCCCGAACTTTGATTTCCAACAGATGCGCATAGACCGAGCGAATCTTTTTCTTCTCGTGGTTTTCGTAAAAAACGTGTTCGATGACGATGACGTTGCCCCACGGCTTGCCACAGCTTTCGGCAAAGACGACGCGGCCATTCGCCACTGCATAAACTGGTTGCCCCAGGTCCGTGTTTTTGCCGCCACTGCCATTCCAGTCTTCGCCAGGGTGAATGCCAAGGCTGTATTGCTCCGCGAATTTCGTGGCAATGTACCATCCGCTGAATCGCTTGCCCGTGGCTTTGTCGGTGTAATCACCTTTGCCATCTGGATCGCCAAACGCGAAATCAAAACCATCGGCAGGTGCATACTCTGCCAGCAAATAAGTATCGAGTGACACAGAAAGCGGAGTCCGCGCATTCTCTGCTGGTGCTGAAGATGTCGCAGGCAAAGAACAGCTTGGCAGCAGCGTTGCGAAGGTAACTATGGTGAGGAATGCAAAATAGCGAGAATACTTCATAGCGTTGCTTGGGTTGATGACGCAGTCATGTTACCTCAGTGCAAAGAATAACCACAAGAATCAATGTCCGGCTAACGCTTGCCTCGCTGTTACATCAGGCGTACACTTTCGCCTGTCCTGCACGATAACAGCACGCAGTCAGCCAGCGATTTACTCAGGCAACTGGTGGCTTCGACGGCGCGAGCACTTCATCAATTCAATTCGAACCAGCTTAGAAGTTGGTTGACTATGACACTCATCGGTTGGTGCTGTCCCTTTGGGAGTAAGGCCCACATTGAAGTGCATTCAAGATTTCGCTTTGTCAAAATTATCGAGGTGGAACATGCCAAAAAAAACTCATGCAATCGACAAAAATGGAGAATCACGAGAATTAGTCGTCCTCGTTCATGGCTATAAGAGTAACGCTAGAAAACTGGCAAGCATTGAAAGGGAAATCAAAATAAAGCTGAAGGATGCTGATATATTGAAACCTCGATACAATTTAGATAGGTTCAAGAATACCTCGCCCTTTGAAATTGCAGGAGACATTGAAGAGCTAATCCGTAGTGCTGACAAAAAGAAAGCTGATGACGGCACTCCCTATAGGAAGATAATTTTAATCGGTTACAGTAGTGGCGCGCTTCTCGTTAGAAAAGCCTATGTCTGGGGGTGGGGGAGCACTGAAGATCGCCCAGCGTACGAGCGTAAAACACCTAACCATGACTGGGTGCGACGAGTTGATCGAATTATTTTGATCGCGGGGATGAATCGCGGTTGGTCGCTAGAGATAAAGCCCAAGCACATGAACTGGTTTAGATTTTTGTTATCACGACTGCTCCTGCTGCTGATGCGCCTTTTCCCCGTGGAGAAGTTCTTGAAAGAGATAGAGCGCGGTTCCCCATTTGTTGCTGACCTTCGCATTCAATGGGTGAACTTGGCGAGGGAATATTCTGATCAACTTGCCCCAGTGATACAGTTATTAGGCACAGAGGATGAATTTGTAGCAAAAGATGATAATAAAGACCTGGAAACGCATAAAAACTTTATTATTATCCCTATCCAGGGGGCCAATCATTCGACGCTCCTACGGCTCAGCGACCCGCAGATTGGCGAGCAAAATCGGGAAAAATTTAATGAAGCCTTATTACATTCCATTGCGGCGCTAAAAAGACGCTATGATTGTGTTCAGCTCAATCCGAGAATGGCCCATATCGTTTTCATCATGCATGGCATTCGTGATTTTGGCGGTTGGACAGCCGCTATCCGACAAATCCTCGACAGTAAAGCTCAAGAATTAAAGTTAGACAAACCAATCGTGGTAACCGCGAGGTATGGATACTTCCCAATTATTGGTTTTCTTTTGTTAAAGTCTCGCCAAGTACATGTCCGTTGGTTTATTGATAAGTACACTGAGTATATTGCTGAATACCCTGACTCAAAGACTAAAGTCAGCTTTATCGGCCATAGTAATGGTACTTATCTGGCAGCTAGTGCGCTGGAAAGATGTAAATCGCTGAGATTCCACAACGTCAGTTTTGCGGGAAGCGTGGTTCCCAGTGGGTATCCCTGGGATCAGATTATTGACAGAGAAGAACGGACCGAAAAACTCAGAAATGATCTGGCGTCCGCAGATTGGGTTGTGGCCATCTTCCCCAAGTTTTTTGACAAGAAGAGATGGAACGATATTGGCAGCGGCGGCTTCGACGGTTTCATTGATAATGCTGCCAATAAGTACGAGCAAGAAAAGCGATTTTTCAAAGGGCGACATGACGCAGCCATCAGAAAAAGCAATCATGAGTCGCTGGCAAAATTTATACTTCAAGGCAAAGTAGATATTGACCCTTCACTCTTAACAGAAACGCCACATGGGATTCTCGTGTGGGGATCAAGACTTTGTGCGCTGGTATGGCTGGTTATTCTCGTCGTACTTTTTATGATTGGTTATTGGTTGCAGCAGCAATTTCCTGTGCATCCAATAATCTCCTGGGGCTTATACCTCCTCTTTCTGCGGTATTTGCTGACAGTAGTTTGATATGACCTTTTGTTATTTTCCCTTGGACTATTTCAGCACCATCACTTTCAGGTGCGAATTGTTTTTGCCGGATCGGTAAATTCGTTGAGTGTTTTTTTGAAAATCTGCTTTGGTTGTGTTGTAAATATCCACAAACTTCTGTGGATTCCGATCCATTAGCGGGAATCACGAACTTTGAATGTGAATCATGATGCGATGGCCTTTGAGGAAGGTGTTTCAACCGCAGAAAGATTCACTGAAAACAATCAATTCGGTAAATAAAAAGGTGCTTCTCTATCGCCGATCTATTTTTGATTTTTTGATGAAGTACGCGATAATGATATGCGTTATTCGTCCAATCTGTTAACCGAGTGAGGGTTCCAATGCGAAAAGTAGTATTTTTGGCAGTTGTCGTTATGACTGTCTTGACGATAGTAATTTTCGGACAATCGCAATCCACCGAACGCGAACAAAAATTGACTATCGGGACATCTGAAGTTCCGCTGGATATTGTTGTCAAAGATAAAAAGGGCAAGCCGATTCGAGATTTAAAGGCCAGCGATTTTGAGGTCTATGAAGATGGCGTCAAGCAGCAAATCGAATCTTTTCGTCTCATCACGAAAAGCGCATCTTCTTCAACGAAAACTGAAGAACCTCTTCCCGTAACACCGACCGGTACAAGTCCGATCAAGCCGATCCCTACAAAATCACGCGATGTCGAAACGGGCATCAGTGCAGTGGCTTTGGTCTTTGATCGGCTGAATACGGATGCGCGCAAACGGGCGCACACCGCTGCGATGAGCTATCTGGGACAGGCCGAACAGCAGGAAAGTTACATGGGGGTTTTCTCGATCAACCTGGGGCTGAGCACCTTGCAAAATTACACCACTCAAACGGCCTTGATACGCAAGGCGATTGATCGTGCGGGCATCATGGCCTCTTCGACCTTCGATCAGCCTGGTGGGATTGTTACTGCTGACAAGGCCCAAATGATGAATCAGACAAGTGCTGCGGTGGCGGGCGCAATTCAGGCGGCTTCGGGTGGTGGCGCGGCAGCCGCTTCAGCCGGTTCTGCCGCTGGTGCAGCATCGGTGGATTTGCAATTCCAGCAAATGGAACTCCGCACCAAAGAAACCTTCGATGTGTTGCAGCGCGATCAGCAGGGCTATGCAACAGTGAATGGCTTAATGGCGGTCATTAGTTCGATGCAACGTCTGCCGGGACGCAAGGCCGTGATGTTTTTTTCGGAAGGAGCTGTGATTCCGCCCAACGTGCGTCAGCAATTTCGTTCAGTCATCAATAATGCTAACCGAGCGAATGTCAGCGTCTACACGATTGATTCCGCCGGGCTGCGTGCAGAAAGCACGACAGCTGCCTCCCGCGATGAAATCAATAATCGTTCACGGATGCGAATGGATAATCTGGATAGTGCTATGAGAACTTCCGGCCCCTTGACCACGGGATTAGAGCGCAACGAAGACCTGATCAATTTGAATCCGCAAAATGGGTTGATGCAATTGGCGCAGGAAACGGGCGGGCAATTTATCGGGGATACGAACAATATCGCGCCCCGGCTGAAGCAGGTGGATGAAGATCTGAACACGTATTACATGATGACCTATGTGCCAACGAATCAGAATTTCGATGGCAAGTTTCGCACTATCAATGTGAAGCTCAATCGCGGTGGTGCTGACCTGCAATCGCGCAAAGGCTATTACGCCGTAAATGTCGGCAGCGGAACGCCTGTGCTGTATTACGAAACCCCCGCGCTGGCCGCTTTGTCTGCGGGGCGCGGCGATAATTCGATTCCGATTAAGACCGCCAGTTTTAATTTCCCTGAAGTTGCACATCTTGGTCGGACGACTTTCTCAGTCGAAATGCCAGCAAATGCGTTTTCGTTCATAGAAGATAAAGTTAAAAAGACCTACGGATCTGATTTCAGTGTCGTTGTCCTGGTCAAAGATGAGAACAAACAGGTCGTGCGAAAAATCAGTACGCATTACACGTTGGACGGCCCGCTGGATCAGTTGCCCAAAATGAAAAATGGCTTGATCCTTTTTTACCGCGAAGAAGATTTGCCCCCCGGCCATTTTGACATTGAAGTGGCGGCCTATGATTTGCCGACCAATAAAATCAGCATTCGCAAGGCCACAATAGACGTGCCTGATGCGAATGAAAACAAGTTGCGTTTGAGCAGCATTACCCTTGTGAAGCGTGGCGAGCAGTTGGCCAAGGATCAGAAACTGGATAGCCCATTTTTATTTGGCGATGTTTTGCTCTATCCCAATTTGGGCGAGCCTATTAGCAAGGCAGCAAAACAACTCGGCTTTTTCTTCACCGTGTACCCGGCCAAGGGGTCTACTTTCGCCCCCGCGCTGACCGTGGAGCTTTCGCAAGGCGGGAAAGTGATTGCATCAGTCCCACTGAAACTGCCTGCGCCCAATGAATCCGGCAAGCTTCCGTATGTCGGCAATCTGCCTTTGGAATCGTTGGCACCGGGGGATTATGACATGCGTGTTGCTGTACGAACGGATAAAGGCAGCGCCAGCCGGACAACGAAGTTTACGATTGTGCCGTAACCTCTTTCGATGTTGCCAAGCAAACGCACCACAAAAAGCGCGGGAGACATAAAAAACAGGTGGGCAAAACCATTTGTGTCTTCTGCGCTTTTTTTGCTTTTGCTTTTTTCTGTTCCCTACGGCTCTTCCTCCCAAACACAAACTCCAAATGATCAGAGTTGGAATCGTCGCATCGCAGGCACTGGCGATTATCAAATCGTCCTGGAAGTTTCCGGGCGGATTGAGACCACCCGCGCTTTGAAAATGCCGAATGCAATGGATCTGGCTGCGATTTGTGCTGCTAAACAGGCGGCGGAAACGGATGCGTTTCAATCCGCCGAAAGCTATTTGCAATCTCTCGAAAAGGCGCTGGACAAACGCCGCTACCTCGCTGAAATCGTGCGCCTGCACAATGAACTTGGTCAGTTGTATTCCTATCGCGGGAATATGAATAAAGCGATCACGCATTTTGAAGCGGCGTATCAATCGTTGCAGCAGGTCTTACGCGAACAGCCGGAATATTCCGAAGATAAAATCTACCTCGAAGAAATCTTAGGCATTTCATATTTGCGACGTGGCGAACTGGACAATTGTGTCAACAACCACAATGCCGAAATGTGCCTGTTCCCGCTCAGTTCGGCGGGGCAGCACAAGCTGAAAGAGGGCGCTTCGGGGGCCATCGAATATTTTCAAAAACACCTTGCCCAAAAGCCTGACAATCTGGAAGTACGCTGGCTGTTGAATCTGGCGGCGATGACACTGGGGCAATATCCACGCAGCATCAAGCGCGAATGGCTGATCCCGATGCCGATTACTCCGGTTGCAGATCGGTTGCCGAAGTTCCCCGACATTGCGTCCGGTTTGCACGTTGATCCGGTTCGTGGTGCAGGCGGTTCGATTCTGGATGACTTCGACAACGATGGAAATTTAGACATCGTGATTTCCAGCGTAGATGCTTGTGAGCCGCTTCAATACTTCCACAACAATGGCGATGGAACCTTTGCAGATTGGACGGCCAAAGCCAATCTTTCTAACCAACTGGGCGGCATCAATTGTGTGCAGACAGATTACAACAATGACGGCTGGCTGGACATTTTTGTGATGCGCGGCGGTTGGGAATTCGCGATGCGAAATTCCTTGCTGAAGAACAATGGCGATGGCACGTTCACCGATGTGACGGAAGCGAGCGGCTTGCTGAGTGACAAACATCGCACGCATTCCGCTGCCTGGGCGGATTTTGATAATGACGGCTGGTTGGATGTGTTTATCGGGCACGAAGAAACGCCCAGCCAGCTCTTTCGCAACAATGGCAACGGAACATTTACTAATGTTTCTGACAAAGCCGGAGTCAACCGTAGGGAATTCACAAAAGGCGCGACCTGGGGCGATTATGACAACGATGGCAACGCGGATTTGTATGTGTCGAACTATGGCAGCGAAAATTTCCTGTACCACAACGATGGCAACGGGCACTTTTCAGAGATCGCAAAAACGTTAGGCGTCAATTTGCCGATTATGAGTTTCCCGACGTGGTTTTTTGATTATGACAACGACGGCTGGCTGGATTTATTCGTCGCCAGCTTTGTGCCTTCAGTGACGGAAGTGGCGCGCGGATATTTAGGCTTGCCGCCACAGGCTGAAACCATGAAGCTGTATCGCAATAATCAAAAAGGCGGGTTTGAAGATGTCACCTCCAAAGTCGGCTTGAACCGCGTCGTGCCAACAATGGGCGCGAATTTCGGAGACTTGGATAACGATGGATTCACTGACTTTTATTTGGGAACAGGCGCACCGTCGTACACCGCACTGATGCCGAACTTCATGTTTCGCAATCGCGACGGGAAGCGGTTCGCAGATGTGACCGCTTCGACTGCGACGGGCCATTTGCAAAAAGGACATGGCGTCGCTTTTGGCGATGTAGACAATGACGGCGACCAGGATTTATATGTGAATGTCGGCGGTTTTATTCCGGGCGACAAATACAACAAAGCACTGTTTGCCAATCCAAATCAGAAGAACGGAAATCATTGGCTGTCCCTGAGGCTGGTGGGAGAGAAAACTAATCGCGCGGCGATTGGCACGAAGATTAAGTTGACGCTGATAATGCCGAATGGAACGAAAGCCACCCGGTACAAAGAAGTTTCCAGCGGCGGTTCTTTTGGAGACTCTTCGCTGACGCAACACATTGGCCTGGGCAAGGCGACGAAGGTAGATTCTCTGGAAGTGCGATGGCCTGTCAGCAATCAAGTGCAAACCTTCCGCAATGTCGCGATCAATCAGTCATTGGAAATTAAGGAATCAGCGGCAAATTATCAGGTCAGAAAAATACACTCGCTGACCTTCAAGTTGGATTCGGTCCCCGCCAAACTGCATTCGCATTAAGCCTGGCCAGACAAACCAAACAATTGGGAAGAATTATGGTCGACGTTGCCGCGATTCGCGGGTCATTTGTTGCCACTGTTGCCATTGTTCGGGGGTGAGCACTTTCTGCAATTGCTCGTCGGTCTGTTGGCGAATTTCCTGAACGCGTGGGGCCGATTGGCGGCGATAGTCCACGAATTTCTGGCGCATTTCATTCATAATCTGATTGACCTGTGTCCGTTGCCCCGATGTTAACTGAAGCTGATTGACCATTCGCTCAAATCGTTCTCGTCGCACCTCACTGAATACCGGAGGACGTTTGCTGTGATAGATCGTCAACGTCAGCGCACCCGCTAAAAAACCCAGCAAAAAGATCAACAAAACAGCGCCCCTGATTTGCCATTTATTTTGTGTTTTACTTTCCATCACTGTCCTCCAGATCAATTCCGTAAATGTCACTTAACGCATCGCTATTCGTGATCTCCACTTCGTCAAAGTTCGCTCGCCCATAAATAACCGCCTCCGCTGGGTCACTATTAAAACTGAGGGAAGATTCAGATACTTCGGTGGATGATGTGTTCGCTGTATAAATTGTGAGTGTCGTCAGCAAAACAACCACCGCAGCCATTGAGGTCAGCAATGCCTTGGCTGCCTGCCAGAATTTCAAGATGCCGTCTGCCTCTTTCTCCTGGTTTTTCTCTCTGATTGCCGCCATCACACGAGTCTGGAAAAATGGCGAAGGCTCGACGCTCACCGCACTTCGTTCCTGCAACAAGGCGAAAGCAATTTGCGCGGCTTCATACGCTGATGAACAGGTATCGCAATTGGCGTTGTGGGCAGTGATCTGCCCCAACTCTGTTGCGGTTAAGCTCGACAGAGGGCGTTCATCCAGTAGATGAAGGATGTGGTTGTCGCTCATTTCTTACTCTCACTTTCATCGGGTGATTTTTTTCGTCTGCCGGTCAAGAGGGTTTCAATCGCTTCTCGCATCCGACGACGGGCGCGAAATGCTTGTACTTTGACCTTTGATTCTGACCAGCCCGTAGTTTCGGCCACTTCTTTCACGGGCATTTCTTCGCCGTCTACCATCAGCAAGACCAGGCGATCATCAGGCGAAAGTTTGGCCAACACGCGATCTGTCAGGTCTGCCGCAACGAGACTTTCTTCGGCGGAACGATGACGCGCCGCAGCGACATCCGCCAACTGATGATCCAGCCAGTTCGCTTCCTCGTTTGATAAATCATCCGCCGAATCCGCTGAAAGCGTGGCCAGTTTACCTTCCGGTCGTCGCTGGACATTTCGGACTAAATTCAGACAAGTGGTGGTAGCAATGCGTGTCAGCCAGCCTTCCAGCGAACCGCGACCTGCAAAATCGGCCAAATGGGTATAGGCTTGTAAAAAAACTTCCTGCGCGGCATCTTCAACCGTTGCCCGTTCGCGGAAAAACCGACTGGCAACCTGAAAGACGCGTGGACTGTAGCGACGAACAATTTCAGCAAACGCTGCCTCATCGCCTTGTTTGGCAGACGAGGCAAGTTCGATGTCCGACACCTGATCCAATTGTTCTGTCAGAGGAACTCCTGAGAAGAAAGGCGGGCTTTCTGCCAAAGCCTCGGCCCGCCGCAGTTACTCGCGTGTCAATTACTGAACCTGATTTTGTTTCTCAGCCCGTTTGGCCTTGAACTGTTCGCGCTTGGCTTTGAACTGTTCACGTTGCTGTTCAAGCTGTGTTTTTTGTTCTGGCGTCAGCACGGCCATTGAATCCTGCCGCAACTTAAATCGCTCAGCCATCAGCTTGGCACGTAAGGGAGCCGTTTCAGCCAATTTTTGTGCTGCCAGTGCCTCATTAAATCCGCCGCCCTGTTGGGCCTGACGCAATTCCTGCATTTTGGTGCGTAGTTCGGTGTGAAGCGTTTGGGTACGTTCCTGGTAGCTGTCTCGCAGCTGTTTCATCTGAGTTTTTTGGGCATCCGTCAAATTCAGATTGCGAAAGCCCATCTCACCGTGTCGTCCGTGATGCCATCCGCCACGCTGTTTTCCACCGTGCCCACCGCGTCCGCCTTTGCTTTGTGCGTAAGCAAACGGTAACGCCAAACACGCCACCAGTGCAGTTGAAAGTGCCACCAATTTTAGTTTCCCGAATTTTTTCATAGTGTACTCCTTGTAAAGCTTTTTCCTACCCCTCAGAAAGCAACTTTTGCCTTCTACCCGATCAGACACCATCGAATCTCGAACGGTTACACGGCACAGTTTTTGTTTGCCGCAGGCCGTGCGTATGCGTTTCAGACAGAAAGGCGCTTTCCCTCTGTGCTGGCTTTTTCTGAGAGTGTGTTTGGGAATTCTGTTGTTTTTGAATCCATCGTGCTAAGTTTGACGGGCGGCTTGAGTAAAGGCTAAAGCAGCGGTTGCTCAGGCTTTTTGGTTGAGCGTATCTCGATCAAAGCCTGCGATGCGCCGATATTGACTCATCATCGCGTCCATCTCGGCAAAGCTCATTACCTCATATGGGTTTGAGAAGCCGTTTGGCGCGCGTTCTTCCATCACTTGCATGATGTGATCCGGCCCTTGCTGGCGGTTTTGTAAGACGACTTTGGCTGTCGCGGGCAGCCGTATACTTTCGTACTGTTGTAATGCGGCGACGGGATCGGGATGGGATTGCAGCGATTCGGTCAGCGCATCAACATCCAGAATCGCTTGGGAAGCGCCGTTGGAACCAATGGGATACATCGGATGCGCTGCGTCGCCGAGAAGCGTGATCCTGCCGAATGACCAGCGTTCCAGCGGATCGCGGTCTGACATGGGAAATTCATAGATGTTTGCCGCGCCCTCAATCAGTTTGTAAACATCAAGCCAATCAAACCGCCAGCTTTCAAATTGTGGCAGGAGCTTTTGTTTGTCGGCCTGCCGATTCCAATCACGTATCGAAAACTGCACATCTTCGGCCTTAATGTCGCCGACCCAGTTGATGAGCTGCTTGCCGTCTTCGTCCAAAGTCTGATGAATCGGATAGACGACCATTTTCTTGTCTGCATACCCAATCATCGCCATTGAACTGCCCGTGAGAAATGATTTCATCTTCGTGACGCCGCGATAGAGAACATTGCCGGAAAATTTCGGCGGCCCTTCGTTGGGATAAAAATGCTGTCGCACGACAGAATGGATTCCATCCGCTCCGATCAGGAGATCGCCCTTTACTTCGGTCAGGATTTCGCCACTGTCTTTGTCCACGAATTTCGCATAAACCTGGTTATCCTGCTCCACAAACGAATGCAGATGATGGCCTGTGTGAATGCGGTTTTGGCCTATGTTTTCTTGTGCGGCGCGAAAAAGCAGCATTTGTAATTCGCCGCGATGAATCGAGAACTGTGGCCAGCGATAGCCCGCAAACATTCCGCGCGGCTCATCCCAAAAACGCTGACCGAATTTATTGAAATAGACCAGTTCGCGGGTTGCAACCGCCGTTTCTGACAAACGATCCTGCAATCCCAGGTTGGTCAAAACCCGTACCGAATGGGGCAACAAATTTATCCCGACGCCAAGCGGCTTAAGGGTCGGCACCGATTCAAATACTTCGACCTCAAAACCTGCTTGATGCAGGCTGATGGCTGCTGTCATCCCACCAATGCCCCCGCCGATGATCAGAATTTTCATGATGCCGTTTGGCCTTTCTGCGACAATTTTGAGCGCTGAATCATATTGCGCTTAAGAATCTTTGCTGCTGCACTATATCGCTGATTGTGGATGGCCTACCACCATCTTCCAACGGATAAACGATTATTTTTTAGGGCGAGAATTTAAGGTTTTGGTGTTGGCGATTTCTTTTCCGCGCTTTCATCAATGGCTTCGCCTTTGACCTGACCCTGAGCTGCTGCTGCTTCGGCTGCGGCGTTCAATCGGGTGAAGGTTTGACGCGCACGGTCAGCCTCGGCTTTGCGTCCGACTTTGGTGTAGGCACGAGAAAGCGCGAAGTAGATTTTGGGTTCATCGGGAGCCATGCGTTGTGATATTTCCAGTTCTTCAATTGCGCGCGGCGTTTCACCTGCATCCAGCAAAATCCGCCCCAGAATGTAATGCCCCAGCAACAGACGAGGATTTAATTGGACTGCTTCTTCAGCCAGCTTTATTCCATTTTCGGGTTCCTTGTTCTTCAGCTTGATGTAGGCAATCTGCAACCGTGCAAGTGCATGTTTGGGGGAGTTTTCTAATTCTCGCTGAAAGGCTTGCGTTGCTGCTTCGTCGTCGCGTTGCGTGTAGAGCAGGTATCGCCCGTAGGCATATTGCACCGCAGGCACTTTGGCATAATCCGCAGCCAGTTTTTCATATTCTGCCTGCCCATCGCTGGCATTGAGTTGCGCAATCAGGTGATTGGCATAGCCCGCGCGTCGAATCATCTCTCGGTCTTTATGCGTGGGGCCGATTTGTTGCGGCAGCATGGGCATTCGCAAGACAGCCAATCCATGCGCAATGAAAATTTGCTCGTGACTAACATTATCGTAGCTGAGTTTATTGAGAATGCGTTCGGCTTGCTCAAATTCGCCCTTCAGCACCAGCAACATCGCTTCGTGAAAAAACATGACCTTGGCTAATTCAGCATTTTCACCAATCCCGATTTTGCGGCCCTGAATCAAATGAGCCAATGCGTTGTCATATTCGCCGATCCGAAATTCGCACAGCCCCAACATCACAATCGGCGCACCAACTTTGGGATTTAAGGCAGCGGAGTTGTTGAAGGCTTTGGCCGCATCGGCATACTGATCTTTTTCGTAAAGCAATGTGGCCAGATACCACCAGCCCTCGTTCCATTTTGGTTTCAGGGAAATCGCTTTCTGGTAAAGTTCAATTGCGTCGTCCAGCTTGCCTGCTTCGCGTGCCTGATTTGCCTGTGTCGAATATTGATCGAATTGTTGCTGGTTCACGACCGGAGCACGTTGCGGCGCTGTGGGGCGTTTGGTTTGTGCCGTTACGGAAATGCCAAGGATAATCAGGCCGATAACCAGCGTGGGAAAAGTGCGATGAAAGTTGAATTTCGTGGGCATATAGAAACTAGAATGGGTATGGTTCCCCAGGTTTTGCGATGCGAATTCGATGATCGGTAAATTTGAAGTGCGCGCCCTGAATCGGCACTTTCGGCATATGACATGAAGTGCATTTTTCCGTCGCGACTTTACACAAACGCGAGACTGACTCTGGCGATTGTTTTGTGTTGTGACAGGCCGTGCATTTGTTGTCATAGAAAGCAGCATCCTCTTTCATTGGTTGATGAACATCGTGGCAGGCGATACAACTGATGCGGCGATCATCGGAGTAGCATTTGCTATTGAAAATACGATAGGGCTGAAACCGAACGTTATTGAGTCCGCCCATCCGTGGCAGGGCGGTGACATCCTCAACACTGCGATGACAGGCAGCGCAGTATTCCTGGCTTAGCTCGTCCCCACTCAACTTGCCGGGATTGAAAATTTTATGTGCGTTCGGTTCACCTTGTTTTCCCAGGGCAACATGCTCAGCACCAGGGCCGTGGCACGCCTCACAGCCAATGCCGGGAACCAATCCATTGTGCTCCAGCTTTCCGCCCTTGACTGCACCTGTCGTGTGGCAACTGAAACATTGCAGCGTTTCGTCTTTGGACATTAATCGGCCTACTGCATCTGCCAAAGAGGTCGGAACATCTGTGGATTGGCCAATTGTGGTATCCAATCCATGCGTGTCATTGTAAAAACTCAGGCGGCTTTCATAAAGCCCCGCTTCTCCTTGTAAAACGTATGTTTGCCCCGCAAATCCAAGCCCAAAGGCATACAGCACGGGAAGGGAAATTGTTTCCTTCCCATCCGTCACCCGGTAAATGCTTTGGGCGCCCTGGCGCAAAATTTCATAGGAATAAGGCCCTGTGCGAAAAGATAGTTTGGGATGTTTACGCAGAATCTCCGATTCTGCCACGGTTTCGAGCGCTCGTCCCATCAACGTCTTTGCGTGCGTTTTTATCTTGTCGCCATGGCATTCAGCACAAGCCTGCTGCCCCACAAATTGTGCGTTCGCTGGGATTTTATTCGGCGTCCACATCCGTTTTTGTGACTGTGAAAATGTTAGGCCAACTGCCAACATAGCAGCAATGCTGAGAAGTGAGAATTTTAGAATCCGATGGCGTGGCATTCAGGTTTAATTGCGTGTTTCACCGCTCTGGTTGTTTTAGCAGCGGGTCTTTAATCGCTCGATTTTTTGGATCGCTGAGCTTTTGCGATTCTACTGTCGGTTGCTTCTGCTGTTCTTCAATTCTGAGCTTTTCAATGATGGCCTGTTCACGGCGCGCATCATCATTGCGTTTGAGTTTGAAATAAATCCGTGCCAACAAAACATGCGCCGGGCTGTAGTTGGGGAGTTGTTTGATGACACCTTCCAGCAATGTCACGGCCTCCTCCGGCTTGCCCTGGGCATTGACCAACTGCGCCAGTTGAAACATCGGGCCAGGATCATTGGGGCGGAGTTCTAATGCGCGTTTGAGCAGCTTTTCTCCTTCCTCCAACTTTCCATCTTCCCGGTAAATCCAGCCCAATCGTGTGTTAGCGATGAAATCATTTGGGTTAATTGTCAGCTCTGCCTGAAACGCCTTGACCGCCAATTCCCGATTACCTGACATCAGGTAAACGACACCCAATTGAGAATGTGCGGTGGGCAATTTCGGATTCAAAACAGTTGCCTGCAGAAGCTCATCAACGGCTGGCTGCAATTCGCGCCGCATGGTGTACAGCGTTCCGATTATCAAATGCGATTCGGCGGAATTGAGACTTTTGAAAACGGTGTCTACCAATTGCTGCCCCTGTTCGATTTGTTCGTTGTGCAGATAGGAATTTGCCAGAATGTACGCGACCGAAATGTCCTTTGGGAAAGAAGCATAGACCGGTTCCAGTATCGTGATGGCGTCTTTCATCTTGCCAAGCGAAAACAGGCAGGTGCCAAGCAGGAGTTTGGCCTGCATATTATTGGGTTGCGACTGTGCCACTCGCGATAACTCGGTTTCTGCTAAATCGAAGCGATCCATCTGGAAATAGGCAATTCCTAAATTCAGACGGATATTTTGTTCACTGCTATCCAATGCCAATGCCGCCTTGTAATTCTTGACAGCCTGTTCGTAATTGCCGAGCCGCGCATAAATGACACCCAGATTCGTCAATGCATCAATGCGTTGCGGAATAAGCTTCAATGCTGCCTCGTAAGCATCGCGCGCGCCTTGCAAATCGCCTTTTTGCTGCATCTCGACGCCCCGTGCGAAATGGGCTTCCGATTGCCGGACGATTGCCGGGTCCTGAAACAAGGCTGTAGTGAATATCAGGGCAAGAAGTATTTGGATCATATCTGAAACCCGGATTTTACCTTATTCAGAAACGCCAAACAAAAACCTCTGTAAATAAATTTGGTGCGAAGGAGAAGCCTCTCCCTCGCACCAGATAGAGAAACTGAGTTGTTCCAGTGAACTAGAACGTAAACTTCAGTGCTAACTCAATTACGCGTTGACCACGCTTGTTGGTGATCTTCCCGAAATTGTTGACTGTGTCTGATGTAAAGGTGAATCCCTTACTTGGATCACAGGCGTTTTGGTTTGTTCCTCCCGCGCCATTGGCGAACGTCTGGGTGTAATTCACTTTCGTCCCATCCGCCAGCACGATCCGTTGGTTTACTGGTGTCCGTACGCAAACTGTCTGCAACGTCAAATTGATGTCGCTGTTGCTTGCGTTTTGATTATCAATATTCTTCGCAAAAGCCTGGTTGAAGATATTGAAGAAACCAGCACGGAACTGAATGTTTCTCGTCTCTTTGAACTTGAAGTTCTTAAAGAGCGAAATATCCCAGTTCGACCGACTTGGCGTGCGGAAGTAGTAGGGCGAAATTGTGGCACCTGACGAACCAAAAGCTGGAATGCTGATGGCACTAATATCAAGTACCTTTTCGCCTACGTTTTTACCGCTCAGATTCGGGTTCTTGCTGTAAAGCGGCGCAATCGAACCCGCCGCGTAACCCGCCGAGGCAAATGCGTCTGACCCGAAGGCGGCCAGCGATAGATTTGCCACATCACCTGTGAACCGAATATTGACCGGCGTACCACTTGAGAACGTGGTGATACCGGACATCTGCCAGCCATTCAATAAGCCTTTGGCAAAGCCATTTTCGATGGGCGACAGATTCGGCAGATTGTAGTTGTATGACAAGTTGAAGATATGCGTGCGGTCATAATTCAACACGCCATAGCTTCGACCACGTGCATCCAGCGGATCTAAATCATCATACTCACCGCTTCGTGTCCCTAACACCTTCGAGAAGGTATAGGTCGCAAAGTATTGAAGGTTCTTGCCTGTTTGACGGCTTAAGGTCATCTGCAAGGAATGATAATTAGATGTCGCTGTGTACTGGTTGTAGCGAATATAGCCCATGTCTGGGAAAGGCCGGAAGCGGTTGATGACGCCACCATCCAAAGCTTGTCTCACTAATGGGTTTGAGAGATCGGCTTTGACTCCGGGGGTAGTAACAATGACGCAGTTCCCACGTCGGACAACGTTGTCGTTTGCGTCAACTGCACCAGGATCGCAATTTGGATTCTGGAGCGAAGTGATCGCACTGCCCGGATCGCCCGTGACATTCCCCTTCAACAAGGCTCCGAGCGGAATCGTATTGATTGGGAGACGTGCCGGTAAATGGCGTCCAAAGGTTCCCACATACGCTGTTTCCAGCACAGACGAGAACGGCAACCGCGTTGCTACGCTAAAGCTGGTTGTGTATGTGGTTGGGAACTTATTCGATTTGGGATCAGGGGAAATGATGTTGCCACCGCCACTTGCTAATCGCAGTGGATCAACCGGAACTTTGGTTCCATTCGGCAATGTCACGATTCCCATGTTGCTGAGTGTCAATCCACCCAGATCATTAAACGTATAGGTTGTTCCGGGGATGGTTGTGCCAGGCCCGATACTTGCTGCTACGTTTCCATTGGTTGGGGAACGAAGGGTCGTATCGTATTGGAAGTTGCCCATCACGCGGTTGTAGAACATTCCCGCGCCGCCGCGCAGAACGAGGCGTTGATTTGAGAACACATCCCACGCAAAGTTCAGGCGAGGGCCAGGCAGGATTGCCGGTGGCTCGATGGTTCCTTTGGGGATTTCACCGCGTGCTGCTGACAGGACGCCGTTCGGACGAAGCGGATCGCCGCCGATGTAGTATCCTGCACCTGCTTTATATGCGCTTGGGCTGAATAAAATATCAAAGCCTTTGCGTTCTTTGTTGATGCTCATGTGGGAAAGGCGAACTCCGTATTCCAATGTGAAATTGGACTTCACCTTCCAGGAATCCTGTGCATAGAATTCATAGTTATAGAAACGATAGTTTCCGATAGGCGGCTGCACGCTTTGCTGGACATCGGTTAATTGTCCGACGTACAGATCGCCCCAATCGTAACCCGTTCCATTGCCGTTCCAGTTGTTGAATCCGATCACACCTTGTGAGTCAGGATCACCCTGGAAGTTTTGCTTCTTGTTGCCTTGTTCGACAACCGCACCAAACTTTAAGGTATGGCTTCCGACGACTTTCGAGAGGTTGTCGGCGACGGAGAAACTGTCGTTGTAGGCAAAGATCGGATTTGTACCGGGCGACCAGAGTTGGCCTTGTGCCCAACTGATCAGGGACAAGGAAACATAGGGGCTTTGTTTGCCAAAACGCGTATTGTCGAATGGCAGCCGCCAGATGTTTTCAATTCCGAGCGTCGAGAGTTTGACCTTATCAGGGTTCTGATATTGGTTATCCAATTTCAGCTTACTGCCGCTGAAAACGAACTCGTTCGTCATCGTCGGGCTGAAAACTTTCGTCAAACCAACCGCAACTGAACGACCCAGGTCTTTTTGTTCGTTTGCTGATGGCAACTCAAAAGTGGACGGCCCCCACCAGATTCCGTAAGGGTTCACTTCGTTCTGTGTTTCGCGCGTCACACGAACATACATGTTGGTGTTATCGCTGAATTTGTAATCAATACGCGTTTTGAAATCCACACGATGCTGTGTTTGTGTGGCGACCGAAATATAGTTTGAACCCGGTAGATTGGAATTTGGGGTGGGATAAAGGCTCATTAAAACTTTCCCAATCGGGTTCATGTAAGGAGCCAAATTGTTGTTAGGTGCATTCGTTCCAGACAACGCGCCAAATCCTGCCGGAATTCGCACTTGTTGTCCTGGCAGGAGTTCACTGAAATCGCCATTCCGCATTTTCAGGGTTGGCACATTGGATTGTTTGGGAGGCGCACCAAAGGTTTGCCGCTGTATTTCAAACCCGGCAAAGAAGAAGAGTTTGTCTCTGTTTTCATTGAAGCCGCCCAATGGCCCGAAAACTTTTTTAGGTAAGGTCACCGGGCCGCCAATGGTGAACCCCGGATAGTAAAAGCGACCGAGCGGCTTGGCTGCGGCTAACGATTTGGGGTCTTGCGCCTTAATGTAATTACGGTACCGATCATTCGCCGCCAGCGATTCGTGGCGTACATAGGAATAAGCCGATCCGTGAAAATCACGTCCACCAGCTTTGGTTGTCCCGCTGATCTGAACGCCGCTGTTGCCGTGTTCGGCTGCGAAATTGCTGGACTGAATGGTGACTTCCTGCACCATATCATTATTGAGACTGACGATACTGCCGCAGTTACAACCAATATCAATAACGCGTGATCCGTCAACGCTGATGTTGTTGCTGGAACCACGTTGACCATTGACGTTATAAGCGGAAGCGTCACCAAAGCCAGAAACCTGATACGTGGAAGAATCTGGTGCGACAACACCCGGCAGAATGCGAAGCAACTCAATACTGTTGCGGCTGATAATCGAAAGGTTATCAATCTGCGAGGCTTTGATCGTGTTCGACCGTTCACCAGTTTCTGTTTTAATTTCTTCAGCTGCCGTACCAGTAATATTTACTGTTTCACTGGTTTGGCCAACTTGCAAAGTCGCATCAAGCCCCTTGGTTTCAGACGGGCTGATGACAAGTTCGGATTGAACGTTTTTCTTGAATCCCTGTGCTTCGATGGTCAGCGTATATGTCCCCGGATCAATCGAAACGAATACATACAGTCCTTCATCATTGGATTTCGTTTGACGCTCGGCCCCGGTGCGCGCGGACTTAAGCGTAACGCTCGCTCCGGGAATAATTGCACCTGTCGGGTCTTTCACCGTGCCACGGATTGTTCCGCTGCTGGCAATTTGCGCGACAACCGAAATCGTTGCCAACACAAACAGCAGTACGCTAAGCGCTAAATTTTGAAATGTTAGCCGAGATCTTAGCTGTCTTGCTGCATGTGGGTGATTAGATGTCAGCATTTGTTAACCTCCATTGGGTATCCCATAACCTAAGTTTAAGTTGTAGCTTTCTAAATATTTGGTGCCCTAATCTACCAATCACATCAAAATAGTTTAGGGAAAGGGGGGTAGTCTACGACCAGCAGAAATCTGAGCTCTGCTGATCGCTCAATTGAAAATTGAGATGACCGTACAACTTCAAAGTATGCTGATCTGGAAAAGCATCAGCCTTAAAGCAAGTGGTATTGTGCGATGTGCAATACCGTAAATTAGTAATCCCAGCAAAAGGATTCATTCCCGGAAAAGCTTGGCGAGTGAAGGTCATTCATTTTGTTGACCTCTCTATCAAACTTTAGATTGATGCCGGGAAGGTAGGACAATTCTATGGTGCAGTCAATCTACTTACTGATATGCGACGTTAACTTAACGGTTAAGTGTCGGTATGTGTCAGTAGATGCAATGGCTTAGCTGGAGGGCGCGACAGGTGGTTAGTTTTGCAATTTGCTGTGCCATTGGCTTCTGAAGCAAACTGGAATATGATACAAATCACTTGATAAAATAGATTTTCTACGATGACAACATAATTCTTCTTGCGAATAGGTCAAATTCCTTTATGGCAGCCCCCATAGGAACGAAAAACAAAACGGCTGATGTTTCCCCAGAGGAAATTCGTCAAACTTTAAGCCGTGTCATTCAAAGTCGGTATTTTTCTCACGCTCCCAAAAAGCAAAAGTTTGTTCAGCTGATCTGCGACTATTATTTGCAGGGCAGGGCTGCGGAATTGAATGAATATTTGATTGGATACGAGGTCTTTGAAAAGGGGGCTGGATATAACCCATCTTCTGATCCGGTGGTGCGTGTCGGTGCTCATGATGTGCGTAAGAAACTCGAACAGTATTATCAAAATGAAGGCGCAACTGATGTTATCCGCCTTCAGATTCCCATTGGAACTTACGTCCCCTGCTTTCTTAAAACCTCAGGGCCGACGGAACCAGAGGGCGGCGAGTGTGTCGCTGTTGAAGGCCTCGCCGTCGCACAATCCGAGGGTGCTGCTGCACCCATCGAAAAGAAAAATCCTTTAGCCGCCAGATTACTGCCTTTTTCTGCTTCACTATTTTTTGGCTTTGTTGAGCGAAAGCTCAGGCGTCAGGAAAAACATTTATTACTGGCAACGGGAGCTGTGATTTTCTTCCTCGTTGGGGTGGTGATCTGGCTTATTTCGCAGAACCGTTATCTCAGTGATCAACTTTCGAGCAATAGCTCAGGGGGGGATACCAATATTGCGGTTTCCTCTGAGGTCTGGCATTCATTTTTGGCCAATAAAAGTTCGACGTTATTGATTCTGAGTAATCCTGTCGTTTTTCGTTCGGTCAATGGGGCTGACCCGGAAATCCTTACCAAACAGGGAATCAAGTTAACACCTGAACAAACAACTCTCATCGCGGGATTGGCAAATAACAAGCTTCCTATCCGTTCTGATCAGCCGATGCAGCTGATTCCTGCGATGAATATGTACACGGGAATTGGGGAAGCCATTGGAGTTTTTCGCCTGCACGGGTTGTTACAGACATTGGGAGAGGTAACACTTCTGAAACAAAGTCGAAGTGTCGGGGTTGATGATCTAAAAGACCATGATGTTGTCTTACTCGGCAGCGTGTATGCGAATCAGTGGTCAATGCCCTTAGCGATCAAGGAAAATTTCGTCTACGGGAGCCACACGAGTATTGAGAATCTGGCTCCCCAACCGGGAGAAGAGAAGGAGTACAAACCCCTTTTTGACCAGCGGACGGGGGCGTTGCTGGAAGATTATGCGCTGATCACAGTTGTGCCGGGTGTGTCGGGAAGCAATTCTTTAATGTCACTTTCCGGGATTTATAGCGAAGGAACCCAGGCAGCGGTTGAGTTTGTGACGGACAAGGATCATCTGAAGGAATTGGATGATCGTCTGAAGTTAATTCATCCAAATGCAAAACAACCCCGTTATTTTCAGGCTTTATTAAAAGCGCGGGTCGAAAATTCTTTTCCCACTCAGATCATTCTGTTAACCGTGAGGAAATTGTAGCTTGCCAAAGTGCCTCCCACAGGACAATGAAAAACTTTTCGGAAACGATTACCCAGCTTACCAACCGATCCTTACCACTAGATCAACTGAGTATTGAAACTGACCGCGTGAAACAAGCCGCCGTAACTTTATTATTGCGAGAAACCCATCAGGCGGCAGAAATCCTGATCATCAAACGCGCCGAAAGACTGGGCGATCCCTGGTCAGGACACTTAGCCCTTCCTGGCGGTCGTGCTGATGCCACAGATGCCAATCTGATGGTCACCGCCGCGCGCGAAACACGGGAAGAGGTTGGAATTGTGTTGGACAATGACGAGCATTTTATTGGGCGTTTGGAAACTTTATTGCCGCAAAGCCCACGCTTGCCACAAATCGAGATTTCCCCGCTGATTGCCGTTGCTCCACAATCAACAGCACTGATACTGAATCATGAAGTTGCGGACGCCTTTTGGTGGCCTGTGCAAACGTTACTGGAAACAGGACTCTCAGAAATTTACCGTTTTCCATTAGGCAATTCGATCATCAAGTATCCTGCCTATCCCTCAACTCACGGGCTAATCTGGGGAATCACCGAACGTATTTTGACGGATTTCCTTAAGCTGTTGCAGGCGTAGAGGTGTCGACTGGTTGAGCTTTCAGGGCTGCAATTTCAGCCAGGATGCGTTGAGCAAGGGACGGAAGCGTGGCCGCAATGGTTGGGGATAATTTCATTTCCATTTCCTGCCAGGGCGCAATGGAAACTGCATATAGAATTACTTCCGGTACATTTCCCAAAAGATAAAAAGCATCAAGCAAATCTTTCAGGCCAATGTCGTGAGCCGTTAAAGTGCGGGGATAGTCTTTGGAAAAATGAGGGGTAAGGCGGCGAATGGTGCCCGGCGGATTTTCGTCAAAGGTTGCATCAATCAGGATGATTGTTTGCGCTTGTTGCATTGGCTCCAGCAGCAGGAAACTTCCGGTTCCACCATCTAACGTTTGCACATCGTCTGGCAACTCAGAATCCTGTAAAAACTCAACCGCCCGAACCCCGACGCCTTCATCGCCCATCAGAATATTTCCAATCCCCAGAATCAGGATGGTTGTGGTGGAATGTTCACAATTCATCTTCACGTCTGAATTTCCAGCCATTGATGATCGAGGAAGTGGTGCCTTTGGCTTCGACGTAATCGTGATAAAACACGATGTAAACGTGCATGATGATGAACAGCACAAACGCCCACATCGCGATGTGATGCCATTGACGAACGGCTAATTCACCACCCATCAACGGAGTTACCCAGCGAAAAAGTTTAGGCAGCCACGATGAACTCATTTCGCCATACAGGGCAAATCCTGTCGCTACTTGAAATAGGAAAAGGAGAAAGAGCGCAAGATAGCTGACGGCGGCCAGCGCGTTATGCCCAAGTTCCAGCGCGCGTTTTAATTTCAACTGGAAAATGTCTACGCGAAAAACCTCAAGAATTTCCAGCCATTGCCATTTCTTCAGTGGGACGTAGTTGTACCAGCGGGAATATTGATTGCCGACAAAGGCCCAGTAAATGCGAAAGAGGTAATTGAAAAAGAAAATATACGCCGCGGCAAAATGGACGAATCGAACGGTGCCAAACCAATACAGTTGGTAGGCTTCATTGGCATAGAAAACAGCTTGCGGGTTGCCAATGACGTAGCCTGTGGCGATCAAGGTCACGATGCAGATTGCATTTACCCAGTGGAAAAGGCGCACCGGGATTTCCCAAACATACACACGAACGAACGCCGCGACGGTAATCGGAATTTGATGACGATATAAATGCCGACCTGATTCCGGCTGGGTTGAGGTTTCCACGGCGCGCCTCCTTGAAAGATTCCGATAAGCTGCAAACTAGTCCAGCGTTTTTACCAAATGACCGCTTGGTCATTTTTTCTTGCAGCTTATCGGAAACCGTTAATAAAACTGCACCTGATGAATATGCTTGCCATCGGGATCGTACAAATGCACGGCACAGGCAAGACATGGGTCGAACGAATGAATCGTGCGCAGAATTTCAACTGGTTGCTCATTGTTGGCGACAGGAGTGCCAAGCAGCGCTTCTTCATATGCCGACCGCTGGCCTTTGGCATCGCGCGGCGAAGCATTCCAGGTGCTGGGAACGACCAACTGATAGTTGTCAATTTTTTGCTCTTTGATTCGTATCCAATGTGCTAGTGCGCCGCGCGGAGCTTCTGACATTCCGACACCTTCGCACGAAGCGGGCCAGGTGGATGGTTCCCATTTCTCGCGGGTGAACGTGCTGACATCACCCGCTTTGATGTTGGCAATCAAGTCATCGTAAAACCCCTTCATCCAACGCACGACCAGCTTGGTTTCCAACCCGCGCGCTGCCGTCCGTCCCAGCGTCGAGAACAACGCCTCAAGCGGGACATTCAATTTTGTCAGGGCTTCTGTGATGACCTCTTTTACCTCGGCATTGCCTTTGGCATAGCAAACCAACAAACGCGCCAATGGCCCGACTTCCATTGGGTTTTCTTTCCATCGCGGCGTCTTGAGCCACGAATATTTGCCTTCGACATTGAGTTGCTCAAACGGCGGTTTTGGCCCGGTGAAGTTGAATTCTGTCTCGCCCGCCCACGGATGCAAGCCTTTGTCGTCGCCAACGGAATACTTGTACCAGGAATGCGAAATGTATTCTTTGATCTCTTCCGCATTGGTTCCGTTGACTTCGTGAACTTCGTTGAGATTTCGATTGAGAATTGCTCCGCGCGCGAATTTGAACGATTCGGGATGGTTGTATCCATTCGTCGGCAAGTCGCCGTATGTCAGATAATTCTTTAGGCCGCCACCAATTGCACCCCAGTCTTTATAGAAACTTGCAATTGCCAACAGGTCTGGGATGTATACCTGTTCGACGAAATTCATGGCGTCTTTGATGATCGCGCCCACTTGATTGAGCCGTTCCGTATTGATCGCGTTGACTTCGTCCAGATTGATGGAGCAGGGAACTCCGCCAACCAGGTAATTTGGGTGCGGATTCTTGCCGCCAAATATCGCGTGAATCTTGACGATTTCCTTTTGCCATTCCAGCGCTTCCAGATAATGGGCAACCGCCAGCAGATTCACATCCGGTGAAAGTTTGTACGCGGAATGTCCCCAATAGCCATTGGCAAAAATTCCGAGCTGGCCACTTTCGACAAAACCTTTCAGTCGTTTTTGCAAGTCCGCAAAATATCCGCGCGAACTTTTCGGCCACGACGAAAGCGATTGCGCCAGAATCGCTGTCTCTTCAGGATTAGCCTTGAGCGCGCTGACAACATCCACCCAATCCAACGCATGCAGATGATAGAAATGAACTACGTGATCGTGGACAGTTTGCGCACAAAACATCAGATTGCGAATTAACTCAGCGTTCTTTGGTACGGAGATTTTGAGCGCATCTTCAACCGCGCGTACGCTCGCCAGTGCGTGAACCGTGGTGCAAACGCCACAGGCGCGTTCGACAAAAGCCCAGGCATCGCGCGGGTCGCGGCCTTTCAGGATTTTCTCGAAGCCTCGCACCATCGTGCCGGAACTGTACGCATCATTGATTTTGCCGCCTTCGATGACAGCTTCGATGCGCAGATGTCCTTCAATACGGGTGATCGGATCAACAACAACGCGTGCCATTATTGTTCACCTCCTTCTTTCTTTTCTCCTTCTTCGGTGAATTGCTCGTTGTTAAGTTCAGCGAGCAACTGTCGTTTCCGTATATTTGAAGCTACTGCATGAACCGCCGCGCCGCCCAATGCTGCCGCGCCCGCAATTGTGCCGATGCGGTCTGCTGTGGTCTCTATGCCAAAGCCGGGGAAGGCGGGGAGGTGTTGATAGAAGGGGCCGTTGTCCCAGAATCCGGCTTCAGCACAGCCGATGCAACCGTGACCAGATTGAATTGGATAGCTGACGCCACCATTCCACTTAGTGACCGCGCAGGCATTGTAGGTTGATGGGCCGCGACATCCCATTTTGTAAAGGCAATATCCTTTCCGCGCAGCATCGTCATCAAAGGACTCAACGAATAGTCCAGCATCGTAGTAAGGCCGCCGATAGCAGGTGTCATGCACGCGTCTGCCGTAAAATTCTTTGGGGCGGCCTTGACTATCCAACTCAGGCAAACGCCCAAACACCAGCAAGTGCGTGACAACACCCGTCATCACATCGGCGATGGGCGGACAGCCGGGAACATTGATGACCGGCTTGTTGATGATTTTATGAATCGGCGTGGCGTTGGTGGGATTCGGTTTCGCACTTTGAATACATCCATTCGACGCACAACTGCCCCAGGCGATGATTGCGGCGGCATCTTTGGCGGCAGTCTTGAGAATATCTTCGGAAGAACGTCCGCCGATCATGCAATAAATGCCATCATCCTTCATTGGCACTGAACCTTCGACCAGCAGGATATATTGCCCAGCCGCATTCTTGATCGTGTCATCCCGGCATTTTTCTGCCTGATGGCCAGCAGCTGCAATCAGGGTTTCGGTGTAGTCCAGTGATAAATAATCAAACAGGATGTCGGCGACAACCGGATGTGACGCTCGGATGAAGGATTCACTGCAACAAGTGCATTCCTGAAAGTGCAGCCAGATGACAGGCGGGCGAGGCTTCTTTTCAAATGCCTGTACGACAGTATCCAGACTGGTCATTTCTAACCCGGCAACCGCCGCTGCCACGCCGCAAAAATGTAGAAAATCACGACGCGAATATCCTTTGTTCTGCATCGCTTGCCAGAGCGTTGGATTCGATGGACGAGACATGAAGCCTCCTTTCCTGAGGCAACAACTGGGATGGGATTATGATTCGAATAACAAGATCGTTGCGCGATAACCTCTGGCTTATAAAACCAATCCTCACAGGGCCTCCACAGGATGATCATACCCAAATCAGTTCTATAAGCCTGCACGTGACAGAGCAACTGTTGTTCCAGTTGCTCCACATCTCTGAGGCGGATTGAAGTTGGAGAATATGAGTTGTTTTTGAGTGAGAATCCGCAATTCAGCGTGGAAATTCCCCTCTATCGTGGGAATTCCCCAACGCCGAAATTTTACTTTTGGTTAGACTAATCCGGAATTGTTGGGGCTGTAATCCGCCAGTTCCTGCCTGCGTTTGGTGACAGATTCATCCACAATTTCATTGCCAAATTGCGTGCGGCAAATCGGGCGATAATATCGTGGGTGAAGTTTGGCATATTCACCACGCAGAAAACCAGCATACGAATCACTAAGTGCTGCCAGATAATTTTGGGCACTGCTGGTAAATGGTGTCAGTGTCAACCCCAATGCTGATGCTTTTTCCATCATCCAGGCCAATGGAATATCAGAAAGCTTTCGATCCGAGTATCCTCCTCCAACGTTTGAATGTGCCCCGGTGAACCAACGTTGTTCGATGGTCTGATGCGGCTTTTCCGTTGGCGACCAGAGACAAACATCATAGTCACGACGATGTTCATCCACTGCGACGGCGTGATAAGCATTCTCCACGATGCGGCTGAGTTGCGTGTCGTGGAACTCATACAGTTTCAGATTGAAATTTCTGAGCAGATCCAATGGCAATCCAAGTGCTCCGACAGTATCCCAAACTCCCACAAATTTGATTGGAATGTCTTTGGAGTGCATCTTCCGAAATAATCGCGCGGCCAGGGAATCGGGGCTGTCATCGCGCGTCCGGTAAATCCCATATGCCATCCCCAGCGTGAACATAGACGGGTCATTCAGCACGCCGCAATTGCGCACTATCCCGACCAGGCTGCGCGCAGTGTACGCACCGCGACTAAAGCCCAGGATGTACACTTCATCTCCGTCCTGATAGGTTTCAGAGAGAAACTTGTAACCCTGCAAAATATTAAAATCCAATCCTGCCCCTGTTGTTCCGCCAATAAAGCGATCATACCAATTCGTGCCTACCCCTTCGTCATACCATTTCACCTGTTCGACCCCATCTACACCCTGATTCAGAACCGCTTCATAAAAGCGTCGCACGTTGGTTTCGACCTGTTGATCAGCGGGCAATGCTTCATCCGCAGGCTTATTCCAGGTGCCATCGAAACAGATTACGATTCTTTTCATAAGGACTCCGGGTTAATGAATTTCAGGCTCCGGTGTTGGTTCGCCAGCATGGAGAAAATCAAAGTCGCAGCCTTCGTGCGCTTGTGTGACGCGTTCGGTGAACAATGCACCATAACCACGTCCGTATTTTCGTTCCGGCTTGACCCAGGCTGCGCGCCGTTGGGCAAGCTCATCGTCGCTGACCAATAAATTCAATTTGCGATGGGGTACATCCAACTCAATCAGATCGCCATCCTGCACAAAAGCCAGTGTGCCGCCGACGTAGGCTTCAGGCGAAACATGCAATACACAGGCACCGTACGATGTGCCGCTCATTCTGGCATCAGAAATTCGTACCATATCGCGGACGCCTTTTTTCAATACCTTGTTCGGCAATGGCAGCATTCCCCATTCCGGCATTCCCGGTGCGCCGAGCGGCCCGGCATTTTGCAGTACCAAGACGCAGGTTTCGTCAACGTCGAGATTCTCGTCGTTTAGGCGCGCGCTCATATCATTGTAGTCTTTGAAAACTACGGCGCGCCCTGTGTGTTGCCACAGGTTTTTGTCGCAGGCAGTAGGCTTGATGACGGCACCATTGGGCGCGAGATTGCCATATAAAACAGCGGTGCCACCGATTTCGACGACTGGATTTTCCCTTGAACGAATGACGTCATCATTCAAGACTTTGGCGCTTTCGATATTTTCGCCGAGCGTCTTGCCATTGACTGTGAGGGCATCAAGATGCAGCAGGCTCCGAATTTGATTGAGGCAAGCGCGCAAGCCGCCCGCATAGTAAAAATCTTCCATCAGATATTGGCCAGAGGGACGGATGTTGGCTATCAACGGCACGCGCTGAGAAATCTCATCAAATTTGGGCAACGGCAATTTGATGCCCGCCCGCCCGGCGATTGCAACCAGGTGGATAATGGCATTCGTCGAACCACCAATTGCCATATCTGCCGTGATCGCATTTTCTACGGCTTCAATCGTCAAAATGTCTGTTGGTTTCAAATCTTCCCAGACCATTTCGACGATCCGACGCCCGCACGCGGTTGCCATTCGTGAGTGATTGGCATCCACCGCTGGAATCGAAGCCGCGCCCGGCAACGTGAAGCCGAGTGTTTCAGCAATCGAAGTCATCGTCGAAGCCGTTCCCATTGTCATGCAATGACCGGCAGAGCGCGCGATGCCATCTTCCATTGAACTCCATTCCTCGTCGGAAAGATTTCCTGCACATTTTTCGGCCCAATACTTCCACACATCGCTGCCGCTGCCGAGATACTTTCCGTTCCAGTTGCCGCGCAACATTGGCCCGGCTGGCAGATAGATTGCAGGCAGGTTCATCGAAATCGCGCCCATCAACAGGCCGGGCGTCGTTTTATCACATCCGCCCATCAGCACTGCACCATCAATCGGCTGGCTGCGGAGATGTTCTTCGACTTCCATCGCCAATAAATTCCGATACATCATCGGCGAAGGCTTCATGAAAATTTCGGTGATGGATAAGGCTGGCAACTCGACCGGGAAACCTCCTGCCTGCCACACGCCGCGTTTGACTTCTTCGACGCGTTCCGGGAAATGACTGTGGCAAGTGTTCAGGTCGCTCCAGGTGTTGATAATTCCGATAATCGGTTTGCCTGCGTAATCTTCTTCGGCATAGCCCATCTGCTTAGCGCGGGAACGATGACCGAACGAGCGCATATCATTGACGCCCAACCAACGATACGAACGTAATTCTTGTGGGGTTTTCTTGTGCAAGTGTTAGCTCCTGATGGATTCGAGATCGTAAGCTGCACTGCGCGTATCACCCAGTGCAAAAAGTCCGATAAACTTTGATGACGATTTTGTCGGCCAAAGTTTATCGGACAAGGTTAGGTTCGTACAACTACCAAAGCAATTTCAGCCCAAACTGCAATTGCCGTGGCGAATTGGCCTGGGTCGTGATCTGCCCAAAGGTCGTTGAAGTAACACTGGTGTTTGGCGAGCCAAAGCGCGGCGTGTTGAATCCATTCAATGCCTCCACGCGGAACTGTACCGCCAACCGCTCCAGCGGGTTGAATTGCTTGAATAACGACAGGTCGAAATTCCTGATGCCGTCATTACGAATGTTGACTGTCGGGCCGACATTGCCAAAGGTGAAGGCAGCGGGTTGGGTGTAGACGCTCGTGTCGAAATATTTGTTGAGCCGTTCGTCTACCTTGCCGCTCAGGTTAGCGTCTCTGCCGTTGGTGTTCGGGCGCGTCAACGGATTGAAGAGTCCAGCCGTGTTGTTCGCCGTGATCGTCAACGGCGTGCCGCTCGCAAACGTCGTGATGCCGTTGAATTGCCAGCCGCCGATGAAGGCATTGAGCAATCCGGGCGCGTTCCCGCCGAACTTGCGGCTCTTGCCAAACGGCAATTCGTACAGATAGCTGACGACAAAACGATGCGCGACATCAATCGTGGCGATGCCGCGACTATCGCGCAGATTGTAACTGTCCTGATGCGTCAAGCCTTCTTCGATGTTTTTCGACCAGGTGTAATTGCCGTCAATCATCATGCCGTGCGAAAGCCGTTTGCCAAACGAGACTTGTAGCGCGTGGTAATTCGACGACGCCCCGCTGGAATAAAGCGGCGTCAACGTAGTGAATTGCGGATACGGGCGCAACAGTTGCGCACGAGTTGTATTCGCAGAAGCGAAAAAGCCCAACGTGCCGAGACCGAAGAAAGGATTCGGAACCGACGTATTCAACGCTGAACCGAGCGACAAATACTGTGGGTGAAGTTGGTTAAGGTCTAAGCCCCCTTCGCCATTGCGCGAAAGCTGCAAGCCGCGCGTGCCGACGTACGCAACTTCCAGATTCATCTGCCAGGGCAATTGGCGCTGGATGTTCAGATTCCATTGCTGGCTCCAGGGCGTGATCGTGTCTTGCAACACCGATTCGAGATTGCCTCCGACCTGCGTCAACAAACCGTCCGCCGCACCGGGCAGCGCGCGGAAGCCGTTCGGATATGGATTGCGCAACAAATTGAACGGCGTCAGTCCGTTGTTTACGGTCGTTTGCCAGGGGTATTCGATGCGGAAGCCGAACGGCCCGACCGTGCCTTGCGCGGCTTGATTCGATGGGCCGTAAATGTGTGCGTAGCCCGCGCGCAGAACGGTCTTGGAATCGAACTGATACGCCAGCCCCAGACGCGGCGCGATATTATTTGTGTCTTTGAAATATTGATGACGCGGGTTGCTGCCCACGCCGACGAAACTGACGCCGCCTTTCAGATTGGGGAAGGCCGTTTGCTTTGATGCCAGCGGCGAGGTTGCGTTGAGGTCGAAGAAGTTCATGCGGTTGTATCGTTCGGTACGCGGTGAGTCATAGTCGTAGCGCACACCGAGATTGAGCGTCAGCTTTTGAGTGACGCGCCAATCGTCCTGCACGTAACCGGCATAGTACATGCTGTGCGAGGCCACGTTTTTCCAACCTTGAATCAGCGTGTTGCCTGTCGTCCCCGCGCCGAGCAGGAACGAAGCGAAGCCCAAACCGGCGGCGTTGCTGGCAGTGTTCGGATTCGGGCCTTGCGTGAACGCGGCGCTGAAGCCAAACGTTCCGGCGCTGCGGGCTTCCCAAACATTGACGCGAATCATCCGCGCTTCGCCGCCGTATTTCCAACTATGATTGCCCTGCGTGCGCGACAGCGTGGCGACAAACGGATAGCTCATAAACGCATTGAAGCGATGATCGTTGCCGCCGAGATTGACCATCCCCGCCACGCCAAAGCGCGGAAACATTTCGCGGTCTACCACGCCGTCAATCGCGGCTGGCAACCCCAGACTTGACGGCTTGAAGCCGAGACCTTGATTCGAGAATACAAACAGCGTGCGGGCAAAGCCGATGCGCCCCGTCAGAACCATGTTGGGAGACAAGGTATGGTTGTATTCGGCCACGACATTGCGCGCGTGGTTTTCCTGAATCACGCGACCTTCCGCGATGGTCAGATTTTCCGGGAACGCCTTGAGCGGCACGTCTTCGGTGTACCGATGCGAATAGCGCAAGAAGAACGATTTGGTATCCGAGAAGCGGTGATCTACGCGGAAATCATAATTGTCCAGATTCGTTTGCGTCGAACCGCTGGCCGCGTAGTTGTTCGCGTTGGTGTTGGCTGCGCCGGCCTGATTCGGCAAGGGGTAATACTTCATCGCATTCAACGCCACTGGGTCCATCAACGCCGTAGGAATTTTGTTGCACGGCGTGCCGGCGGGTTGTGTTCCGTTGGCGAGCGGAGCCAATGCATTGCCCGCTGCATCGCATTGAAATCGCTGGCGCACTGTGCCGACAGTGGAGAAAGGGTTGTAGAGAGCAATCAGTGTGCCTGCTTGATTGAACGTTTGCGAGAAATCTCCCGCCCGTTGTGCGGCAGTTGGCACGCTGAAAACTGAGGTGGCAAAGCTGCGCGAACGCAAGCCTTCATACGAACCCATGAAAAACGTCTTGTTTTTGATGATGGGGCCGGTGGCGTGACCGCCGAACTGACTGCGCTTGAAGCTGCCGAGGTCACGGTCTGCGCGATTCTCAAACCAGTTATTCGAGTCGAACACCGAATTGCGCAGAAATTCATACGCGCTGCCGTGAAATTGATTCGTGCCAGATTTGAAGACGACGTTGAGCACACTGCCGAGGCTGCGTCCGAACTCTGCCGGATAGGTCGCGCCCATCACTTTGAATTCCTGAATCGCGTCTACCGAAGGAAACACCGAAATCCCGGTGAAGCCGTTGACGGTCGGGAACGAAGCCGTCACGCCGTCAATCACCGTATCCATCATCGTCGGACGCGCGCCGTTTACGGAATAGCCCATGGAGTTATAGTTATTGCCGATGCTGCCTGTCACGCCGGGCGTCAGAAAGATCAGCGAATAAACATTGCGCGTGTTCAGGGGCAATTCCAGGATGCGGCGATTGTCTACGACCTTGCCAAGTGTGGTTGAGGTCGTTTCCAGAACAGGCGTTTCAGCGGTGATCGTTACTTGATCGGATAAGGCCCCAACCTGCAAGGTGAAGTCCGCCACTGCCGTTTGCTGAATTTGTAATGTGATCCCGCTTTGCACGGCGGTTTTGAAGCCTGAGATTTTGGCTTCTACTTGGTACTCACCTACGGGTAACGGTGGCGAGACATAATATCCCGCTCCATTGGTCATGACGTTATATTGGAAGTTGGTTTGTTGATTGGTGATTGTCACTGCTGCATTCGGAATGACTGCGCCATCCGCGCCTTTGATGGTTCCTACAATGCTGCCCGTGTTGGATTGTGCTGCGATGCCGATTGCTGCACAAAGAAGCCAGAAAAGACTTAGTGCTTTCTTCATTGGTGCCTCCGTTGATCTGTCGAAAGGTTGCTACAGTTTTGCGGTTGCCTGGCGAAATATCTGCCACAGCGTTAAGTTGCGAATGACAATGGTTCCCTATGGGGATCAATCCGTAACGTTGAAAAAAAACTCTATTGAGATCAGCAAAATGGTTGGAGTGTGAGAACGAATTGTCACACTCCTATGTTTTCAGGACTCAATTTGTTGGGACTTATTTTTTCGGCGGTCTTAATTGCGTCGCCAATAGCGCGGCGAAAAGCGCGCAGCCTCCCATAAACCACATTGCAGCGGTGAAATTGCCTGTGCGATTCTTCAGATAACCGACGATGTATGGGCCAAGGAATCCTCCCAGGTTTCCGACGGAGTTGATCAGCCCCACGGAAGCGGCTGCTGCTGCACCTGTCAGGAAGGCAGAAGGCAACGTCCAGAATGCCGGATGATAAGAGAATCCCGAACCCGCAAGGCACAATGCCGTGATGGTGAGCGCTACATAATCACCTGTTAACACGCTCGCAACCAGGCCTACGCCCGCTAGAAATATCGGCACGACCGTATGCCACCGCCGCTCTTTGGTGCGATCTGAGTTGCGCCCAATAAAGAGCATGGCCAGCAACGTGGCGACATAGGGTAATGTCGTCGCGACAGTTTGCCAGACGATAGACAGGGATTTCATCGCATCGGTAATCGAAGGCAGGAAGAAGGTCAGCCCATAATTTGCGGTCACGGCGAAGAAGTACACCATCATCAAGAGCAAAATTTGCGGATGCTTGAAGCCTTCCCACATGCTCACTTTTCCTTGCGCTTGTTTCAACTGCCGCTCGCGTTCCAGTTCCGCCACCAGCCATTGCTTCTCGTCTTCGGGCAGCCATTTCGCCTGTTGTGGTTTATCGGTCAGATAATAAATCGTGATGATGCCGAGGATGACTGACGGAATTCCTTCCAGGATAAAGACCCAACGCCACCCAGCCAGTCCGCCCCAGTTTACGGTTTCCATGATCCACCGCGAAATCGGTACGCCGATGATCGAAGCCAGCGGAATGCCGATCATAAACTTGGCTTTGGCCTTGGCGCGGTCTTCATACCGAAACCAGTGCGAGAGATAAACGACCACACCGGGAAAGAACCCGGCTTCGGCTAAGCCTAAAACGACGCGCAGGGTGTAGAACTGGTTTACCTCGCTCGCAAAATTCATCCACGGCATTCCAATAAATCCCATCAGGGTCGCAACCAGACCCCACGAAATCATGATGCGTGCAATCCATTTGCGCGCGCTCCACTTTTCTACAATCAACGTGCCCGGAATTTCCAACAGAAAATACCCAAGAAAAAACAAAGCTGATCCCAACCCAATAATTGCGTCATTGAATGCTAGTCCACCATCACTCATGGACTTTTTCATGCCCAGCGCGGCCACGCCAATGTTGGTGCGATCAATGTAGGCGATTAAATAAAGCAACAATAAATACGGCGATAAGCGCCAGGTAACGCGGCGGCGAACTCGTTCGGCAATGGAATCAGCGGCGGCGACAGATGACTCTGCCACCTTGTTTAGCGAAACCGGGGTTTCCATGAAAATTCCTCCAGAAAATGAAAATGTAATTGCGCAACCTCGACGAATTAGAGAAAAAAATAAACAGTCAGCCAAAGATGTACTAATTTCCTTGCAGGCTTCCGTCCGTTAATTTTTCGTGCCGAGAGAGAGATGCGTGATTTAGAGAGCGGCGGGAGTATAGCATCGCTCGCCGCATTTCAGAACCCGATAGGGCTGATTTAGTTGCTCACAATGTAGAATAAATTCGTCTGGCGTTTCCGTATTAAACGTGAACATTTCGTGATGCATGGGAATCACCAGTCGCGCGCCAATCTCTTTGGCAAATGCTGCTGACTCGCGCCCCCAGAAATTCCCCGTCACGCGACGTTCGGGCAAACGACCATTGATGGGCATCAGGGCAATGTCAATAGTTCGTCCTTGTGCATATCGCAACAGATTATCCGCCATCCCAGGATAGGGAATTGCATCGCCGGGATGAAAGATCGTCCACTGATCAAAACTGATGAGATACCCCAGACAGTGATAGTTGCCCTTCTCATCCTGTTCCAGCTGTTCATGCGCGGCAGCCAGCCCGGTAAACGTAAATCCTTTTGTGCTGACCGATGTGCCGTCGTTTACTCCTAATGGCCAGGCCGGGTCGCATTGCAGGCGTTCGGCCACGAATGCACGATTGGCTTCCGGGATAATCATTGCCAAATCGGGATTGGCTTTCATCAGCGGCCAAAGTGTTTCGTGGTCGAGGTGATCGGTGTGATTGTGCGAAGAGGTGACAACATCAATGAAATCCAGTTGGACTGGATTCACGGGGCATTCCGTCATGCGGACATGCGGCTTATCTGTCGTGGCATATTTTTTCGTCAGCGATTCAGATAAATAGGGATCAAGCAGCAAATGTTTATTCTGCCATTGAATCAGGAAGCCGGATTGCCCCAGCCACCAGAGAGATAGGCCCTTTTCGTTACGTTGCGCTGCTTTGATGTCTGCCAGCAAGGCCTCATTTTTTAAGATGGGTTGTATCAAATGCAGAAGTTTATCCATGTATTGCCGGGAATTACCGGGCAAAAACCGTTGTGCCTTTGCCCCCTTGTACCTTTGTGATAAAAACATCGCACTATGAATCACTACCAGATGTCACATAGCGAAATGCTTGAATTGCGTCGTTGGAATACGCCTACGATATACAACGGCTGGGAGCAAATTACCAAACACGATGTCGGCACAGAAGCCGTTAACCTGGAGCCCGTGACTGACTTTATGCCGCAGATGGGCGCGATGGTTGGGCGTGCGATTACCATTGTGGTCGAGCCTGGAAATCCCATCCATAAGAAAACCAAATCCAGTGCCTGGAGCGAATATCGCAGCTACATTGCCAGCATTCCCGGCCCAAAGATCGTCATCGTACAAGACCTTGATAAGCCCAATACGTTTGGCTCTTTCTGGGGCGAAGTGAACAGCAATGTCCATCGGGCACTGGGCTGCGTCGGGACGATTGTTGACGGGGCAATTCGTGATGTAGATGAAATGACCTATGCCGGATTCAAAGCATTGGCACGTCGGATGTGTGTGGGGCACGCCTATAACTGGCCGGTGCAATGGGGCGGTGAAGTCGAAGTCTTTGGTCGGAAAATTCAACCCGGTCAGTTAATTCATGCCGATAAACATGGCTTCATCGCAATTCCTCCTGAAGACGAACAGGGCTTACTAGATGCCTCCAGATTCATGGACAGCAATGAATGTAAAACGGTGATTGATGTGGCACGCACAACTTGTGGTCAGAGTATCGAAGAGATGTTAGCCGCGATGAATGATGCCTCTGCTCGATACCGAAAGGCGATGACGGAAAAGTTTTCGCGCGGCGGCGAATTCTAAATTGTTGCTGGAACATTGGTTGGCATTCGCTTTTCACTTTCCACGCAAGGAGATCAATTGGAGCAAATCGTTTTTCTCGACCGTGACACGGTTCGCACGGAATTTCGTGCGCCGAACTTTGAGCACTCGTGGCTTGATTATCCAACTACTGCGTCCGAACAAATTCTGGCACGCTTGCAGGATGCTACGATTGCCATCACCAACAAGATTCCTTTACGCGCTGGCGTCCTGGCACAGTTACCAAAACTACGGCTGATTATGGTTGCGGCAACGGGGTACGATTGCATTGATGTCCCATATTGCCGCGATCATCAGATTGCGGTTTGCAATGTGCGGCATTATTCCAGCCAATCGGTGGCAGAACACGCATTGATGCTCATGCTCAATCTGCATCGCAACTTTGTTGCGTACCAAATGGATGTCAACGCTGGTGACTGGCAACGTACCTCGACCTTTTGTCTGAACACACATCTGATTCGTGATTTACAGGGAAGCACGCTTGGCTTGATTGGCTACGGCGCAATCGGACAGGCTGTAGGGCGACTTGCCTCCGCCTTTGGCATGAAGATTTTGGTCGGCGAGCGAAAGGGAATTGTTGACGTTCGCAATGGTCGTGTGAGTTTTGAGCAACTGCTGAGCGAAAGCGACTGCCTTTCCTTACACTGCCCGCTAACGCCGGAAACACGTGGAATGATTGGTACATCGGAATTGGCGCGGATGAAGAAAAGTGCGATCTTGGTCAATTGCAGTCGCGGTGGGCTGGTGGATGAATCCGCACTGGTAGAAGCTTTGCAACAAGGGGAAATTGCGGCGGCGGGAGTTGACGTTCTAAGTCAGGAACCGCCTGTAAATGGCAATCCATTGCTGGCCGTAAATCTGCCAAACCTGATCATCACGCCTCACAACGCCTGGGCCAGCGCCCAATCACAACAAAATTTGGCAGACCAAATCGTGAACATTCTGGAATCGTTTATCCAGGGCAATCCAATTAATCTGGTGTCCTGACGCTGGTGTCAATTAAGATGCCATCTGTTGCGCATAGGAGAGGCACTCCGGCACCAGTTCCAGAATTTGGTGAATTTGCGCCTGATTCAAATTTAATAACTTGACCCCTGGAGTAACCAGCCACTCTGACTCTGCGCGCGGCAGAAAGTTTTCCACTCCATTAACACTTGGATCAAAATATTCCTGAAGCAGTTCATTGCATAGACTGGCCATCGGAACGTATTTGCTCAGTTGCGAATCAGAGGTAAGGGTGCGGTGATTGGTGATCGCTTCCAGCACGGTGGGAGGCAGCATCCATTTTTCAGCCACTGTACCGCCCACTTTTTGATGATAGCTATTGATGATGTAATCAATGACAGGCTTGGACGTAGCTTGAAAATGCGGCTCTTTGTGCATCAAATCCTGAATCAGGGAGTAAAGCACAATCTTGCCGAAATCAATCATCAGTCCGCAAAGAAACGCCTGTTCACGATCCACCTGTGCAATCCCTGAAAGTGAACGTGCCAACAACGCACAGGCCAGCGAACGTTTCCAAACCAGTTTTTTGTTTTCAAGAAACACATCACGGCCTGTCACCACACTTCTCAGTGAAAGTGTTAAGACCAGATTGGTGACAGTTTGCGCGCCCAGCAATTGGACGGCCATCGAGATGGAATCAATCGTACGCCCGCGATTATAGAAGGCAGAATTGGCGTGCTTGAGCAGTTGAGCGGTGATGACCTGATCCGTAATGATCACTTCGCTAAGATCACGCAGCGAGTAGTCATCCTGGCGCGTAATGCTCATGATCTTGTTGGCTACCGTGGGCAGGAGCGGAATTTGAAAATCCCCTTTCAGCAGGCGGCTGACAATGGCTGTTCTTAGGCCTTCGACTTCATCATAGCCCTTTTCCTTGTCCCCCATTTGCGAGGACACGGCCACGACCTGCCGGAATGCATCAGCCGACTCATCCATCTGCTGGAAGGTTTTCATGATGATGCCTTTCGGGCTTAGTCGTTGGCTGAGTGTGGTCACGTCTCCTGGCAAAGGGGCTTCCAGAAAGCTGAATTCACCTCGTTTCCATTTCAACGTGTCGCTGACAATGGCTTCTACGCCGACCTGGCTATCAGTCGAATAATACGCCGTAGAGGACGCCGTGATGATGGCACCTTCCTCAAAGTAGATCTGTTGTTTAGCCTGAGGACTATCTACGACCAACTTGCCAGTTTTCTTGACCAGTTCAAGCCACTGGAAAAGGTCTAACATGGGCATCGTCTGTATTTCACCGTGTAGACCCATAGTCTGCTCCTCTTTCTAGCATATAAATAATCAGGATGAGTTGTAGTAAATCTGTCTTGTTCGAGGGCTAAATTGGGAAATCCGCTCTTTCACCAATTGATTTCTGTGGATAGGCAATGGAAAGGAACGAAGTGAATTCCTTGGGGCAGGCCTAAGCGAAACAAGACACTTTATACTGATTTTGTGACCCCAATGTCAATTATCTTCTTTGGCTGGGAAAAGAATTAGGCAGACTGCATGAGAAATCAGTCTCGTTTCGATTTATAGAACGCGAAAAAACACGCAGAGGCTGTGTGTTGGGGAATAACACGCAGCCTCTGATGGATTAGTTGGGCCAGTCAATCGGTCGGCGAGAATCGTAATTATCTGCTCGCAACTTTACCTTTTTCGGCCATATTTACCGGGTCCCATTCGGCGATCCGTTTTTCAAAATAGCTTACATTGCTGAGCAAGGCCGGGGCCGCCGCGCGGAAGCCGAACGTCGGGTCTTGCAACACTGGTTTGCGTGACCGCACACTCTGAATCCAGTTTTTGACATGTTCGTAATGCATGTCATAACTGTTCCGCGTCGTGAACACCATATCGGCAGGGAGTTCGCGCAACGGATTCGGGCTGGAGGGATACTTGGCCGCGTATTCTTTGCGCATAGTTTCCAGCATCGCTTTCGGAAACGCGCCGTTCGGAGCCGTCGGATTTGTCGTCTGTTCGCGGCGAATCACCTTTACGCCTTCGTCCAATTCGATGACACCGCCATCGCCAACAAAACGGAACGTGGTCGGGCCATACCCCTGCACGCTGCCATCGGCGAAGTTGACTTTGAAGTTCACGGTGAAGTCGGGATGCTTATCCGTCGCCGCATATTCAAAGAGTCCGAGCAATTGATCCGGCACATCGCGCCCGTCGTTCCAGAAGCGAATGCCGCCCGTCGAAAAAACCTTGCTCGGCCCGACAGCATTCGTAATCAAATGCGTGCCGCTGAACAAATGCACAAACAAATCGCCGCCGATGCCGGTGCCATAATCCTGATAATTGCGCCAACGGAATAAGCGAATCGGTTCGAGCGGACGTTTCGGCGCGCGCCCCAAAAAGCGATCCCAGTCAATTGTCTGCGCGGAAGCATCGGTCGGAATCGTGTATTGCCACGCCGCTTCGGAGCCGCGCCGCAAGATCGCCGATTCGACCAGATTCAATTTGCCGATGACGCCTTTTTCAATCAGTTCTTTGGCTTTGTGGTAAATGATGCCGGTCGTGTATTGGCTGCCGATTTGCATAATGCGCCCGGTTTCTTTCCACGTTTTTACCACATCCGCGCCTTCGCCGAGTTGCTGCACCATCGGCTTTTCGCAGTACACATCTTTGCCCGCGCGCATTGCTTCTTTGGCAATCTGCCCGTGCCAGTGATCGGGCGTGCCAATGATGACGGCGTCAATATCGTTGCGCGCCAGAATTTCGCGGTGATCGCGCGTCGTGACCAGATGATTGCCAAAACGTTCTTTCGCCGCCATGTGCCGACCGTCGTAGATGTCTGCAACTGCGACGAGCTCAACCCCCGGCACGCGCAATGCCGCTCCTGTGTCGGCGGAGCCTTGCCCACCTGCGCCAATCAGCGCAATACGAATGCGATCATTCGGCGAAACCTGCGGCAATGCTTCCGGCTCCGGCGTGATGTCAATCGGTTTGGCCTCAAGGCGTGTTTTACTGGTGATGATGGCCGCTGACGTGGCGGCAGTGGCTTTTTTGAGAAAACTGCGACGAGACTTGTTGTCCGAATTATTCATTGTGTTACTCCTGATTTGAAGTTGATGACAGGGCAGATCATAGCACAATGGCATCTTCCCTGGGAGCGCGCGCGGCTCGCGCGCAATGCCTCACAAGTTTATTCTTTCATCGTAGCAGATTTGCTTATTATTCCTCAGCACGCGGGCCGCGTGCGCTCCCAGGATTACTTCCAATTGCCAATCAAAATAAACGGTGCCCAGTAGTAGGGATGGGCATACGGCGCTTTCGCATCAATTTTGTATGGCGGCAGATTCGTCGCTTTGTCTGTCTCGTGTACGATGTCGCGCGCCGCCAACGCTTCGCCGACGACTTGCAATTCGCCGCGCAGCAGTTTGATTTGGGCCTGCCGCATCGCTTCTGCTTTCGTGCTATTCGCTTTGGCTTCGCGCAGCCGATAAAACTCTTGCATCAGATTCTTGGTCGAACGATCCGCGACCGGCCATAAACTGGCGACGACAGCCTTCGCGCCTTTTTGTTGCGCGAGCACGCCGAAGCCTTCGACTTCTTTGCCGTTCGCTTCGCCGCTCGTCGCCGTATTGCAGGCCGACAGTGTCAGCAATTCGACGCCACCAAACAGCGTCGGCAACGTTTTGATTTGGGCCAGACTCAGGAACTTGCCATCGCCGAGCAGCAACGCCGAATCGGCTTCGTTGCCCGGTTTGAAATCGAAATGACTCGCCACATGAACCACGGGGTTACGCTGTCGCAAGGCTGTCAACATTGCTTCCTGCGTGAATTGCTCGTCGAGTTTGATCGTGCCGGGCAGGATGCCGGTCGTGCTGCCTTCTTCCCGAATGATGCCGCGCATCTCGTCCGCGACGCCGGGCAGCGCAGGGATTTTCTCGCCAAAGCTGCGCGTCACGCCCAAGCCCAGCGCGCGCCAATTGCGACTCGGTTCATCCTTGAAGCGGGCATTGCTGACGGGAGTGAATACGGCGTTGCGGAAGCGTTCGAGGAGATATTTTTCGCCATCGTGCAAAGCCGCTACGGGAATGTAGCGTAACACGCCGTCCAACGACCACATCAGCATCTGTGCATTTGTCCCGCGCAAATCTTTCGCCACCGGGCCGACGAGGATTTTGTACAATTCCTGCGCGAGTGGCAACGGATCGAGTTTCGGATTTTGCAACGCCTGCCGAAACGTCAGAATCTTGCGATTCAAGTCCGCAGCCTTGATCGGATATTCATACGCGCGCTGGAAATCCGCCGTCGTCAAAATCACGCGGTATTTGTTTTCGCCGACCAACGTGTACAACGCGACGACGCCTTTGCCCAGCTCGCGCAAATCTTCCATCAAGCCTTGCGCATCCCGAAGCGATTTGAGTTGCGCGCCGCCGTCTTTGTGCCGCGCCAATTCGTGCGCCAGGCTGTTAAGGAATTTCTCAAACGCCTGCGCCGCAACGTTCAAATCGTCTTCGAGTTGCGCGAGTTGTTTTTCTTCTTCCGCTGTGCGCGCTTTCTTTTCGAGCAACGCGCTACGTTCGTTGCCGATGTTGCTCAGCTTGTCGCCGATCTCGCGGAAGCGTTTTTCGAGCGCGGCTTCTTCGGCGGTCAAGGTGGCTTGCGAAGGTTTGTCTGTATCGCCACGCACATACTCGAAATACTCTGCTTCCTTCAGCATCCGAATCACCTGCTCGGCTTCGGGCAAACGACCTTGCGCGATGAGCAGGTCGGACAGCTTGCGATAATATTCCTCATTGGCTTGCAGAAACGTTTGCTGCGTTTGCGCGTCAAGTCCTTGTAAGTTGCGACGCATGTCTTGCAGCAGATTGACAGCTTGCTTGCCATAAAAAATCGCCAGACCGGGATTGCGCGCCGCTTTCCAATCCAACATCAAACCGTGCAACATCCCAACTTGCTGACCGCGCATCGTCGGAAACTTTTGCAGCGCGGGCAGCGCCTGGTTGTGATAGCGAATTGCCTGTCGCGGCTGCTTCAATTCTCGATACGCATCACCGATGTCTACGAGCAGGATCGTCGCAAAGTCGGTGCGGTTTTCCTGCTGAAACAGCCGCTGCGCACGCTTCATCAAGCGCAGCGACGGCGCATACCGTTTGAGGGAAAAGTAATCGTACGACAAATCCATCAACGCTCTGGCTTCGCCGCCCTCGCCCGCTTTGGTTTGGCTCGCGCGTGCGTGCAGCAACATTTGCTGATGAATCGTGAGTGCTTTGTCGTACTGTTTCAGATTGCTGTACACGCCCCCCAACACGCTGAGCGCGATGCCTTCCTGCCGCACATTTTGATGAAACCGACTATGGCGCAACATCTGCTTCAGGTGCGCAATCGCCTTTGTCGTTTGCCCCAGCATTTGATACTCAATCCCAAGCTCCCGCAACGACGACATCGGGCGCAAGTTGAGTTGTGTGCCAATCTCAACCGCCTGGTTCAGGTACGCAATCGCTTCCTGATGCTTTTCTGTGATGCGGTGGGTTTGTCCCAAAAACACTAACGTTTCTTCTTCGCCCAAGCGGTCGTTGATGCTCCGATAAATCGTCAACGCCTGCTGATAATGCGCGATGGCTTTGTCCACTTGTTGCGTCTCGAACCATTGGTACGCCACGCCAATTTTCGTGTGTGAGTACGCTTCGTGGCGACGGTCTTGCAACTGTTGTGCAAGCTGCAACGCTTGTGTTTCTACCGCAACGGCCTTTTCAGCATCAAGCTGAAATAACGCAACGCCCAATTGATGCAGCACGTTCATTTCGGCGCGCGCATCGCCCCGCGCACGAGTGAGCGCCAACGCCTGTTCGCACGCCGCCGCACTTTTTTGATGCTCCGCCAATCGTTCATACGCAGTGGCGAGTGTTGCCAGCGCGACGCTTTGCCCAAACGAATCGTTGCTGGTTCGCAGCGTCTCGACGGCGCGTTCCAGCGATTGGCGTCCGGCTTGAATTTGCGTCGCAGCCGCTGCGCGCAAGAGGCGTTGTCCAGTGACAAGCTGTCGTTCAGCAGCGATGCGCGCGTGATCGTCAGGCTGCGCCGCGCGGACTTCCACGAGTTGCAGTTGATACGGCATCGCATGCTTGATGTCTTCCGTCAACGTCAGCGTAAGTTGATACGCTCCGGTATGTTGCGCAATGACGGAAAGCATCTCGGTCGTTTGCTGCGTGCGTGTGCCGCCGCTCCACATCTGCATTTGACCGACAATTTTGCGCGCCGGATCGGTTAGCCGCAGCGCCATATTCATCCCCGGATGCGCAATGACGAAGCGCGCGAATTGACCTTGTTGGAGTTGGATCGTGTGCTGTTGCGCTTGTCGGTACGCAACGGTTCCGACAGCGGTTTGGCCTGCTTCGAGCGGCGAAACCGCTTGCGCCATTGCCGCCACGGAAAGCAGCGGCAACAGCAGCAACGCACACACAATGCGATGTAGTTGGTGGTTCATACATGGCCTAAAACGTAATCCGCAGCCCGAACTGAAGGATGCGTCGTCCGAACTCCATATCCTTCGGCGTATTGAACGCATAACCCGGGCCGCCTGCGCTTTCCACATACGGATTCGGAATCGCTTCGCCGCGAAAATAAAAACCATAACCCGGTTGCGGATGATTGAACAGATTGAAGACTTCGGTGCGGAACTGCAACTTCACCTGTTCGGTGACTTTGATGTTTTTGAAGAAGCCTGCATTCAATTGATTGATCTTCGGCCCGGCCAAGCTGTTGCGCGCCGCTGTGCCGAACGGCGTGCCGAACTTCTTCGCTGCGCCGGGGCCATTAAAAATAAAGCGCACATCGTTCGGCGTCACGGCTTGCGGATTGCCGGTTGTGTTGAGCGCATTGAACGAAAAGAAGCCGGTCGGGCTGAGCGTTCCATCCGGCACATAGCCGAGCAAAATCGCATCCACATCGCTGATCGCCACGCTGCGCGGATCGGCTTTGCCATTGCCCGCAAACGGTCGCAGCATATCGCCAAACAGCGGATCAACGTACGTGTCGAAGAAGCCGTTGGAAAATTGCAGCGGTGTGAAGCGTTGCCCGCTGCTGAGCAAATACACGCTGTTGATTTGCCAGCCGCCCAGCACTCGCCCGCGCACGCCATGCTGTTCTTTGGCGAAGGGAATATCCCAGATGCCATTCAGCGAAAACACATGTCGCCGATCAAAGCCCGACAGCCCGCGTTGCCCGCGCGTGATGTCGAGCGGGTTTTGCGGAATCGAACGCTCGAACGCATCGAAGATTTCGCTTGCCGTATCAATCGCCTTGCTCCACGTGTAGCCCGCGCCCATCGTCAGTTGATTGAAAAGATAGCCGCTGTAGCGCGTTTGCAAGCCGTGATAAATCGAAGTCGCTGCGTTCTCCACCGCATAAATTTGCCCCGCGCGTTGCAATCGCCCGTGACAAACACTTTCGTCATCCAGTGTAGCGGGATTGTCCGTGCAAGTCAGCGGCGCGAGGCCACGCGGAAACAGTTGCGCAAAGCTGGGGAACGAAAACTCCGTGCCGGAAAACCCGCTGGTCGTAAAGCCATTTAGCAGGTTGTCCATCTTCGGATTGCGATTGAGCGATTGAAATAGCCCGATGCCGCGCGTCGCCACGTAGCGCGCTTCGACGACATTGTTGCGATTGATTTGTCGTTGCAATCCCAACGACCACTGCATCGAATACGGCGAATGAAAATCCGGCGAGACCGTAGATTGAAAAAAGAAACGCGGATCAAATAGGTTGCGGTCAATCAGCCGTCGGCTTTGCGCAAACGCGCGCACTTTGTCGCCCGTCGGATTCGCGTCAGGAACCGGAAAGGCGGGCGCGGTCAACGAATTCGTCGTGAGATTGCTGAACACGGAAGGCGAGGCCGTCGAGATGTTCAGCATGATGTTGTAAAACGCTGGTTCGTACGCGATGGAAAAGCCGCCGCGCAACACAGTCGCATCTTTGCCCAGCAACTTTTGCCAAACACGCGGCGTGTAGGCGAAGCCGATGCGCGGAGCCCAATTGTTGTTGTCGGTCGGCACACGCGGCACAACACGTGAAGCCAATGGAATGTTTTGTCGCCACAACGCTTGACTCGGATCGCTTTCGCGCACCGTCGTCAGGTCGTTCAGCAGATTGAGCGGTTGCCCCGTGTTTTCGTAGCGCACACCCAGATTCAGCGTCAAATTGTCGCGTGCTTTCCAATCGTCTTGAAAGTAGTAAAAGTGATCCGTTTCTTTGTAACGAATCGTGTCTTCCCCGACAGTCAGCGAAACGCGCAACGGCGCATTCGCTACCAATTGCTCCGCGCCGCCGATTTCAAACGAGCCGTTCAGAAACGGCAGATACGCCACGCGATTGCGCAACCAACGCACATCCACACCCGCCGTCAGCGTGTGTCGTCCGCGCGCAAACGTGTAGTTGTCGGCAAATTGAAACGTTTCGACTGTGCGGCCTTGCGGCAACGCTCCGCCGGGGCCAATGGCTTGCAACGTTGCGCCAGTATCGTCGCCGCGAATGCCGTTGAAGGAAAGATCGGTGAACGCCTGCCCGATTTGCGTCGGATCAGGAATGCAACCTTTGCCGCTGCAACCGCCGCCGAAGTTGAGGAACAGCCGCGTGTAAGCAAAGCGAAATTCATTGACCGAATAACTCGTCAGTTGTCGCGTGTAGGTCGCGCCCAGATTCTGGCTGCGAAACGGACTGTCGCCCGTGAAGCCGTTGTTCGTGGCGAGCGCGTTTTTCGAGTTGCCGTGCTGAAACAAATACCGCGCCCACACGTCGTCTTTGTTGGTCAGTTTGATGTCGCTGCGCAACGTGAATTCGTTTTGATCGAACGGTGTTTGCAGCACTCGTTCCGGGAACGCCGCACGAAACGAACGCGGCACTCCGTTCGCATCTGTCAGCGTGATCGTATCCGTCACGCCGGGCAAATCCGTGCGTGGTCGCACCGTCCCGACATTCGCAATCGCAAACGCGCCGTAATCCGCGAGCGCAGCAATCGCGGCGTTGTTCGGAAATACGGTTTTCAGGCGCGGCAATTCGTCCGGCAGAATCGCCAGATTGCCCGTGCGCAGCGTGCGTGTCTCGCGCGAAGTCACGCGCTGATAACTGCCAAAAATAAACGCGCGATCCCGTTTGATGGGGCCGCCGAGCGTGCCGCCAAATACGTTGTAGAGCAGCGGGTCAGGGTCTTTGCGATCCGGGTTCAATTTCTCCAGATTTGTCATCGTGTCGAACAGCTTGCGATTGCGATGAAACCAGAAGCCGGAGCCGTGCCATTCGTTTGTGCCGCCTTTGGTAGCGATGTTGACAATCGCGCCCTGATTGCGTCCATAGCGCGCCGAGAAGTTATTCGTGATGATTTGAAAATCCGCGACCACGTCTTGATTGTCCACAAAATAATTCGGGCCGCCGATAGAGAGGTCGTTGTTGTCCTGCCCGTCAATCGTGAAGTTGTTGGCGCGTTCCCGATTGCCATTCACCGAGAAGCTCGTGCCGTTGGCGTTGGTGAAACCGAAGCCTGGAACCACGCCCGGCATCAACAACGCCAGCGTATCAATGCCGCCGCCCGCAATGTTGGAGGGCAATTCGGCGACTTTGCGCGCGGCGAAGTTGCTGGAAAGTTGCGCCGTTTCGGATTGCAGGGCTTCCTCTGCGTTGACGCTGATTGTGATGGTGATGGTGATTTCGCCGGGCTGTAACGTCGCGGTTAGCGCCGTGTCCTGCCCAAGACGGACTTCGAGGCCAGTGTAAAACCCGCGGTTGAAGTCGCGGCGCTCGACCTGCACATCATAAAGGCCAGGAGCCAGGTTCGGGATGACGAACAGCCCTTCGCTCGTGGTCTTGAAGGCAGCGCTTTTCACGCCCGTCGCCTGATTTTGCGCGGTGACAATGGCTTCGACAATCGCCGCGCCCGTTGTGTCCACGACATTCCCTCGAATCGTTCCCGTCGTCGCCTGCGCCAGCGCCGCACTGCACCAGAGGCCAAATGCAAAGCACAAAATCAATGATTTGAGGATCGCCCGATGCCCATGAAAGTTTTGGTTTAGCAACATACTTTGTTCCTCCTTCTGCCTGACTGAATGATGTTCACATTGAGGTAAGCGGAATACGTCCCCGATCTCCCTCAAAAAAAGATCGCTGCGCACAAAATTACTCAGGGGAGTGCTATTTCCAATTGCCAATCAGAATGAACGGAGCCCAGTAATACGGATGCGCGTGCGGTCTTTTGGCATCCACGGTGAATTTAGGCACGGACGATGTCGCGGTTGTTTCATGCACGATGTCGCGGTTGGCTAAAGCTTCCGGTGCGGGTTTGGACAATTCACCGCGCAGGAGTTTGATTTGGGCTTGGCGGATGGCTTCACCTTTCGTGAGCTTGCGGGCTTCGCGTCCGCGATAGAATTCTTCCATCAACAATTGCGTTGTGCGGTCGGCAACGGGCCAGAGGCTGGCGACCACAGCTTTCGCGCCTTTCTTTTGCGCAAGTGCGCCAAAGCCTTCGATTTCTTTGCCGTTTGCGCCGCTCCCGCTCGACGCAGTGTTGCAGGCCGAAAGCGTCAACAATTCCACGCCGCCGAACGGGTTCTGCAAGGCATTGATTTGCGCGAGGCTCAGGAAATTGCCGTCGCCGAGCAGCAACGCCGAATCCGTTTCATCGCCCGGTTTGAAGCGGAAATGTGACGCGACGTGGACGACGGGTGGACGCTGTCGTAGGCCTGTCATCATTGCTTCCTGCGTGAATTGCTCGTCCAGCTTGATCGTGCCGGGCAGAATGCCTTTGCTGTTGTTATCAGCGCGGATGATGCCGCGCATTTCATCGGCGACGGCGGGCAGCGCGGGGCTGTTTGGGCCGAACGATTTCGTTACGCCCAAGCCGAGCGCGCGCCAGTTTTTGCTGGGTTCGTCTTTCAGGCGAGCATTGCTGACGGGCGTGAAAATCGTGTGCTGAAAGCGTTCGACCAGATATTGCCTGCCGTCATACAGCGCGCCAATCGGAACGTAACGTAACACGCCGTCCAGCGACCACATCAAGGTTTTCGCCTTCATTTGCTCCAGGTCTTTGGCGAGCGGCGCAAACACGATTTGGTAGAGTTCCTGCGCCGCCGGGCGCGGATCAAGTTTCGGATTTTGCAACGCCTCACGCAGCGCGAGAACTTTGCGATTGAAGTCCACGCCTTTGATGTTCACTTCGTAAGCCTTTTGCACATCGGGTGTCGTCAGGATGAGGCGGAATTTGCTGTCGCCGACCAGCGTGTAGAGCGCGACCGTGCCTTTGCCGAGTTCGCGCAAATCCTCCATCAGCCCTTGTGCTTCGCGCACTTGAAGGACGCGCGTTGGCCCATCCTTCTTTTTGGCAAATTCGGCGCTGAGGCCGTCGAGGAAATTCAGAAACGCCCTGCCTGCCACAGTCAAATCTGCATCAAGCTTGGCGAGGCGTTGTTCTTCGGCAGTCGTGCGCGCAGATTTGCCGAGCAATTCGCCGCGCTCTGTGCCGAGCAGCGTCAACTGATCGGCGATTTCCCGATAGCGTTTTTCAATCGCCGCTTCTTCGGGCGTCAGCGCAGCCTTTTCGCCTTTCGGAGAGTTGTCCTGATCGCGGCGGACATACTCGAAATACTCTTCTTCTTTGAGCATGCGAATGACCTGCTCGGCTTCGGGCAAGCGGCCTTGTGCGATGAGCAAATCGGCGAGATCGCGGTAGGTGGATTCTTTGGATTGCAGGAAGCTGCGTTGTGTTTGTTGGTCAAGCCCGCTGAAATTGCTACGCATATCCTGCGAAACGTTGACTGCCTGCTTGCCGAAGAGCGTGGCGAGTTGCGGTTGATTGCGGGCTTTCCAATCCTGCATCAATCCGTGCAGGGCAAATGTTTCGTAGTCGCGGTTTTTCGCTTCACGCGCAATTTGTAAGGCTTGCAGATCATTTGCAATCGCTTTGTCTATTTGCCCTGTTGTCCGCAATGTGGTAGCGAGCCTGGCGCGCATATTTGCTTCTTCCGAGAGATAGTTCTTCGACGCTTGTAAGCGAGCAATGGCGAGTTCATAAGTTGTAATGGCTTTCTCGTACTGGCCTTGCTTATGGAAGATCAGCCCCAGAGTGTTCAGAAAAAAGCCTTCATCGGCGGCACTTTTCACTTCACGGCTGACTTTGACAGCTCTCTCGGCGTAACTTAACGCTTTTGCATATTCTCCCAGATTGAGATAAGCCATCGCCATATTATCGAGCGATCCCGACTCAAAAAGAGGACTCTTCACCTGTTGGTAAAGCGCCAAGGCCTGTTCCAAATATTCTATGGCTTTCTCATTGCGATTTAAGTTGCCATAGGCAAATCCCAGGTTGTTGAGTAAAGATGCTTGTTGTAGTTTGTTATTCAACTCGCGCCAGATGGGCAACGACAGTTCGTAATACGCAATGGCTTTGTCGTAGCGCCCCACTGAGCCATGGGTGTTGCCGTACTCTCGATAAAGTTCCGCCAAACCAAAACGATCATTTACTTCTTTAGAAATTGGCAGGGCGAGGTCATAATACTCCAAAGCTTTTTCATAACGGCTCCACACAAAATTGGTATATCCAATTCGCTGAAGAATCCTGCCCTCGCCTTGGCGATCTTTTGTTTCCCGATGAAAGGCGAGGATTTCATCAAAATACTCCTGCGCCTTTTCATATTGCCCTAAGCTGCCGCGTGTGGAAGCGGCGAGGCCAAGAAGAGTGATCACGTTTGTACGATCCCTCATCTCGCGATAAACGGCTAGTGCCTCATCAAAATATCGCGCTGCTTCTGCGTGGTGAGTGTTTCGGTTATGTAAAAGTCCGGTTGAGCGCAACACGTTGGCTTCCCCGCGGCGGTCTTTTAATTCACGATAAATAACAAGGGCAGCAGCGTAATTATGCGATGCGGCTTCATCGCGCCGGGCTATGAAACTAGCGGATCCGATTGATTCAAGCACACTGGCTTCGCCGGCCCGATCCTTCAACTCACGGAAGATGGTGAGGGCTTCTTCAAAATAGCGCCGTGCGTCGTCGTCTCGTTTTGCCAAACCACTATCCTGTCCGAGAAGTCGAAGCGTATTGGCTTCATCCACGCGATTTTTGCCCTCACGATCAATGACCAGGATTTGTTCCAACGTGGCAGTAGCTTTTTCGGGAAGAGTCTGTGAACGATAGGTAATTGTCAGGTTGGTAAGAATGAATCGCTCCGCCCCGCGATGTTTAATTTCACGGCTGAGCGCGAGGGCTTGTTGGTGATAGGCTTCATCCAGTTTGAGCAGTTGTTGCCCCCGTTCACCATTTCCTAGCTGCAACAAATTGCGCTCCACGCGCGCATACGAACCGAGAATAGAGAGCGTGTAAATTCTGCCGAGGTGATCTCGCAATTCCTCTTTGATCGCTAACGCTTTTTTGAAGCTGTCTCGTCCCTGCTCATACTTTCTATCGCCAGAATAGATCACACCCATCGCATCGTGCGTGAAGGCTTCCTGTTGTTTGTCGCCGAGTGCTTGCCAAAGGCGTAATGCTTCTTTGTATTTCTCCTGTTTTTGTTCCACCGACAATGCGCCGGGGCCTAACCGCGTGATTTCGCTCAGCAACTGCTCAGCGGCAACGCGCTGCTTGTCCTGTGGCGTAGCCGCGTCTTTGACGGTGCATTGAAGCTGATAGGAACCTTCTGACCGATTTGCCGCAATGGTACGAATGACAAGCTTGTACGTGCCGCTGGTCGTTGCCTCCCAGGAGAGTGATTCCGCTCCAAAAGAACGAGCGGCGTTGACGCTGCGGGCGGATTTGTTGTCGGGCGTGACAAGTTCGACGGACACGTCCACTTCATTCTGCTCCACAACCACGCGGATGAATTGTCCGGCATTGAGTGTCAGAGAATATGCATGCACATCGCGCGCTTTGGCCGTGTGTGTGATCGTTTTGCCGGGTTCGAGCGGGATAACGTCCTGCGCGTGGGTTTGTCCGATCAGCAGAAAGATTGCCAATCCTGTTGCGGTCAGCGTGGCCATGAAGGTGTGAATATTTCGGGCGTATTTGTTCATCGGGTCTCCTCCTGCTGAGTTAAGCGGACTGCGGAAACGGTTTCCCTCAAGCTGCTGCAAAAAAATCTCGCCGACCAAGGCGCGTGGGATCGCTTCAATTTTTATCTAACAATGACGTTTTAGATGGCTTCGACGTCGAGCATCATACGCGCAGACCGGATGAAATACAAAAAAGCGAATTTTATTCAGTTTCGCTGAGGGGATCTGATGAACAGTTCCGCTCTCCTCTATGGAATCGCTTTGATGCAGACGCCTGGATTGATCAAGATTGATTGTGGGGACTGCATCGCAACTGAAAATGGAATGAACCTGGAGGAGAAGAAAACTATGACTACACAATACATCAAACTACACGGCGGCATTCGTTGGGCAAATTATCTGTTGCTGTTTGTTTTTGCCCTGAGCGTAGCAGCGCAGGCACAGATCGTTGTCACCATTTCGCCGGAAGTGAAAGCCCGATTGCGCGAACAGGCCAAGCGCAATGGACGCAATCCAGCGGCGACCACGGAGCGCGTCAACTGGCGTGAAACGTTGGAGGCAAGAACTTCACGCGGCAAATTGAATGCGAGCAGTTTCCGCGCTACCGAATCACGACCGAGGATGCTGGATTCAGACACGGTTGCTGCGCTTGATGCCTCGGCAGAAGCGCAGGCTTCGTCCATCGTGTATGGCCCGCACCAAAGACCGTTTGGGGTGCGCTATAAGGACATGATCGCGCAATGGTGGCAATGGGCCTCCGGCATTCCTCAAGCGACGAATCCGGCAGATGACAAAACCGGCGCATTTGCTTTTGCCGGGCAACGGGGCGATTTCTGGTTTTTGGCGGGCAATGGCGGAGGCGTGGATGAACGGGCCATCCAGTTGCCAGCCCATACGCCGTTATTCATCCCGGCCTTGACGCTGATGTATTTCGACGATGGCACGACGGGGCCAGTTTCGGAAGAAGAGATTCGGACGATGATGAAAGAGTATATGGACACGGCGACTACGCTGGAAATTTCAGTGGATCATCAAGTCCTGCCGCGCCGGGCAATCTATCGCACCCAATCGGATCGCTTCACGATTGCGATTCCCGACCGCAGTATTTATGGGCCAGATGTCCCCAAAGGAATCTACGATATATGTTTCGCGGACACGTATTTTACAATGCTGAAACCGCTTGCGCCCGGATCGCATGTCATCAAGATCAAAGGGGCGACGCCGGATTTTACTTCCTACGTGGAATATTATATTTTCGTGGTGCCACCGTCTGATGCACTCAGAGAATCAGCCGTTGAGAAACTTCAGAATCAACCAACAGAGAATTGATTTTGTGGCAATTTTTTCAGCGAGAGCCGCACGAGCCAAGTCGTTGCTTGCCGCGTATCGGGCAAGGCTTATTCAAAGTCGCCAACGGCGACGAACAATATAGCGTAGGGTAGAGCGAACTCCTGTGAGCGCCACCCTACGAACCGGAAGCCAAAACGCTCCGACGCTGAAGGCGTCGCACCTTCCGTGCGGGCGGTTCGTCACCTACAGTGACAGGGGGAGGCTGCACCGCCACGTAGCGATTCTCGCTACGCTATATTGTTCGTCATCTTCGATGACAAGAAAAACGCTCCTTTGAATAAGCTCTAGCGTTTCGGGGCCTGATTGGCCTGTAATTTGGGTTATTTCTCAGCTTTTTCAGTTCAACACAACTACATCTGTATCACCGCAAGCTATTTAATCTGGCCTTATGTTTGGCATAGCAGGCGCAGTGGTTTCGCCCTGGCAACAGGGCGAACTGTAGCATTCAACCGGGCTTCTGTTCTTTCCGGTGCGGAAGCCTATTCAAGAGGAGACAGGTATGACGAAACACACATCACCAGGGGTAGTCCATTCATCAACCGGCGTAAGTCGCCGCGCGTTTTTAGGGGCAGGAATGGCTTCAAGTGCAGCCTTACTCGGCGGCGGGGCACTGTTATCGCCCACGTCACAGGCCATTGCTGACCATTGGGGGGATGAGGAGCTATGGACGGAAAAAACAATTCCCCAGCTTCAGCGGTTGATGGACTCCGGGCGTTTGACCAGCCGCGAATTGACGCAGGCGTATTTACAGCAAATCCGCAAGCTGAATCCGCAAGTGCATGCGGTCATCGAAACCAATCCGGCTGCCGTGCTGATCGCGGCGCAATTGGATGCGGAACGACGGCGAGGCAAGATGCGCGGCCCGCTGCACGGCATTCCGATTCTGGTCAAAGACAACATCGCCACCAGAGACAATATGGAAACAACCGCTGGCTCGCTGGCGCTGGTGGGCAGTCGCGTGCCTGACGATGCGCGTGTAGTGCAACAACTGCGTGAAGCGGGCGCGATCATTCTGGGCAAAGCAAATCTGTCTGAATGGGCTAACTTCCGTGGCTTTCAGCCCTTCAATGGTTGGACGGCGCGCGGCGGCTTCACGTACAACCCGTATCTTTTGGGCTTTGATGTGTGCGGCTCCAGTTCTGGTTCGGCTGTCGCGCCGACTGCGAATATGTGTGCGGCAGCGGTCGGCACAGAAACGGATGGTTCCATCATCTGTCCTTCGGGCAACAATTTGATTGTGGGATTGAAGCCGTCCATCGGGCTGCTGTCACAGCGCGGCATTATCCCGATTGCCGCCAGCCAGGATACCGCCGGGCCGATGTGTCGCACGGTCACAGATGCCGCAATTATGCTTGGCGTGATGCAATCGCCCACGTGGGAGTTAGCGCGTCATGTGCCCCGCGATTATCGCCCGTTCCTGCGGCGCAATGCGCTGCGTGGTAAACGCATCGGCATTGATCGTCGTTACTTCACACCGGAGTTTGGTGGCGAACCGGATTTGATCGTCGAAGTAAACAAGGCGATGGACGCGATGGAGAATTTGGGCGCGACGCTGATCGAAACCGACACGGGCGATCCGATGGAGTTTTTTGAAGCGGAGTTCGCGGTCTTGCTCTTTGAATTCAAGGTGCAAATTGCTGAGTATCTGGCCGGATTGCGGCGCACTTCAATGCGCACACTCGCCGATCTCATCGCCTTCAATAAAGCGCATTGCTCGGAAGAAATGAAATACGCCGGGCAGGAAATTTTTGAGATGGCCGAGGCGACCAGCGGAGATTTGCACGATCCTGACTATGTGGCCGCGCGCAAATTGTGCGTACGTCTCGCGCGTGAGGAAGGCATTGATGCAGCGCTCAAACGCGACAACCTTGACGCCATCTTTGCGCCGAGTTACAGCTATGGCTCATCGCCTGCGGCAGTGGCGGGCTATCCGAGCATTTCGATCCCTGTTGGGCTGACGCCGGAAGGCAAACCCGCCGGAATTTGGATGTATTCGGGCTTCCTGCAAGAGTCTAAGCTGCTGGGCATTGCGTATGCACTGGAACAGGAAATCGAACCGCGCCGTGTGCCGCAATTCCGGGGCGAGGCCCCTGAAACTCCACCGGATGCGGGTCTTTGCACAACGGCGGCATCCGCTCTGCGAGTTGAAAGTGTCAGCGGCCAAGCGCGCCTTTCGCATCACCTCGGCACCGGAAAACCATTCAAACGGTAAATCGTGAGGTCTTTCGACGTGGGCGGAAACAGGTGGTAGAGTACAAGCTTTAGCTTGGTTTTACGCTGAATTAGCGCAATGCCAAACTAAAGTTTGTACTCTAACACCTGTTGCGAAGGAGTTATCCCTTGCCCATCAAATCAATTGCACTCGCACTCTTTGCGTTGTTCACCGTCAGTCGTGTGGCCGCGCAATTCAACTTCCGCGAACACACGCTTGCCACGGATTTGCGCGGCGGGTATCAAGTCGTCGTCGCTGATTTGAACCGCGACCGCAAGCCCGATTTGATTGCGCTCGCCAGTGGGATGAAAGAACTCGTGTGGTTTGAAAATCCGAGCTGGCAGCGACACGTCATCATCAACAATGCCTCTCGGATGATTAACTGCGCGGCGTATGACACCGATGGTGATGGCATCCCCGAAATCGCGCTTGCGCAAGAATTCGCCAACAATCCTGCACAAAGCATCGGCGTCGTTTCGATCCTCAAACACAAAGGCGATCCGACCGGGCTTTGGGAAGCGACGGAGATTGATCGCCTGTCTACCTCACATCGGTTGCGCTGGGCAGATTTGGATGGCAGTGGCAAAAAAGTGTTGGTGAATGCGCCGCTTGCCAACGCGAATGCACAATTGCCGGAGTATCGTGGCAACGTCCCATTGGTGTTGTATCGCCCCGGCAGTTGGAAGCGTGAAGTGATTTCCACTGCGCTGGAAGGCGTGTTGCACGGCCTTTACATTGTGGACATTGATCGTGACGGACGCGAAGACATCTTGACCGCTAGTTTTGTTGGCGTGGATTCCTTTCGGTTCGTCAAAGAGGGCCGATGGCTGCGCAATAAACTGGTCGCGGGTGATCCTGCGCCGTGGCCCAAAAGCGGGGCGAGCGAAATTGCGGTTGGGATGCTGGGCAAAGAACGGTTTCTGGCAACGATTGAGCCGTGGCACGGCAATCAAGTCGCCGTTTATCGGTTTGGTAAAACGGATTGGGAACGGCTGGTGATTGACGACACGCTGAACGACGGGCACACATTGCTGACAGCAGATTTGAATGGCGATGGGCGTGACGAAATCATTGCGGGCTATCGCGGGCAAGGCCGTAGCGTGAATGTGTACAGCTTCGATAAAGCGCGGAAACAGTGGAGCAAACAAGCGCTGGATAATGGTGGTATCGCGGCGGCAGCTTGTGCAGTAGCGGATTTGAATACGGATGGCAAATCGGATATCGCTTGCATCGGTTCGGCAACAACGAATTTGAAGTGGTACGAAAATCTGGGTGTAAAAAAACGGTAGCACGCGAAGCCCCTGGGAGCGCAAGCGTCTCGCTTGCTGGTATTCGTACGCCGTAACTTTTCTCGAAGCGGAATTGCCTTCCACGCATGAGCAAGCGAGACGCTTGCGCTCCCAGGGGCTTCGCGTACAAACAAGTTCGCTTTCATAATTCAGACCGCACCTTCTTGACGCCCGCGACCATGTTGATGAGCTTCTGTTTCGCGGCCCAGCGCGCCGTTTGACTCAAGCCGCAATCAGGGGCGAAGGCCAGGCGATCTGCCGGAGCAAATTGCAAGCACTCCCGCACGCGCCGCGCGACTTCGTCAACGGGTTCGATGTAATAGCTTTTCACGTCAATGATGCCGACCGCGACATCCATTCGCTCGGCAATTGTGCCAATAATTTCGAGTTCGGAAAATTCGCGACTTGCCATCTCCAAGTGCATCTCATCCACCTTGATGTCAAGGAACGCTGGATACATGGGTTTGTAGCTGCGCAGTCCTACCGCGCGGCCTTTGTAATTGCCGAAACACGCGTGCGTAGACAAACGGCATTTGCCAACGATGGGTGCAATCGTGCGATTGAAAATGTCTACGAAACGATACGGGTCTTCGCGGTGCGCATAACAACTCATCGAAGGCTCATCAACCGTAATCTCCTTGCAACCCGCCGCGACTAAATCTTCCAGCTCTTTGCGCACGAGTGGCAACAATGCTTCCGTGATAGCGAATCGGTCTGGATAATCTGCGTTCGGCAACAAACGACCGGAGAGGGTGTAAGGGCCGGGAACGGAGGCTTTGAGTGCGGCATGCGGAGTGCGGAGTGCGGAGTGATAAAGCCTAAGCAGGCGCTGGAACTCTTCGACAACGCCGAGGCCACGTGGGGCGGCGAGTTCGCCCGTGATTTTGTGTTTGCCGCGTTGATCGTGCGCAGGCGGGCCGAAGCGGCGCGGTTGCGTGGGTTCGAGTTCGATGCCAGAGAGAAAGCCGTAGAACGACAAATTGAAATCGAGCCGCGTCTGCTCGCCGTCGGTGATGACATCCAAGCCTGCGGTGACTTGATCGTGAATCGCCGCGATGACCGCATCATCCTGCAATTCCTTGCGATCTTCGCTGCCGAATTGATCAAGGTGCTGACACGCAAATTCAAGCCAGCCGGGAAACGGATAGCTGCCAATGACAGTGGTTCGTAATGGTTGTTCCTTCATACAAGTAATGAGTCTAACTCACGCTCCATCCGCCATCCACTGCGACAACTTGCCCGGTGATGTGACGTGCCTGATCGCTCAATAAAAATAGTGCGGTCTTTGCTACTTCATCCGCTTCCAACAAATCTTCAGCCAGCGGTTGTTTGGTTTTCATGAACTCAACAATTGCCGGATTATCTTGCGCGCGCTGACTCATCGGCGTGCGAATCAATCCCGGTGCAATCGCGTTCACGCGAATCTTGTGCGGCGCGTAATAACTCGCCATTGCTTGGCTCAAACTGATGATCGCGCCTTTGCTCGCGGCGTAGGCGTGCGAGGCGAAATGCTTCGGCTCCGGCGCAAATGCCAGCACGCTCGCCATATTCAAAATCGCGCCGCGCGAGCCAACTTCATTCACGTCTTGTTGCAGCATTTGTTTTAGCACTTCACGACACATCAAAAACGTTGTCTTCGCGTTCGTGTTCATCGTGATGTCCCAACCATTTTCAGAGCATTCGTGCAATGGGCCATCGCCGAATTTGCGTCCCGAAATCCCTGCGACATTGAAGAGCGCGTCAATGCGACCGAAGTGCTGGACGCAACTTTGTACGGCGTTGATTGCCGTTGCTTCCTGCACTAAATCGCCCGCGTAAAATTCGCAAGCGCCGCCCGTCGCCCTGATTTCATTGGCTAAGGCCGCGCAATCGTTTTCATGCAAGCTGACAATAAACACGGACGCGCCTGCTTGTGCTGCCAACATTGCAGTGGCCGCCGCGATGCCAGTTGCGCCTGTGATGAGCAGATTCATTTTGCTTTGGTTTTAGCTTTGCCTGCGGCGCTGAGGGCGTGCTTTTCGGCTCGTTTCATCGTCTTGATGAATTCGGCGCGACGAAAACGAAGCGCGCTCCAATCTTCATCAATCGCCACCATTCGCACTGGCTCAAATCCGAGTTCGCCCAGCTTGCTCCAACCCGTGTCACGATTGAATTCGCACTTATAGTTTTTGGAGGTACCTTTCGGATAGGCAAACCAGACTGCGGCATCGCCCTTTGTTACCGGGGTGATCGTCGCCGCGAGTTCATCTACTTCGGCTTGTTTTGTGACGAAGGCGAGCGTGAAGGTGAACTCGTCGGATGCTTTGGTTTTGGTCTTGACGGTCGCCTGTGCTTTGAAAGCATCCGTCAATGCGCTCAGGTTTTTTGGTACATTGACGAGCAGCACTTTTTCGTTTTCTTTGAGGTTGAGTTTTTTCAGTAGCGTGTCCATAGGTTGCAAAATGTACGACAGGCGAGCCGCCTGTCAATGCTGGTGATTTGATCGCGAAGCGTGACAGGCGAGCCGCCTGTCGTACATTCATTGATACAAATGCGCAAGGCTCTTGCGATAGCCTTCATAAAATTGCTCCAACTGTTCCGCCGCACTTGTATTGCCGACGAATTGATGGGAGGGCAGCATAATCGGCTTTACGCCGCGTTCGAGTAACAGTTCAGCCGTGCGACTGCGCAGCATATTGATAATCATTCCGCCGGTCACGGTTGACGTCGGCCCGGTGCGCCATTCCAAGCCCTCTAATTCAACGATGGTGTCGCCTGCGGGACAGCAGTTATCAATCAACACATCCGCTACATCTATCAACTTACTGCCTGACGAATGCGCCGCGACCGATTGTTCGCAGTGCGTGCGCGAGCAAATGCCGATCACCGGAAGCCCGCGTTTGCGCGCGCCCATCGCCATTTCGACAATCACCGGGCGAATGCCGCTCGTCGAAATCACAATCATCGCGTCGTTTGGCCCGAAGCCAAAGCCTTTCAGAATCTCTTCGGCATAGCCTTCATATTTTTCGAGATGCAGTGGAGCGCGTAATCCGTTCGTGCCAACGATGTTCGCGTGATTTGACAGCGCGAGTTCGACCATTGCTACAAAGCCGACAAAGCAGCCCTGACGCGGTGTCATCTCTTCACACATCATCCGCGAATGGCCGTTGCCGAACAGAAAGACCAAGCCTTTGTTCGCAATGCTGTTCGTGCAAATTTGCGCAGCCTGTTCAATGTTGTCGAGTTGCGTGTCTTTGAGCTTTTGTAGGAGAGCGAGCGTTTTTTCAAAGTATGTGAGTGAAGCAGTCATGAATGATTTACGATTTGAAATTTGAAATTTGAGATGATTCGTTATCGAATTGGCAACTTGCGAATTGAGCCTGGCACTTTCGGCATTCCCTGCGAGGCCGAAGCAATAGCTGCGAAACACAATGCGAGTCCGCGCAAGTTGGTGCGCGCATTATTGTGTGGTTCGCGGTCTTCTTCAATCGCGCAGAGCAGTTCGGCCATCGTGCCGTGAAAGCCTTGCAAAAACCAGGTGCCTTGCAAATCGGGCTTGGCGAAACCATCGGCAGTGTAAAGCGTGACCGCTTGTTCCGACAAGCTGGGGCCAATGCTTTCAATTGATCCGCGCGAGCCTGCGACGTACGTTCGATCCTGTTGCCCGTGTGTCACATTAGCATTGAAATGCAACGAAGCAATGCCGCCATCGAATTCAATCAGGGCACTGGCGAGCATTGGCGGACGCGCTTTTTGACCAATGCCGCGCACAGTTATTGCCTGCACGCGCTTGGCTTCGCGTTGGCCGAAAATACACGCCATCATATCAAACCAATGCACGCCGAAGTCATATAAGATCAGATCGTGAATCTCTTCAAACGGCGTCCCGATAATCCAGTTGTGATCCCAATGCAATGTGAAATTCGTGCTGACAATATCGCCGATCAAACCAGCCCTGATCACATTGCGGATGTAGCTAAAATGTGGCGCGTAACGACCATTTTGATTGACTGCGAGTTTGATGCCACGCTTGTTTGCGAATTCAATCAATCGCTCGCCAACATCCAAATCGGTCACGAACGGCTTTTGCGACAGGATATGTTTGCCTGTGGTGATGGCGTCTTCGATGATTGGAATACGATCAGCCGGATGCGGCGTTACATCTACGACTTCGATTTCGTCACGTTTGAGCACGTCACGGTAATCGGTTGTGACGAACGCATCAGGGTAAAATTGTTGCTGACGCTCGCGCGCTTTGTGTTCGTTGCGATCACAGAGCGCAACAACATTGAAGCCTGCAAGTTTGTAGGCGTTCAGATGCTGCGATGAAATGCCGCCGCATCCGATCAATCCGATAGGTGGATTGTATGTTTTCGGATTGCGTGGTTGATACGGTAAATCGGGTGCGGCGATTTGTTTCGTCGTTTCGATTTTGGCTAAGCCGTAATTGTCGGCTAATTCTTCGGGCATAAATTTATTTGCACTGGGAGCGTACGCGGCTCGCGTGCCGAGGTTTGAGGAGCAATCTCCTTGGAAGTTTCGCCTATCCGCGGCTTAGCACGCGAGCCGCGTGCGCTCCCGGGCGCTTCGCGTTTTACGATAAACTCACCGTTCGTTTTTCGCTCGCGCTCAACACTGCTGAATCCACGATCTGTTGCCCGATGCGACTCGTAGCCAATGACAACGGCCCTGTCACTGCTTCGCCAGTTTCCAGGCAATGTAGGAAATACTGAATCGGGTTTTGATACGGCGGTTGAATTTCATCTACGGGAACGTCGTATGCTTCGAATTGCGTGCGGGTTTGCAGGCGAATCGTCAGTTCGTAATCGTAGCTGCTGATTGTGCCGTCCGTGCCGCGAATAACAAAGCCACATTTCGGTTGCGGTTGCGTGATCCAGGGATCGGTGAAGGTACCCCAGCGCGTTTCAAATTTCGTCAGTCCGACATCGTAGCGCGCAATCGTGATGCTGTGTTCGTCCACTTCGATGCCGGGCGTTTCGTTGGTCACAGTCGTGACTTCCAGCGGCGCTTTGCCATTGTGATACCACGTGCCGAGCGTCGTGCCATAGCCTAAATAATCCAGCAACGAACCGCCGCCGTGGGATTTTTTGTAGAACCAACTGTGTGGTTTTTTCGCCTGGACTTCGGCTTCGGAAACTTCGACTTTGTCGGCGAGGTGATAAAGCGGGCCGCGATTGCCGTCATAAAAATGTACTTCGATGACGTCGCCAATCGTGCCTTCGTCAATCAATCGCTTGGCGGTGCGATGCGCGGGAACCCAGACGAGCGGCCAATTGATCGCCAGCATTTTGCCAGTTGTTTGCATCGCAGCAATCATTCGATCCGCGTCCGCCAGCGAAGCGGCAAACGGCTTTTCCATCAGGATGTGAACATTGTACGGTGCAACCTTCTCCACCCATTCGGCGTGTTTTGCGGTCGCGGGGCAGAGAATCACGACGTCGGGTTTGGTTTCTTCGAGACATTGGCGATAGTCGGTGTAAACGCGGTTTTCGGGAATCCCAAAATTGCGCGCTGCGTCCATCATTCGTTCAGGCTGTTCATCCGAAATGCCAACAATTTCGGCGGTCGGATGTTCGTGTGCCATCCGCAGCAAATCGCCCATGTGAAAGTGATCGAAATTGATGCCTGCAATTTTCATAACGATTTCGTAGTAAGTTAGCCGTGTTCATACGGCTTTCCGCCCTTGCGGCAAATAGGCCAGCCGTTCGACGGTTGGCGATAAAAGCGATTCATTGCATAGGGCGTTTCAACGTCCTTTCTGCTCCGGCTTAAGCTTTCGTGGCAAGCCCGCTCAAACGGGCTATAAAGCAGGTTCGCCCTTAAGGCCAGTCGTCAAACGACTGGCCTGATCGCCCAACAGGAAAGCCCGACCAGTCGGGCTAAATAATTTCTCAAGCAGTGCGAATCCCCAGTTCATTGGCGATGTGCTTTATGTATTCTTTGCCTTCCTCATATTCTTCCGGTTTGCTCAAATGTTCGAGCATCAGCGGCGCATCAGGCGCATATTGCATAATGCCCCGCAAATACGCGCGATAATCCACGCCGCCGCGACCGGGAATGGTCTCAATGAAATGCACATTCCTGCCTGCCAAATCCTTCGCGTGGCAGGAACAGACCCACTGACCGAGCTTACGGAAGGTTTCTGCGATCAAATCGCCACTGCGATAAAAGCGGTCGGGGCTGTTGATGATGTTGCAAATGTCTACGTGAACACCGAAGGCGGGACGGTTCACGGCCTTGAATAACTGCACGTACGAATCAGGACTATTGGGCAAGCTCCAGCCCATCATTTCAATCGTGAATTTGGTGCGTTTGGGCTTTACAGCGTCAATGACCTTGCGGCAATTTTCGACGGTCGCGTCAAAGAATTCTTTCGTCACGTTGCGCGGATCGGGGCCGTCCCATTGTTTGGGATTGAACGAGCCACCAATGTTGACGCAGTTGCGAGCATTGACAGCCTCTGCAATCGCCAGGCGTTCGATAATGTATCCCATGTTCTCGCGTCGTTTTTGTGCATCGGCTTCCAGCATATTGCGCCATGCGCCGACTTCGGCAATGACGACGTTTTCGGCAGCAAAAGCTTTTTCAATCGCCTTGAGTTTGTCGGTTTCTGAAAGCCGAACGTTTGGGCAATACGCTGCACTGTATCCTAAGCGACGATGTTCACGGGCGAGTTCTATCGGATCGTCGCTTTTCAGGAACACCGGGCCACCCAGGCGCAAGGATTTGGATTGTGATTGAGAAGCAATTGTTGCGACGGCGAGGGAGGACAGAAATTCACGGCGCGTGGGGTTCATATCAGATAGGGGCAGTCTACGATACGGTTCCTTCCGTTCGTTTCAGCACAAACAACGTGATGTCGTCGTATTGCGGTGCAGCTCCGGCAAAGCGATCTACTTCGTCGAAGATTTTGTCCACAATTACAGCCGCTGATTCGTGAGCAATTCCGCGCATGAAATCGGCAACACGCTGTTCGCCGTATTCCTCTTCTTTGATGTCCTGCGCCTCAGTCACGCCGTCAGAAAACAAGGCAATAATGTCGCCAGTATGGACTTCAAAACTTTGTTCTTCGTACGGCATCATCGGAATCAATCCGAGCGGTGTGCCCGTCGCGCGAATCCATTCTGCCTCACCATTGGCGCGCAACAACAGGCAATCCGTGTGGCCTGCGCTGACATAGACACATTTGCCACTGACGGGATCAATTTGCAGCAGGACGCCCGTGACATATTTATTCGATGGCGTTGTTGCATACAGCAACTCGTTCGTGTGCGCCGCCAATTCTGTCAAAGAGGGAATTCGACCAAGCAACGCACGCAATGTTGCCTGGATATTGCTCATCAACAGAGACGCGGGCAGTCCTTTGCCTGACACGTCGGCGACACAGATCAAATGCGGGTCTGTCGGTTTGTTTGCCGCCACAGGCAGCGCGTCGTAATAATCTCCGCCGCATTGTCGCGCAGGACGATTTCGGGCGGCTAAGTCGAAATTGTGAAGGCGTGGAATGGCGGCGGGAAACAAAGTGGATTGGATGCCTGCTGCGAGTTCCAATTCCTGTTCCAGTTTTTTGCGCTGGATGGTTTCTTTGATGAACCACGAATTATCGAAAGCGACGGCGGCTTGTGCGACCAGACCCGCGCCGAATTCGTGATCGGCCTCGGAATAGATTAGTTTGCCGGGACGTGCGCCCAGCACCACGAAGCCGCCCGTAGATAAATCGTTGGATCGGATAGGGAAGAATATCTGCGCTTGTTGGGCGAGGAGGGATTCTTTTAAGTTACCTTCCGGCAACTCCTCAATGCGCAGACTTTCCTGCATTGAATCAATGAAGTCCTTGTACTCGTCAATGTGAGTTAGCTCGAATCCCTTCTGGCGTGTAACGCTTGGATGTCCTTCTTTCCAGGCTGCAATGCCGTACTTACGCACGGCCCAACGGCCTGCCAATGTCAGCGCTAACAATTGAGCGATTTCTTCGGGTTCAATGGCAGAGGTCAGGCCACGCACCAAATCCAGCAGCGCGCGCAGTTCCTGCACTTTTTGATCCAGGTCATGATTGAGCTGTTGTGCTTCAGTATGCGCGCGGGCATTTTCGATACCGCTGGCTGCAATGCCGAGCAGCGCATTGAGAAATTCGATTTCCTCTTCGTCAACATCTCCTTTGGCCGGACGTCCGATGCCCAGGTAGCCGATGGGCTGTGATTCATCGCCAATCGGTAAGATCAGATGGACTCCCGCCTCGCGCGCATCATTTGGGTCGAAAATTTCCCCCGTCTTCAGTTTCGGAAACCCCCTGACCAGCGCCAGGCGATGACTGCTTTCTGTCCCTACGGCAATTAGCCCTTTCCCTACCACCAGACGACCCATGACGGTTCGCAGTAAATGCTTGAGCAAATCATCCAAATCCAACGAGGCGTGTAATAACTGGGCTGATTCAAGTAGTGCTTCTAAATGTGATGTTCCGAGTGATTGAGACATAAAGTGAAAAGGATGCAGGATCTGAGATTTAGAGAGGCGGATTTATGAATTACCAGAAGAGTCTTCCCCCAAATCCTACATCCAAATCCTACATCCTAGACTTAGATCCTACATGTATTGCCAAGTTAAGTTGGAGGCGCAAACAGGATGTTTGCGCTACCTCTTCGCAGTCAATGTACAACAAACATCTTGTTTGTTACTCCGCATAGGTTTCTAACCTAAGTTGTCAATACACCTACATCCTACGCTTTGCGAATCCGCTTAATCATCCGCAGTTCATTCTTCTGGCCGGGGACGATTTCATATTGCACTTCGTCCATCAGTTTTTTGATCAGACGCATCCCCAGGCCACCATCTTTACGATCTTGAATTAGTTTTTCGAGTTCTTCCTGGGCAATCTTATTTGGATCAAAACCTTTTCCCGTGTCTACGATTTCAAAGGTGATGCTGTCATCGTCAATATTGGCCCGGATGATGACTTCTTTAGACTCATCGTGGCCATAGGCATGTTCGATAACATTGGCACAGGCCTCATCCACTGCCAGTTCAATTTTCCCGATTTCTGCTTCGGTCAGTCCCGCCTGTTGACCAACGGTGGTGACAAACTCGCGAATTAATGCCAGGTTTTCTGTGGATGAAGGCACTTGTAAGGTAAATGCACGTTCGATTGCTGCCATTTTAGCCCTCCTTCGCAGATTGCGCTGCGGAAAAGCTGGCAAGCGCAGAGTTCAAATCCTCTGACATTTCAAACAAATCATGGAAGCCGAGAATTTCAAACGTATGTCTGACTTTGGGAACGAGGCCACTAATTTTGATGTCACCGTTCAGGTCACGCACTTCTTCGATGAAACTCATGAAAACGCCAAGGCCCGCAGACGAAATGTAATTCAGCTTGCTGCAATCCACGACAATGCGAACATTGCCTGCTTCCAACTCCGTTTGGACGGCATTTTCAAATTGAGGGGCGGTGTGGGCATCAACAAATCCATCGAGGGTGATAATTGAAATATTGTTCTGATGTGTAGTGCTAATGGTAAAAGGATTCGGCACGTTTCATAACCTCCTTGAGAATGCGTTCATCTTACCGTGCTGCCCGTGTTTTTCCAATAGGCCGGTTCTGTTACCGAGTAACACTATTGCTATGTGACCTTTTCCGAATTACATTCCTGCTTCTTTCAATCGCAACCAAAAAAAAATAACCACTCCATTTCAAAAAGGAACTTATGCCGAACCGAAAACCCTTCTGCGGCACATCGTCGCGTCGTTCATTCCTGCAACAATTTTCCGGCGGGTTGACTGCTGGTTTGTTGGCTGCGGGGCAATTGCCCGTATGGGCGCAAGCCGATTCTTCGCTCAAAATCACAAAGGTCGAACCGATCTTATTAACCGGCGTCCGCGGCTATGGCCCGTGGGTGTTTGTGCGGGTCGAAACGGCGGATGGCATTGTTGGATGGGGCGAAGGCACCAACTTTCCGGGCGTGCAGCCGATTGCCACCGCGATCAAAAACCTGAGCCATGTCGTTATCGGAGAACAGGCGTGGGACATCGAAAAGCTTTGGAACAAGATGTATCGCTATATGTATTACAACGGCATGGGCGGCATTGTGCTGGCTGCGATCAGTGCGATTGATATTGCGCTCTATGACATTGTCGGAAAGAAACTGGGCGTGTCTGTGACAAAGCTGCTTGGCGGAAATGTCCATCAGAAACTTCGTGTCTATGCGAATGGATGGACAGAAGGCGTAACGAAAAACCCTGAAACCTACGCCCGCCGCACAAAAGAATTGGTTGCCAAAGGCTATACGGGTTGTAAGTTCGATCCATTCAGTTCTACTTCTTTCAATCGTGAAATTGGACAGCCCGAACTGCGGGAAGCCGTTGCCTTGGTGAAAGCGATCCGTGAGGCAGGCGGCCCCGATTACGACATCGCCATTGATGTACATGCACGTTGGAATACGAAATCCACGTTAGAGATTCTTCGCGCGCTGGAACCGTATCGGTTGTTTTTTTATGAAGAAGCAGTGCCGCCGGAAAACGTGCCTGCAATGGTTGAGGTGCAACGCAACACGAACGTTCCGCTGGCAACCGGAGAGCGCATTTTTGGACGGCACGGCTTCCGCGAATTGCTGGAAAAACAAGCAGTGCGCATTGTCCAGCCTGACATCGCGCGCACAGGCGGCATTACAGAATTTAAAAAGATTGCCGCAATGGCCGATACCTATTACGTTCCGGTCGCGCCACATAATCCAAATGGGCCGATTTGCACAATTGCCTCGATGCATGCGTGTTTTTCAATTCCCAACTTCCTGATTCTGGAATTCTTCGAGCCGGACGAAGCCGTTTTCAAAGAAATTGTTGTCGGTGGGTGGCGTGCGGATACTGGCGCAGTTTATCCCATCAATTCACCTGGCTTGGGCATCAACATCACGAACGAGTTTTTGGCAAAACATAAATTCGACGAAGCCAAAACGACTGAATTTGAACTGCGCATTTTCAATACGATCAATCGGTAAAAGTAGGAGTAAAGACCAGAGGCAGAAGCCCGCACGCAGTAAGGGCAGCACTAAGGCGTGTGATGTGACGCCCTTACTGCGTGCGGGCTTCTGCATTACTCAGGCCCTGGTAAAACTTACTTGTATTGATAACTTAGGTTAGCAATCTATGCGGATCAACAAACAAGATGTTTGTTGTACATTGACTGCGAAGAGGTAGCGCAAACATCCTGTTTGCGCCTCCAACTGAACTTGTCAATACACTTACCAGCAACCGCAGACTCAACAGTCTGTGCTACATACTTTTTCTTCACCTGAATTGCTATGGAAAATTTAACGACTACGCGTATCTGCTACAAATGTGACTACGAAACGCGAACGGCGACGGAAACGTGTCCGAACTGTGGGCATCGGCTTCGGACAGCGCAACAGATTCGGATGTTGGGCTGGCTGTTGACGGCCATTGGTGGTGGCCTCACGGTTTGTATGGCTCTCCTGACTGTTGCGGTTGCCGGCATTATGGTGCCGCCGTTCAATCGCCATGCCTCAACCAGGTTTACGGGCGGCCCGGAGGCAGCGCTTCTGATTTTTAGCATTTTCGGATTTGTCATGCTCTTTGGCCTGACAAGCGTGTTCGCCGGGATTTGGCAAATCCGCTATGGTCGCCGCAATAAACACTTAACCGCAATCATTCTCACTTTAGCCGTTGTATTTATCGTTCTCGGCGTTCTGGTTCAGATTCTTTTGTAAGGGAATTTAAGCTGCCATTGGCTCACGTTCCGGGCAAATACGCGTGGCTCGTGTGCTCCCATTGCGCACAAATCCAGTTCAAGTTACCTTGCTCCTATACAAGACGGTTGCGAACACGAATGCTTTACTGACCGTAAGCTGTACTTTTAATTCCAACAACGAGGTAAAGAAACATGAGCAAAGGAACCCTGACTTTGACAATAGGCTTGTTTGTAATGCTGGTGTTGGGCGTGGGATTTTGGGTGATGCCCCCGATGACTGCTTCTGCACAAACACAAAGCAATGCACCGGAGCTGAGTGAACTGGACAACGCAAAAAGCGAATTGCGTGGGGTGATTGAGCGCTACGTTGCAGATCGTGGCAGCCTGACGCGTTCGTATCCGGTTGAATCCTCACCGTTGCGACAAGCACGCTTCAAGCAATTCTATGCGGATTGGCTGGCGCAACTTGGCAAGATGAACTTCGATGCGATGAGCCAGGATGGAAAAGTAGATTATGTGTTGTTTCGCAATCACCTCGAACACGAATTGAAACAGAGCGAACTTGAAGGGAAAGCTCTGGCAGAAGTTGCCCCATTCCTGCCGTTTGCTCAAACGATTACAGATTTGGCAGAAGCCCGGCGTCGAATGGAGAAAATTGATTCGCAAAAGATTGCTGCACTACTCAACGATCTAAACAAGCAAATCGAAGCCCATCGCCGGACAGTCGAAGCAAGCTTGCGAACCGAACCTGGCAAAGTGAAGCGGACAATTGCCAATCGCGCGGCGCAAAATGTGAGTAGCCTTCGTACCACATTGCGCACGTGGTACGGCTACTACAACGGCTATGACCCGATGTTTACCTGGTGGGTGGAGGAACCTTACAAAGCCGTGGATCAATCCCTTGGTGCATACGGCACATTTCTTACGGAACGAGTTGCCGGACTGCGTTCGGCTGAAGCGTCTCCGACGATGGCTGCGGCGGGCGGCGGTGCTGGACGTGGTGCAGGCGGGGCGGGCGGAGCTGGTGGCGGTGGCGGACAACGTGGAGGCTTGGGTGGTGCAGGTGGAGGGAACTTTGCAGGCGGCGGCGCGCGTCCTACAACAGCACGGGCAGGGGATTCCAGTGACATCATCGGCGATCCGATTGGCCGTGATGCGTTGATGGTGGAACTGGCTGCGGAAATGATTCCATACACCCCGGAAGAACTGATTGCCATTGGCTGGAAAGAACTGGATTGGTGTGAAGCAGAGATGAAAAAAGCGTCGCGTGAATTGGGTTTCGGCGACGATTGGCACAAGGCTCTGGAACACGTCAAAAATAAATATGTCGAGCCGGGCAAGCAGCCAGAGATGATTAAGGATTTGGCGTACGAAGCGATTGATTATGTCGAGAAAAATAACCTCGTCACAGTGCCACCGCTGGCGCGCGAATCGTGGCGCATGGAAATGATGTCGCCGGAGCGTCAGCTGGTTAGCCCCTTCTTTTTGGGGGGAGAAACCATTCTGGTTTCCTATCCAACGAACACGATGGCGCACGAGCAAAAGATGATGAGCATGCGCGGCAACAATCCACATTTTTCGCGCGCGACTGTCCACCACGAATTGATTCCCGGCCATCATTTGCAAGGCTTCATGACGCAGCGATACAAACCCTATCGCGGGCTATTCAGTACCCCCTTTTGGATGGAAGGCTGGGCGTTGTATTGGGAATTGTTGTTGTGGGATCGCGGCTTCCCGAAAACGCCGGAAGACCGCATCGGATTCCTGTTCTGGCGCTCACATCGCTGTGCGCGCATCGTCTTTTCGCTGAGTTTCCACATGGAAAAAATGACGCCGCAACAATGCATTGATTTGCTGGTCAATCGCGTCGGGCACGAAGTAGACAATGCTACGGCAGAAGTACGCCGCTCATTTGCCGGAAGTTATGGGCCATTGTATCAGGCCGCATATTTGCTGGGCGGGTTGCAGATTTATTCATTGCACAAAGAATTGGTGGACAGTGGCAAAATGACGGATCGCGCTTTTCACGACACGATCCTGAAAGAGAATCGCATCCCCGTTGAAATGGTGCGCGCGATTTTGACCAAGCAAAAACTTACCCGTGATTTCAAAACAAACTGGAAGTTTTATGGGCAGGTGACAGCGCAATAAAACTTCTGGGCAGGCAGTGGTAATGAGAATGCGGAGCATGTGGATCAATCCTTGTGTTCCGTGTTCTCTTTTCCTAAATGGACAAATCACCCGCCGAATTCAATCTTCACGATAAATCCACCCTCTTATTGCCTCCGTATTGCTGTGCAGAACGATTGTCCGCATAATCGCGTGTGATTATCGCAATCTGTTTTGTGGGGAAGCGTGAATGACAAAAAACATGAAACTCATTTTGGGGGGAATGCTGTTCAGTCTGATGGGCCTCTATTGGGGAACGGCATCCTGGCACGAATTTTCCAACCTGTCCCAAGTCAGTGAATGTGGATTGGAAACAATCTTACAGAATGGAAAAGTCTTAATCGCGCAAATCAATCTGGAAAACTATTCGCCTGTCTTACATCCCGGCGATGAAATTCTCGGCATCAAGGAATTCCCAAAAGACTCGCCAAAAACTGTGCTGGACGGAACAGTCAATTTTGCTCCGGGAACTGCCGCAACATTTCTGGTGAGATGTCAGGGCACAGTTTATGAAGTTCCCATCACGACGCAATCCATGCCCGTTACCAAATTGCTGCGGACGGTCACCAATCTCTTAGCCCCGTGGACGTTTTTCCTGACGGGGCTGATCGTCCTGCTATTGCGTTCAGACGAGCATCAAGCGTGGTTGTTATCTATGATGCTGGGCGCGTTTGTCGGTTTATTTGGAAGTAGTGAAGCCAATTTGCCAGTTTGGCTTGGCATTGTCTTTGTGGTTGCCCGCGGTCTGGGAACGTTGTTTCTGCCGATTTTTTCCAATTTCTTTCTGGTGTTTCCTGAACGCTCGCCGTTACTGAATCGCTGGCCTTCGCTGGAGCGTTGGCTATATGCACCGTTTCTCTTTTTGATTTTCCCGTTTTACATCCTGGTGCGATTGGGGCCGATTTCAAAAACGCTGTTTGATCACATTCCTGTTTGGATTTTGCAGGGGCTGAATTTGCTTTTGCAGGGGCTGAATTTGCTTTTGCAGGGGCTGAATTTGCTGATGATGGTTTTTATCATCGGATATTTAATTACCGGATTGGTTTCGCTGATACGGAATTATCAGGTGACGGGGCGCGATGCCCGTCGAAAGCTGCGTCTGATCGTGGCTGGTTGTAGCCTGGGAATTCTGAATATCTTGTTAATCGTCGCCATTGAGTTAATCGGTCAGAATGGGGCTTTAAAATCGGTGTATGGCTGGGCGCAGTTTGTATCCAGTTTCACCTTGCCGCTGATGCCAATCTCATTTGCCTACGCTATTATCAAACATAAGGTGATTCCAATCAGCCTGATTCTGCGGCGTGGGATGCGATATGTGTTGGTTTCGCGTGGGTCGGTGTTGCTGGAAGTCGCGGTATTTTCAGTGATTCTGTCGGTGTTTTTGACGGTCTTCTTTCAGGGGCTTTTTAAAGTGTATCGCCCGAAAAATCTGGACACTTTAGGCATGATCATCGGCGTGATTTCAGCTGCGGTGGGAATCGTTTCGTGGACGGTGACACGACGGCTGCATCAAAAATATCTGGCCCCCATCATTGATCGTAAGTTCTTTCGGCAATCGTATGATTCGCACCAGATTATTACTGGCTTAGCGGAATCATTACGCTCGACCACCGAACAACCAAAATTGCTGGAAGAGGTTGCCACGAAAATCCAATCTGCCTTGCAAACAGAGTCCGTTGCCATTTTGTTGCGAGATGAGGCCAGCGGCGATTTCTTTTCCTCGTACTACTGTGAGTACGAGGTGGCAAGAGGCTGTGCGACAAACTGTGAACATAATTTTCGCCTTCCCGAATCCAGCACTGTCGTGCGGATGTTGCGTCAAATCAATAAATGCTGGGAAGCACGATTAATGCCATTGCCAGATGAGGAACAGAATGTTCTGGATGGGATTAAATCAGAGTTGCTCTTGCCCCTGGCTGGAAAAGATCAACTGCTGGGCATTATTTCACTTGGCCCACGTTTGGGGGATTTGCCTTTCTCGCGTGACGATGAGGAATTGCTGATGAGCGTGGCGCATCCGGTTGCATTGGCAATTGAGAATTCTCGTTTGGTCGAACGAATGATTGATGAGGCACGTCGTCGCGAAGAGATCGAAGCCGAAAACGAAGCTCGTGCAAAGGAATTAGAAGAAGCGCGCCAGCTACAGCTTTCGATGTTGCCTAAGCGCATTCCACAGTTGCCGAACCTTGAGATTGCTGCCTACATGAAAACCGCTACGGAAGTCGGGGGCGATTATTACGACTTTCATTTGAAAAGTGATGACACGCTCACGATAGCTGTCGGCGATGCAACCGGGCACGGCTTAAAAGCGGGCACGGTTGTCACGGCGATCAAAAGTCTGTTTCGGACGTTTGCTTCTGGTGCGGAATTAGTGCCAATCCTCAGTCAATCTTCCCGCGTTCTGAAGGAAATGAACCTGCGTTCGATGTTTATGGCCATGACGGTTATGCGGATTGAAGGGTATCGCCTGAAAATCTCTGCTGCCGGAATGCCGCCCGTGCTGATCTATCGCGCAATTACGGGTGAAGTCGAGGAGATTTTTATCAAGGCGTTGCCCTTAGGCAGTGTGATGAATTACCCGTGGCGCGAAGAGGAATACACGCTTGACCCGGATGATGTCATCATCCTGATGAGCGATGGATTTCCTGAACGCTTTAATGAAAGCGGGGAAATGATTGGGTATGACGAAGCTGCTGAAGTGCTGAAATCCGTTGCTCATCTAAGTTCGCAAGCAATGATTGATCAATTCATTCAGGTTGGCGATCAATGGGGTGGCAACCGGCCACAGGATGATGATGTGACGTTTGTGGTGTTGAAGATTAAGGACTGTAAATGATGACCTGGTTCGGAGGTGCTGTTCGTAAATGTCTTGCTAGGTGACGCGAACAACAACCAGAGTTTGGTCATCTTGCGGCAGCATCTTCCCAAGGAAGTTGCTGACATTGGCAATGATCGCACTCAGCGACTCTTCGGCTCCCATTCCATCAGTGATTGTCGCGACCTCCATCAATCGCTCTTCACCATATTCCTCCTGATGTTCGTTCATTGCTTCAGTAATACCGTCAGAGTAAAAAATTAACAGATCGTTCGGGTCTAAATTGATTTTCTCCACCGCCAGCACTCGATCAAAGGATTTGCCGGAATTTAGGCCCAGCCCGATGCCTGGTGGCTTCAGTAAGGTGATGGACTGATCTGTCTGTTTGCGCCAGACCGGAGGGTTATGTCCCGCCCGTGAATAGGTCAACGTTTTGGATGTGGGATCAAGAACCCCGAAAAATAAGGTGACAAAGACTTTCCTTTTGCAGACTTCGTAAAGGTGTTTGTTGACGATGCGCAGGATTTCACCCGGATCATCATTTTCTTCAGACACAGAACGCAGCAAGCCTTTGGTCAAGGTCATATACAATGCGGCGGGGACGCCCTTGCCGGAAACATCTGCCACGACGATTCCCATTCGGTCATTTGCCAGCGGGATGAAATCATATAAATCCCCGCCGCATTCGCGTGCTGGACGGCATAAGGCGGCAATACTAAACCCTGGAATTTGTGGTGAAGATGCGGGCAATAAATTTTCCTGTGCCCGTCGCGCTACCCCAAATTCCGCTTTCAGTCGTTCACGCTCTGCCTGATCCTCGTGGGGATGCAGCAATCGTCTGGGTTCAATCTCAGTGTTTGGGGCCAGTCGCGTCAGCACCAAAGCCACCAGACCCAGTAATCCCAGCCCAACCAAACCGTAGATTCCCCCTTTGTGCAAGGTAGGAGAGGGTTGACTCAAAAGCCCGAATGTTTTGATGCTCAGAACCGCTGCGGCATTGGCTGCCAGCACAGCTAACAAATCAAAGTATTTGTAAAGCAGGGCAAAAACCAGAAACACGGCGAACGTCACCCCGACTTTAAGTAGAAATGATGTCGTTTGATTTGGATTCAGGTCGAAGAGGAAGACCAAGCCGGCCAGAGAAAGCAGGCTATAAGATGCCCACTTTTTCTGAACGTAGGCTCCCAATGCTCCGGCCAGGAATGCGAACAGCAAAATCAAGTGGTACAAATACCCGCTAATTGTGGCCGAAACAATTGCTGCAATCCCCGGCAGCGATGTCGTGAACAGATCGTGAATGCTCGCTAAATCAGAAGGCGTCGTCGAAAGGCCAAAGATCGCAGCAAACAGATAAGGAATCGCTGCGATGAAACCTCCTGTCAGGAATCCTGCGGCCAGATTGTTCGCGACCGGACGGGTGAAAATGCGGCCTCGGATTGTGGCTGCAAAGACGGCGAGACGTCCGGTTTGAAACTTCGCGCTGACGGCTTCTCCGGCTGCCCAGTACGCGGTGAGCAGTAACGTAAAGGTCAAACAGACGAGAATGTATAAAACATAGGGCAGGACAGTCAGCACTGCGGGATTTGTTATGCCACGAAAATTATCCCCGCGTTTGAATTGATCCAACAGCCCCGTCCATCCGTTATCCAGCAACATCAAGGCCAGCGTCAGCAGGAAAAAAAACAATGAACCAAGATGATCTACTTCTTTTCGATTCAAGCTCAGAAAATAAACTAACAGTGCGGCAATGACGGCCAGCGCATTCACAACAAAACCGAGTGCGCCCAGGATCGCAAAGGAAGCAACATCACGGCGGCGGAGTTCTAATTGATACTCTTCTGGCAAGGTTGGTTTGATAGCTAGATACGTCAGCGTTGATCCGGTGACCGTTGCTTCGGCCTCAAATTTTAAATCCTGCTCTGTTCCTGACAGGTAATTCCAGATTAAGGTTCGACTCCCTTTTTCCGGCTCAGCGTCAGTTTTGAAGGAAAATCGGCTGAAGTTGTTGCCAAGTACATTGGCAACCGCTTTCGCGGCAACATCTCGGTCAGGCGGCCCTGACTTGCTGGCATCCTCTTGTTTGAATCCAAGGCGGGTGAAACTCAGTAGTTGTCCCTGCGCTGAAAAATTCAGCCGCAGAATCTGATTGGTTCGCGGGTCTCGAAATACAACTAATGTTTTGATGGGAGACAGTAAATCCATCTCGAAGGCATTCGATGAATGTTCCCGTAAATAGCTTTCGTGATTCCGATCACGTGTTGCCTGAACAGACTCCTGCCAACCTCTGACTTCAACGCCCTGTTGAGCAGCAATTTCCTGGGCCTTTGCGATAGCCTGGTCACGATCCAGCTGAACATTCCATTTGGCGGAAGGGTCAAACCGGGGAAATAAAATTGCAAGCGCCCCATATCCAACGAGGGCCAGTAAAATCAGGATTGTCCATCGGCGTGCCGTCATACTGCGCCCCCTGATTCTTTTAGTCGCACAACTACTGCGGTCAAATCATCGTTGATGTCCGGCTGTCGGCGTTGTCCTTCGTGCAGCGCGTCGGCTAGTGCATCCCGTAACCGATAGGATGAATCTGCCCGATCAAGGATGCGTTTCCAAAAGCCTTCTCGCTGCTTTTCATCCTGCAAAAGTTGTGCGGCACTATCAGAGAGAATCGCAATCAGATCACCTTCAGAAAGGTATTGAATGCCTTCCGTAATCTGAAAGCTGGTGGTGTTATTCACCTGGAATCGGATTTGATGTTCTTCCGCCTGTTTCTTTTGCTTATCAGTATTGATGACGGGACGTGGAAAGTCGCCGACTCCGGCGTAGCGAAATGTATTGTCAGAGGTATCAACTACCGCGTAGATAAAACTCATGGCCTCATCCTGCGCCATTGTTTTGATAAATTGTGTTTGCAGGCTCCGCACAATTTCTGTTGGTGAGTTATCGCCCAATGTTTCGTTTTTGATCTTGGGCATCAAAAAGCCTTTGGCAAATGCAATCGTCAAGGCCGCAGCCAATCCGCGTCCGCCCCCTTCTGACATAAAGATGCCAAGCTTGCCCGGCTCTAATTCAAACAGATCATAAAAATCTCCGCCGACTTCGTGCGCAGGTTGGCAGGCGGCGGCCACTGCGAGGCGGCGAATTTCGGGCAATTTGTCTGGCAACAAGCGGATCTGGGCTTCGCGCGCGGCAGAAACCTCGGCCTGCAACGACAACCGCTCTGCCAGATTGCTGGCGTAATGTGGTCGGACTTCGTCTTCAGAATAAAGCCGCCCGCGACGGTAGAAATAAAGTGCAAGTACCAGTGCAATCAGTCCTGCTACCGTGATAATTACGCCCGATTTATGCAAGCCGGGTGCAGGTTGCGACCAGTATAAGAGCGCGTTCCCCACAAGCTCAGAGGAGCCAAGCGCAATGATTGCGGTCAAGATGTCAAATTTGAAAAAGGCGATCAGCATCACCGAAGCAGACAATAACGTTGGCACCAGGGACAGCCACCAGGGGCGGATTGTCTGGATGCTGGTGATGACGGAGGATTCAAATGCGATAAGTAACAAGAGAAGCGAAATGATGCGTTTGTTTTTTAGCCTTCGTTGCAAAAGAGGGAGTGGTAATAACAGCGTAAAGATCACGCTTAGCACCGCAAAGGCGGGCCAACTCAACAGGATTGTGAGCCAGGGCCAGAGCGATAGATGTGGTTCGAGGCTGACAAAACGCCATCCCGCCCCCGGTCGAGAATCAAAGGTTGCTACCACGACTTGCGTCAATAGCAAAAGCCATCCGCTTAAGGCTGTTCCGTGGATAATTGCCTGCGCGACATTACGAGAGAAGAGTCTGCCGGTTAAGAGCGAATCAAGCGAAGTTAGTTTCCCCGGATAGAGTTCCCGTAGGTCTCCCTCCCCGCTACAATAGGCAAATCCCAAAACCAGTCCAAGCAGTCCCCAGGTCAGAACACCAAAAATGTTATTCAATGCGGACAGGCCACCAAATCTGAGGTTCATCGCCGCATCGTAAATTCCCACATCTGTCTGGAACATGAAGCCACCAAACGCAGCCAGCACCCCAATTGCAATGACAATTAAACGGGCATAGGAAACTTCCTTTTGGCGGAGCCGTTCGGTGAAGCGAAAGATGCCGAAAATAACGACGACCAGCGCTAAAATTACATAGATAGATGCAGCAATGATTACCGGAAGCAGTCCCTTGCCGAAAATATTTTCTGCATATTTCGTCTCTAGCTCAGCGGATGAGACCTCTCCGATCACTTCATTTCCACGGATGTAAATCGTGGTGTTCCCCTCTAATTCTGAGGTTTCTGCGGCCTTCCAATTCCAACGGTATTGGCGGATCGTTCCCGCAGTGCCACGATCTTCTGAGCGTATGGGCCGAGTATTTGGATCAATGTAAATCGCTTCCGGGCGAGCACTCATCGTCGTTTGCGCCAATTCCTGCGCCTTCTCTTCATCGAGGTCTGTCACTCCATTCGCATCGGCAAAATTTCGATTGTAACTAAGCACGCGGCCATCTGGTGCCAGGAATACTTCGATATTTTGTTTGCGTTGCGGCTCACTCAACAAGACGCGTATGGCTGCGGCAGGGGCGATTTTGCGAAGGACATCGGGAATGGCTGCGCCTTTGATGCGGTAATAAAAGTACCGATGGTTATAGGCTTCAGTCTTGCACAATGCTTCCCAATTAGTGACCTGGATTCCTTTGGCAGAGGCAAATTCCTGCGCTAAGGCAATCGCTTGATAACGATCCACTTGAAAGGGGACTTGTACCTCAGCATTGTGCTGACGATAAAGTATCAGCCCTGCAAGGAACGCAAGTGGTGCAAGCCATAGCAAAATCAGCCAAACGCGATTCGCCGTCTGTGGGGACATCAATGTGGTACGCATAACTTCTCAATGAATGTCCTCACTTTTTACTACAGGCGGCATCAGAACACAAAAAAGCTGTCGGAGTTTATGTTTCGATTTAGATTGGAGGGAAAGAACCGGGCAGAGAAATTCACAGAGAAGGGGTGCGTCAGGAATGAGCCGTGTCCAAATCGGGATTAATCAAGAGTCGGTCAACGTTCATTCCTGACTTTGGCCGCTGCGAACAGGGATTAATCATCTGATGACGCCATCACAATTCGCAGGACATACCAGAACAGCAACGCTACGGAGGCAAATAATGCCAGTGATGCCGCGACGTGCTGATCTGTGCGGTAGTGGTGCAAAATGTTTGATGTGTCGTAAAGGATCGCGCCACCGGCATAAGCAACCATCACCACTGAAAAGAATAACCCCAGGCTGAACCCAAACAGAATGCTGGCTACGATGAATCCCATTGCAATGAATCCGCCGATTGTCAAAATGCTTCGCATCCAGGAAAAATCGCGGCGGGTGAAAAAGACCACCGCAGTTAATCCCAGGAATAAAAAGCCTGTGATGGCCGCTGCCGTCGGGATCACATTAGCTGCGGCATAGTATGAGGCGATGTAAAGCAGTGGGAGAAACACAATGGCTTCGGCCACCACAAAAAGTCCCAGTCCGAGATATTGCATTTGCGGTGACGTATCGGAACGTGCCCACCGATCCGCCAAAAACGAAACGCCGATGTAGGCTCCCATCACAACTAACCAGCCGTAACCGCTTGTTAACAAGCTGGTGATGGCACCTGCGATGGGCAATTGCAAGATAATCGCCTCCAGGACGACAAATGCCAAAATAGCTCCAGCCAGATGCCGATAGGTCCGGCGAATAAATCCGGCTCTGGCCGATTCATCCGCAGAAATTGCAGGATTCGAATACGCTGTGCGATCCATAATTGCCATTCCTCCTTGTCAAACGAACGTTGGATTTTCGACTGCTGCAACCAAGGATAACACAAGAATCTGTTGGCAATTCACTGGCTCACGCTTTCTTGAAGGGTTGTTTCAATCCTTTCTGTGCCTGTTCGCGCGAATCGTAGACATTTGGTCTGGATAATACCATCTTGTACTGGGCAATAGCTTCATCCCGCTGCTCAGCTAAATCATAAACCTGGCCAGCTCGCAAGACAGCCATTGTGGCTAGGCCGGGTTCGGCATTTGTCTCTTTTGATGCATTGATAAATTGTGCTGCTGCCTTTTCAAATTGATTTTGTTTTACAAGCGCTTCGGCATATTGGAAGCGAATCAAATCCATTGACTTTGCAGCGGGCGAATTTGTCCCCGCCTCTTTAATCAGGCTTTCAAAAGCTGCAATGGTTTCTTCTTTACGATTTAACTGTGCTAAGACTGAGGCCATTTCCAAGCGGAACAGGAAATTGTTTGGATAACGTGTCGTGAAATCTTTCAGGATTGCTAGTGCTGCTTCGGGTTTATTTTCATTTTGGTAGATGCCAATCAGCATGACACGTGCATCATCGGCATTGTCTGCCTCGTGTTCTAAGATGGAGTTTAGTTGTTTGATCCCGCGTTCTTTGTTGCCGCGCACTCCTCCCATCGCAATCAGCGCTTTAACCGGGAAGGGAAGATTGCCAATCACATAATCGTATAAGCCGACCGAAAGGTAGGCATCATAGAAATCCGGCTTTAATTTGAGAACCTGTTGGTGCGCTTCAATGCCTTTAGAACCATTGCGCATCGCTGACCAGAATTTACGCGCGGTGGATGCCTCATAAGCTGCGAGAATGCTATAAATAGCTCCAAGATAATATTTCGCAAACGGATCAGTACGATTGGCATTGACCAGCGTCAGCGCCTTAGTCTTGGCAGCAGCCATCAAAGCACGGAATTCACGATCAACTTTAGCCTCAACGGAATCACCTTGTTCACTATTTTCTTTTGACCCTTCAAAACCGGCATAAAAACTTTCATTTTGATACAGGCCAGTTTGCAAGCGGCGTAATTTGTATAAGTGCTCCAGCCAGATAATATTTGCCAGATACAAATCACCTGCGGGATGTTGAGGCCAACGTTTACGAATCTCCTCGAATTTGACCCGTGCGGTCGCGTAATCAAGATTGTAATTAGCCGCATAGCCGACTTGTCGTAGCTCAATCATTTCTTTTGTTGGTGCTGCTGTAGGCCCCGCTTCGGACTTGGCAGGCATCTGGCCAAATGTAGCAGATGTCAGAAACATCAGGATGATCGCTACGAGCGCACTGGAGATTCGAGACTGCATGTGAGTACTCCCTTATCATTCAAGAGATTATCTTTTCGGGCCATTTCATCAGGCTACAATTCGTAGCGCTTGCGGAATACACGTAAACCGCATTGGTAAATGTCCCACTAATTCACCATCAAGCTGTACCGGAATATGATTTGAATCATTGGCAATTAATTCAGTGATTGGTTCATAGATCACATCTGGACTTATTGTGTGTGCTCCAAAGAGGCTTAGAAATGCATAACCAAGATATATTAAGCGGCTGCGCGAGTTAAAAATACAGACATCCAGGTTTGTATTATTCATCTGCGATTGAGGAGCAATCTTGAACCATGCCGCGTAGTTTGCTGCATTGGCCACGATGGCAAAAGTTGCTTCACATTTGCGATTATTGAACTGCAAGTAGAATGGTTTTATCGGCCAGTCCAATAGGGTTTTCAAACCTGCAAGGACGTAAGAACCGATTCCCCATTGCTTTTTTTGCGCCGGATTGACAGTTTCAATAATCATTGCGTCTAACCCGATTCCTGCCATTAACAGAAAATATCTCTGCCAACTGCTGTCAGGTTTGCTCGCCTGCCCCACACTGATTTCACGCAGTCTGCCATTTGCAATCAACTGCGCTAATGCTTTGGGTTGTCGGGATAAATTCATTTCTTTGGCCAGAACATTTGCCGTACCAGAGGGCAGCACCGCCAATGCTGTTTTTGTCCCGATTAATGCCTGCGCGGCCTCATTAATCGTTCCATCCCCACCGCAGACAATTAAAAAATCAACCTGCTGTTGCACCGCAAGGGCGGCTAGACGCGTTGCATCTCCCCTACAAGTTGTTGGGATGATTTGTTCTCGTCCAATTTCAATTCCTTCTTGCTTCAATGCTTCTTCCAGGCGATGAATTGTGTCAATTGTCTTGTGTAACCCTCCCGCATTCGGGTTGTAGATCAGCATGACTTTCTTCTTTGACATGCACACACCTTTCGTCACGTTTCTAGTTGCGCAATTCTGATGCCAGTATCTTACCTGACTGAAAATAAAATACTTAAGCGGAAATTGAAAAGCGGAACAAACGATCAGGGAAGAGATTCTGCTGACAAATGGAGCTTTTCTCTGACAGTCCGTAAGAATATTTTCTGCTGTCATCATTGTTTTGTTAGAAATTTGAAAATATGAGCGGTTAAAGTTGATTGAACAATTTTTAGAAGGGCTATACTAAACGCTCCAAAGAGTACCGAAAAGCTAAAAGAAAGGTAGGCGCAAATGAAGAAAGAGCAAGGATACACGGCATTTGAAATGCTGACGGCTACTGCTGTAATCGGTGTTGCTGTGGCTGCTGCTACGCCCAGTGTTATCAAGGCAAACCGCAGCTATAAATTGAATGCCGCAACACAGGAAGTGACCCAGGCATTTCAATCCGCAAAGTACGAAGCCATCAGAAACAACAGCAGCCAGACCGTTTTGATTGATAAAACTAATAACACAATCACAATCAATGGCAGAACGATCAGGCTTCCCGAAGGCGTTAGCTTTCAGACGCAAAGTAGCTCTGACATTCCTGATGAAATTAAAAGTGCCGCTGTGAATGGGGGGAATGGAACTGTTTCAGGACAGGAAAGCAATGAGAAATTGGCTGTGTCGTTTCCTTACCGTGAGTCAGATGGCAAATATGTCGCAACTTTTAACTCGCGCGGTATGCCAAGCGTGCAACCCGGAACTGTGAATTGGTTGTATCTTGTCAACCCGGACGGTGAAAAGGTCGCCATTACTTTAAGCAGTGCAGGCAGTACCAATACCTGGCGCAAGAATGGTAGTGATTCGTGGAAAGATTCATCTGGTAGAAACGGTGACAGTAGCAGTACCTCTACCAGCAGAAGCACTTCCGGTACGAGTAGCAACTCTGGCACTGGTAGCTAAGGTAGGGGGGCCTACCTTTGCTTCATTTATGGCAAGAGGAGGATTGTATGAAGCCCGAAGAAAAACTATTGTCTCAACAAACCCAAGGCGGATTCACCTTACTGGAAACCGCTGCTGCTTCAATGATCATGCTGATAGGCATGATGGCCATCATGCAGTTATTTGCGCTGGCAATGGTGTATAACAAAAGCTCTACACAAACCACCATTGCCGCCACTTTAGCCAAGCGTCAGATGGAACAATTATTGGCGACTCCTCTTCCTCCGGCTACCGAACTTGCTCCTCTTGGGTTCGGTGGTCAACTTGGCAATGCCAATAAAGTCACTGGCTATTACCAAAATTACTATGTGGACTTTGATCGCAATGGGCAAAAGGGAACTATGCGATTAAGTCAGACTCCCTTCTATACAGATCAGGACGTTAGTTACGTCGTTACATGGAAAGTTGAGCAAGACAGTGTGACCGTGACAGATCCTGTGACCAATCAGCAAGTCCCTGCGCTGTCTGGCCTGCGTCGCATTACTGTGCGAGCTGAGGCCACAAAATCTGGTATGCAGGGAAATGCGCAAGCACGTGGTGGCGGGCAGGCAAATAGCCAAACCCCGGAAACAGCAACACTCAGCACAATTCGAACCCCATACAATTAAGTTTCTACATATACCGTTATGAAATATAAACCCCACGAGCAAGGATTTAGCATCTTGGAAATGCTGGTAGCCATGTCCATCACCATTGGTTTGACTGGAACATTGTTTTACTTCTTCAAGCAAAGTCAGGATTCCTTTGTGGTCGAAAGTGCGCGCACAGAAATGAATCAGAACTTTCGTGCTGCATTGGACTTGATGGCGCGGGATATTCAGGCAGCAGGGGCAGGAATCCCAATGTTTTTAGGGCCAATCGCCAGTAAAGATGGAGGCGGGACAAATTCAAATCCTAGCCTAAATCCGCCGGATGCCATTCTCTTGCTTTATGGAAACTCCAGTTTTAGTCCCGTAACGGTCAAGGCTCAATCCAGCTACCCTGCACCGACAAGCACGAGTTCGACAATTTATACCGATATTCCAACAACTGCCTTTGCGCCCGGAAACTATATTCTCTATACCCCGGCGCAATCCCTGATGCAGGCTTCTAATCTGACTGATTACGCGGAGTTCTCACTTTTTAATCTACCCAGCACGTCTGCCATCGGCACGGTTTCCAGTGGTGGTACTGTGATAGGGAATCAATTGACTCCATCTACGTTTTCGATCAATCCATCGGATGACAATACTTATTGGAATCATACGATGTCATTTCCGTCCTCGACCAGCCTGCGTGTCGTGCCTCTGGATGAGGTGATTGAATATGCGATTGATACCACTTCGTCAGAGTTGCGCCGTAATCGAAATAAGGCAGGGTGGGTGACGGTGGCACGCAATATTTTCAATATGCAGGTTCGCTATCAGATCGAAACCTATGACGATTCGACGGCAACCTATACGGCAAGTTGGATTGATCAGGTTAATCAGGCGGCCACGAATAATCGCGCCTTGATTCGGTCGGTAGAAGTTACATTGTTTGGACGTACGCAGATGTCAGGTTCTGGCGACAGACAAGGGCAGCGAGCTATCGCACAAACACTGGAAGTCGCTCCCCGTAATCTTAACCTGCCTGGATTTGCACCTAATCGGTAAAACTTCAGTCAGGATTTGTCGGACGATTAGAGGTATTGGTATGAAAAAAACTCATCAGCAGAAATACAAAAGACGGAATTCATCTGAACAGGGAATGGCTCTGGTTGCAGCGATGATGTGTTTATTATTATGCACGGGCCTGGGGATGGCTGTTCTCTTTAATGCTACCGGTGAAGCTGCATTGAGCGGAGGCTTTCGTCGTAATGAGCAGGCGTTCTATGCCGCAGACGCCGGATTGGGGATTACACGGATGGCCTTAAGAAATGCTCTCAACGAGGCAATTTTAAGTAACGCCACTTCTGTTGGAACCTCACCGTCTTACGGCTCGCGAACATCGGGAACCTATACATTGGTTACCTATCAGCGTACGCAGCTTGGAAACATTCTGCAATCAAGTTCGTTGTTATCTCAAGACGGCAGCCCCATCATGAACGCAAAATCGGCACTGGCAACAAGGAACACTGCTTTGACGAATGCTGGATTTACAGCGGACATTCAACTTTCGCTGGAATCAATCACTGACACTAGCGAGATTGATGTCCAGCGAGTGACGACGAATATTTTTAATGTCAATGTGGTTGAGGACATTCCCAGCGTTACAGCCTCCGTCACGGGACGTTATCGTTACACAATTACCGCTACTGGCAACAACGCTGTCAGTGAAGGGAATCCGAATCGTGCTATCGCGCGTGCTGTTGAAACAGGCGTGATCAGTGTCACTTTAAATGCGACTATTGAGAAGCCTTCTGCTTCAGGGCAATTTGATCGTGCCTTCAGTCAGTACGGTACATTTTTCCATCGCTTCAATCAGGGCAGCGTGCTGGCTGCCGGAACCTTTCAGGGAAAGGTTCATACAAATGATCGCTTCCGTTTTAGCTCTTCGCAACCGGTAACTTTCCAGGGTGCGGTAACGCAAGTCAGTTCCACTTTTGATCACAATAGTGGAACCTACAATGTCAGTAGCGTTTCCCCAAATTCTACGCCGAAATCTGGTTTGACCTTTAATAGCTCATATTCAAAGGTCGATACCTTGCCATTGCCGAGCAATGTGTATGCCCAAAAATTAGCTGTGCTGAATTCTACCGGACGGGCTGATGTAAACTTTCCCTCAACTGACTCTAGTGATCCGACTGCGCCACCCGATCCGACTGTTGCGCAGATGAAAGTCCTACTTCGTAGTGCCAGCAATGCCGCGCCGCCGACCACGGGCAGTGGGTCTAGTGAGACTATAAATACAGGGGTCTACGTTCCTGCAACGACAGTGAGTGGGACTCCCACGCTGAATGGTGGAGGAATTTATGTCAAAGGAAATGTGGATGAGATGACCCTTTCAAAAGGAAGTAATGGCGCACAGGTATATGCCATCAAACAAGGCTCCACCACCACGACTGTTACGATTACTCCACCGACATCTACATCCGCTGGTACGACCGTGATTACAAATGGAACAAACACCACAACATTTCAGGGAGTACCGCTGGATCGGACAAATCCCATCGCTTCTGAGCAAAAACCTGCTGTGGCACTTTTTGTAGATGGTTCGATCAGTAAATTACACGGCCCTGCGGCGTCAAGTGGTGTCGTCCCTTCTGCAATTGCCAAAGACACCGCCCTTACCATCATCTCGACCGGCGACATCACAATGACGGGAAACATTACCTATGAAGAACCGGTTGTGAATTTGGATGGAAGCGCCGTGACCTATGCTAATAACTATGTGCCAAAGAATGTTTTTGGAATCTTCACGAACACTGGAAAAATTACCTGGACACCGAATTCAACTTACACAACCAGTAATGCCAGTATGACTGTGGATGTTGCGATGGTCGCATTCAATGAGGCCGCAATTAATGCCGGAGCTGGTGCGACAACGGGTGGATGGACGACGGATTGTGCGTCTTGCAACAGTTCAACCATCATCACCTTGCGTGGAAGCCGTACTGTGTCAACCGGCATTCCGAATGTGAATAGTAAAGGGCAAAAGGCCAATCGTTATTTTGACCCACGCTTTGCCAATGGCAATCTGGCACCTCCATTTTTTCCGGTCACAAGATTGAACAATACGGTAACAACTTCCAATACCCGTTCTGTCTTCACCAGTACATCTGAAGTGATGACGCAATCAAACACCTGGCAACGAACCTATAATTAAACTGAATGGAAGGACGCGAACGCGCAAACGTTGTTTGCGTCCTTCCAAACCTGCATTATCTCCATCCTCCCTCGGCCAATTCGCAATCTGGATAATTTCAGCCAATCCAAATTCATCCACTGCATTTCATTGACATTCGTCCTTTAACTTCATACCTTTCCTCCTGTCAGAGACCTCAATAGACAGATCAATATAAACGAGATTACGGTGCTTGACCTTGGTGATTGGCGCGTGATTATTTGTTGTGCCCTTAGTCGTTTTCTTTTTTCATTCCAGCTTTAGCCAGATTTTTTGCTTGGGGTAATAGGTAATATGGCTTGGTGCAAGTCAAATCCTTATTTGAGGCTAAGCTAATTTGACCTACGCAATTCTTCATCCCCCACTTTCAGGGGAGGTATGTGTGTCGAACTCAACCCGAATTTTAGTGAAATTGTTGCCGACTGCGGCTTTGGCTGCGGCTGGTTCTCGGCGTAATCTGCGACCGCTTTTTGATGCTGATACGGCTGATGGAACATTGGGCATTGCAGCGGCTCCCTCGTGGTATTTGGCCGATCTGCCAGTTGCCGGAATCACACCGTGGGACTCTGCACATGCGCAAATTGCGCAACAGCTGGGAATTGACGAATCAAATGTGATTTACGCCGAGCCTGATTTTGCCAATACCCTCTTTGCTGACCCACAAGGAGCAGACAACGCGTTTGCACTGGGAGAGAATTGCCAGTCGGTGCCGCAACAAGACAGCTACAACCGCGCGAAAGGCCCTGATGAATTTGCGTGGCATTTGCGCAATGACTTTTCCCAACTCGGCGCTGCTCGTGATGCTGTGCAGTTCAGCGATCCAAGAACGAGGATCGCACACATTGACACGGGGTACGATAAGACTCATCAGGCACGCCCTGAACGAATCCTGACCCAACTGGAACGCAATTTTGCCAGTGGAAACAATCAGCCTAACGATGCGCAAGACCCCAATCGCGGCTATCTTTTTGATAACTCGGGGCACGGTACAGGGACTATTGGAATCCTGGCCGGAGGGCCGATTCCTGCTCAGAATGGTAAGTATCTTGGCGGTGCCCCGCAAGCGGATATAGTTCCTTTGCGCATCGCTGATTCAGTTGTGATGTTTTACACCAGTGCCTTTGTCCAGTCGCTGAAATATGCCACTCAGCAAGGCTGTGACGTGGTTTCGATCAGTATGGGCGGATTGCCGTCGTGCGCCTGGAATGAGGCCGTGAATGCCGCATACGAGGCAGGCGTTTGTATTGTCGCAGCGTCTGGCGATTGTTTTGGAGGCTTGCCCACGCATCACGTCGTGTATCCGGCGCGTTATCGCCGCGTCATTGCGGCTTGTGGTGTGATGGCCAATGGTGCGCCCTATTACGATTTGCCGATCAAGGTGATCGAAGGGAGTTGGGGGCCGAATAGTTGTATGACTGCGGCGCTTTCCTCTTATACGCCAAACATTCCCTGGCCGAAATTTGGATGTGCAGAAACGATAAATTTGGATGGGCAGGGAACGTCTGCCTGTACGCCGCAGATTGCCGCCGCTGCGGCCTTATGGTACGAGAAATATAAGAACTATTTGCCCCGCGACTGGCGTCGTGTTGAAGCCGTACGTCATGCGCTGTTTCGTTCAGCCAAAGCAGTACCGCCTGAATATCAGGAAAAACTAGGTCGTGGAATCTTACAGGCAAAAGCCGCACTGGATATTACTCCAAATCTGAACCTGCCCGAGACCCCGCCGGATAATGATTGGTTTCCGTTTTTCCGTGTCATTACCGGACTGGGAATTAGCGCCACTCCAGCCAGAGAGATGATGTTCAATCTGGAGCTTACGCAACGCTGGCTTTTGAATAGGGAATTGCAGGAATTGGTGCCGGAACCGGAAAGTGAGCTGCCGCGCGATGCGATTCGTGAATTTATGGATGCTGCAATTGCGGACGAGCAGGCTTCACAGGCATTGCGTCAGCATCTGGCGAGTCGCTATTCGCTACTGTTTGGCGCATCTGCGAAACAGGCAGCAAAAAAACTTCCCACGCCACAACCCGCCGCACGCCAGCTTACTGTCCAAATTCCCAAGCCGCCTTTTCGACGCTTGCGCGCTTATGCCGTTGATCCCAGTTTTTCCACGAAGCTTGATACCGCAGCGATGAATGAAGCTGTCCTCAAGGTTCGATGGGAGGATTTGCTGCCTGGGCCGAAGGGCGAATATCTGGAAGTTATTGACACTGAGGCTCCCAGCGGTTTTCAAGTTAATCTGAATGAACCGATGTTACTGGCACAGGATGGATTTGAACCTTCAGAAGGGAATCCCGGCTTTCATCAGCAAATGGTTTATGCCGTTGCTATGACAACCATAGAATTTTTTGAGCGTGCGCTGGGCCGCCCCGTTTTATGGCGTCCAGAACCGAACCCTGATAACGAATTTGATGATCATAAATTTGTCCGGCAATTAAAAATTCACCCGCACGCGTTACGACAAGCTAATGCTTTTTATAGTCCGCAAAAAATCTCCTTGTTGTTTGGGTATTTTGAGGTTTCCGACAGCGACCCCGGAGAGCATGTGCCGGGTAGCATTGTGTATTCGTGCCTGTCACACGACATCATCGCGCACGAAACGACACACGCCATTCTGGATGGCATGCATCGCCGCTTCAATGAAGCCACAAATCCTGATGTGCTGGCCTTGCACGAAGCGTTTGCGGACATCGTTGCATTAATGCAGCATTTCACGATTCCTGCTGTGTTGGAAACTGAGATCAGTCGGACGCGGGGGAATCTGGAGGAAGAATCCACGCTGGGGAAATTGGCCGTGCAATTTGGCCGCGCAATGGGCGGGCGCGGTGCGTTGCGTGATGCCATCGGAAGAGTTGATAAAAATGGCGTCTGGACGCGTCAGAAACCTGATCCGGCAGATTATCAAAAGCAGGTAACACCACACGAACGTGGTGCCTTGCTGGTGGCGGCAGTCTTTGATGCGTTTCTGGCCATTTATAAATCGCGCACATCTGATTTATTGCGGATTTATACAGGCGGAACAGGCATATTGCCATCAGGGGCGATTCATCCTGATCTGGTTCGCCGCCTGGCAGCTGAAGCCGCAAAATCGGCTAGTCACGTCTTAAATATGTCCATTCGTGCGCTGGATTACATGCCGCCAGTTGATGTGACTTTCGGGGAATATCTGCGAGGGCTGATCACGGCGGATTTCGATATGGTGGCGGACGACCCGCTTAATTATCGCGTGGCCTTTGTTGAGGCATTTCGTCGGCGCGGCATTTACCCGCCCAGGGTCGAAACGCTTTCGGTGGACACTTTGCGCTGGCAAGGGCTTGACCTGAATACCCTTTCAATCCCAGATCAACAGTTGTTGCAAAGGCATCTTCTGTCGTTGCTCAAACAGTTGCGGCAATATGCTGATGCCTGTTTTTACCTCCATGATCGCAAGGATTTGTTTCTTGCCACGCGCAAACAACGGGCGTTGCTTTGCAATAAACTTAAGTTGATGTTTGCCGACATTCCCTCGTTTGCCATCCTGATTGGGTTGGACCCAAATCTGGAATTTGAGGTGCATGAATTGCGCCGCTCAATGCGCGTCAGCCCTGACGGAAAGCCCATTCCACAAGTGGTTGTGGCGTTGACGCAGCTTCGACCTCTTGATGGGAGATCAACGGATACATTTCGCGGCGGCGTGACACTGATCGTTGATTTGTCGAAACCTGCTATTCAGTATGCCATTAAGAAGAACATCAATAGCGAGACCCGTGAGAAAGCAACACGAGCCTTTCTGCAAGAAGCACAACAAGACCCATTGCGAGCTTTATTGCTAGCGCCACAACGCGAAGAACCCTTTGCCGCATTGCATTTGCTGAGCGATTTATCTGGTTAAGTAATTTCCTGGCTACAGTGGTCTGTATTCGTCACTGCTGCTTATTATTGAGTACAACCAAAAAACAGGAGCCTCTTATGGCAATTACACCAACGCTACCTCTCCAGTTATGCCAGGTGCTCGAAGACGAATTTCAATACTTACACGGTGCGTCTGACGACCCGCTGCCCAACTGGGATTTTCAGCCGGAACATTTTCCTGACCCGGCCAGGCTGGCCGCGGAAATAAACCGACTGAACACCCCGGCAGCGAATTTCATCAAGCTTGCGCTTGGCGAGATTGCGACGGATGCTCCAATGCTCGCAACTCAATTTAATGAGCTGTTAGCGCATACAAAGCTGTATAAGGCAGATCGGTTTCCATTTCTGGGTTTGAGCGATGAACTGAAAGAAATCATCAAGCTGATGAAGAATCTTGGGGCCGGGCTGGAAGGGGATGATGTTCGGTATTTCAATCGTCGTCTGTTGGAGCAAACTTTTCCTGGTTACATCACCGATATTTGTGATTGGCGGCTCCGGCGCGTGTTCACCCGCATTCATCATCTCGGCGACGCTGATCAACGCACGGCTCTGTGTTTATCCGGTGGCGGAATTCGTAGTGCCACGTTTTCTCTGGGCGTTCTGCAAGGCTTGGCGCGGCATGATTTGCTGAAGCAATTTCACTACCTCTCGACAGTTTCCGGCGGTGGATATATTGGCAGCTGGCTTTCCTCCTGGATCAATCGGCATCCGCAAGGCCTAAGCGGTGTCACCGAAGTGTTGCAAAAAGAACAGCCGGAAACGCGTATCGAACCAGAGCCGCCACCACTTCGCTATCTGCGTGAATACAGCAATTTTCTGACCCCGCGCCTCAGCTTTCAATCGGCTGATGTCTGGTCATTTATCGCCATCTATCTGCGCAACCTGATCATCAACTGGATGGTCTTGATACCATTGCTTCTGGCGGCAATTGGGATTCCGCATATCGGTGTTGCCGTGGTGCAAATGCAAGGAGGGCATCCGAAACTGCGCGATGCTTTGCTTTTGATCGGGTTCATTCTGATCGCTCTGTCAGTTTCATATTCCAGTGGCAATCGTCCCAGCATTGGCGGAGCGGCTGCGAGCCGTTTTAAGTTTTGGCAGCGGCGCGAAAATCAGGATAGCTTTTTGTTTTATTGTTTGTTGCCGTTAGTGCTGGCGGCACTGTTGCTTGGTGCATATTGGGCGTGGTTGCTCCAAACAAATTTTTCTCCCATTGACTTGATCCCCGATTGGCTGCCCTGGCGTGAGGATTTAGGCTGGCTGCCTTTTGTGCTCTTTGGGATCGCCAGTTATTTTCTAGGCTGGCTGATTTATCTCACCGGATGGCGGCGGATCAAACCCTGGGAACTGGGCATCATCTTTCTCACCGGGCCGATTGGGGGCTGGTTGCTCTGGCTCCTGGCGATGAAGTTATTGCCCGCTCCAACCTGTGTGGACTGCACGAACACAAATTTGTATACCAGCTTTGTTGTGCCGGGATTCTTACTGGTGTTTTTCCTCAGCGTCACCGTGTTTGTGGGATTGGGCAGTCGTGCGCAGAAAAAGCGAGGGGCAGGGCGCAATTTTATGTTGTCTGAAGATGACCTGGAATGGTTTGCCCGGTTTATGGGATGGTTATTGATTGTGATTGTTTGTTGGAGCCTGATTGCTCCGGTTGTTTTACTAGGGCCTGCGGTGTTGAAGAGCTTCAATGTCCACAAAATTCTGGCCCCGTTCGGTGGACTTACAGGCCTGATTGCCGCCTGGCTTGGGCACAGTTCTGCTACGCCTGCGAACCCTGAACAAGCAGCACGTGCTGGCTGGAAAACGATTTTGCTAGAGAATGCCTTAACCGTTATCTCGTTCCTCTTCCTGCTGTTTTTAGCATTGGAACTATCCCTAATTTTTTCTGATCTGGTGCAATGGGGAACTTCGTTTCACCCCCTTCCGCAACTCGAAGAGACACAGTGGCGTGTGTTCGTTGTCTCTACGTTGATCCTGTTATTCCTGGCGTTTGGCCTGCTCATGGCGAAATTGATTAACTTGAATATGTTTTCGCTGCACGCGGGCTATCGCAATCGTTTAGTGCGCGCCTATCTGGGGGCATCGCATACACCGCGAAAGCCAAACCCTTTCACCGGCTTTGATAAGGATGACAATTTACGGTTGCAGGAGTTGCGGTCGAAGCGGTTATTTCATGTGGTGAATACTGCGCTGAACCTCGTCAAAGGGGAAAAGCTTGCCTGGCAACAACGGAAAGCCGAATCGTTTGTCTTTACGCCTTTACATTCTGGCGGCCTCTTCGTCGGGTTTCGTCGCACACCGGAATATGGCGGCGAGCAGGGCGTTTCACTGGGCACAATTGCAACCATTTCCGGGGCAGCGGCGAACTCGAACATGGGTTATCACTCGACCTCAGCGTTGGTCACTTTCGTCCTGACTTTATTCAACGTTCGGTTGGGGTGGTGGTTGGGGAATCCCGGCGTTGCCGGAAGTTTTCCGGCGAGATTGCGAATTGCCGATGAAGCGTTTTATCAACTTGGCTACCCGAATTCAGCGATTTATCCCATCCTCGCTGAAGCCTTTGGTCTGACAGATGATCGCAATTCTTATGTGCTGCTTTCCGACGGCGGACATTTTGAAAATTTGGGGTTGTATGAAATGGTGCTGCGGCGCTGCAAGACGATTGTCGTGGTGGATGCCGGACAGGACGGAAAATGCCAGTTTGAAGATTTGGGTAATGCCCTGAGAAAAATCCGCGTTGACCTTGGAATTCCAATTACTTTTGACGAAATTACCATCTACTCTCGCGAACGCGACGTGCTGGGACATTATTGTGCGCTTGGTCAGATTGAATACGGATGTGTAGATGGCAAAGCGGCAAAGCCCGGAATGCTTTTATACATCAAGCCAGCATTTTATGGCGATGAACCCTCTGATGTTTACAATTACGCCCAAATGAATCCTGATTTCCCGCACGAATCCACTGTGGATCAATTTTTCGATGAGCCACAATTTGAAAGCTACCGAATGCTGGGGTCTTATATTATGAACGTGATTGCCGGTGCCGATGGGAAGCCCTTATCACTTCAGGAACTACTCTCAAAAGCTGAGAAGTACACAAATCCAATTGGCGCGAATCAATCTGACTAAGCTGTCCGACTGTGGAAAGCTTCTTCCTCAGTTGATCGGCGAGGAGACTTTACGGAAACGAGACTTCCAATCCATTTTTCCCATGCTTCACGGGCGTTAATTCAATTGGGCCGTCAATCAATTCCGCCTCGATTTGGCCTCCGTTTTTCAAGGCAAAATGATCAGGCAAATCGGGCCGGGAAGAGAATTGCATTTCCCACTCTTTGCGGTGTGGTGGGCGTCTAATGCCTATGGGGTAGATCGTCAAGGTGCCTGTTTCCAAATCAAGTTTGAGGCGCAGAAAATTCTTCCATCCTTCGATGCGGAGAGAAGAGAATGCTGCGGTCGTGTGTTGTCCAAATACATTCAGCGAGATCAATAAATAGATTCCTACCAGACAAGAACCCACTGCCCAACCTCCCAGGAAAATGACCAGCGCCGCAAATGCCATTGCTGGTAATTGGTGAAAGACATCCGTTGCATCAGCTGGTTTCACTGAGAGATATGTTGCGTATCCCAACACGCATGTAAAAAGCGCCGCCACGATATGTCCAAGACCATGCAGTGAGCCGCCAATCCAGCGAAAGATAGGGTTATTGTGTTCAGTGTAGGTAAATAAAATGAACCCTAACATGATCGCGAAGATCAAAAAGGAAAGGAATGGATTGTAAAGCGATGCGATCAAGAGCGGTGTTTGCAGAGTTAATAAGTCCCCGCGTTTGGTCAATATCCGCGAAAATCCCGATTCCCCCAAACTAGCCACAAAAAACCAGGCAAACAGCACATAAAGTACACCTGTAATAATCCCAAAGGTCGGGTTGTAAGGGAGAAAGAAAATGTTCTTCAGTCCCAGCAGCCAGGACGTACTTTTTTCGGGATAGCAACTGGTACTGTATTCTTTGCCGCGAAATGCTTTGCCTGCGGCTCCGTGTGTCGGATGCAAAAACGCGCCTCCGCCACCTGCCGTGATGTTGAGATCATTATTTTTCCGATTCCAAACACGATAGTAATGGTGCAAATCTCCGGCTAAAAACACGGCAATGTGTTTGGATTTATCGGGTATTGAATTGTCTGTTTCATTCAGTTCATTGTGCGGATCAATGAAATCTACCAGCATTTTAAGATTGGATTTTTCGTATTTTTTTTGCGAAGACGCAAACATCTTGTTGTACATCCAGTATGGCTCTGCACAGCAAAAAACGACACGATCTCCCGGTTGCATCCGTTCTTCTACGATTTTTTTGAAGTACTTGAATTGCCAGTAATCAAGGTCGGACTGGAGCTGCACATCAATGCCAAAAATCCACCAGCCATGCGGCAACTGAAGCGCAAAATAGCTGCGGTTTTGGGGCGCACACCAACGACCATCTGCAAAGTCGCTTTTTTCATAATCCCCAAAAAATTCAATAAAAGCTGACAAGCTATCGTACCAATCGTGATTGCCCGGCAAGGCAAATAGAAAAGGTTGATTGGTCGGGATTTGGGAAAATGCCATTTGATAGGGGATCACCAATCTGTTCTGATATTCCTCACGCACAGCTGTTGGGTATACCTCATCACCCCCAAAAATCAGAATATTCCCACGATGTAGTGATTCAACGTCGCCGTTAGGTAACTTTATCGGAAAGCGTTCCTGCGAAAGTTGGTTTGCAATTGCAAACGTGGAGTCCCAGCCATCCCCAAGATCACTAACATAATCAATCCATAAAGCATTGCTCTCAGTGGGCAATACAATTTTCCGCGCCTCTCGTGTGATTCGATAGCCTTCTTTGGGGGCAGGCGGGAGCGCATCATCCTTAATCCCGGAAAAATCAAAATATTTCGGCGGGCGATTGGACGCTTCGATGGAACGACGGTCGGCATGACGCCCCAGAATCGAGGAAATGAATACTTCAGATGCCGTTCGTAGCAATTGTTTGGGGCTATACCAGCGCACCATCTTTTTTTGCCACGTTGGCGCTGGATGCCAAAGCAATTTTACGAATTCAGTAAATGCCTCTTTCCAGTGGGCTTTTTTTATAACTTTTGTGTCTTGCAGATTTTCCATACAAAATATTCCATCCTCAATTGGGATTGATCCGATGCTTACGGAAATGGGGGAAATCTCACAGGTCAGGCGAGTATAAAACCCACGAAACTCTACCGGACTGTGACTTGGCCGAGGGGGGTACAGCAAATAATCCCAATACATTGAACTCTTATAAAAACAGGTCGAATTATATGATTGGTCACAGGGCGTGTCTATAAATATTCCCTGGCATCCGCCATAAACCTTGCCTTTGGTACTCACAACAATTGAAATGATCGTTTGTAATGCAATTGACAACGCTCGTTAATGGAATGCTCAGGTGACCGTTTAGGTTTTTGTAGGACAATTAAGCTTCATGATTCGGAGTGTTCCAATGAACAAACTTTCTCTTGCAAAAGTAACCTTGACGGGAGTTTTAGCCGCAGGCGTAATCTCTTCATTTATTTTGGACTGGTCACCTAATCACCTTCTCCATCCAGCCTGGCATCCGCATGCACGTTTTCACGGAGCCTTACTCTTATTTTTTTTAGCTGGTGTCTCTGCCGTTGCTATCTGGCTTTTATGGCGACAGTCACAAGAACCAAAGCTCGCGATAAAAATTGCATCTTTGATTGCTGCTAGTTTTTGGTTGCCCTTATTTTACATTCCATTTCTCTTACCATCTTCCACTTGGTGGGCGGGCGAGGTGGGCAAGGAGCCACATTATTTGGGGAAAATCATTTATCCGAACCTTGTGACCGCAGGAATCTTCTTATTGCTTATTGTTATTGGGCTTTGGTTGGGACACGCTGATGGTGGTTCTTCAAAGACGAGGCGAAGAACTTCTCAATACGCGAACAATCACTCCTGACATCATGATGGACTGACGCAGAGTGAGATTAGGCTACAAACTTAATGCTTTCTCTATTTCACTTCGATCCGCCCCGACCTGTATCCATTGGCTGGCATAGTTCGACGACAATAAATGTTTTTGGCCGAGCTTATCTGTGAAGCTTAATTCGCCGCGATGATAGTTCACGACATAATCAGGGTCTTTCAGCACATGGCCAGTCAGGATCGCAACGATGTCTTCATTGGGCTGAATGCGTCCTGCTGCAACAAGTTTTCGGATGCCCGCTAACGTCACCGCCGAGGCCGGTTCGCAACCAATCCCATCGCGACCAATGATTGCTTTGGCATCCGCGATTTCCTGCTCGCTGACTTGCTCGACTTCGCCGTGACTCTTCAGCAAACCGCGCAATGATTTTTGCCACGAAACCGGATTTCCAATCTTGATTGCAGTGGCAAGCGTTGTCGCGCCTTTGACGGGTTGAAGTGCCTGCGTGTCGCTGCCCTCGCTCTGAATGCGTTGCCACAGTTGGTAGAGCGGGTTTGCGCCTTCTGCTTGAATAATGGTGATTTGAGGAAGATGGTCAATGAATCCCATCTCAATCAGTTCCAATAACCCTTTGGCAATCGCGGAGGAGTTGCCCAGATTCCCGCCCGGCACTACGATTCGATCCGGCACCTGCCAATCGCGTTGTTGCAGCATTTCAAAGGCAATTGTTTTTTGCCCTTCCAGTCGAAACGGATTCACCGAATTGAGCAAATAAAGCGGTGAATCTTTGGTGATGTCACGTACCAGTCGCATTGCATCGTCGAAGTCACCATCAATTTGGACAACAGTTGCTCCGTAATCTAATGCTTGCGAAAGTTTGCCGAGCGAAATCTGGCCCGATGGGATGAAAATTACTGCCTTCATCCCGGCACGCGCCGCATACGCGGCCATTGAAGCCGAAGTGTTGCCGGTACTGGCACAGGCGACACTATTCGCTCCGAGTTTCTGGGCTTGCGTTACTCCTGTCGTCATGCCCAAATCCTTGAAAGAGCCGGTTGGATTCATGCCCAAATGCTTGAATGTCAGTTGCCCCCTTCCTGCATATTCTGCTGAGCGTGGCGCATCAAAAAGCTGCGTATTCCCCTCAATCATTGTGATGATGTTGGCTTCATCCACTTCCGGGAGTAATTCACGAAAGCGCCAGACACCGCTCTGATTGGCAGGCTCTTTCGACGCAAGGCGTTGATCCCAGCTGCGCTTCAATTGTTCGGGGTCAAAGGCTCTGACTTCGTGAACCAGATCAAGCAACCCGCCGCAACGTTCACAGGTGTAAATACGAGAATGGGTATCAAATTGCGCTTGGCAGTTTGATTCAATGCATTGAAGAAACGGCATAAATTAAAGGTGAGGCGAGCTGAATTCTAAATGGAGTAATAATCGCAAATATCGCGGTCTGAAGTGGAGGCAAACTCTTTTCCGCATTGACGACAGTACCAGATAAGCTGATGGGGAATCGGCGTCACTCCCAGAAATTGGGCCAAATTCATCCAAAAACTATACCTGCGTTCCAACCCAACTTTTTCGTGGTCAATATTGTGGCCACAATTGCAGGTTGCGGTGATGATTTCTGAAGGGTACAGACCCTGTTGCCACTTTTCTGTTTTGGTTTTCATTTACTCACTCGACGGTTTGTGTAGCTCGAACGCCTGATGGATGGCCAGCACGGCTTTGGCTGCATCTTTTTCGGCGACAATCAGCGAGATGTTCACTTCTGAAGAGCCTTGCGAGATGGCAATCACATTGATTTGGCTTTCGCCCATTGCGCCAAAGACCTTCGCTGAAATCCCGGTTGTTCCTTTCATCTTATCCCCGACGACAGCCACGATTGCAATTGAGTCGTCGGCTGAAATGTCTTCGATATGGCCTTGGAACAAATCTACAGCGAGCGACTCTCGCAGTGCATTCACCACACGGTTGGCTTCGTTGGAGTTCACGACAAAGCAAATATTATTCTCAGACGAAGCTTGCATGATCATTAACACGTTCGCTTTTTCTTCGGCGACAGTATCAAAGGTTTTTGCCGCAATTCCCGGAATCCCCTGCATCCCTTTACCGCTGATCGAAATTAGGCTGACATTGCGAATGGAGGTCACGGCTTTGACCCCACGTGCCGAAGGGCGACCCTCAACGCTGACACGCGTGCCAGCATTCGTCGGGTTGAACGTATTCAAGATGCGAACCGGAATATTTTGTTTGTACGCCGGAAGGATCGTTTTGTAATGCAAAACTTTTGCACCGTAGTAGGCCATCTCCGCCGCTTCGCTGTAAGAAATCTCGCGCAACGTCCTGGCTTCGGGTACTTCCGAAGGGTTTGCCGACATGACCCCATCCACATCCGTCCAAATCCAAATCTCATCTGCATCCAGCGCCGCGCCGAGAATGGAAGCGGAATAATCCGAACCGCCGCGTCCCAAAGTGGTCGTAACCCCATCTTCATTGGCTCCAATGAAGCCTGTGATGACAGGAATTTCGCCCGCTTCCAGCATCGGCAATAAACGCGAGCGCGTCTTTGCACGCGTTTTTTCCATCTGAGGTTCAGCTTGTCCAAATTGATTATTTGTGACGATCAGTTCGGTTGCTTCAAGGGGCGTGGAGGTCTTGCCCTGAGTGGCAATCGCGCCAGAAAGCAGAGGCGCGCAAAGCATTTCGCCTATCCCTGAGATCGCATCCAGCGTGCGCGGGCTTAACTCGCGGATCATCGTGAGTCCTTTGCACAGTGTCTCAAATTGCTCGACGTGTTTGAGCATCGCGTTCAGCGCATCACGTCGCCGTCCGGCATCATCTCGAATTAACAAATGGGCCGAATTGCGATGAGGCTCATACAGTTCATCACGCACGGAAACATGCCAGTGGCCTTTGACAGCATTTTCAGCGGCAGCAATCAATTTATTCGTGACGCCGCTCATTGCTGAGGTCACAACAACAACCTCATGACCTTCGTTAACAGATTTGACGACTAAATTGGCGGCTTCGGCAATGCGTTCAGCACTGCCCACCGATGTGCCGCCAAATTTCATTATTATGAGCATAAATACCAAGTAACTAAAGAGAGCGGCTAACGACCATCGCTCCGCCCGATGTTTTGATACGGGACTCTTTTACTTTTGCTACTGCTTTTCGGTTAATTCGCCGATCTCTGAGCTTCTCCCAAATTTGCCGAAGTCCTTTTATTTCTCTCTGGCTCAAGCCTAATCCTTTGCTCAGTAAAGTCTGATCTGTAATTTCCAATACGGTGTAAATTCCTTGCTTAATTAACTGCGCATGTAATTCGTCGGCATCCAATTGCACAGCCAAGTGTAATGGTAGCGGAAGTTTTTCAGCCTCATTTGGCTCTAATTCCAGCACCCCACCTCCATAACTTCTTCCGACCACCTCAGCAAATGCAAAAGTTAATGAATTCAGAAAGGCGGCTGTTACCACTTTTTTTTCTTGTGATTGTCGAAACCTAACGCGGTGAATCGTATCAGTGCAAGTTGCCCTAGCTTGATTCAAAATTAATTTCGGATAGGCATGGACTTGCCTGAGCATAAACGCATCTGGAGTCCAAACCGAAGGCACAACATACCATCGTTGGCGAATCCGGCATTTGAACCCCGTATGCCACGCCTGTTCTTCACCAAAGCGCACATATGCTTTAAGCTCTGGTGGTAACTCATTCAAATCCACCTGGGGGAAATCTAAAAGAAATGACGGTAAATTACTGTTTATATTGTCTGCGTAATCATGCTCTGAAAAAACGATTCCTTTTAGGTGGCCAGAACGACTAACGATTCTTTGCGTAAAGTCTTGTAGACCGTTCTGTACAATTTGTTCCCGATTCAGCACGAAAAACTGATTTTGACCTGTGACGATCCCCACATCTACCTCCATTACATCGCCAGTCAACTTGAGGTCAGGATGCTTTTTAACTGCACGGAGAAAATCAATTTCTTTTTTTGAGAGAAAATACTGTGTCCACTTCTCCGACGAATGATCAAGCGGCTTCAATTCGCGTTTAGCAAAATCATTGTATGCATAACTTGCCAAATCCTCTATTCCCCCGAGTTCAATGGCGCGGATACCGCCTTGCCCACCACCATTTCGTTCGGCTAATAGCAACACAACTTCCTGTTGGATGCCATCAAACACCAACTGGCGAAAGGTAATGAGCGAAATTTTGTTGAAGTAATCTGATAGGAATCGCCGCAGTTCAGCTGAGTAATTCACTTGCAATAATTCAGCCGGAACAACCATTGCCAGACGGCCTTTTTCGTTCAGCATAAACGCCGACGCTACGATGAAAGGAACCCACGAATTCGTTAAGCGGTTCGGCGACATGCCGGCGCGGCGCATGATTTCAAAGGCTGGACGCCGATGTTCTTCTGCAAAGTTTTGGTATCGAATAAATGGCGGATTGCCAATGACCGCATCGAACAGCGGGTACTCACTATCTTTCAACCCTGCGAATAAACCTCGTGGTTCCAGATTTTGCTGGCAAAATGCAAAAAAATCGCCGCTGTGAATTGGGTTTTCATTTTTAAGCGTGGCAAATTGTGCATAGCGTTGTAATGCTTTAGCTCGTTCTTCATTGTCGAGTTCGACCCCTTTAACCAACTCGGAAATCTGCTGTTTGGTTGCGCCCTGCGCTCGTAATTCTTTGATGGCTGCGGTTAAGATTGAGCCATCACCGCAACTTGGTTCGAGAACTTTTGTCTGAGGAGATTGAATGGCCCACCGCGCCAGAAATTCGGCGATAGCTTGGGGCGTATAATAACCACCTCGCAATTTTTGGTATGACGGCGCTTCTTTACTCAAAACTTATCCTCTTCGGTAATGAATTATTCCGCTACTGCATGTGGCGGTAATCCTTTGTAGCGATTGATGTAGATTGATTCAATTGTTGTGGGGAATCTTTCGAGGCGCAAAGGGGATTCTGGCAAAGGCATGACTGGATCAATGCTGCCGTCATCAGGATTCCAGAGTACCAGCGAGATTGCTTCAGCCATATAATCAGGGTCGGCAACGCTTGTGCGCCGCGCCAGTCGTTCCAGCGTTTCAATGATGGCTGCGCGCTGTGGCTCAACCAAACACGGTGTTGGAATAACGACCATAAAGGCAACAAGTGCGTGCGGGAATCGGCTATGCACAGTCGTCGCTTCTGTTGCCAAGTCGTTAATCATGTTCTGCCAATTCTTTTTGACACTCGTCGCATCATTCAACGTTTTGCTATCAAAGGCAAAGCGAACACCATCGGGGCGATAGCCAACATCAAAATTTTGCGGACGAACGCCGCCAATGACTCTAACCGGCCCAACTTCGACGCATTCTGATGCAACGCTCAATGCCGTTGAGGCAGGCCTTACGATGGGAATTCTGCCGAGCATTATGGAAAGCGATAACCCAACCGCGCTATCGAACAAATTGCCAAGCTGACTGGATGAATTGGGTGGAGTGCGACTAAGGCTGTCGCCATTATTTTTCCAGGTTTCACCAAATGCAGCTAAGTCTGTTTGCGAAATCGAAATCGGCGGCATTGTTTGCAGCTTTGCCATAAGCCTTACAGCAGTCCCTTCGCCACCAACAACTCAGCATTCAACAACGCAGCACCTGCGGCACCACGAACTGTATTGTGGCTAATCAGCGTGAACTTGAAATCGAAAATTGTATCTTTGCTGATCCTTCCCACTACTGTTGCCATACCACCTTCAGCATCTCGATCCAGTCGTGGTTGTGGGCGATCTTTTTCGGTGCGCACGATTACAGGCCGCGCAGGTGCGGTCGGCAGCTTTAGTTCCTGCGGTAACCCTGTAAAAGCACTCAATGCGGCGGCGACCTCTTCAATTGTGGCAGATTTACTTAACTTTACGCGTACTGATTCCAGATGCCCGTCCTGGACTGGTACGCGGTTGCATTGGGCGCTGACTTTGAACGGCGCGATCTCGATTTTTCCTGCGCCTAGTTTGCCCATGATTTTTTGCGGTTCTTCTTCGACCTTTTCTTCTTCGCCGCCAATGTGGGGCATCACGTTGTCAATGATGTCCATCGAAGC
>JAFDVL010000040.1:14231-15228 GCA_018268995.1 Acidobacteriota bacterium | reverse complement strand
AATCACGCCATCAGCCGCGATCCGCGCGAAGCGATTGCCTGGAACAATCGCGGCCTGGCCTGGCAGCATAAACACGAACCGGAGCAGGCGCTCAGGGATTACAGTCGCACGATAGAACTGAATCCGAAGTTGCCCGTTGCCTATCACAATCGCGCGGGTATCAAGCATGATCAGGGTGATTTCCAGGGTGCGCTGGAAGATTACAACCTGGCGCTCAGGCTGGATGACAAACTGGCAGCGGTGTACAACAACCGTGCGGTGACGCGCAAGGCGTTGGGTGATCTGCAAGGTGCGCTCAACGATTACAGCAAGGCCATTGAACTCAGGCCGAATTTTGCACTGGCGTATTTCAATCGCAGCCGCGTGTGGCGGGCGCTCGGCAAGCCAAAAGAAGCGCTGGCAGATTACACGCGCAGCCAAAACCTGCTGGATGAGACCTCGCCGATGATGGAACCTTTGTTGGAGGCGGCGCTGCCCGTGAAATCCAAGCCGCGCTGAAGTATCCTTGGCGCTATGATCATCAAGCTTTTTGTGCAGGATCAAAATGAGTATGGCGACCCTGCTGCCGGGCGTGAAGTGGGCGCGTTTGCCACGCGTGCGGAAGCCTTGCGCGCGGCGCAAGCCCGTGTGGACGAGTGTTTGAGGGAATTTCACGCGGCGGGAATTTCGGCAGAGGAACTTTTGCGGCAATGGAGTTTGTTTGGCGAGGATGTGTTTTTGCTGCCGGATGAAGATGCGCAACCATTTTCGGCAATGGATTATGCGCGCTTGCGTTGTCACGAAATTGTCAACGCGGACGCCAATCAAGCTTAACGAATCGGCTGTTGATCTACACTCACCAACACGGACGGTGCAGAAAGCGCCAATTCTACTTCCATCTTCCACTGATCCGGTTTCATGGTTAGGACTGCATCCGTCGTTTGATTGGTGCAGGCAAATAGCTCAGTTTGGCTCGTCCCCATCCAGGGGCAATACATTCTCGCTGGGTACGCACGCA
>JAFDVL010000040.1:0-14222 GCA_018268995.1 Acidobacteriota bacterium | reverse complement strand
CTTGCGTGCAAAGCTGGTGATCGTCGAGGTGTTTGAGAATCCAGACAGGCTTCCAGCCTGCGTCCCCAGAGAATGAATTGCTTTTGGCCCTCATCATCATTCCGGTTTTGGTTTGGTCGGGTTTGGGGCGATCAGCTTTTCTTTCTCGGCATCCACATTGAAGCGTTTGTAATCGCTGTAGCGAATGGATTGATTGAAGCTCAATCCGACAATTAAGGCACGTACTGAAACATTGATTTCGATGAGTGACGGCAACCAGAGCTCATCGTTGACCAGCGCAGCCTCCAGCATAAATGTCGAACCTTCTTTGAGTGAGCCAATCAAGCCGCCGCCGATACCGAGGGATTTGATAAAGCGCGATTCGACGCGCACGACCTGTTTGTCTTTGGGATCAATCCAGACCGCGCCCGCCTGCCCGCTGCCGAATTTTTCAATGCCTTTGCCGCCTTTGTAATTTGGATTCGGCTCGAAATCAAACACGATCACCTCGCGCTCGCGAAACCGTTCACGTCGCGGATTGACGAAGGTGGAACCGCGAAACAAGGACACAAGTGAAAACTTGCGATCATCATCGCCGGGCTGATCGGCTTCGCGTTTGTTTTTGCCTTTGGCTTCGTCGGCGATTTTCTCTTCGATTTTCTTGATCCGTTTTTCGACTTCACGGATTTCGTCCGCCTGGTCTTTTTCTGAAAGAGGCTTGCCATTTCTGGCAATCAGGCGACGGATGCGACGCCCTTTATAGAACGAAACATCTTCAGTTTCACTGGTTTCTTTGACTGACCCGTCTTTATTGATTTCGCGCTTGGTGCTGGTTTCGGTGTAGCCGTAGTTATCCAGTAGTTTTTCTACGCGTTCTTCGTTTTCATCTACCGCTTTCAGCAGGGCTTGGACATCAGGCAATGGTTCATTGGAAATTTTCGGGAATTCAAACCGGGTGCGATCAATGGCTGGATTATGGGTAATGGTTTCCAGGCGAATTTCGTATTGCTCATTCCCGGCTGTGAAGCGAATGGCATGCGCTTCCTGCACACCATTCACGATGCGAAAATCGCTGTACTCATAAACGTGAGTTGTCTCACCCGCCGGAATTTCCTCTCGTAACAACAAGCCAGAGGCGGCATCAAAATACAGCTTAATGCGGATGTTGCGATTGGAAATCAGTGTTACCACATTGGCTGCTTTTTCATTGATGGTTGCTGTTCCTGCGGCAATCAATCTCAGTTTGTCTTTTTTGGCATTGAACCAGCGGTTATTGTGGTAACTGGCTTCAAGTTGAAAATCCAAACTTTCCTGCCCGATCAACGTGCGTAAACCATCACGCGAATCACGTCGCCAGCCTGATTTGCCACTGTACGCCAGCCTGGATTCAAATCCTTCGAAGTCGGTAAATTGCAAATACAAATTCGGACGTGTGCGCAGGATTTGAATTTTGCCATTGCGATTATCGCGTTGCCGCACAATAGTTCCATTGGCTTGCCACGATACGATGCGATTGAATGCTTTTTCGCCTCCTAACGCTTTCGTCGCCTGTTTCAATATTTTATCTGGGGATTGTGCAGTTGCAGGCGCGGTCAGCCACAGCGCCGCCAAAATAACAATCCCCAACATACGAGTCGTTTTAGAATTCATCATAAGTCATACGGAAAAAGTAGGGAGCAGGCAGAAATTCCTCATGTCCCGCGAATCGCTTCAACTGGGTCGAGGCGTGCGGCGCGAATGGCCGGATACATCCCTGCAATCAAGCCCACCGACGCCGAGGTCACAAGTCCAGTGACAATTGCCCACAGCGGCACTGTCAGCGAAAAATTCAATGCCAGACTGGCGATGAAAGCGAACAGGAATCCAACGCCAATCCCAATCAGGCCGCCGATGGTGGTCAGGCTCATGGCCTCGATCAGAAACTGAGTCAGCACATCGCGCTTTCTTGCGCCCAAAGCGCGGCGTACGCCAATTTCTGAAGTCCGTTCAGTCACCGAAACGATCATGATATTCATCACCCCGACGCCGCCGACTAATAAGCCCGCCAGCGCGATAGGAATGACAATGGCCGCGACGCCTGTCAGCACCTGGTTGACGATTTCAAAAATGGCTTCCGCTTTGGTAACGCCAAAGTTGTTGGGCGCTTCAACGGGCACATTCCGGCGTTTGCGCAGCGTGAAAGTGACATCGTTGATGACCTCATCCACATTGTCAGGTGTTGTACGAACGACAAGAATCGTTTCTTTGATGTTGGGATATTCCTGCGACAGGGTTTCGTAGGGCGTATAGACGGTGCGATCCGCTGGCTCTGTCCCTTCGTCTTCCAGTACGCCAACCACTCGGTACGTCACGCCATCTAGTCGCAAATCTTCGTTCAGCGGGTCAGTCGTCTGAAAAAGCTGCTTGGCAATGCCGCCACCGATGACAACGACATGCGCTTTGCTTTTGCGTTCGGTTTCGGTGAAAAAGCGACCGGAGGCTAACTTGACAACCACGACTTCGGGATAGTTTTCCCATACGCCAAATACCAAAGGATTAATTGCTTCACGCCCACGCGCTGTCATTTTCGGTTGATCGGCAATCGGGCCATAAAAACCGCGTAACTTCTGGGGGGAAAACGCAAGCGGTGATGGCAACGCAGCTACCGCAAGCACGTCGTCGTAGGTGAAATCCTTGCGCGCGCGTTCCTCTGCTGTTGGCTCACCGAACTGAGGCCCCCATTTGTTTTGCTTGGTGAAATATACGACATTGGGCGAAAAGCTTTCGATGCTGCGTGCCACGCTGGCATATAAACTGGTGAGAATGGAACTGACAGTGACCACCACCGTGACGCCAATGATGACTCCCAGCAACGTCAAAGCAGAACGTAACTTGTACGCCAGCAGGGAATCACGCACGGTCAGAAAAATGTCTTTGAGTAATTGTCGTTCCATTGATCGCTACTCCGTTCTCAGCGCCTCAATCGGGTCAAGTCGGGCTGCCTTGCGGGCGGGAAATACACCAAAAACAATCCCTACCGTGCAGGAAACGCTCAAGGCCGCAAAGATGGCCCATCCTGGCAGTCGGATTGGGATGCCAGAAACACGGCTGAAGATCCACGCCATTCCCACTGCAATCAATATCCCGATGCCGCCGCCAACCAACGTCAGAAATGTGGATTCCAGTAAAAACTGCGCCAGAATATCGCTACGCCGAGCGCCAATGGCCATTCGGATTCCGATTTCTCGCGTGCGCTCTGTGACCGAAGCCAGCATCATGTTCATCACAACGATGCCGCCGACAACTAAGGCAATGGCGGTGAGTGGAAACAACACTGCTGCGACAATCGTTGTTATTTGCCCGGCGAACGCATCCACTTTCTTGTCTGAAGTCACGCTGAAATCATCGGATTCGCCGGGCTGAAGCCGCCGCGCCTGCCGCATATTGAAGCGAAGCAGGTCTTCCAATGCTTCACCCTCAAGGGCAACTCCGGGGCGCGCTTTGGCCAGCAGGGCAATCGAACGCGACCGAGCACCGAAGACCTTTCCCCAGGCGCTAATTGGCACTTGCACAAAATAATCCTGCGATGCGCCGAATGACGAACCAAGCGGTGCATAAACTCCAATCACTTCAAACTGGTAAGCACCGACGCGAATCTGTTTGCCAAGGGGAACTTCCAGCGGAAATAAATAATCTGCTGTATCTGCGCCGAGCACACAAACCTCGCGCCGATTCTCTTCGTCAAAGTCCGTGAGTTCTCTGCCTCGTTCGATTTTGTATGTTGACAGGGTGCTAATGTTCGGCGTGACGCCTTGCAGTGGAGAGGTCTTGAGCGACTTGTTTCCATACCGCACAGAAACAGCAGCATCTACTTGGGCACCAATTTCCAATTGGCCCGACACGCGGTCACGCAACGCCTTCAGATGATCAAGTGTGATGNNCAGGCCGTTTGGCTTTGGCATCGGCAAAGGCTTGTCCGTCACCCACAAAATCCTGAAACGCCGCCTTGTCTATCCGCACAATGCCGGGACCGAGACCTGCTGTTTGTTTAGTAATGAAGGTTTGTGCGCCTTCCAATAAAGCAGCAACTAAGGCTGCAACAGCTACGCCAATGACAATGCCGATGATAGTTAAAGAAGATCGCAGACGATGAGAAAGAATCGCTCCCACTGCAACTTGAAAGGCTTCAATCCACCGTTGTGCGGCGTGAATCGGACTGCCAACAAATTGGTAGGGGATAGGGCGAAATTTTTTTTCCATCTTCCATCCCTTCCTATGAACGTGGAAGCAATCCTGTCAGCCACGTATCAATTAAATCATAAGCCAATTTTTGCCGACTTTTTGTCAGAGCAAATTCAGGTATGGCAAATAGACTTTCTATCATTCCGAGAAATGCTCCGGCGGTGGGGCCGCCCGGTGAATACTGAATTTCCTGCGCTTTGTGCGCTTGATGTAAAACGCCTTCGATGGGCATCAGTAATGCTTCAAAGCCCAGTTGTGAAAGGCGAAATGCTTCTTTGGGATCAATGGAAGGCATATCAGAATATGCCATCCGAATTAAATCCATCGGTGGTTGTGACAAGAGCCAATCCGAAACTGCGCACAGCTTGGAACGAATGTCCGCTTTGGCATTGGCGATGGCTTGTGACATCCCTTCTCGATGGCGATTTAGATGACGTTCTGTGACTTGTATGAATAATTCCTCTTTGCCGCCGGGCACGTGGTGATACAGCGAGGTATGACGAATACCCACCTCATCGGCAATATCACGGAGCGTCACAGCATTGTACCCACGCTTGGTAAAAAGCCGTTCAGAAGCGTCCAGAATGCGAAGCAGAGAAATACTTGGTTCTGTCATAAGTCGCCTACAAAATGGTAGGCTGGGAAGGGAAAGACGTCAATTCAAGAAACTGTGGACAGGTTGTCACGAATCTTTTACGGGCGCATCCCGCGGCGCTTTATGCCTACTTCCAACGGCAGGAGTTCGTAGGCTTGAGCAACCCAATCGCACAAAATGGGACGGGTTTCGCGTGGGTCAATGATTCCCTCAATGCCAAAGGCCTCTGCGGTGCGAAAGGGCGAGCGCAATTCGTTAAGCATTTGTTCGATTTCCTGCGTCCGTGCTGCCGGATTTGGAGAGGCTTCGATGTCACGTTTGTACGCTGCCAGCACGCCGCCTTCAATGGGCAACGACCCCCAATCGCCGGATGGCCAGGCATAGCGCAAATTCAGCCGATGATGCTTGCCGTGCGCAGCTCCAGCGACGCCATAGACGCGGCGCAGAATCATCGCCACCCACGGCACGGTGGATTGATAAATTGCAGCCATCATTCGCGCGCCATATCGGGCTGTGCCTTCGCGTTCAGCTTTGGTTCCGATCAGAAAGCCAGGTTGATCTACGAAATTCACGATGGGCAGATGAAACGTATCGCAGAAATCAATAAACCGTGTGGCTTTCTCGCAGGCGTCGGCGTCAAAGCTGCCGCCCAATTGTTTTGGATCATTCGCCATCACACCGACCGGGAAGCCGTGCAATCGTGCCAGCCCAATCACTACAGGCTTACCGTAAAACCGTTCGATTTCAAAAAACGAATCATGGTCAAGCACGAGGTTCAGCAGTTTGCGAATGTCGTAGGTGCGGCGACGATCACGCGGGATGATCGAAAGCAATTCTTCATCGCAGCGCGTCGGATCGTCGCGGTTTTCGGAACGCGGCGGAATTTGCCAGACGTTGGAAGGCAGGTACGACAGCACGCGCCGAATTTGAGCAAACGCTTCGTCTTCGGTTTCGACTTCGTTGTCAACGCAGCCGCTGTTGCGGGCGTGAATATGCGCGCCGCCGAGTTCTTCCTTCGTCACTTTTTCGCCCGTGCCGCGCTCCACGACCGGCGGGCCAGCGACAAAAAGCTGACTGACATTTTTGACCATGACGGAGAAATGCGAATTGACGACACGCACCGCGCCCAGCCCTGCTGTGGGACCTAAGCACGCCGCAATGACAGGAACTTCTGACATCAATTCGACAGCTTCTTCCCATCCCGGCACATAGGGCACGTACGTGCGTTGCATGGTTTCGAGCGTCTTCACGCTGCCGCCGCCGCCAGTGCCGTCAATCAGGCAAATGAGCGGGATTTTGAATTCGCGTGCCATCTTCAACGCGTAGACCGCTTTGTAGCCAACCGCGCCATCCGCCGCGCCGCCACGAACCGTAAAATCGTCGCCACTAACAACCACGCGACGGTTTTCAATGCGACCTGTGCCGATGACGACATTGGATGGCGTGAAGGATACCAGTTCGCCGTTTTCGTACGTCGCTTTTCCCGCGAGCGTGCCTGTTTCATGAAAAGAGTTCGCATCCAGCAGGCGATCAATGCGTTCGCGCACGGTGAGCCTGCCATTGTTGTGCTGGCGTGCGACATTGGCTTCGCCGCCCATTTGTTTTGCTAATTCAACACGCCGCTTGATTTCGTCAACTTCAGGTTGCCAACTCAAAATGTTTCCTCCGCTGTTGCTGATTGGGCGATAAGCCTGACCGAGCGGTCAGCGGTTGTCAAGCACCTGGGTTGTTCATTATTCTCAGTCTTCTGTTAGTTCAAGTATCTGGTTTTGCGCGAAAGGAGAAATTGGCGATGAATGCAGAAAATACCCCTTTGATCATTGATGCGTGGGCGCAACCTGCGACGAAAGATGCCGCTGCGAAATTGCCGGAAGTGTTGCGACTCTTCAAGCAGTCGGGCACAGGGAAAATGCTGGAAGAGGGACTGACGACGGATGAAATTGTTGCCAGCATGAACAGTGCGGGCATTCACAAGCTGATGCTGTCAGCTTGGCATCGTCCCGGCGAATGAATTTATCACAATGATTTTGTGGCGGAGATGGTGCGGCGGTTTCCTGACCGCTTTGTCGGTGTTGCCGCCGTCAATTTGGAAAAGCCTGTCGAGGCGGTGCGCGAATTAGAACGCGCGGTGAAAGACCTGGGATTTAAAGCCCTGCGCGTTGTGCCGTGGCTGTGGAATCGTCCGCCGAACGACAAATTTTACTTTCCGCTCTACGTCAAATGTATCGAACTGGATATTCCGTTTTGCACGCAGGTTGGGCATACCGGCCCGTTGATGCCTTCTGAGACGGGGCGTCCGGTTCCGTACCTGGACGAGGTTGCCTTGACGTTTCCTGAGTTGAAAATTGTGGGCGGTCACATCGGCTTTCCCTGGACAGATGAAATGATCGGATTGGCCTGGAAGCACGAGAATGTCTTCATAGATACCTCAGCGTATTTGCCGCGTTACTATCCACCGCAACTGATTCATTACCTGAAAACCTATGGTCAGGACAAGGTGTTGTTTGGGACGAATTTCCCGCAGCTTTCCCTGGAAAAATGTGTGGCGCAGGTGAAGGAACTGGGCTTGCCGAAAGTCATCGAAGCAAAGTTTCTGGGGCAAAATGCCGCGCGCGTATTCAAGTTGGAATCGCCTGCTCTGTAACGGAATCTTGAATCTGAAACTTACTGTATTCACGATTGCCGTTGCCATTGCCTTTGTTGGCGTGCAATGCCAGAATCTTTGCACCTTCTCACACCTTAACTGAATTTTCTAAGCAGGTGCGTATATGACAAATCGTAGAAATTTTTTGCACACTATGTCGAGTCTTCCTCTTGTCAGTGGTCTGGTCGCGTCCGAAGTCGTCGAAGCTGTGGCTCCGACCGGGCGAGATTATTTTAAAGAACTTGGTGTTCGCCCCTTTATCAACGCGGCGGGGACGTTCACGGCTTTGACGGCATCCTTGATGTGGCCTGAAGTTGTGGCAGCGATTAACTACGCTTCCAAAATGTTTGTCCCGTTGAATGATTTGCACGACGCGGTGGGCAAGCGCGTTGCTGAATTAGTGGGTAGTGAAGGCGCAATGATTACTTCGGGTGCGGCGGCGGCATTGACGCTTGGAACTGCGGCCTGCATCACAGGAAAAAATGCGGACTGGATTCGGCGTATTCCTGATCTGGCAGGAACGGGCATGAAGAGCGAGGTCATTATTCAGAAGTCTCATCGCTACGGCTACGATCACGCCGTTCGCAATTGCGGCATTAAGATGATTGAAGTCGAAACCGTCGAAGAATTGGAACGCGCCATCAGCGAACGCACCGCAACGCTGCATTTCTTTTGCGACGCCGAACCGCGCGGCCAAATCACTGCGGAACAGTTTGCAGCCTTAGGAAAGAAACACAACATTCCGACTTTTGCGGACGGCGCTGATGTGCTGCCGCCGACTGAAAACTTATCGAAGTACATCAAGCAAGGCTTCTCGCTCGTGACTTTTTCCGGCGGCAAAGGCTTGCGCGGTCCGCAAAGCGCAGGGCTATTGATTGGACGCAAAGACCTGATTGAAGCGGCGCGAATGAACGCTTCGCCGAATGGCGATACGATTGGACGTGGCATGAAAGTCAACAAGGAAGAAATGGTCGGGATGATGGTCGCCGTCGAAATGTACCTGAAACGCGACGACAAAGCCGAGTGGAAGGAATGGGAACGCCGCGCAAAAGTGATTGCCGATTGCGTTGCGGCTGTGCCGACAATCAAGTCTGAAATCTTTGTGCCGCCGATTGCGAACCACGTCCCGACGGTGCGAATCAAATGGGACAAAGCAACATTGAATTTAACGGCTGAGCAAGTGCGGAAACTCTTGCGTGAAGGCAAGCCCGCGATTGAAATCGCTCCGTCGTCCTCTCCCGCAAGGAATGCGACGCAGGAAATCGGTGTTGGTGTCTGGCAAATGCAGCCGGGCGAAGTAGAGGTTGTGGCGAAACGGATGAAAGACGTCATCAAAAAAGCGTGATGTGGTTCGCACAATACGTCGCCAGAAAGTTGGCCGCTGAGATCAAGAACGTGTCTCAGCGGCCATTTCTATAGTTTATAGTTAGAGAAGAAATCAATTGAGAATGAAGTTGAAAGCAATGACGCCGGACACTTTCACGGGTTTTCCGTTGAGAACCGTTGGCGAAAATACCCATTGCGTTGCCGCCTGCTGTGCAGCTTGTTGCAGTGTCGGATGGCCGCCAATAACACTTGCACTAATCACGCGACCTTCTTCAGAGATCGTGATTTGAACTGACACCGTGCCTTGTGCGCGGACAGCTCTGGCGATTTGTGGATACGGCGGCTGCACCTTGCGAATAGCTTTGCCTGTGATCATTTCGCTGGTCATCCGCACAATTTCCTGTGGTTTCGGCGTTGGTGTCGGAGTCGGCTCTGCTTTTGGCGATGGCTTTGGAGTTGGCAATGGAGCGGCATCAACGACTTCACCAAAGTTGGGGCCACGCTGAAATCCGTTGCTGGCAGCATCATTATTCCCTGCATCAGGAACGCCCGGAACCAATGGGCCAGTCCGAACGGATGGTGGTTTGGGCGGCACTTTTGTTGCTTCCATGATTTCTTTTGGTGGTGTCTTAGGCTCGATGAACCCCGGGTCTGGCTGCACCTTCGTTGCAGGCGCAAGTTCAGGCGGAGGTGCCGCGACAGGAACAGGTGGAGGAGCGAGAAGCATGGCAGTCGTGTTGGCTTCAGCCATTGCTGGATTGAACCAGATGATCGTGCCGACAGCGAGTGCCGAGAGGGAAGTGCCGTAAATCAGGCTTGTGACCAGATAAAATCTGCTACGGCCTTGTTGTTTTTGCTTGGTTGATTCTACGAGTTTATCGAACATAGTTGCCTCCGTGAGATGTAAGTTTGCGCCGATGGGTCTCACGACTGCGGATTTGAAATTTGAGATAGACTAATCGAGGGCTTCCAACTGCAAGCCAATCGGAGCTGCGCCACTTTCTTTGACCGCGTCAATGACTTCCGAAACCTGGCTGTAGCGCAAGGTGGGAGCGCCTTTGACGAAGACTGCTTTGCGATCTGCCGGACGCCCGTCCAACGCCTTGTGTAGCAGGGAATTCAATTCGCTGAGCGATGCGGCTTTGGTTTGATTGAGTTGATACGCATTGTCGCGCGAGATGCTGACCACCAGGGTTTCTAAATCTATCGGTGTCTCAGTATCTTTGGGTTTTTCGGGCACTTTCGTTTCGTGTTTGTGCGGTTTCATCGGACTGATCGTCATGAAAATAATCAGCAATACCAGCAGCACGTCAATCAGTGGCGTGACATTGATGTTGGGCGTAGTGTGATAGGTCGTTTTCATCTGTCTCTCCTTCACAAGACACACCTCGACGAGCCACTTGAATTACAAGTGCAGACACTTCCTTTGCTGTCGAGATGATTAGGTCAGAATCACCCGGAAATGGTGACTCGGCTGAACATTAAAATCGCATCGGCGGGCATGTATTTGCCGCGAATATATGCAGGCCGGAAATTGGCTTGTTGATTCAATGCGTGAGAAAGCTTGTGTATTACTTCAGGATCAGTTGGCGCTTCGAGAACGTGTGTGACGGACGCGCGTCCATCTGCTCCGACGAGTGCAATGACGGCAAACTGTTCTTCATCCACTTCCTTCGTAAAACCAATCAATGTGCCATGCGGATCAAGAATCGGTCTTGGACTTGGTGCGGGAGGTAAGAGCAAATCTTTGAGCTGAGCAATCTCTTCGTCACCATTGTCAGATGGCATCGTGGTTTGCGCTGCTGCCTGAAAAAATGCAAACGCCCGATGCGCCGGACGAAGGATTGAATTGACCAACATCAGCAGCAGTAAGAGGGAAGTTACCGCCGCGAAAGAGCGCGAAAAAAGTCGGATGCGCCGATTGGCTTTTTTCTCTTCACTACGGCGCGATTCCAGCAATTGTTTACGTGCTTCAATTTGCAACGCCCACATCGTTGCGGCCTGCATTTCCTTCGCTTGCTGATCGGTTAAGGCGGTTCTATTCAGATTGAATAACTGCTCAGATTGTTGGCGTAAGTCGCTAGCATAATGCCGACATATCTCACACTCATTCAGATGATGATTGAGCAAAGCTCGCTCAGACGGCCTGATTTGGCCATCCAATTGCGCGGAAATCAATAATGAATAACTACGGCAATTCATAACTTTGTCCTTTGTCTGTTGTTCTTGGTCAGTTGCCTCTTCTGTAACGCTGCTGCCACGAAAGCAACACCGGACAAATGACGAACGACAACAGACTGTGAGCAAATCGTCCTGCCGTGCGGTGGCACCGAAAGCGAAACCCGTCTGGAGTTTGTTGCTGACCACCATTCGGGTTAGGTTCGCCGACCCATCGGCAGTTGCGTCGTAAGCACACACCGCACGGCACGACGATTTGCCCAAAATTTCAACGGTTGCTCAAGCGGGTGCGGAGCATCTCGCGCCCGCGAGCAATGCGGGACTTTACTGTCCCGACGGATACTTCAAGAATGCTGGCGATTTCCTCGTACGACATTCCTTCAATGTCGCGGAGCGCCACGGCAATCCGAAAATCTTTTTTCAACTCGCCTAATGCTCGTTCCAGTTGATGTTGTCGCTCGTGGGCGATGACCTCAGCCTCAGGCGAATCCGATTTGCTGGCGAGCGTCGCACCCAGCGATAATCTTTCATCATCCAGCGGCTCATCCAGCGACCTCATCTCCTCTCGCCGCCGCCGTTTCCACCAACGTTGTGAATTCAGGGCCTGGTTCACGGCGATGCGACATACCCAGGTTTTCAGGCTCGAATCGCCACGGAAATGATTGAAGTGCCGGAAGATTTTCAAAAACGTTTCCTGCGTGACATCGCGGGCTTCTTCCGCTTCGCGAACGATGCGAAGCGTGACCGAATAAACCAGCGGCTGATATTCGCTGACCAACTCGGAGAATGCTTCCATTTCCCCGGCGCGCAATCTTTCAATCAAAGCAAATTCACGCGGCTCAAACGCAATCGGTTCCGCTGTTTCGTAAACCTCACCTATGGCACCATCAAGGTTTGTTTCGATGCCAATTGCCAGCCATGCTTTTTCTTTCACCAGCATGTGCGCGCTCCCGATGTCAGTGGTGGTTGCTTTGGGCGATTCTTGCTTCTATTTCCAGGCCATGATCATCAGCTTTCTGATGACATAGCTATTAGACTCCGGCTTGGGTTACAAAGTTCCCACTTATCTTACAACTTTTTTTACAAAATCTGGAAAAGACTTTTATCTAAAGCAATTACGCGCCTCCCATAGTCGTGTCCCATCTTTGAATGAATCCGGGGGAAAAACTTGCAAGCCTATAGATTTTGTAGTAGTGTGCCGCCGCTTGGCCATATCTTGTGTGCTTTAGCAGGAGTTAAGTTCTAAAGTGGCGAAAAAACTGAAATCTTTGATAGTGCTGTCAGTGGGATTAGGCCTTGCATATTGGTTTGCTCGCGGCATTGATTGGGCAACCGTTGGTGTGTATTGGAAGAATGCAAATGTCTGGTTGCTATTGCTGGGCGCGCTTCTGATTAATCTGACAATGGTGGTTCGCGCCGTCCGCTGGCTGACATTCCTGCAACCAATTACAACGGCGAGTTTGCGAGAATCATTGGCTGCGACGGTAATCGGATTTGGCTGTATCTTTGCCGTCGGAAGGGCCGGAGACGTCGTCCGTCCGCTGATGCTGAGTCTGCGTGAGAAAATAAGCCCAAGTGCCACAATTGCCACGATTCTAATAGAGCGCATCTATGATATGACTGCTGTGGCGGTGATGTTTGCTGTAAATCTGTTGATTCTGGAATTACCTGCAAGTAAAGCAGATGACCTGCAGAAGATGCGATCCGTCGGCTGGCTTATGTTGCTGGGACTGGCTTTGGGGATTGGATTATTAGTCTTACTTCGCTTACGTTCCCAATCTGTACTACAGCTTTTTGAAAAACTATTTCGCTGGTTACCCAAACGAGTTTTAGACGCATTCGTTAGCCTCTTGACCCATTTAGCCGATGGCTTATCTGTTTTGCTTAACCTTCGAGAAATGATGAAGACCGTTTTCCAAACAGCTCTGGTCTGGGGATTAATTGCGCTTGCTTATTGGACGGTTATCCGGGCCTTTGGGAATGATTTCTCCTTTACGCAATCCATCTTTGTGCTTGGCGCTGGGTTAGTGGGCTCTTTAATCCCAACGCCGGGTGGTTCTGCCGGAGCCTTTCATGCCGCCGCGCAAAAGGGACTGGTATTTTTGGATGTTGAGCAAAATCTAGCCGCTGCAACCGCGATTGCAATTCATATTGTCTCATTTGGGTCGCCTTTTATTTTTGCCCTCTTTTATTTAATGCGTACTGACATTAGCGTTAGTCAGTTGCGTGCGTTGATCTCTAACGCAGAATCAAGTGAGCAACTTCCGCATCACAAAGCTGAATCGTTAGTCGGCAAGCCAACAACAGGAGTCGAATCATGAGATGCCCTTTTTGTGGTCATTTGGAAGATCGAGTCGTTGATTCACGTGAATCCCGTGAGGGCGATTCGATTCGTCGCCGCCGCGAATGCTTGAAATGTGAGCGCCGCTTTACCAGTTATGAGCGCATTGATGAAATTCCGTATATGGTGGTGAAAAAGGATGGTCGTCGTGAACCCTTTAGTCGCGACAAGGTCATGGCTGGACTGTTGCGCGCCTGTGAAAAACGTCCAATTCCGACCACTAAACTGGATGCCATCGTGAACGCGATTGAATCATATGTGCAATCTTCGCCAGAGCGCGAGAGGCCAACCACGAAAATCGGCGAAATGATCATGCGGCGACTCAAGGAGCTGGATAAGGTGGCTTATGTTCGGTTCGCCTCGGTTTATCTTGAGTTTCAGGACGTTACTGAATTTATGCACGAACTAAAAGGTTTGGTGCGGGCGCGAAAATAGACAGCAACTTTTTGGCAAGAAAAAGTCAAGCGATTTCCAAGTCTTGGCTTGCAAAAATAAAGACCTGTTGCTAGTATTCGCGCTTTCGTAAAGCGGCTCTTTTAAAACTTAGTGTGTCAATCTATGCACTTTAGCCGGTGTAGCTCAGTTGGTAGAGCAGTTGATTTGTAATCATCAGGTCGGGGGTTCAAGTCCCTTCACCGGCTCCATAAAGATTTATTGCAGGGGTGGTCGAGTGGCTAATGNNTAATGGCACCGGGCTGTAAACCCGGCAGACTAACGTCTTACGTAGGTTCGAATCCTACCCCCTGCACCAAATTTATAGGTCTCAAATTTGAGATCAAAGAGTGCGGGAGTAACTCAATGGTAGAGTACTAGCCTTCCAAGCTAGCTGTTGCGGGTTCGAGTCCCGTCTCCCGCTCCAAATGCAGATTTGAAATCTCAGTGATAGAGATTTCAGTTGCCCACATAGCTCAGTAGGTAGAGCGCGTCCTTGGTAAGGA
>JAFDVL010000003.1 GCA_018268995.1 Acidobacteriota bacterium | reverse complement strand
CGGCAACGAGAAGCCCTTCGGGAGTTTCAGCGCGTGGTTGAATGGGAGTTGTCAGGTGAATGCCACGCTCAGCACGACCAGTCCGCGCGTGCCAAATGGAATGCTGGGCCTGATCCCGCCGAGCCAGGTCGGAACGCTGCACTTCAAGATCGGCGCGGGAGTGGGCTTGGTGCTGACGCCCCGCACCGCCAACTGGAAAGGCATTCGCACGCTTCACAAAACCGGCTTGACCACAGCAACGCTGACGATTCCCGTCCTGGTGCCGGTGTGCTGAGACTGTTTCTGTGTCGGTGCGGGACGCAGTTTTACTGTCTGATCCAGCCGAGGCTGAGCACATAGCGCGTGCCCCGCAGGACGCGTGAAACGCTGTGTTCATGGATGTCTGGGCGAAATAGGTTGAGTCGGCGTGAAGCAACGATGGGATGCGCGCACGCAAAATCTCCGCCACTCTGCGCGCGCCACAAAATAACATTCAGGCGGTAGTGACGACCAAAACTTACGGTATCTCGATGGGGCGGAACTTCAGAGCCTTCGGGATACCGCAGTAAATACAAATCAAACGGCAGCGGCCACCAACTCTGCAACAACAACATTTTGTCGTACCCGGAATTCTGGCGTCCGCGTTGCCAACGAAATGCGGTACGAAAAAATGTTGTCATAAATTGCCAAACACGCGCTAGGCTTTCCAGGTGCCTTTCGCCACTGCCGGGATATATTTGTCCAAATCCTTGGGCTTAAATGCCACGGTTCGTTCCTGTTCGGCGCTCATGTACGCGGTCATCAGCAACTGCGTACATTCCAGTCCATCGTAGACATTGATCTCTGGCTGTTTGCCATCCAGGAAACAATTCACGAAGTAACGATTTTCTGCCTCGTAGCCATAGTCCGCCGTTTCGTTTGCGACGACGGGCATCAAGCCCTGTTCGGCGTTTTGCTTCTCGACCAAATCTTCGCCCGCTTCGCCTTTGACTTCGCGGCTGAAAAACAGCTTCAAGCCGCTATCGAGCGTGTTGATCATCATCGAATATTCCGGCCCCAGCAGTTCGGTGCTGAGCCGGAGCCCTGCACCGACGAAGCTCCACGATGTTGTCACTTCGGCAATCAACGGCAACCCTTTGTCATCCACATATTGAATCGTCGCGCGCGCGAAATCTTCCGAAGGCCGTTTCAGGTAATTGACCTCTTTGCCCATGCGTTTGCGCAGCAACTTTGCGTATTCGGGTCGTGACCACTTCAGGCTTTCAATCGTGGCCGAGACTTTGACCGGCTTGATCGAATTGCGCGTTTTGCCGGGTTCCGTGAGCAGGAAGCGTGCGACTTCGACGCTGTGACACATCATATCGTTCAGCACGCCCCCGCCCTGCAAATCGCCCTGCCAAAACCAGGGCATGTGCGGCCCGCTGTGTTCTTCGGCAGCGCGGGCGAGATAGGGTCTGCCGGTCAAGGCTGCCGCACGTTGCCAGATAATGTCGCGGCCTTTGACGATGCCTGGCTCAAACAATTGATCTTCCAAATAGCCGTGCAGGCAGCCGGATTCTTCAATCAGTTCGACGACTTTTTTCGCCTCGGCGGCGTTGCGCGCCAGCGGCTTTTCAATCGCAATGCCTTTGAGCGAGCCTTTGCCGGATTTGATGGTTTTGACAATGGCTTCGAGGTTTTCGATGCGCTTGTGGTTCGGGCCGCAGAGCCAGATCGCATCAATGTCGGGCGAAGCGACCATGTCTTCGATAGACTTGAATGCGTTGGCCTCGCCAAGGCGCAATGAGTTCGCCAATTCCGCCGCGCTTTTCGCGTGCTTTTTGTTCGGACTCCACACGCCGCGAATGTCGGCATCACGCACGGCGACGAAGGATTGAATGTGAAAGCGGGTAATAAATCCGCTGCCGATAAAACCGATTCCTAATCGTTTAGTCATAAGTGAGTTCCTTCAATTTTCAGTAGTCAGGGCTTCCAGGGTTTTGAATAATCGTTCGCAATAATCTGCTGCTTGGCGAACTTTAGGAGGGGAGATTTTTGCCAACAAATCAGCCGCGTGTTTGATCTTGTGATATTCCCCTTTGCGCGTTTTCCGTGTCGCTGTTTTCAGCGATCTGATCAGCGTTGCCTTTTCAATTTGCTCGACGTTCTTTCGCTTCAAATCCGCGCTCGCTTTGAACGCCTGCCCGTAGTACGTGTTTAGTGCCTCAAGATCAGCGACAAACCACGCCTCCATCAATTGCACCATCAAGTGAATTTGGTTCTCGTCAATGAAATCAAGGTTGTACTTGCTATGTTTCTGCAGCTTGATGAAGTTTTGCAATGGCTGATTCTTCACTACTGGGCCATCTGAATCAATGAGCAAAATATTGAAGGCGGCAGGATGATCTTCTAATGCTTTAGCGAAATCTTCGCACGCATCAACCGTTGATTTACAAAGAGTAAGGTGAAGTTTTCTGGCATTTTCTTTTAGCCCGTTGGTGAAAAATTGCCGGAAGCCTTTGCGCAAGGCGGCCTTACTTTGCGCATCGCCACCGCCTTCGATGTACAAACGAATTTCCTTCACCAGCGCGTGCCTCCGATTTCCCCCATTGACCAGAGTTCGCCTAGCGAATATTTCTCCAACCATTTTTTGAGCCGTACCGCATCAAGCCGGTTCAGTTGTGTCCCGCTTGGACGACGCTCACAAACCACCACAGAATCAACGGCCCCAGCATTAGCCAGTGCCGAAATCAACCGATCTGAATGGGTCGTGACGATAAGTTGTGTTTTCTCAGAAGCCTCAACTAACATTTGTGCGAGCGAATCAATCACATCAGGATGCAAACCACTTTCCGGTTCTTCCAAGCAAATTAAAGGCGGTGGTGTGGGAGAAAGAAGCGATACTAACAAACACAAATAGCGTAGCGTACCCTCAGAAAGGCGCAGAGCAGAGATGGGGGCCGACAACCCCTTTTCTTGGATGAACACGCCAACCTGACCGCCTTGAATTCGCGTCTGAATTTCTTCAATTGGCTCGTAAACCTCCTTGAGCTTTTCGACAACGAGATGTTTGGTGCGTTGAGGAAAGTTGTTCAGTATCAAACCTAAATTGCTGGCATTTTCCCACAAAACATCTGTTGGCAGATTCGTGCTTTGTGGCCGACGAATTGAACTATTCCGGTTAAATTCTAGTCCCTGATAAAATTGTATCTTGGCAAAGACATTTTCCAAGCGATCTAATTCAGGATGCCTATCAGGATTTCTAATTAAATATAAAATGGATTTGTTGCCACTGCCGCCCTGATTGACTTCTTGGAAAAGGTATTTCTTGTCCAGGGAGTCCTCGTCGGGGTTATATTGTGGGTTAATTGAATAAAGACTCCCACGCTCACCATAACGATAGTGATAGATTTCAGGAAATAACTCTTCCCCCTGCGAATTGATTTGGGCAATGGATTCCTGCGTAATAGTAAAATTAGGGAGTTGTGCCCACTGACGATTCGTAAATTCCAATTTATAGCGGAGACTGCTGAGATGCGCAGGCCAGCCCACTTCCACTTCTATCTTGGCCGTCGAGGCTGCCGCCGTGCCTTTCCATAAATATTCTGTGATGCCACCACCTGCCTCAATTGCATTGGCAACCTCAGTTGGGGTTGTACTGAGGATTCGCAGTGCTTCAATGAGATTTGATTTTCCCGACGCATTAGGGCCAATCATCACATTTAATGGGTGCAACTCTAGCGACTCACCTTTACTCCCAAAAGAAAGAAAGTTTTCCAAATGAACAGCGCGTATTGTTCGATTACTTTCCATTGTTCTCATTTTGGAAACAATTTGGCATTCATGCCTGGAATCAACTTCAGCGCGTTTTTGTAATACACCTTCTTCAGCACCTCGTCCGGCAACTGAAACCCATAGATGCGCCAGAACGCGTGCCGCTTGCGATAGTATTCAATGTATTCATCGCGCGTTTCGTAGACGCGAAAGTAAGCGTGGTATTCGCTGACTTCGTAAATGTCTTTGCCAAACAAAATGCGGTCTTGATATTTGACGTGAAAATCATATGCGGCATACGGCTGCCGACCAAGTTCGGCGAGAATTGCCGCGTTGTCCACATAGACGTTTGGATAGGTGTCAAAGAGTTTGCCGAGCCGCGCCAGATCGTTGCCGTGATAGCCGAGATGCGCAAGGATGAAATTCGTCTTCGGGTTCTTTTTGATCATGTTGTTGCGCTCGGTCATCAGCGTCTCAAACGTCGGATACTTTTCCGGTGGCCGCGCGCGACCGGGGAATTGATTCAACTCCAACCAGCGTTCGTTGAAACGATCAATCGGATCAAAGAACACATTCGGTTCGGCAATATGAATCAGCACGGGAATCTTGAGCTTCGCGCACATTTGCCAAACCGGGTCCCAGTTCGGATCGTCCACTTTAACGCGCTCGCCGTTCTTGTATTTCATATCCATCCCGAAATTCTTGAAGACCTTCAGTCCTTGCGCGCCGTTCTTTACGTCTTCTTCCAACCGCTTCGCCTGCCGTTCGCCGTAGCCCGGTTCGTTGATGTCGTTGAAGGTCATATTGGCAAACACGATGAAGCGATCCGGGTGACGAGTCTTCATCGCGGCGATCAATTGTTTCAGCCGGTCGCCCGTGCCACCACTCAGATTGACCATCACCTTCATATTCATCCCGTCCATATCTTTGACAAGTTTGTCCACATATTCGGGCGCAAGATTGCCGTGATGACTGTGGACGTCAACGAATGGGAATTTGGAGCGCGTGACTTTGGTTTCTTTGGTGACGAGCGAAGATTTCGGTTCGTATTCTTCGGTCGTGAGCGTTTTGGTGGGTTGTTGGCCGCGCGGTTGTGCGAAGGTTGGCGCGGTCAGCAAGAGCGAAAGCAAGGTGAATAGAAGTAGGTTTTTCATCGGTTCGATTTGACTCCTGAAGTTGTGAAAGCGGCGTGATTTTGACATGGCTCGAAAATTTATGCGAGAGCCGCGCGCGCTTCGGTACGGTACAGCGAGCGGTAGCGACCTGATGACCGTCGGCACCTCCACCAAGTCGCTACCGCTCCTCGTACTGTACCGAAGCGCCATTTCCTCACGAAAAAATCTCAGCCGCGCGTGATGGGGTTTTCCCGCCGTTCTCGCGTGAGGTGATGCAGGCAACCTCAGAGGCCGTCAAAGCTGACGCTGCGCTTCTGAGCGTGCCGCGCGCGAGTTGCCAGCCAACAACGCAGTCCCTGTCACAAGGCTGGTCAGCCCAGCTTCAGGCCGAAGTGTGTCTCGTGCGGCGACGGCGCTTCAGCAGGAGATCGCTATGCGCAGACATGCCGTCGCTCTACTTTGCTTCATGCTCGGATACAGCCTTTCGGTTTGGAGCCAAAAGCTCTCGACCACAGGAGAAAAGGCGCTGAGCTTTTTTACCCGCCTAGAAGCGCAGGATTTCGACGCTTATCTCAAGCGCACACGCTTGCCCAAAGTTTCAGCCGAAGTAAAAGCCGCAGCGCTCAAGCAATTGGCACACGAGGAAATCCTCACGCCGACAGAAAAGACACAGGCACAGTTGCTGACGCTGCGACCTTTGCTCAAGTACCACGAGCGAGGCGACGTGCTGGACATCAAAATCCTCAACCGCGGCGAAGCGTTCATCGGTTTTCAGGGACGCGCCGTGCTGCTGATTTCTCAGCCCGCCTTGAGCATCTTGTCCGTCGAAGAATTGCAGGCCGCCGTCGCGCACGAATTGGGGCATGAATATTTCTGGCACGAGATGATGGCGGCGCAAAAACAAAAGCAGGAGGAGGTGAGGCGGGAACTGGAATTGCGCAGCGACGCGATTGCCGTGATCGCCTTGCATCGGTTAGGCGGGAATCCAGCGCATCTGATCGCGGCCATCACGCGCGTGCGCACTTTCAATGCGCGTCTGGGATTGACGGATTCGCCGCATCATCCGCTGCTCCCGGAACGCATCGGGTTCATTCGTGCGATGAGCGAATTGGTGAAAGTGCGAGCCAACGGCAAAGGCGAAGGATCGTTATAAGAAACGGAAGCCATCAAGGTTTACTGATGATTCGAGAGAGAGATTGTTCTCCGATCATTGCTGTCCCCTGGGGGCTAACGGAAGCTTTCCAGCAGCATAATGTCGCTTTGGTAATGATCCATCAGGGTTAAGAGCAGCCAGCGTCCGTCAGGTGAAACGGCGAATCCCGGCACCGGTAAAGTCACTTCTTTCTCAATCACGGCGAGTTGCGTGCTTCGATTTGTGGCGAAGCTGAAGAATTCAATCGTCGAAGGGGGATTCGCCTGAGCATTGAGAAAGTAGATGCCTTGTTCCAGCACGGCCCAATACCCTTGATGTACACGCTCCAGCACTTGGCTTTCCGTGCCACCCGTCACTGGCATTTGCCAAAGACTGGTCGAATTCAGATCAAAACGGTTCGTGTAATAGAGCGTCTTGCCGTCAGCGGACTCGAAGGCTTCAAACCCGCCTTGCTGCGTAACCTGCACCGCTGAACTGCCGCCGGCAGGCATCTTCCAGATCTGCCAGGTTCCGCTGCGATTGGAGCCGAAATAAATCCATTGCCCATCGTGCGACCAACTGGGCCGCACTTCGGCAGTAGCTTCCGCCGTGAGTCGCCGCGGTTTGCCTCCGCTGGCATTGATGACATAGATGTCCCAATTTCCTTCCGCCATTCCATCGAAAGCAATCTGCCGTCCGTCAGGCGACCAGCGCGGCGAGCCATTGTCAGGACCGTTAAAGGAAGTCAGCTTGTTGAGGTTCGAGCCATCGCTCTCGCAGACATAGATTTCTGAGTTGCCTGAGCGATTCGATTTGAAGACGATTTTCTTGCCATCAGGGGAGTAGCGCGGACTGGAATCGTAGAACGTAGAAGCGATCAATCTGGTTGGGGCGCTTGTTCGACCCGATGAGTTCGACACTTCAAAACGCCAGATGTTCTCATCCCAACTGTACTGCGTGTAAGCCAGCCGATTTCCTTGGCGAGCAATTGCAGGCGCGAAGACCTTGTCGCCCACAGCAGCTATCCGTTCCGGCGCAGCGCCTGCGACGGGAATCTTCCAGAGTTCACGGCTCTTGGTAGACACAACCGCACGGCCATCCGGCGTCCAGGCAAGGCCATGGGGACGAATGCCAGCCGTCACCTCTTCTGTGAGGCGTTGCGGCTCTCCGCCAGTGATGGGGACGAAATAGACTTGGCCGTAAAACTTGCTGATTATCGCCCGTTTGAACGCCAGAGTCTTTCCATCAGGGGAGAAGGCGGGAGAATAATCACCATAGCTTCCTGCGGGCAGGGATGTCAGTCGAGTCTTTTCCAGACTCTCAAGCGAGAGCAAGAAGATGCTATAAGGCTCCTGCGGAGAACCTCTTTCTGAAAAGGCCAGTAACTTTCCGTCCGGCGACCAGGCAAGGTCGGAAGCGATGTCCGCATCGGCTGACGGCGGCGTATAAAGTGCGCGTTCCGCACCGCCCAGCGCCGTAATGAGAAAAATCCCCTGTTCATTTTTGCCCGAACGAATAAAGGCAATGTGACGACCATCGGGCGACCACGCCGGAGCAGTGTCTGCGGCGGGGTTGGTGGTCAATTGCATCGGCGATTCGGCATCAATCAGCTTGACGTAGATGTCAGCATCGTTTCCCTTTCCGCCATCCCACACGAAAGCGATTTGGTTGCCGTCGGGTGAAAAAGTAGGACAGCATTCGTTGCCCGGAAAGCTGGTGAAAGGCACGACGCGTGGAGCCGGGCCTGAGACCCGATCTGCGGGCGGGTTCTGCTCGCGCAGTCGGTATAGTCCAAAGGCCAGACCCGCCACCGCCGCCAGGAAGATCATCCCGGCACTTAGCCGATGACGCTTGAACCGGCTCGCCAAGCCCACCGATTGTACGGACAGCGGCGCGGTTGCCTCGCTATCCCGCTTGAGGTTTTTCAAGTCAATCAACAACTCCCGCGCGGATTGATAACGCCGCTCGCGCTCCTTCTCTAAACACTTGCGCACGATGCGTTCTAATTCCCCAGGCACGTCGTAATTGAACCGCGCCATTGCATCCGGTTGCGAATGCAGGATGCGATCCAGCGTCTCGCTCGCGCTTGCTCCCGCAAATGGCAAACGCCCCGTCGCCATCTCGTACAACACAATGCCCAAACTGAAAATATCCGAACGATAATCCACGTCGCGCCCCAATGCCTGCTCAGGACTCATATACGGCACGGTTCCCATCACGATGCCCGAAGCAGTCTTGGCTAACGTGCTGATATTACTGTCTATGGATTGGGGGTGCGCGATCTTGGCCAAACCGAAATCCAGTACCTTCACTTGCCCGCGCGCGGTCAACATCACGTTCGCAGGCTTGATGTCGCGGTGCGTGATACCTTTGCTGTGGGCTTCATCGAGCGCGTCGGCGATCTGGATGCCGATTTCGACAACTTCCCGGATTGGTAGCGGAGTGCCGTTGATCTTGGCCGTGAGTGTTTGGCCTTCGACAAATTCCATCGCAATGAAGCTGGCGTTCTCAGCTTCGCCGATTTCATAGATTGTTGCCACGTGCGGATGATTCAAGGCGCTCGCCGCTTTGGCTTCGCTGACAAAGCGGCGCATTCGTTCGGCGTCAGTCGCCACATCAGCGGGCAATATTTTTAAGGCTACGGTGCGATCCAGCTTGGTGTCACGCGCGCGGTACACTTCGCCCATCCCACCTTTGCCGAGCAACGAAATGATTTGGTAGTGACTGATGGATTTGCCCGCGAATGATGAGGGCTGATTCTCAACCAACAAGGGCGCAGCCATTTGATAGGCGGGCGCTTCGATCAGGGTTGCTGCTTGTTCATCGGATTCGAGCAGCAATTCAACTTCGCGGCGCAAATCTTCATCACCCGCGCAGGCTTGTGCGATAAACGCGGCTCGTTCGCCGGGCGCAAGGTCGCAGGCATTGTGAAAGATGGCTTCGATTTGTTGCATGCGTTCAGGCGTCATCGTTGTTGCCCTCAGTCAATATTCGATGCAACCACGCTTTCGCGGCGCGCCATTCGCGTTGCACGGTGGGCGAAGAGATGGACATAACTTCAGCGACTTCTTCCAGGCTCAGACCGCCAAAGAAGCGCAATTCTACGATGTGGCCTTTGCGCGTATCCAGTTTGGTCAACTTCTCCAACGCTTCATGCACGGCGAGCAGTTCGGCGGCCTTCGCTTCGGTCACGGCCATTCCTTCATCGAACGAAACCTGCATCGCACCGCCGCCGCGTTTGGCGTAGGCGTGACGGCGCGCGTGATCTACCAGAATGCGCCGCATTAATTGGGCGGCGATGCCGAAGAAATGCGCGCGGTTTTGCCACTGGATTTGGCGTTGATCTATCAGCCGTAAGTACGCTTCGTTGACCAGCGCGGTCGGTTGCAATGTATGACCGGGACTTTCGCGGCGCAGATAGTTGCGCGCCAGTCGCCGCAGTTCGTCATTGACCAGCGGCAGCAATTGATTGAGCGCAGCCTGATCGCCGTTGTTCCAATTGACCAGGAGTTGTGTCACGTTGGGCGCGCCTGAAGTCATCGCCTCACCTCTGACGACCGATGTACCGTAGACTGGACAGTCTACGGTACGCTTTCGTTAGTTTCGGTTCGCGTTGCGATCCAAATAATCCAGCAGTACATTCGACATCACTTTCACGCCGATCACCAGCGCCTCTTCATCCGCATCGAATTCCGGCGTGTGAATCATCGCGGTGATGCCTTTGCTGGTGTTGCCAACGCCAAGAAAGTAAAAGAAGCCGGGAATCACTTTTTGATAGAGCGAGAAATCTTCGGCTCCCATTTGCGGACGCGGCGTCGTGATGTTCGCTTCGCCGATGATGCGCTTTATGGTGGGTAATGTCGCTTCGACCAATTTGGGATCGTTGTACGTGACGGGATTGTTGCGGCCCCACGTTAATTCATAGCTCGCACCGTACGCCGATGTAATGCCTTGCAGCGTTTGCTTCATCATTGCCATTGCCGCCGTACGAACGTCTTCATTCAACGTGCGCATCGTGCCTTCGATTTTGACTTCGTCGGCGATGATGTTGAAGCGGTTGCCGCCTTGAAAGCTGCCGATGGTGATGACTAACGGCTCTTGCGTGTTGATGCGGCGGCTGCGAATTGTTTGCAGCGCGAGTACCGCTTCGGACGCGACGACGATGGTGTCAATGCCGTCGTGCGGGTATGCGCCGTGAACTTTTTTGCCGCGAATCGTCAGCATAAATTTATCGGACGACGCCATCGCGGGGCCAACGTTTATGCCGATTTGGCCGACCTGGATATTCGGCATGACGTGCAGGCCGAAGATGGCAGAAGGCTTTGGATTTTCCAGCGCGCCTTCTTCGATCATGAATTTCGCGCCTCCGTTTTCGCCTTCGGGCGCGCCTTCTTCGGCGGGCTGAAAGATGAATTTGATTGTGCCGTTGATGAGGTTACGGTTTTTGCTCAGGATTTCGGCCACGCCAAGCTGCACTGTCATATGCAAATCGTGGCCGCAGGCGTGCTTGACGCCGGGATTCTGCGATTTGTACGGAACATCAAGCGTTTCCAGAATTGGCAGTGCGTCCATGTCTGCGCGTACCGCGACGACGGGGCCGGGCTTGGCACCCTTCAGCAACCCAACGACGCCGTACTTTCCGACCTGCGTTTTGACTTCATCCAACCCGAACGAACGGAGTTTTTCGGCGATGTATTGCGAGGTCTTCTCTTCGCGATTTGAAAGTTCCGGGTGCTGATGCAAATAACGGCGCGTTTCAATTAGTTTCGCGCGCAGAGCTTCGGCAGCTTTGGCTAGCTGTTCGTCGCGCGCAGGGTTTGCGATGGATACCGCACTCAACAGGGCAATCAGCACAAGCAGTCGAGTCAAGGAGAGGCGCATAGAAATCATTCCTTTGCTTAAAGTTGGAAAACTGAAGGTGGAAAGAAAGTTATAGTCAGGAATGATGAAATGCACAAGAGGTGGGCATTGCCTCAGGCTCACGCTTGCGAACGATCCAGACGGCGGGGAATCGGATGAGACTCTGACTCCTCCAATGTGGGCAATAAATCGGTCGTGCCATCCGTGACGGAATGATGGATTGGTTGCTGGGGCAATTCGTTCGTGATGGGCGCAGAAATGCGCGCGGGAGTGGAATTTGGCACGGGCAATTCGTCCTGCTTGGGATTAAGCGTGACATGGGTGCGCCGCAACCCTGCACCTAACGCCCAGGCTCCGAAGGCACTCAAAATCGCCCAAAGAATCATCAACTTTCCGGGCGACTTGTTGGTTAGCGCTACCAATAAAGGGAACATTCCCGACAGCAAAAAGATGGTGACGCCAATGATCGTCCACTGATACCCCGCCCGCGCCCCAGCGGTCAGTCGCAGCACTTCGAGTTCCGCCGGAGCCGTCGCTTTGATCGGTGCGCCACATTTGCGGCAGAAGCGCGAATCGGCAGCAACTTCGGCTCCGCATCCGGCACAGCTCAAGGCTTGAGCACGTTGTGAGGCAACGGCGATGATGGCTTCCGCTTCGCGCGTCAGGGTCTGGTAGTCGCCTTTGCTAAATGCGCCGTGTTGCACCTGATAATCAAAGGTAACTTGCGTCGCGCCTTGCCCCTGCGGCCTCAAACTAATTTCCAGTCGAGTGGGATATTCCAGCGCATTGGCGGACATGAAATATGAAGCTCCTCCACGCGCGCTATGCTTGGCGCGCAAAGGGTTTTCGCTCACAATCCGATAGCCGGATTGTTCCAAGGCTATCACCAGCCGTTGCCGCACGCTTTCGACGTGACCTGCCATCACACGCGTCACATCATGTTCGCTAATTCCGAGGGTACTACTGTTGCTGAATTGATCTGTCATACGTGCCTCTCAAATATAGAATTGAGTTTTCGCATTATACGCCTGTCACCGGGCGGAAGTTCTAGGGCTGAATTGATATTCCAAGAGCGATTCATTCTCTGGGTACGCACGCATCTTGCGTGCAATGCGTGCGAGCGTTAAATCCTTTGCGAAGCCAGGCAGGCTGGAAGCCTGCGTACCCAGCGAGAATGAATTGCCCCTGAGGGATGTTCTGCCCGGCTGCAACTTTTTGGAGTCCCCTGCTACAACCGTCTCAAAAGTTCTTGAAGTTTATTTCAAGAAAATCTCAAGCTGACCTTAAGACTTTCCTCTGTTCCTCCCTTTAATGTTTCGCCCGTCGTTGGAATTTCAGTTTGAACTCTTACCCGAACACTGGAGGAACCTCTATGAAAAGCAAAAAACAGTTTACGAAGCTGGCCACCGTTTTGTCTGCGACGTTTGTCTTTGCCCTTGCTACCGCGTTTTTGTGGCAATGCAATGCAGATGCGCAAAGCAAAAAGCAATTCAAGGGGGCAAGGGTCGAAAATAATCAACTGATCCCGGAGTCCGGTCACAAACTGCGGCAGGCGTCGAACTCACTGATCGAAGTGATTAAAGAGGAAACGACCACGACCGGCAGCGGGCCGACAAGTAAGGTTCATCTTGAATTTAATTTCAAAGATGTCGAGGTGCTGGATACGCAGATTATCGCTTTGGCCAAGCCATTGCCGCCATTTCAAGTGCCTGCTGCCGGTACAGACAATTGATCGGGCAGGCAGCTTGACCGCAAAAAATCCTGATACAATTTTAAGGAGCCGAATAATGACCCAAAAATTGAACCGAATTCTTGACTCTACTTGGCAGCGACAGCCCCTGTTGCTCGGATGGCTTTGCGTGCAAATGATCCTGGTGCTTTTCTGTTTCGTGCCCGCCCGCGCACAGGGCTTAGGGATTTCGGGGGCGAATGTCGAGGGGGCTTGCCCGGCGGCCTGTGGAGTTCGCGTGGACATTAAAGACGTGAAGTTGCGAGAACGCGCGGATGGCATTGATGCGGTGATTGATTGGGACGTGTCACAGTCTGCGCCGGAGATCAAACTCAGGAATTTCAACGTGACAATTACGGTTGAATTTAACCGCCTGGGAAAAGATGAAAGGACGGTGAGCGCGCCGCCCGGCCAACGACAGGCGGTCATTCGTCTGCAAAGCGGTGGCTTCAACAAAGACATCAAATTCAGTGATGTCACCAGTGTTCGTGCTCAGGTTGCCGCCATCGCAGATCCGCTCCCACCCCTCAATATCACTGATCTGCCCTCTGTCAAAATTGTGGGGCAGGGCGGGGATTCTGCGGTGGATGTTAGTTGGCGACCTCCAACTCCATTGGCTTGCAGCGCCGACCGATTTTTTGTTCGGGTCAAAGCGATCAATGAGAAAGGTGACCGTCTGAACGGAGATGGCACCGCCGCGATTACGGCGCGCAGCCTCCGCGTTCAATTGAAAGGTGACCTGAATAAGAAAGGATTGCGCAACCCGGAAGCGACCGTGGAGCTTAATCACAGTCTCATTGTCTGTCAGAAGGTGGAAAGTTTTCCGCCTAAGCAGGAAGGCTTTGGTTCTGGTACAGGCTCTAATGTGCCCAACCCTGTCGTCACGCTTAAGCCCGTCCAATTTTCTGAGGGCGGCGGGCGTGTTGACATGTTTGCGTTCTGGGATGTGGTGGAACCACAAGGCTTCAAAGCCACCAAATTCGATGTGGTTTTTGAAGTAGCCAATGCGAACGGAGCAATCAGCTCGGTACCTCCTCGTACGGTTTCTGGCAATGAACGCACGGTGCGTGGCCCACAAGCGCAGATTGGCGACTTTCGTAGTGTGACCGTAACGATCAGGGCAACCTTCACGAATACGGGAAACACTGCGATTCTGACGCGCACCGATAAGCGAACACAAGCATTCACGTCGAAATCAACACTCCCCAAAGCTGAGCCTGTCACACCACAAGCGCAATCCGTTGGCCTAAGTGTTGCGGGGGTCAAAATCAATACCCAAAAGGGGCTTCACGCCGTTACCGTTGCGTGGGTGGTAAAGCCTCCCACAGGCGTCACCATCACAAGCTTTCAAGTAGATGCAACCGCCCTGGGCAATCAGCGTACAGCCACTCGTAGCGCTGTTGTATCAGGCCAAACAGCCCTTACCCTTATCAATTTCACCTTTGATGATATTGGTGCCGAGATTAAGAAAGTGCAGGCGAAAATTATTGCCAACGCGCGCCGTTCCGATGGTAGTACGTTCCAGCAATCTGTAATAGGAGAAGGACAGGCTGCCCTTCCGACGACGCCTCCACCTCCGCCTCCGGTTCAATTGAAGGTCACGAACCTGATCGCCAACAATTCCGGGAATAATTTTATTATCAATGGCGCGTGGTTTATCGAAGTGCAGGCAGGGATTACCGTGCAGAATTTTATTGTCGAAGCGACGCTTCTGAAGCCGACTGGCCCTGTCAGAAAAACTGCGACAGTGAATGCCCCAGTCAGGCAGCAAAGCTTTACATTTACTGCTGCCGAAGCGAACGGTGCGACGGCAGTGGAAATGAAAGTGACCGCCAATCTGCGACGCGCAGATGGCACGACATTTCAGGAAACTTCAACGCGCCCCGGTACGGTGTCGAATTAGAAAATCTGATTGAGCGCAGCAAGATGTGGGGCGGCAGCATTCGCGTTTGGAGTTGCACCATAAAGTGCCGATGCAACATCAGAAAATACCACCTGCAATTCACGCTCAGTTTCACTGGTTGGGAACAATCGCGCATTCAATTGCACTTTGCTCATGTCAATCGTCAGGCCGAGAGCGGCTGCCTTGATAGGGGAAAGGTGAAAATACATCGCACCGACAAAACCGCGAATATCCGTCGCTTCTGTCAGTGGCAAACCGGAGGATGATTTCAGCGGTCGTTCATTGATGGCAGTTGGAACTGTTCCCAGTCCTCCCTGGATAGAAGCCAGCGTTGCAACTACGTTTTCAACTTTGCGTGCGCCAACGCTGAATGTGCCTGTGAGCCGTAATTTACCGTTCTCTACCTGTGCAGATTTCGGCGCAAAGGTAAACTTATATTTGCTTTTGCTGGTTTCAAATTCGCCTGTGAATGCTTTGTCGCGTTGCAGCGCAAAGATCGAATAGAGTTTTACCGATGGTTTCGGCCCCGGCGCATCTTTGGCGGAAGGCTGTTTGTTGTCTTGTGCGAACATTGATTTCTCCAGGATGAGCCACGAATTGGGACTGTTTTATAAGCCACAGATTCACACAGATTCACACAGATTCTCTTTTGCTTTATCCATAAAATCTGTGGCGAAAGATCATTCGTGAAAATTCGCGTTTATTCGTGGCGAGAAACTCTACAAATTCCCGCGTTTCATTTCGGCCTCAATGTAATCACAGGCGCGCATCGTCAGCGCCATAATCGTAATCGTTGGATTTTGGTTTGCTGCGCCGATAAACGCTGCGCCGTCGGTGACAAAGACGTTTTTGACATCGTGCGTTTGATTCCATTTGTTCAGCACTGAAGTCTTTTTGTCATTGCCCATGCGCGCGGTGCCAAGCTCGTGAATAATCTTGCCCGGTGCGGTCATATTGCCACCGACCGAGATGATTTCGGCTCCGGCAGATTTCAGCGTTTCTTCAATACATTCAGCTGCGTCTTTGGCCATTTCGCGTTCGTTGTCAGAATGCTGAATATGAATTTTCAGCACGGGAATTCCCCACGCATCAACTGTTCCGCCCGGATCAATTTCGACGAAATTTTCAAAGCGCGAGAGCATATTTGCCCGCGTGGTCATGTACACCGGAGCCGTGCTCCATTTACGAACCGTTTCCTTGAATTCTTTGCCAAAGCCGGGGAAGCGACCTGCGCCGGGATTGCGCCCCATCCCTGAACTGCACTCAAAGCCATAGCCGCGCAGGAATTTCGGGTGCTTGGTTTTCGCGTCCAAATTGCGGAAGCGCGGAATGAACAAGCCTGCGGCTTTGCCATCTTCGTTTACCGGGTCTCGTCCCGCCAAGGTTGGAAAGACGCCCATTCCGCTGATGCCGCCGAAGTGGTCTACCAGGTAATGTCCAAGCACGCCGGACGAATTGCCTACGCCGTTGGGATGCTGCCGCGATTTGGAATTAAGCAGGAGCCGGGTGGATTCAAGCGTCGAACCCGCAACGATGATGACCTTGCCCTGAAATTCCAATTCCTGATATGTCACGCGATCCACGACAGAAACGCCTTTGGCATTGCCTGTTTTTGGATCAACGTTAATGTGACGGACAACAGAATTAGGACGCAGCGTCATCTTGCCTGTCGCTGCTGCGACCGGTAACGTTGAAGACACCGAACTAAACATTGCGCCGACATCGCAGCCATCGCCGCAATGCCCGCAATAATGACACGCCGCGCGGTTATATTTTTTGTGATGAGGCTTCACGGCAGTCAACATCGAAACGCGCGAGGTGATACCGGGGCGGCCTAGCTTTTCCGAACCTTTTTTCAGCAACTGCTCGCCACAGGTCAGATTCATCGGCGGCAAATATTTTCCGTTTGGCTGATACCACAGATTGTCGTGATTGCCGCTGACGCCGACGAATTCTTCAACCTTGTCGTAGTACGGCTCAATTTCCTTGTAGTCAATCGGCCAGTCCACGTCAAATCCATCGTGCGAAGCGGCTTTAAAATCCAGATCGGACAATCGCCACGACAGTCGTCCCCAGTGCAGCGTTTTGCCGCCGACGATGCGTGCGCGTACCCACAAAAACGGTTTTCCGGGTTCGGTCGTGTAGGGGTTTTCAGAATCCTTGACGTAAAAGTGGCGGCTGAAATGCCCAGCAGTGTCTTCCATCCATTGATCTATGTTCCTCCAGCCGGGCGGCCCGAAGCCGCGATACATATCTTCGTATGGCCATGTGTGCATCGAAAAATCACGGGCTGGATTGACGGGCGGCCCGGCTTCCAGCACTAAAACTTCCATGCCTTTTTCCGTGAGTTCTTTCGCCGCCATCCCGCCAGATGCACCGGAGCCAATGATGATTGCGTCGTAAAGTTTCTGGTTTCTGGTCGTTTTTACTTGGAACACGATTTTCTCCCGCATTGCTGCCGCGTCAACGAGCGTGTTGTGAAATTGCGCGACGGGGTTGTTGTGTGAAGACGGGAGGCAAACTAGCACAACGAATAAGCCCGATCAAGTCACAGAATCTCGGATGTTATAGGCTGATTGATAAACTTTATGTCGGAGGCTGTCGCTTGCGAAGCGTAGGCTTGGAACGGTAAGATGCAACCGCCTGGAGATGTGCAGTATCTAATGCACGCGCTGGCTGCCAGGTGGCTTCCGGTGCTATGTGAGAACATGAAAAAACCGATCAGGGTCGAAATTACTGGACGAAACTCTTTCTGGCAAAATGCCGTGAAAGTTGAATGGGAACATCAATACCCGGATCGCAAATGGATCGAGCAAGGCGATAGATTTTATGTGATCGAAGCCGAGTGGCTTTTAGATTTGCAACGCATCGCCAATCAATGCTTTTCCACGGCTGTCGTTGCGCCCGAAGATGTTGGAAGACGAAATCTGTTTCGTAAAATATTCCGGCGCGAGGATGACGTTGAATAGTGCAACTCTCAAATTTTCAGTGGAGGAAGTAACTTTTATGAAGGCAACTGTAAAAATGATCGCTGCAATGGCGGTTTTGGGCCTATTCCTGGCGACCGCGTTTCGCACCGAAGCTTATCCGCCGTTTGTCCGCAAGTCTGAAAAATTCGGTGCAAAGGATTGTCTCTTTTGCCACACCGAACCCAATGGCGGCGAAGGTTGGAATGAGCGTGGCAAGTGGCTGATGACTGAAAAAGACAAGCGCAAAGCAGATTCGATTGATGTCGAATGGCTGGCGGAATACAAAGCCGCCGATGCTGCCGCCACCACAGGCGAGAACAAGGAAGGCGAAAAGAAAGAAGGCGAGAAGCCAGCTACCGACGAACACAAAGACCACGGGGATAAGGATAAAGACAAGGACAAAGACAAAGATAAAGACAAAGATAAAGATAAAGACAAGGACAAGAAGAAAAATAACGGAAGCAACTAAATAAGATGTGGCTAGCACCCCTTTGCTAGCCCTTTGATTGTTAGGGGAGAGAATGTCGAAACTTTCAATTCGAGACCTGGATTTAGCTGGCCAGCGCGTTTTTATTCGCGTGGATTTCAATGTTCCGCTGGAGGGTGGACAAGTCACGGACGACACCCGCATTACCGCTGCGATTCCGACGATTCAATTTGCCATAGACAAAGGCGCAAAAGTTATTTTGGCTTCGCATTTGGGACGCCCCAAGGGCGAGCGCAATATGAAATACTCGCTGCGACCTGTGGCGACGCGGCTGTCACAACTACTCGAACGTGAGGTGACACTGGCCAGCGATTGTATTGGCGATGCGGCTGAATCTGCCGTGGCGGCAATGAACAATGGCGACGTTTTGCTCTTGGAAAATGTGCGATTTTACAAGGAAGAAGAGGCTAACGATCCGGCGTTTGCCGCCAGCCTGGCCCAGCTTTGTGATGTGTATGTGAACGATGCTTTCGGCACTGCACATCGGGCGCACGCTTCTACCGAAGGCATTGCACATCACGCAACGAAGGCCGCCGCCGGGTTTTTGATGGAGAAGGAATTACGGTATCTGTACGGCGCGCTGGAAGCTCCGCAACGTCCTTTCGTGGTTATTTTGGGCGGAGCCAAAGTTTCTGACAAAATCCAGGTCATTGCGAATTTGCTCAAATCTGCCGATGCCGTTCTGATCGGTGGCGCAATGGCGTATACGTTTTTTCTGTCGCGTGGCCTGAGCGTGGGCAAATCGTTGGTCGAACCGGACAAAACGGATTTAGCGAAACAACTGGAAGCAACTGCAAAAGAAAAAGGCGTGAGTTTGAAATTGCCCAGCGATCACGTGATCGCCGCGAATCCTGACGATGGTGCCAATGCGAAAACCGTTGGCATTGACGCTACGCCCGCGGATGCAATGGGCCTGGATATTGGCTCGGCTACCCAAGCGGAGTATGCCGAAATCATTAAGTCGGCAAAGACCGTGATTTGGAATGGCCCGATGGGGTTGTTTGAGAAAACGCCTTTCGATCAGGGCACACGCGCGGTAGCCCACGCCGTTGCCGAAGCGACCGAAAATAATGACGCCACTTCGATCATTGGCGGCGGCGACAGCGTGGCAGCGATTCATGAAGTTGGCTTGGCCGACAAAGTATCCCATATTTCAACGGGCGGCGGTGCGACTTTGGAGTTGTTAGCAGGTGATGTGTTGCCCGGCGTTGCGGCACTGACGGAAAAATAAAACAAAAGGTAACAACCTTTAATTTTCTCTGGTTTGTTCACCCAAATTGAGACTTTCCTGAGTACACGAGCTTTATCAGAAAGGATCAAGACAAACTATGAAAATGCAATCTCGTTCTTTGTTAATTGGGTTCCTGTTGATCGGTGTCTCGGCCTTGTTCGCACAACCAGCCCGCCCAACGCTCACGACAGAAGACGTCATAAAATGGCGTGCTGCGAATCCAGACCGGGCCGAACATTTCATTCCGAAACAACCTTCCGCGCCGCAATCATCGAAATCGCAGGTGCAAACCGATGCGGAATTTTTTGCAGCGGAAAAAGACTGGAACACCCTGCTTTCTCAGGCACGGACGCGAGTGCGTGATTTCGAGCGTCGTGCGAACCAATCTGATTTGGACGCTTCGCAATCGCGCAATGTGGTTTTTCATAACGACCCGAATGCGCTGAATATCAGCAACGTCCGCGTGGCTGAATTGCAGAATCTGGCCAAAGCGTATCGGTATGAAGCAAGATTGGCGCAGGAAGACGTCAATCGTTTGCTGGATGAGGGGCGACAGCGCGGATTTCAACTCGCTTCCATTGCCCCGCGTTTGAAAAATGGAGAGCCGAATTTGGAGTATTACCGCACGCGCTTCCTTGAGTTGCAGTCCGAGCTGCGGGATGCACAAGCGCGAGCCGATGTTTTGCAACTGCGCACCAATCGGGTGCAGACCGTGATCAATTCGACTCTCAATACACGTCCATATTACCCCGCTGCCCGTCACGGAATTTTGTTTTATCCGAATAATGGGGCAGGGGATTTGTTTTATGTGAACCGCTTGCGTGATGCGTTTGCGGATGTTGGCGGCGATTTCGCTACAACCCAGACGCGAATCGCCATTTTGACAGCACAGATCGAAGAGTTACAGGAAGAAGGCCGCCGCGCTGGCGTGCCACCCGGAATATTTCGATAAATAAACGGTAGATGCCCGACAGGGATTCAAGCGACTCGCTTTCCCAACGGTCGGGCTTCTGTCCATTTTCAGGAGGATCAATGCGGAAACCTGTTATTGCAGGGAACTGGAAAATGTTCAAAACCATCGGTGAATCCGTCAATACAGCGGTTTCACTGAAGCCCTTAGTCTCAAATGCCAATCATTGTGAAGTCGTAATTGCACCTGTCTTTACCTCGCTCAAATCGGTTGCCGACCGGCTTGAAGGTTCCAACGTTAAAGTTGCGGCACAAGACGTTTCCGATCAACTTAAATTCGGCGCACATACGGGCGAAATCTCCGGCGATATGCTGAAAGACGCGGGTTGTTCTCACGCCATCATCGGCCATTCCGAGCGACGTGCGATGTATGGCGACAGCGACGCCTTTATCAATCGCAAGTTGCGCGCAGCCTTGCACTTTGGCCTGACGCCGATTCTGTGTTGCGGTGAAACGCTGGACGAACGCGATGCAGGCAAGGCCGAGCAGGTCGTCAGCGATCAGCTCGAAAATGACCTGACAGGACTGACTGCTGACGAGGTGGCGAAGATCATCATTGCCTATGAACCTGTGTGGGCGATTGGCACCGGTCGTACTGCCACACCAGAACAGGCACAGCAAATGCACGCATACATTCGCTCATGGCTCAGCGGAAAGTTTGGCGCGGGCTTGGCCGATGGCTTGCGCATTTTGTATGGTGGCAGCGTGAAGCCGGAAAACATCGCGGAATTGATGAACGCACCGGATATTGATGGTGCATTAGTCGGCGGGGCGAGTTTGGAAGCGGAAAGCTTTGCCCGAATTGTTCATTACAATGGCTAAACTGACTTCTCGCTTGCGCCGGACTCAAACCGTAAGCTATCATCCAAATGCTCTGCTATGATGTATCGCAGTTGGTCAATTCCCCTCGGCAACTGCAAGTTGTTTTTCCACAGGAGTAATTGCGCATGTCAATTCGCACCAAGCTAACCCTGATTACAATTTCCGGTCTGATCGCATTTTACGCAATCGTTGGCGGCATGCTTTCGGGGTCATCGTTTGGACGTGTCGTGGCCAATCCCGGCCCGTATCCGCAACTCAAAATCTTTGAGGAAGTGGTGCGGCATATTGTGAACGATTACGTCGAAAAGCCAGACCTCAATAAGGTTCGTGTCGGCGCTTTGCGCGGCTTGACAGATGGACTTGATCCATACAGCTCGTATCTGCTTCCTGCACAGCTCAAAGAGTATCAGGCAAACAAAGGCAAATATCCTGACATGACCGGGCTTCAGTTGGGGTCTGTGCAACGGTTTGCCTATGTGATTTCGGTTGTGCCGAATTCGCCCGCTGACAAAGCTGGCATTCGCCCCCGTGATGTCATTGAATACATTGACGGTCACGCCACACAGGATATTGATTTGATTGATGCGAACGCGATGTTATCAGGACAGGCGGGCACTACCGTTGAGTTGACCTTTCTCAGAACCCGTACACGCGGCAATGAGAAAATCAAAATCACCCGCGCTCCAGTGACTTTACCGAAACCGGAAATGCAAATGCTGGAACAGCAAATTGGCTACATCAAAGTGCAAGCCCTGCAAGGGCAGGCCGAAGCCGTTCAGACCGCCATCAAAGATGTCACCAAGCGCGGCGCGACCAAGATCGTTTTGGATCTGCGTGGTTCAGCCGGGGACGATTTGCAGGCGGGCGTAACGGTTGCGAATTACTTTCTGAAATCAGGTACGATTGCCAAAGTCATTGGCCGCAAAGAAAAATTGCTGAATACCTTTGAGGCTAAACCTGAAAATGCACTGACCGATTTGCCCGTGGCGGTTTTGATTGATAACACGACTGCGGGGGCGGCAGAAGTTGTCGCAGCTGCAATTTTGGATAATAAACGCGGCGATGTGGTAGGCGAGAGAACCTTTGGTGTTGGTACAGCCCAGCAATTATTCCCGTTGGATGATGGTTCAGCAATGTTGCTGACAACTTCCCGTTATGCCGCACCAAGTGGTCGTTTCTTCTTCCCGGATGGCGTTCTGCCAGGAGTAGAAGTCAAACGGCAAGACCTGACAGCGTTCCTGCCGGAAGATGCGGATACCGCACCGTCACCTTCACCTTCAACAGAAGGACAAAATAAATCGGCAACCCCAACTCCTTCCGCGACACCTGGAGCAGCTTCAAAGCCATCTGAGGATGTGATTTTGAAGAAGGCCATTGAGGTGTTAACGACAGGAGCAAAAGCCAAAAAGAAAGCGTCGTAGGCCAGCTCAGCTCACGTTGATTTCAACAACAATGCGGCTCTCTAACAAGGGGTCGCATTGTTGTTTTCAGGGACAGTTTATATTTTGTCAGCGTCCAACCTTCATCGGATGTTTTGCACGGCTATCACCTCTCGCCGCAGCTTAAAACAATAGTTGCAATAAATTAGCGACAAAGCTAAGATCACCGCGCTCGCCGAACTGGCGACAGGCCAACAATTCTTGCCCCACCGTTTCGATTTATCATCGAGGTTGATAAAAGGCCTGAAGACTCTGCAATTGAGCCTTCAGGCCTTTTCATTTCAATAAAAGAATCAAGAAAAATTCAGGAGAAATTTGATGTTTCGTAGATCCTCGCTACTTGTCCTCACCGCACTCGTGGGAGCAGGACTTGCATTTCAAGCTGTTCGGTACACTACTTCACCAAACGGTGTAACTGTTCCCGTATCTGCCCCGGCCAATGGCGCTGCTTCCGTACCGCAGGCGTCGCCAGCATCAACGACACCACAGACAATGAAAATTGTGCCTTCTTCACCTGTGGCAAAGGCCGTGCAATTGCCGCGCGCCAAAAAAACTCAGCTGGCAAAGACTTTGCCCAAATCCACTGTGGAAGCGCCTGACGTTTTGGCCTTGAATACGGGAATCTCTGATCCAACGCAACGTCGAAATGAACGAGGAGAACGAGAGGAAAAAAAGGAAGGCGGAAAACGTTATGATCAACCCGATGAGGCCGCCAAATATTACAGCCGCAAACGCGAGCCAGTAAAAGGCAAAGGAATCCCGACCGAGCGTTACGCGGTTGCGCGCAATCGAGTCAAACAGATGCGTACTTATTCTTCTCGCCTGGAGACTTTTATTGCTCCCAGTGCGGGAAAAGCTGCGCCGGAGCTTTTGGCTGGCGGTGCCTGGACGCCTTTGGGGCCGGGCAATATTGGCGGAAGAACACGTGCGATTCTGATCAATCCTGCGAACCCGAACATGGTCTATGCGGCAGGCGTCGCAGGCGGGATTTGGCGGTCTTCCGATGGCGGACTTAACTGGACGGCGATGGCGGACATCATGGCAAATCTGGCGGTTTGCACGATGGTACTGGACCCAACCAATCCAGATATTATCTATGCGGGAACAGGCGAAGGCTTCGGCAATGGTGATGCAGTGCGCGGCGCTGGAATTTTCAAGACGACTAATGGCGGCATCACCTGGGATCAACTGCCGGGAACGAACACGCCGGATTTTTACTACGTGAACAAACTGGTCATGAGCGCCAAAGATAATAAGCGGTTGTATGCCGCTACGCGCACGGGAATCTGGCGGACAGTGGACAGTGGCGCAACGTGGACGAAAACCTACAATACAAGTGTGAATTTAGGTGTGCTTGATTTAGCGATTCGCACGGATAAGGCCGCCGATGTTGTCTTCGCTACGACAGGGTATGATTTCGATGGACTTGGGGATTTCGCCAAAATCATTCGCAACAATAATGCAGCAACGACAGATGTCTGGAATGAGGTCTATGCTGAAAACGGAGTCGGGCGAATTGCCTTATCTATCGCGCCTTCTGATCAAAATGTGATTTACGCTTCAGCTGCGACAACCAGAGGCGCTCTATTTGCTCTTTTGCGCTCTTCCAGCAGTGGGGATGCTGATAGCTGGAATAAACGCGTCCGAGGGGATGACCCCAATGCGCTATTCCTAAATCGGCTTTTGTTTGCGAGTGCATTCTTTGCCTCGACTGTGAATTGTGGGCTTTCGTTATCTGCGGATACTTATAGTCAGGGATGGTACGACAACGTGATCGCTGTTGACCCGCTGGATGCCAATCGGGTTTGGGTTGGTGGCATTGATCTGTTTCGTTCGGATGATGGTGGTGCAAACTGGGGCCTCGCCTCGTATTACTATAAATATCAAACGGCTCCGCAATCCATCCACGTAGATCAGCATGCCATTGTCTTTCATCCCAACTATAACGGGACAACCAACCAAACGATGTTTGTGGGCAATGATGGCGGGCTTTATCGAACCGACAATGCGCGCGCCAAAGTTGCGACAGGGAATAATGCGGCTTGCAATGTGAATAATTCTGATGTGACGTGGTTGCGCGTCAACAATAGCTATGGCGTGACTCAGTTTTATCACGGGGCAGTTTACCCGGATGGCAAAACGTATTTTGGCGGCACGCAGGATAACGGCACGATTCGCGGCACCGATGGCGGGGGCATCAACAATTGGCGTGAAATCAATGGCGGGGATGGTGGCTATGTTGCTGTCAATCCATTCAATACGAATACCTTATTTGCTGAATATACGAATATTTCCTTACGGAAATCCACCAATGGCGGGCTGAGTTTCCATCCGGCGACCACCGGGATTTTTGCGTATAGTTTATTCATTACTCCATTTGCGATGGACCCCAGCGACCCAAATCGGCTGTGGATTGGGGGCGATTCGCTGTATCGCACAACGAATGCAGCTACCTATTGGACAGAAGCCAGCGATTACCTGTTTTCGGGCGGAATTGTCAGTGCAATTGCCATCGCCCCAACGGATGCCAATTGGGTGTTAGCGGGAGACGAATTCGGCTACATTTACGGAACAGATCGCGCGCTCAGCACCACATTCCTTGATCAATGGGACAGCATAAAACCGCGTGATGGATTTGTTTCAGGAATCACAATTGATCCGAAGGATAAGAACATTGCTTATGCGACGTACTCGACCTTTGGTGATCCGCATGTTTGGCGCACGATCAATGCCGGACAAACCTGGGAAAGCATTGATGGCACGGGGACAAACGCTTTACCGGATATTCCGGTGCATTGTCTGGTGGTTGATCCGAGCAATACGCAACGGCTGTATATCGGAACGGACATCGGCGTGTTTGCTTCACTGGATGGCGGCGCGAACTGGTCGGTTGAAAATACAGGCTTCCCGAATGTGGTGGTCGAATCGCTTGTCCTGAACATCCAGAACGGTGTGACGACACTGTACGCCTTCACGCATGGACGTGGTGCCTGGAAGGTAGACATCAATAACACCGGGTGCAACTACTCACTCAGCAGCACAGGGCAAAGCATCGGGCAAGCCGGTGGGACAGGCAGTGTGGGTGTTACCGCAAGTGCTGGTTCGTGCAGTTGGATTGCCAAGAGCAATGAAGACTGGATCACGGTCAACTCGTTTAGTGCCACAACAACCGGGAATGTGAGTTTTACGGTTGCAGCGAATAACGCCTTCTGGCCGCGCCTCGGCACAATCGAAATCGCTGGTCGTAGTTATACAATTGCCCAGGGCGGCAAAACCGACACCATTGCTCCAACCGTCAAAGTTACCTCGCCCACGACACAGCCATTCGCAACGACAATCAATACGCTGACAATCGGAGCGGAAATTCAAGACAACGATGCGATCAATACCGTTCGCTGGCAAAATAATCGTGGTAACTCCGGGATTTTTATTCCATCTGGATCGGGAGATGAATGGAATTCCAGCTTAGTCAATTTGCGCGTCGGTCAGAATGTAATCAAGATTACCGCCACAGATCGCGCGGGCAATACGGCAACCGCATTGCTTACCGTCTCGCTGAATGCACAGGCAGACGATGCGACCGCGCCGACCGTGAAAATTACATTGCCAACCACGAATCCGACCTACATCACTTCCAATGGATTGATAACCCTGGAAGGCAGTGCGGCAGACAATCGGCAAATCACGCATCTGCTGTGGAGCAATGATCGCGGTGGCAGCGGTCGTACCTTTGGGACGACGGCCTGGGATATTGAAGATATTCCGCTGCAAGTTGGAGTGAACAAGATTACTGTGACAGCCTACGATATTAACTCCAACACTGCGCAGGCCACTCTCACCGTGCTTTCCAATCCACAGCAATCAACTCGCCGCGTGGCTGGAACCTCGCCTCGATCCTTTGGCTACAATGGCGACAATCGGCAAGCCATTACCGCACAGCTGTGGGGGCCGAATGGGTTGGCGTTTGATGCCAGCGGGAATTTATACATTGCCGATACCAACAATCACCGCATTCGCAAGGTAACTCCGGCGGGCATTATTACCACCGTAGCCGGAAACGGCCTGAGTGGTTTGAACGGTGATGGTGGGCCTGCCATACAAGCTTCATTACATAGCCCGGTGGCAGTTGTTTTCGATGCTGCTGGGAATCTGTTTATCGCCGATGCGGACAACCATAAAATTCGCAAGGTCACCCCGGATGGCATGATCTCGACCTTTGCCGGAACTGGTGAAGATGGATTTAGTGGCGATGGTGGCAAGGCTCCTGCTGCGTTCTTGAGCTCTCCCGCTGGGTTAGCTGTGGATGCCATCGGGAACGTGTTTATTGCCGACAGCGGTAACAACTGCATTCGCAAAGTGAATGTTAGTGATGGCACGATTATCACTGTGGCCGGAAATGGATCGCCCGGATTTTCTGGGGACGGTGGAGCGGCAACCGCTGCACAGCTTAACTATCCGCTTGGAATCGCAGTAGATCGCAACGGGAATCTGTTTATTTCAGACGTGAATAACCTTGTGATCCGTAAGGTCGGTACAGATGGCAAGATCAGCCGTTTTGCTGGCACCGGAAACTTTGGCTACTCCGGCGATGGAGGATTAGCCACGCAGGCAGATATGAGCTATCCCGTCCAGCTTGCCGTGGATAAAGACGGCAATGTCGCTTTTGTGGATAACTACAATGCTGTGATTCGCCGTGTTACCACAGATGGCAAGATTGCAACCGTCTTTGGCAATGAATTTGGCGCGATTCAGGAAGGCATTGCCCCGAATGGATTTGGATTTATTGATCCTCGTGGCGTGGCCATTGATGCGGCGGGCAATTTCTTTGTTTCAGACCTGGGCGCGCAGCACGTTGTTGCGACCAATAGCCTGAACAGTGTGGCCACGGTCGAATCTGCCGGATATTCCGGGCCGATGATTGCGCGCGATGCGTTGGTGTCGGCCTTTGGCGTGAAGCTTGCCACTGCCGAAGCGTTCGCTCCATCGAACCCGGCGCAATTGCCGACCACATTGGCTGGCACAACCGTCACGATTCGGGATAGCAAGGGCGTTGACCGCGCGGCGCTGTTGCTTTATGTCGGCCCGAATCAGGTTAACTACATCCTGCCGGAAAACATGGCAGAAGGATTTGCGCTGGTCACGATTCGCAATTCTCTGGGAGAGACTTCAACTGGATTCATTGAAGTCGTGAGTGTGAAACCCGGCCTGTTCACGGCGAATTCCGATGGCACGGGCGCGGCGGTCGGTTGGGCGATTCGCGTTCGCAATGGTGTGCAATTGGCTCGTGAAAACATCATTGCGCTGAATCCCACCACGAATAAATATGTAACAAAGTCAATTGATTTTGATCCTGCGACTGAGGAGCTGTACCTGGAGTTGTACGGCACAGGCATTCGCTATCGCAGCAGTCTGGCCAATGTCAGCGTTGAAATTGGTGGCGTGAAGGTTCCGGTGGAATATGCGTTCGTCGCACCGGGCTTTTATGGGTTGGATCAAGTCAACATCAAGGTTCCTGCCAGCCTGGATAATCGAGGCGAGATGGATTTGGTGCTGACGGTGGATGGTCAAAAGAGCAAAACGCTGAAGATCAATATCAAGTAAGTTTCTCAACAACAGCTTTCGTCATGTCCGCTGTCTGAAACAAAGGCAGCGGACATTTTTTTTCGGAATGCTCACGGCGTTGCTCAGTTGGTGAAGAAAGGCGAGAGGTGGCGGAAGCCCGACTGTGAAGGAGGGCGCAGGAACAGTGCGTGAACCGCCCTCCTTCACAGTCGGGCTTCCGCCGTTGTCTCTCTACTTTGAGCCATTACTGAGAAAATCTCGTTCTCTTTGATGTGACCTTGTTCTCCGTTTGACCGAGTCTCTCATCATCGCTTAAGATTCATTTAGTTCCGTACTAAACCATTTGCGCCTCCCCAGTCGTAAACAGGAGAATCTGAAATATGCAAAAGCAGAAGTCTGTTGTGGTCTTGCTAATTATTGCAGGAATAGCCGCAGCTTTGGGTTATGCCAAATTTTCTAATTGGAATGACGAAGAACGCGAAGAGCGATCCATCAATGAACCTGAGCGAGAAGGCAATAAAGAATCTTTGGCATCGTTTTATGAACAGCGCGCATATCCCCTGAAAACGATTCCCGCTGATGCGCGACAGAAGGCCGTCGAACAGGCTGAGGCTGAAACAGTGAGGCTGCGCAAAAGCCCCCGTTTTGCTACGGAACTGGCACGCCTTGAAGCCGATGACCAAAGCTGGACGGTGCTTGGGCCACAACCGCTGGTCGCCAGCGCGGGTGATCCCTCTGGCAGTTATTCAGGCCGCGTTTCAGCGTTGGCTTTGCATCCACAATATGATGGCAACAGCAACAAAACCATCTATGTTGGCGGGGCGCAAGGTGGCCTTTGGCGCTCAACGGATAACGGACAAACCTGGACACCGCTGCTGGATGCGCAGCCATCACAAGCTGTTGGCTCTGTTGCGATTGATCCGACAAATCCGAACGTCATTTATGTCGGATCAGGAGAAGGGAATCGGAGCGGCGATTCGTACTACGGCGCGGGATTATTCAAAACCACAGATGGCGGTGCAACGTGGCGCGTGATTACGGGGCCAACCTCTAACGTTGCTCCGCTCAAGCCTGTTTTTGTCAATGCGGCGCTGGGGCGAATCGCGATTGATCCGGTCACGCCAAATGTCATTTTTGTCGCGACAACAACGGGCGGGGTTTCCTCTGCTTCTGGTTCTGTCGAAACCGTCGAAGGTGGTAAGCAGAAAGGACTTTGGAAGTCCACCGATGGTGGCGACACATGGCGCAACGTTGATCCAGATGGCAGCTCCGGCGTGCAAAGCGCACACGATGTAGTGGTTGATCCGCTAAATCACAACACAGTCTATGCCGCGATTCGCACGCGTGGAATCTATCGCTCAAAATCAGGCGGCGAACCGGGAACCTGGGAAAAACTTACGAATGGTGTGGCGAATACAGATGCGACCAGTGCTGCGTTTTTGCGCTGTGCAATTGCTGCTGGCCCGCCTATCGCTCCTTCCACTGCGACCACTTTGTATGCTTCATTCGCAAGAGCGAGCGATGATTCGATTTTCGGATTTTATAAATCAACCGATGGTGGCGACAGCTGGACGCAGGTCACGACTCCGCCCACAGAAACCACGGGTTCAGCGCAAGCCGGATACAACATGACGATGGCGGTTGATCCCACGAACGCTACGATCCTCTATTACGGTGGGCAATATGACTATAACAGTGGTGCTTATTGCCTGGTGCGCAGCAAAGATGCCGGGCAAACCTGGACGGATATGAATAGTAATTCGTTGCATCCCGATTCGCATGCTGTGGTGGTTGCCAAAGCGAATCCCAACATTGTTTTTACAGGCAATGATGGCGGTATCTGGCGTACAGATGCGGCCACGGGCACGACGATCAATTGGACATCCCTGAATGCCGGATTGAATTTGACACAGTTTCAATCGGTCGCTTTTGCTCCCAATGATGCAAACTTAATTATTGGCGGTACGCAGGACAACGGAACAAATAAGCATAGCGGAGCGCTTGGATGGAGCACTATCGCAGGTGGTGATGGTGGGTTTTGTCTCGTGGATCAATCGAATCCACAGGTGATGTATCATACCTATTATAACGTCAAAGGGGACTTAAGCCCGCGTCGCTCAACCAATGGCGGTCAGAGTTGGACGAATATCGGCTGTCGCAGCTGTACTGCCTCGCAAGGTCGTTTGAACCCCAATGACCGCGTTAAGTTTTATGCTCCGATGGCGTTGAATCCAGCTTTCACCGGAAGCAATGGCAATGTCATTTATTTTGGCACGCATCGCCTATACCGTACTTCTAATCGAGGGACGGTCTGGACGGGGTTGGGAGCCAGTACAGATGGATTTGGCACAGATTTGACAAAAGGATCAGGCGCGATTACGACGATTGCCGCATATCCGAAAGTTGAGAACTCCGCTGAAATCGTCTGGGTCGGAACGAATGATGGCACCGTTCAGGTCACCAGCGACGCGGGGGCTCTGGCGACGGCCACGTTTACGAATGCCACAAAAGCTCCCTTGCCAAATCGCTTTGTCAGCGACATTGCAGCAGATGGCAACAATGCAAATCGGGCGGTTGTCGTGTACTCCGGTTTTGAAGCCAACACGCCATCAACCCTGGGCCATGTCTTTCTGACGACAGATCGCGGTGCGACGTGGATGAACATCAGTGGCAATTTGCCTGATATTCCGGTCAGTTCCGTTGCACTTGATCCAAATAACAACAATCGCCTTTGGATTGGCACAGACATCGGAGTTTTTCAAACCACGGATGGCGGCGCTACCTGGGTGCATATGACCAATGGTTTGCCAAAAGTCGCGGTATTTATGCTGCGGTATCAAGCAGGCACGGGCAATCTGATCGCGGCGACGCACGGGCGCGGAATGTTTCGCTTGCGCACGTTGACGGCGGCGACCTCGGTTTCAGGAGCAAGTTATCTGGGCACAAATGTGGCGCAGGATTCGATTGTCTCTGTGTTTGGGGTGAACCTTTCGACCTCAAGTTCAGGCGCACCTGCGGTCGGTACGCCGTTGCCAACGACACTGGCGGGAACGACGGTCACGATTCGTGATAGCCAGGGTACAGACCGCTTAGCGCCTTTGTTTTTCGTTGGGCAAAATCAAATCAATTATCTGGTTCCGAGCGGGACGGCAACGGGCAGCGCAACGGTCACCATTCGCAATTCGCTGGGCGAACAATCCGGTGGCACGCTGAATATTACATCTGTCACCCCAGGATTATTTACGGCGAATGCGGATGGCGCAGGCGCTGCGGTGGGCAAAGCGATTCGGGTGCGCAGTGGTGTGCAATCGCCGCGTGAAGAAATTGTGGTGCTGGATACGGCAACGAACAAGTATGTCACCAAGCCGGTTGATTTCGCTCCGACAACCGAAGATGTATTTGTCGAACTGTACGGCACCGGACTGCGTTACCGAACCAGTCAGGGCAATGTCAGTGTCGAAATCGGCGACATAACAATTCCGGTTGAATATGCTGATGTCGCGCCTGGCTTTTATGGTCTTGATCAGGTTAACATCAAGCTTCCTGCCAGCCTGGATAATCGCGGTGAAACTGATCTGACCGTGATCGTGGACGGGCAGAGAACCAAGACCTTGAAGATCAACATTAAATAACCCTGCTGGGAGCGGACGCTTTCTTGCACGTCCAGAGATTGGTATTTTGACGGCAATTGCGCAAGGCTGCGTCTGCTTCTGCCACAAATAGGAGCAATCCCCAATGAAAAATATTCTTTACGCCGTTGTGTTAGTAGGATTTGGACTCGCCGCAGGCTTTTGGCTGGGACGCGGTACGCCGAGCGAAGCTGCTGCCGCAGCCGCGAAAAATCGCGTTTTTGAATTGCGTACCTATTACACCAACGAAGGAAAACTACCGGATTTGGAAAAGCGTTTTCGCGACCATACCACGAAGCTTTTTAAGAAACATGGCATGACAAATGTTGGCTATTGGGTTCCACAGGATGCGCCTGCTTCGCAAAATACTCTCATTTACATTATTTCCCACGAAAGCCGTGAAGCCGCCAAAAAATCCTGGGACGACTTCCGCAATGATCCGCAATGGAAAGAAGTCCAAAAGGCTTCCGAAGCCAATGGCAAAATTGTTAGCAAAGTCGAATCTGTGTATATGAATGCCACGGATTACTCGCCAATGAAATGAACTTAGAACTCAAGAATCGAGTCGCGATGGTTGCCGCTGCCAGCAAGGGGATTGGAAAAGCCTGTGCCCTTGCTCTGGCAGCGGAAGGCTGCAAGGTCTCAATCTGCGCACGCAACCTCCTGGAACTGGAAGAGGCGCGGGCGGAAATTGCTGTGCGTGGAGATGTCCTGGCGGTTCCGGCAGATGTTTCCATTCCAGCTGATCTTGCCCATTGGCAGATTCGTACGCTTGAACGCTTTGGCCACGTGGATATTTTGGTGACGAATACGGGGGGGCCGCCCGTCGCTCGCTTTATGGATTTGACAGACGAGCAATGGCATTCCGGCGTCGAATCTACGCTCATGAACGTCGTCCGCCTTTCCCGCCTAGTCATTCCTGGTATGCAGGATCGCAAATGGGGGCGCATCGTTCATCTGACCTCAATGGTTGCCAAGCAGCCGGTTGACGAGCTTACGATTTCCAGCACGTTGCGATCAGGATTGTCAGGATTGACGAAAACAATGGCGAACCAACTCGGCAAAGACAATATCACTGTGAACGCAGTGTTGATGGGCTTTTGCCTGACAGATCGCCTGACACATTTAGCCGAAGTCCGGCACCAGGAGCAGGGCATTACGCTGGAAGCGTATTATGAAAAAGCCGCTGCGGATGTGCCGCTACGTCGCTTTGGCCAACCCCGCGAAGTGGGCGAAGTCGTTGCCTTTTTAGCTTCTGAACGCGCCAGTTACGTTACCGGCGTTTCCTTGCCCATTGATGGCGGTGTGATTCGCGCATCATTGTAAAATCGCGCTTCTCCATCCGCGCGATCCCCAATCTTGCCGTTCTGCACCTTTTTTGCTATTCATCCTGCGAATAAAAACGTGACACGTTTTCGCTGTTTTCCTCATACTTTGCTGAATGACGTTACCGTCTGACTGCATATGAAAAATGGGTAACGCGTCAAAAAGTTGATGCTCAGCCGCATCCTACTGGCACTGCAACGCCGAAAAAGCCTTAGCCGAAAAACTGCTCCCCTGCCAAACCACACCTGGACGAACCTTGCCCCATGAGATTTTGCCATGCAAGTCGTTGGCTTTGCTTCTCACTTCCTCGTTCCTCAGGTCTATGAACTGTTTTTTTCTCCTTCCGGGTGGCTGATCGGAGCTGTGACGATCATTGTGTTGGGACTGTTTTATTGTCTTTACCATTGCCGCACCACACGTTGGCTCAGGCTTGATCAGTTGCGCAAACGAATTGCTGCCGACCTGCATGATGACATCGGCTCCAACTTGTCGCAGCTGGCTATCCTCAGCGAAGTCCTGCGCGATCAGGTCGGGGGCGTGTCTCCACAGGCGACTCAAACATTGGATTCGCTCGCACGTATTGCCAGAGAGTCTATCAACAACATGAGTGATATTGTCTGGACGACCAATCCCAGACAGGATTATCTATCCAACCTGGCGTGGCGAATGCGTCGTTTTGCCAATGAACTGCTGCCCGCCACGAACATCAGGTTCACCTTCCAATCCCCTGATGCTGATCTTGAGATCGCATTGAATGCCGAGTTGCGTCGGCAAGTCTTTCTCATCTTCAAAGAAGGTCTCAACAACCTGGTCCGCCATTCCGGCTGTACCCAGGCCACAATCAAACTGCAACTGGAAGGCGCACATTTATGCCTGTTGATTCGCGACAACGGCATTGGCTTTGAGCAGCCGCACCAACCAGCGGGAAACGGGTTGCGCAGCCTGCGCCAGCGGGCCAGTCAAATGGGCGGGCACATTGATTTTGTGACAGGGGCGACTGGCACAACCCTGACGTTTCGCGTCCGCCTGCGAATGACCCTTTGGCGCATTTATCTGGCGCGTTATCGGCAAGGCTGGCAGAGAACACGTAAGGCGTTAACTTCCTACCTGAATAGGGGAGTGACAGCCTCCTCCCCGCAACATAAGATTCCTTCGCAGCCAATCAGCGTCAGAACGACAAAAGCCAGAATCGGCCACTGAGACCGTGGGTTAGGAGTCCCTCATGTTCGCCGCAGGAGCCATCAAGGTTGCCATTGTCGAAGACCAACGCGAAATCCGCGACGGCCTGAGTTACCTACTCCAACGCTCCGAAGGCTGTGAGTTGCTGGGGAGCTATGGTTCGCTCGAAGAAGCCTTGCCGTGCCTCAGCCAGGCACTCCCAGACGTTCTTTTACTCGACATCGGCTTGCCCGGCATGAATGGAATCGAAGGCACGCGGTTGCTCAAAGCACGCTGGCCCGAACTGGTGGTCGTGACGTTAACCGTGTACGACGATGACGACCGGGTATTTGCGGCGCTCTGTGCTGGAGCTTCAGGATATTTGCTCAAGAATACAACGCCTGCCAGGCTGATCGAAAGCTTGCGCGAAGCGGTGAACGGGGGCGCACCCATATCACCTGAAATCGCCAGCAAAGTCCTTCGACTGTTCCGTGAAATCCGCCCGCCAGCCAGGGCGGACTATCACCTGACGCCGCACGAACTCAGGCTCTTGAAACTGTTGGTCGAAGGACACAGCTACAAGACGGCGGCAGCAGAATTGAAGAGCTGTGTGAATACCGTGTCATTTCACATGAAAAACATTTACCGAAAGTTGGAAGTGCATTCCAAGTCTGAAGCGGTCGCCAAAGTGTTACAGCAGCGGTTGATTTAAGCCGTGCGAGGAGAAAGAAGGAGACATGAAAAGAGTTGCTAGAAGCCTTATTTGGATGCTGGCCCTGATCCTGCTGGCAATGAGCCTTGCTCCTGCCTCAGTTCTGGGATGGGGCGCGCAAGGACATCGCCTTGTTGCACGTACTGCCCAGCAAAAACTTTCGACAAAGGCGCAACAGGAAGTGCGCCGATTGTTGGGGGCGGGCGTGACGTTGGAATCGGTGGCGAATTGGGCCGATGCAGTTCGCAATCAGCGCAAGGAAACCAAGAACTGGCATTTTGTAGACATTCCACGCAACGCCAGCACCTATGATCCGGCACGCGATTGTCCGCGTACCCCATTCGGCGATTGCATCATCAATGCTTTGGCTGAATCACGCTCGACGTTATCCAATCCAAATGCCCTCGAACACTTTCGTGATGTGCTCGCTAATCCGCAAGAGAGTCTTTTGGCCCGTGCCGAAGCATTGAAATTCCTCGTGCATTTTATGGGCGACCTGCATCAGCCGCTGCATTGCGCAGACGATCATGATCGTGGTGGGAACGATGTTCATGTCACCTTCTTCGGCGCGTCATCCAATCTGCATAAAGTGTGGGATACCGACATTCTGGCCAAAGCCGGTCTGCGGCAGACAATCAATCGGCTCAGCACGCTGGGAAGAAGCTGGAACGACACAGCAGCGATCCAGGGCGGAACGTTCCAATCGTGGGCATTAGAAGCGCACAGCCTTGCGGCGGTACACGCCTATCAAAACATCCCGTCGAATAAACGACTGGGGCAGCGCTACTACCAGGACAATCGCCCGATTGTCGAGGGGCAACTGCTGAAAGCGGGACTGCGGCTGGCTCAGGTTCTGAACGAAATCTTTCACGAGTAGGTCTTTACTGGCCGGCAGCGCGGCAGTGCTTCGTCTGCGCCCGCTGCTGCACGCGCCAATAACGGCGATTGCTCAATCCAACAACCCCGAACTGTCAGATAACGACAAAGCAAGATAGGAGTCACAATGAATAGCAAAGCTTTACTTGTTGGTATTAATGATTACGCGCCTGCTGGTGTGGGCGGCCCGGATTTGAATGGTTGCGTAAATGATGTCAGAGACATGGCAACAACCCTCAGCGCGATTGGTGTGGTGCCCATAATCCCTTCTCGGATGCAAATTCTGACTGATAAAAATGCAACCAGGTCACGGATCATGACAGGCCTGAATTGGCTTATGACGGGGGCCAAAAAAGGCGATACCCTCGTTTTTTATTACTCTGGTCACGGATCGTACATCGTGGATGCCAGCGGTGATGAACTGGATCGCCGCGATGAAGTGATCTGCCCTCATGATTTCTCAACGGCGGGATACATTCGGGATGATGACTTACGCGCAGTTTTTAAGACCTTGCCTGCGGGCGTAAATCTGGAGGTGATTTTGGATTCCTGTTTCTCTGGAACTGGAACCCGCGATTTGGAGGAATTCATTCTTGAGACGGGGGCCGCTGTGCGTTTTATCGAACCGCCCATTGACGATAGCTTGTTTGCAGATGAAGTGCCTGTCTGCCCGCTGCTGGCTGATCATCGCCCCGTAGCGGATCGTGGCGACCGTGTGCTCGTTCCAACCGCGACTCTGAATCACGTGCTCTGGGCGGCGGCCAAAGATACGCAACTCGCTCAGGAGAAGCCCATCGGGGGAATCGTACGCGGCGTGTTTACCTATAATTTCTGTAAATTCCTGCGCGCCGCAGGCACTGCACTGCCACTGCGCCGCGCGCTTGATTACCTCGTCACGGGAGCCGTCAGCTCAATGGCTGCCGCGCAAACGCCGCAATTAGAGGGAACTACAGCCACATTTGCGGAAAAGGTATTTCGATAATTCTGGCGTAGCGAGCTAAACCACAACAACTGCAAAAGGCAGGATTCGTGTGCCGTCTCTTAACCGGAGAACGGGAGGAGATAGCTGCGTCTTCGCGCCGATATTTCACACCCGGTGATGGTTTACGCATGTAGGCCATCACCACGATAAGGAGTATGTATGAGTTTTGATCCGAATGCTTCCGGGTATGACCTGGAAATCCAAGAACAGGAACTTGATGTCGAAACCGTCGCGCAGTTGCAGCGTGAAGAAGCGAATGAAGAAGCGCTTGCTGACGCGGTGGAGAGCGGCGAAATTGCGGAGCAACCTGCGACAGCCGGGCCAGTGATCACGCTGGCCAAACGTAAAGTGAGCGGACGGTATCGTGGCGCAGTCCACAACTCGCAGTTGGAACTGCGCGTGGATGTAGACGGGACACGTCCGATGAAACGAATCAGCGGCGATCTTTACACGATTTCCGGGGCGACCACCACCTACAACGGTTCTTTCCGTGTGGATGCCCCGACGATCACTGTTACCACATCAGAAGTGAAGATTGAGGGAACAGGTAGTTTTAGTTACACGACGGCGTTCAATAAAATTCGCGTAACCCTTCCGCGCGTGACAGTCCTGCAACCGCCAGCTGCTGCTACAGTTCGGTTTTTTAATGCGGCAGGCGCAGCCGGGGCGGTTTACAACTGTCCCTTTGTCTCAGCGTTTTTCCGCACGGTGCAGTTAGAGCAGGATCGTGTCACGGGTACGACGCTCTTTACTTCCTATAACACGGGAGCCTTGCCGCACATCGGGGCTGCTCGCAACTTGTCAGTTGTTTCAGCCTATGCCGAGGCAGGCATTGAGATGCAACTGGCGGGTGTCTCAAATATCGTGCCTCCCGCTGGGGCAGGGCCTGATCTGAAATGGACGGACAGCGAATTGCACAATGCGATGGTCACGAATTTCAGCCTTTGGAAAAATGTGCCGCAATGGAAAACATGGCTATTTTTGGCTACTTCGCACGTCAATGGCTATCGCGGAATTATGTTTGACTACTATGATCCCGCCGGGAATCAACGTCAGGGCTGTGCCGTCTTCCACAATGAAGTGGGAGGCACGAGCGCAGAAATTCAACGGGCGATGCTTCGTACCTATGTCCACGAATTGGGGCATTGCTTCAATCTGCTGCATTCCTGGGACAAAGGTCGTGCCGGTGCGCTTTCCTGGATGAATTACCCCTGGCGTTATGCGCCTCTACCTCCGCAACCGGGAGGAGAAGCGGCATATTGGGCGAAGTTCGATTTTCAATTTGATGATGGAGAACTCATTCACCTCCGGCATGGATTTCGCAATGCCGTAATTATGGGCGGCAATAACTGGGCCGTTGGCGCAGGCGATAACGATGCCCAAGATTTTGCCGAAGCGGTGGAAGATAATTCTGGTTTGAAACTGGAGATCAGCGCCCGCAATCGGTTTGCTTTTGCTGAACCGGTGGTGGTGGAACTGAAACTCAGCACGACCGATATGCGAGGCAAGGTGGTTGCTCCTTACCTGCATCCGAAAGATGGCCTGGTCCGCATTGGAATTCGCAAACCCAATGGTAACGTGGTTACTTTCAGGCCGCTCATTGATCACTGTGTAGAAGAACGCACCGTTACCTTGGACGCTAGTTCTCCTTCCATTGTGGATAGTGCATATGTTGGTTTTGGAAACGATGGATTCTATTTTGATCAGGCTGGAACCTATCAGGTGCGGGCGATTTATCAGGCGATGGATGGTTCACGAATTTGCTCGAATACCATCAGCTTGCGCGTTGCCCATCCGGTGACGGCCACGGATGAATCTGTCGCGGATCTGTTTTTGGGTGAGGAACAGGGCATCCTGCTCAGCCTGCTCGGTTCTGATTCTGACTTCCTGAAAAAAGGCAACGACGCTTTTGAACTGGTGCTGGATAAATATGCAAAACATCCGCTGGCATCGTATGCTGAGCTTGTAAAGGGCATGGATGCGTCGCAGGAGTTCAAGCGTATTACTCCTGACCGGAAGATCATTGTGCGGGAACCATGCTATGAAGAAGCCACTCGGTTGCTTTCTTCGGTGGCTGATGGCGGCGAAATAGATCGCGTCACACAGGCGATGGTGACGTACCGTCTGGCACAAACACAGGAGGCGATTGGAGATGAAAAGGCGGCGAAATCCACTCACGAAAAAGCTGCCAGGAAAATTAGTGCAGTGCGTGGAACCGGCAGTTAAATTGTCGAAACATCGCACACACGCGTAATTCGTGTTGTGGTGAAATCACGATCATCAGGGCAGTGTTTCCCCTGACTCACTGCCCTGATGGTTGTGGAGGAACTTATGGCAAACGATTCTTTAGCCGTTTTTCTCAGCATACCGGAAAAGCAATATGCAATCGGCGAAGCGGTTCCGGTGACGATTGAAATCCGTAATCTTTCGGCACAACCGATCTGGTTTGTTGGCGTGATGGATGGTTCAGAGGAGGGAGTTCGCTATCCGAAATATGCACCGCAGATTGTTGGCCCACAAGCAATGCCACCCGCTGAACCACTGGAATGTGGGTTGGTCTCGCCCCTGCGGATGAAGGATTTTTCTTTGTTGCCGCCGGGACAGGGTTTTGACCCAACCATCGGACAAAACGGTGCCACATATTTCCCCTTACGCAAATTTACTGAGTTTCGTCCTCCCAGTGCAGGCCGCTACGAATTTTCCCTAACCGTTTCTACGCTCAGCCAACAGGAAGAAGAGTGGTTAGGATGGCCTGAATATGATGAGAAAGCCGCCGTTTTACAACGCTTGACGGAAGTTCCTCGCGTGCAATTGCAATCCAATGTTGCAAGCATCGAAGTCCGTTAACACCCCGTGAAATAGCGCAACTCAGCATTACTAACAATTTTTCTAACACCCTGCTTACAAACAAAATGTGAGAAGCCCTTGGCCTGTCAGCCTGTTTGCCCTTCTGGCTTGCAGATCAGGTCGCTCAGCCAAAAACATTTACCTCAGACAAATCAAGCCTACTTAGTAAAGGAGTATTTTATGATCGTGACGATGGATATTTTTTCAGGGATGCCGAATCCTTCCTGGAAGTTAAATGACAAAGACGCTCGCCGCCTGACGGAACAGTTGGCGGGCAAAGCATTATCCTCCGCCGATGCCACAGATGGTTCCCTTGGGTATCGTGGCTATGTCATTACAAGCGAATCCGATGATGAGGCAACTGCCGCTGGCTTACCGGCTGAATTTCGCCTTGGCGGTAACCTTCCCGGTGATTTACTGACCCCGCGTGGTCTGGCGCTTCCTTCGCTCAGCGATGAGGCTAGCCTGGATGCGTCGCTCTGGCTTTTACAAACGGTGCAGGGGGCGGCAGATGATGATCTGCTGAGCTATGTCGAAGGCGTGGTGAAAGCGCAATCCGCTGGCGAACTTGCTGCCCCTCCCAAAAAAGGACGGAAGGTAGAGGAACCAGCATTCGCTGCGCCCTGTGTGATTCAGAATACCGCGTACAATCCCGGTTTCTGGAACACGCCGCAAGTACAGCCAGTGAACAACTGCTACAATTACGCGATGAACTATCGCTCAGACACGTTTGCCCAGCCGGGGCGCATTTCCGGGCATATGTATACGGCGCTGACTTGTGCAAATGTTGGGGCTGCGGCAGACTGGGATGGATGTCGGTCAACGTGCTCCGGCTCCAGCAAGACGGTTGCGCTGGTGATTTGGCCAGGCCGGGATTTTCATTGGTATCGCAAGCACTCCAATGGATTTTGGGGGCACAAACCCGGCAGCACGGCGGCCCGCAACACGGATAATCGAAACCGCGTCATTGGTGGTGCTTTGACTCCTGCAAATTGTGATCGCGGCCCCTACACCAGCTTCTGTGGCTATCGGTTTTCCCCTGTTGGCATGAAGGTCAAATGAATTTCTTACGAATTATCGCTTTTGTTACAGGCCTGATTCTCGTGTTATTTCTGAACCTTGGGAATCTGACCTGTAAGCAAAAGAATGAGGTGCGACCTATGGTTCGAGTTGAACTGGACGTTTATAGCGGACAGCCAAATCCGTCGTGGGAACTCGCTGCCTCTGATGTTGCGGCGGTGGCCTCGCGCCTGACCGGATTGCCGCGCCTCACTAGCTCGCCCGCTGAACCTGGACTTGGCTATCGCGGTGTTGTGCTTTTGAATCCTCAGGGGCAGGTCGGCTTGCCCCTGGAGATTCGCGTTTACAATGGCACGGTCACTGTCCGAGAGGCTTCTGGCCTCAGTCATTATCAAGACACCAAAGGTTTGGAAGAATGGTTGTTAGCGCAGGCACGACAGCGCGGTCATCAGAAGATTTTGCAGGAACTGGGCAAGTAGCGATGAGCGACTTGTGATGACTTTTCCAGTAACGAAATTAATTATCCAACCGTCTCAACCCTCGCATTCCCATTTTTACATAAAATAAGGTAGGCTTATGCCAAATGGAATTTTCTGAAACTTTTAAGCTCGCACTTGATGCAATCTGGGCGCATAAATTGCGCTCGGCACTGACATTGTTAGGCATGATCATTGGCGTGACGGCAGTGGTCGTGGTTGTTTCCTTAATTCAGGGCTTTAATCAATACGTCGAAGACAAAATCGCCGGGATCGGATCGAAAACATTTACGATTCGCCGCTTTAATTTTGATGATTTTAAAAATACCGACACGATTACGCTGGCACAGCGACGGAATAAAGAGCTGACGTTTGATGATTACGATTATGTTCGTACTCGCGCGAAGTTGATTGGCAGCATTGGTGCGAAAGCGAATGGTTCGCCTGCGGACATCAAGCGTGGTGGCGATACGGCGGAAAGCGTCCGGGTTGACGGTACGACCCCAAATTGCGTGGACATTGAAAAATTGGACGTGGCTGAAGGGCGTTACTTTTCTGAGCCGGAAAATGAGTCTGCCGCGAATGTTGTTTACCTTGGGGCTGATGTGGCCAATAAACTGTTCCCGCTGATTTCTCCCATCGGACAGGAAGTGACGGTTCGTGGTTTGCCTTATCGCGTCATCGGTGTTGCCGCCGCGAAAGGTACGGTGTTCGGCATGCCTCAAGATAACTTTGCTTCCATTCCGCTCAAGACCTACATTAAAGCGTTTGGCCCCGCCGTGCGGCAACGTAGCTTGTATATGATTGCCAATGCGGTGAATGACAATCAGTTCAATGATGCGGTTGAAGAGGCGCGTTATTTGATGCGGTCGCGGCGACAATTGAGCGGCGATGAAAAGGATAATTTTGGCATCGGCACCCCGGATGCTGTGCTTGGTTTTCGGGATCGCATCCTTGGCCCCATCTTCATCGTAGCCATTGCCGTTCCCGCCATCGCGCTGGTCGTCGGCGGCATCGTGATTATGAACATCATGCTCGTCAGCGTGACCGAACGCACGAAGGAAATCGGCATCCGCAAAGCCCTCGGCGCGCGTCGCATGGACATCCTGAAACAGTTTCTGATCGAAGCGGTCGTGCTTTCCGCTATTGGCGGCGCAACGGGCGTGCTCATTGCCTGGGGTATCGGCAGAGTGATTACCGCAGTTTTCTTCCAGACCTATCTTTCCATTGCCGCAGTCGTAACCGCTGTAGGCGTTTCTGGCCTCATTGGTGTTATGTCAGGAGTGCTGCCCGCACGCAAAGCCGCAACCCTTGACCCGATTGAAGCCTTACGCGCAGATTAAACGCAAAACACCCCAGGCATCGAACGGCCTCACTCGATGCCTGGGGTGAGTCTGTGCGCTTAGCTCCCCTGCTGCCTCACGCACAGCCAGTCGTGGAATTCAGATTCGTTACTGAATTGCAATCGTGACTTCGTTGGAGCGGATCACATTGCCTTGTCCATCGTTCACCTTCACCAAAATCGTGATCGCTGCCCCGGCGACTACCTTGTCAGGGATGCGAATATTCAACTGCTCTACGCCCACATACCCTGACAATCCTGCGTAATCTACCTGGGCCTTCTCGCCTCCAATCGTGACCTCGACATTTTCTGCGACGCCATTGCCCGGATTGCCGTCGGAATCCGGCGCGGTGCGGAAGCCTGTGCCCCACAGCACCAGATACAGCGCCTCTCCGGTCTTGCGAACAATTGGGCTTGCCACGTATTTCCGCTGTGCGGAGTCGTAGCGTAAGAGCGATTCATTTACCTGCTGGTTATTGGCTTTGACCCGTGTCACATAGCCGGAAGGAACGCCTTTGCCGTCTGAGTTGGCTGTGAACAAACTGGGTGCCGGGCCAGGCAATGAAATTGCTCCTTGCGCGACAACCTGATTGCTGCGCACGACTTCGACCTTCGCTGTGCCAAGCGCTGCGTTTGCGGGCACCTGGTAGTTGATTTGCGAGGGCGAGACGAAAAACAACGGAGCAGGTTTGCCATCCACCAGCACCGTGACGCCAGCCAATGAAGTCGGCAACGGCAAGCTGATTGCGTTTTGTGTGACGGTCGTTAGGTTACTACCGAACGATGCGATGATCGCTTCAGAAGAGCTTTCGGCTTGATAGCCGCCCGCGTTGACCGAAGTCAGACGATTGATTGAGGTGAAATTGCTGCTGCGTTTGACTTCAATCGCTGCGGCATCAATCGAACCATCGGCTTGCAACGCGCCTTTGACTTCGACCAATAAGCCCACCGCTACCGCACCGTGCTCGCGGTTTATCAAAGTTGATGCACTGACGCGCACGGTACGGTTATCCACCTTCCAGTCACCGACAAAATTTTGCGTGTTGGGTAACGCGGTAATGGAGCCGACGATTTCGATGAATGTTGCGCCTGCACCGCCTGTGATGACGCCCTTGACTTCGATTTTGGTTGCATCAATCGAGCCATCCGTTTTTAGATTTCCTTTGACTTCGGCCAACGCGCCGACGGCCACTTGACCGCGTGTTTGGTCAATCTTGGTAGTGCTGCTGACGTGAATCGTTTTGCTGCCCACTGTCCAATCACCAATGAATCCCTGGGCGGATGGGACGCTGGCAATCGTGCCGTAAAATTCGGTGAAACCTGTGTTATTTCCGTTGGCAGTAGAATCGGTTTTGACTTCAATCGAAGTCGCGTCTACCGAACCATCGGTGCGTTGATTGCCTTCGACTTCAACAAACGCGTTGACGACGATTTTGCCTCGTTCCTGATTGAGCCGGGTGGAGCTTGTGACGTGAACTGTTTTGCCGCCCACTGTCCAATCACCGACAAAGTTTTGCGCTGCGGGCAGGGCACTGATGGTGCCAAAGAATTTCGCATAGCCTGCACTATTGCCCGTGCCGTTTTTGACTTCAACGCGGACGGCTTCCAGGGCACCTGCTTTGGCCACAGCTAAGACTTCGACTAATGCGCCGACGGCAACTGGGCCGCGCTCCTGCACGATGGTTGTGGTCGCTACGATATTGATTTTGTGACCGCCGACATTCCATTCGCCAATCCAGCCTTGCGTGGAGGGCAGCGAATTGATAGGGCCGAAGAATCGGCAATAGCCAGGATTGTTTCTGACGGGAGCGGACGGTTGCGATTCGACTTCAACTTTTTTGGCATCCACCGAATTATCGGTTTGCTGATAGCCTTCGACCTCTACCAGCGAACCAACCTTCGCCGGGCCATATTCCGTAGTAGTTTTAGTCTTGTCGGTGACGTGAACCGTTCGTCCGCTGACCCGCCAATCGCCCAACAAATTGGCAGTGCTGGGCAAGCTTTCCACTGTGCCACGAAAACTGACTTCAGTTGCTTCGGTTTGCGTGGAGCCGGATGTGGAAGATTTCGTTTCGATTTGTGTGGCATTGAGAGAGCCATCAGCTTGTGCAATGCCTTCGACTTTGACGGTCGTGCCAATTGCCACCGCGCCGTCGTCTTGTTTGAGGATGGTAGTTGCTGCAACGTGAATCACTCGACCACTGACTTTCCAATCGCCAACGCGGTTTGTCGTGCTGGGCAATTCTTCAACTTTACCTGTGAATTTAGTCTCGCCGCTGGTGTTGGATTTGGTTTCAATTTCGATGGCGTTGATGGAGCCGTCAGATTGCGCTATGCCTTCGACTTTGACTGTCACGCCTGCCGCGATTTGTACGCGCTCCTGCTTGATCAGCGTAGTTGCCAGGACGTGAACCACTTTGCCTGCTACCTTCCAATCGCCGATGCGTCCCGTCGTGCTGGGAAGTTCTTCGATGTTACCTGTGAATTCGGTTTCGCTTCCACCGACTCCGCCGGAACCCAATTGAATTTCAATTTTCGTGGCGTTGACTGACCCATCGCTGTTGGGTGTGCCTTTGACTTCGACATATGCGCCCACTGCTACGGCGCTGTGTTCCTGGTTGATCACCGTTGTCGTGGCAACGTGGATGGTCTTGCCGCCAACCGTCCAATCACCAACAAAATTCGCGGTTCCCGGCAACTTGCTGATCGTGCCGTGAAATTCAAACCCGTCATTGCTGGATGAATCTTCTGCGCTTGCTGGCAGGGCAGGGAGCATCCCTGTTACCAACAATAGAATTGCAAAAAAGGTTTTTAGTTGTTGCCACTGCGAATTAATCCGTCGTACCTGCGTATTCATTTTCTCACCTCTGGTTATTAGTTCTTCAATTGGTTTCCTGAGCACCGGCGTACTCGTCACCTACCTTGACAACATTCGTGCCGCTCCAATTCGTCCCTACAAGAACCTGGGCAAGTGCAAGGAAAATGAATGATTTAGTGTTTGGTCGCGGCGGCGTCTGAACATTGCGTATCCGCTGATGCTATGCGAAATTGCGTTCGCACTTTTCGCGATGTTGTCTACGCAGTCGTCATTTGCTAGGAATAACTGCTTGCGAAATATATAGTTTATACTATAGTGCGAAATGGCGTTCGCGGTGCGAACTGGAAATCACATCCTGATTCGCAGGGCGTGAAAAAATAGATTGGATGCAAAAGTAAAAGGATAATCTGAAACATTGCAAGCATTGGGCTTACATGCTTCTCAGGTAAATTGCGAAAAGAAGCCTTGCGAAAAGACGCGCAAAAAATGGGTGGCATATGGGTTGCTATTTAGGATGAAGGGATGAGCCGAAGGTCATCCTGACAAATTTCCTCAACTCAATGCAAAAGGGGCAAGATGAAATCCAGTAGGTGTTTTTCCAGAGCAATCAGTTATGTTCTTGTGGTGACGTTGTGCCTTGGCTCCGTCGTGTTGCCTGTTTCACAAGCGCAGGATCGTACCGGAAGAGGGGAGCGCATCAGCACGAGGCGCAATCTTCAAGGCCGTTCTTTGGTCGGAATTGAAAGTAAAAAACTTTCTGATGACCTGAAAGACAAACTCAAAGACCCTGCTTCAGATCGCATTAAAATCGTCTTGCAACTGAGCGGGACGCCCAGCGCAACCACGCAAACATTGCTCAGTCAGGCTGGCGTCGTTATCAAAGACAAGGACAAGTTTGAGCGACTTGAATCCCGCACAGTGGATTTGCCAAAAACTACGGTTGGCAATCTGGTCGCACAAAACGAAGTCAACTTCCTGTCCTTAGACCGAGAAGTGCAATCAATGGGACATCTGTCCGCCACGACCGGAGCTGATCTTGCGCGTGGTTTAGTTGGCGGAACTTCCAGCACCGGGTTGGACGGCAGCGGGATTGGCATTGCCATTCTTGATTCCGGCATTGATCGCGAACATAAATCCTTTCTGGATCGCAATGGGAAGCGCCGCTTCTCATTTGGAATTGATTTCACTGATGTCGAACTCGAAGCGCCGGATGACGATCATTATGGGCACGGAACCCACGTGGCTTCGGTGGCGGCGGGCAACGGTCGCGTCGCTTCCAATGCTTATCTGGGCATTGCGCCGAATGCGAATCTGATTAACCTGCGCGTGCTGGATGATGAAGGCAAAGGCACGGTAACGAACGTACTGCGGGCATTGGAATGGGTCTTGAACAACCGGACGGCTTACAACATTCGCGTCGTGAATTTAAGCCTTGGCACGCCTGCGGTGGATTCATACGTCAACGATCCGATTTGTCGTGCAGTACGAAAGCTGGTGGATGCCGGGGTCGTTGTTGTTGCGGCAGCAGGAAACAATGGCAAGGACAAAGACGGCAACAAAGTGTATGGGCTGATTCACGCGCCGGGCAACGAGCCGTCTGCGATTACGGTCGGAGCAAGCAATACTCTGGGCACGGATTCGCGTGCCGATGACAAAGTTGCTTCGTATAGTTCGCGTGGCCCGACACGCAGCTATTGGACGGATGCAAGCGGTGTCAAGCATCACGATAACCTCATCAAGCCTGATCTGGTTGCGCCAGGCAATAAGCTGATTTCCGCGCAGGCCGAGAAAAATCGGCTCGTCACGCAAAGCCCGGAACTGGATGCAAACGTGAGCATGGATGAAGAGCGCCGGATGATGATAATGAGCGGGACTTCGGTCGCCGCGCCAGTTGTGACAGGCGCAGTTGCGTTGATGATTCAGGCAAATCCATCGCTCACACCGAATTTGATCAAAGCGATTTTGATGTACACGGCGCAACCACTCGCGGGCTACAACCTGCTCGAACAAGGTGCCGGACAACTCAACATCGAAGGGGCTGTTCGGCTGGCGAAATTGGTGCGAACTGATCTGAATGCCAGTACGCCGCTTGGATCATCCATTTTGACCAGCACCAACAACCTGAGCTTGCAATCCACGATCAGCGGTTTCAGCTTTCCGTGGGCACGTGGAATCGTCGTGGATCACACCTTTGCCACGGGCGATGATTTGCTGGCGAAATGGCAAAAGACGTATGGCTTGGGCGAATTGCTGACGAACGGCATCATCTTCAGCGATGGCATCATTTTCAGTGATCGCACATTGTGGACGAGCGGGATTATTTTCAGCGACAACATTTTCGTCAGTAATGGATTGTCATTAGGAAATGGCAGCATTTTCAGCAGCGCCGGGATCATCTTCAGCGATGGCATTATTTTTAGCGACGGCACGATTACACCTGACGGGATTATTTTCAGCGATGTTTTCGTCCAGGCGGAATCTGCGATGAAAAAAGGGGATGCAACTACAGCAATGTCTGCGGTGCTGGATGATGGAAAGGATAACCCGAATTACTAAAGGTACGATGGGCGTCCCGCCTGTCTTTGGTACGATAGGCGTCCCGCCTGTCGTTGAATTTCAATTTGTAAAACGCGGCAGACAGGTCGTCTACCGTGTCCTGATGCATGAACAATCGTTCCTTAAAGCCCCAATCTGAACCGCCCAAACGCAAATCGAATCTGAGCCTTGTCAGCTTCAGCAACCCTCGTTTTGTGAATATTGCCGACCGCAAGTTGGAAGAGATTCGCTTGCTGCTGGATCAAGGGCGGGCAAAAGAAGCGCAACAATTAATTGCCGCCTTGCTCAAGCCGAACAAAACGAATCGCATCAGTGAATCATTGGCTGCCAAAGCACGATGTGCGCTGTCGCTTTCACTAGAAATGCAGGGACGTTATCGGGAATCGCTCGAAGCTGTTTCGCAATACGAATCCAATGAGGCGCGCGAAGGACTGGATGCAGAAGCATTGGCTTGTGTACGTGTGCATCTTGGATTGGCATATCAATACACGGGTGATCATCCGAAAGCCGTGGCGATCCTGAACACCGCACTGCGAGAGGCGATGGATAACCAATCAGAAACACAGATTGGCAATGTTTATGTCGCCCTGGCGCGCGTCTATCGCAGCATCAACGAATACACGATTGCACGCGGGCACGCCAGCAAAGCGTTGGATCACTTTCGGCCCACAGGGGATTGGCGTGGAATGGCCGAAGCATATTTCGGGCTGGCGCTGGCGAATGTATTTGAAGGTCAGTGGGAAGCGGGATTGGAAAATCTGGAGCAGGCGCGTTCATTGATTGGCGAACGTCCGGCGACGTATCTGCTCGGCAAAATTCACACGAATATGGCGGGTGCGTGCTGGTTTCTCAAACGTCCGCAGGAGGGCATCGGGTATTTGGAAAAAGCCGTTGGCTACTACGATCACACCGAACACAAAGCCAACGCGATGGACGGGTACAACAATCTGGGCGAAACGTTGATGCTGGTAGGCGAATGGGATCGTGCCCAAACAGCGTTGGAATGCGCTTTGGCCTTAGCAAATGAAATTGATAAGCGCCCGGCGGCGGTGGCGGCGGTGTTGGATTCGCTGGGCAAATTGCAAATGTTGCGCGGCAATTTATCCGAAGCGCAATCGTTGCTGGAACAGGCCGTCTCGACCGCTACGAATCACGGCAACAAATGGTACGAAGGGCAGGCGATTCGCACGCTGAGCCAATGTTTACTGGCCAATGGTGAAGTTTCGTTAGCCTTGGAAAAAGCGCAGCAGGCATTAGCGCTCGGTGAAAAGATCGGAGATCGGCAGGCGATTTGCGAATCCCGGTTGTTGTTGGGCGAATCCTTGCTGCGTGCTGGGCAATGGGAAAACTGTGCAGCGGAATTGCAGATTGTCCTTGAAGAAACCAAAGACTCGCCTGACGATTTATCCATTGCCGGGAACGCGCATCGGTTACAGGGGATGTTGGCCGTCACGCAAGAGGATTATGCGCGTGCAGTGAATTATTTCGGGCGGTGTATTTCCATGTTTGAATTGCTGGGGGACGTGTATCGTTCAGCACGCGCGCATTATTGGCAGGGGCGCGCTTACGCGCAAACGCAGCCCGAACGCGCGCAGGAGCAATTACAGCAAGCCATCGTCACTTTTCAAAAACTTGGCGCGCGTCTGGCGCTGGCAGAAGCGGAAGAGGCACTGACAGCATTAAATCAAACTCCTGCTGTCCGTCAGGAAGAGATTGCTGCGCTGATTCAACTCCTCACGTTGCGTTTGTCCGAAGCCACAGCCTCACGTGAATTGTTGTTGCGCGAACTAGCTGCCGTCATTCGCGAAGAAACGCCTGTGCAACGGCTCCTGATCCTTGCGCCCAGTGTGAACGCAAGTCAGAAAGTAGTTGTGCTAAGCGGTTGGACGGAAGAGGAAAGCCGCGAATTGCTGGATGTTTGGCAACAAAGCGCTGATGAAGATGAACAAGAGCTTGCTGCGCGCAAACGCGAATTGACGATGATCCCGCTTCGTCCGACCAAAGCCGCTCCGGCTACCATCCTGATCTCACCGCGTGGTTCTGCCCGGTTGCCGTTTGGCTTGTCGCTCGAATCCTTGTTGCGGGTTGTGGAATTGGGGCTGAATACTTGCGCGCTGAACGAAAAGGTCGCGGAAGGCTCAGAGCTTCAAGTTGCTTCGGCAACCGCGAAACAAAGCCTGTTGCCGGGCTTTATTCATTCCAGTCCCGCGATGATGCGATTAGTAGATGAGATTTACAAAATTCGCTCTTCTGATGTGACCGCGTTGGTAACAGGCGAATCCGGGACGGGCAAAGAACTGGTTGCACGGGCGATTCACGCGCATTCATCGCGTCGCTCCAAAGTCTTCGTGCCGTTCAATTGTACAGCCGTGCCAAAGGAGCTTTCGGATGCGTTTTTGTTCGGCTACAAACGTGGCGCATTCACGGGAGCCGTTGCTGATTCGGCGGGCGTGATTCGCGCGGCGGCGGGCGGGACATTGTTTTTGGATGAGGTCGGAGATTTACCGCTGGAGATTCAGCCCAAGCTGCTGCGATTTTTGCAGGAAGGCGAAATTCAGCCGCTGGGCGAACAGCGCCCGATCAAAGTTGACGTGCGCGTGATTGCGGCGACAAATTCCGATTTGGAAGAAATGGTCGCAGCCGGGCGCTTTCGTGAGGATTTGTATTACCGTTTGAATGTGATCCGCTTGCAGGTTCCGCCGCTGCGTGAACGTCGTTCAGAGGTTCCGGCCATCGCGAATTATTACATTCAGCATTACTCTGAGAAATTCGGGCGACGCGATATTCAAATCAGTCCGCAAGCCCTGGATTTACTGATGGTTTATGACTGGCCCGGCAATGTGCGCCAACTCACGAATGAAATCCAACGCATCATCGCGCGCACCGAAGATGGCAACCTGATTTCACCGGAACTGCTTTCGCCGGAACTGCGTCGCAACAATGCGTTTGCTTCCGCGTCGCCTTCGCTGACCATTGGTTCTGCGCTCCCTCCGCAATTTTGGGAAAACCTGACGATGAACGATGCGGTCGAGCAGTTCAAGCAGTACGTTCTGAGCGAAACCCTGCGCAAAAACGGCGGCAACGTGTCACGCACTGCACGCGAATTGGGGATGACACGACGCGGCTTGCAATTGATGCTGGTGCGGTATCGGCTTAGTTCATCGGGATAATTCAGCGCTCTCTTTCCTCTGTGCGGCTGCGTCGTTTACTATATCCGCATGAAACTCATTCGCAGCGACATCTTCGAAAACCTCAAAATGGCGATGGACACTTTATGGTCAAATCGCATGCGTTCGTTTTTGACGGTCATCGGCGTGGTGATTGGTGTCTGGACGGTGATGGCGATTGCCTCCATCATCAGCGGAATAGATTATGCCGTGACCAGCCAAATCGAATCCTTCGGCACGAACTCAATCTTCCTGTACAAATTCGATCCCGGCATTCGCATGGGGCGGCCTTCGCGGGAAGAGCGGATGCGCAAGAACCTGACATATGACGATGCGGTTGCGCTCTCACAGTTGCCTGCCATTGAACTTGCGGTGCCAACGCTGAACGTTTCCAATGATTTCTTTGGCCGCCGGATCACCGTGAAAGGCGGCGGCAAGGAGTCGAGCGCCGTGACGTTGCAGGGAACGACCGCCGACTATGAGCGCGCCGGAATCTGGATTTTGCAAGCTGGACGGTTTTTCACGAAAGAAGAAAATGATCGGCGCGATGAGGTCTGCGTGATTGGTGCATCCGTTGCTGAAAACTTCTTTCCCTTTATGTCTGCGCTCGACAAGACAATTGAAATTGGTGGCTCTGAATTTCGGGTTATTGGTGTGTTGGAAAAACGAGAACAGCTTTTTGGCGGGGGCGACGGGCAAAACGATCAGAACAATGTCGTCTTCATGCCGTTTGAAGTGGCGCACAAACTCAAACCACGCGCCGAAGATTTATTTATTTTAGCCATCGCCAAGCCAGGGATGTTGCGAACCGGATTGGATCAGGTAACAGACACGCTGCGCATTCGCCGCAAAGTTCCCTTTGGCGCGCCGAATAATTTTGGGATTTCAACAGCCGATTCGATCATCGAAACGTTCCGCTCCATTACCTTCGGCGTGGCGATTGCGATGGTTGCGATTTCTTCTGTCGGGCTGATGGTCGGTGGCATCGGTGTGATGAATATCATGCTGGTGAGCGTGACAGAACGCACACGAGAAATCGGCATCCGCAAAGCCATTGGCGGACGCCGCCGCGACATCATGTGGCAGTTCCTGATTGAAGCCATGACCTTAACAGGAATGGGTGGGTTGGTCGGATTGATTGTCGGTTGGGCGACAACCCTGCTGATTAAGCTGGTCGTGCCTTCCTATGTTCCTGTCTGGGCACCGTTAGTTGGACTGATTTCCAGCGTTGGAATTGGCTTGGTTTTTGGATTATGGCCCGCCTGGAAAGCTGCGCGTCTCGACCCGATTGAAGCGCTGAGGTATGAGTAAGCAATTGTCCTTAGTCACTTGTTGGTTGCCACTGACAAATGACTAAGGATCAGGGATTGATAACTATTTTCCCAATACTCTTACTTTGGCTGAAAAAGAGCCGTTGTTATCTTTCAGATTTCCTTCGTTGATACTCAAAAACAGCACACCATCTCGTTCTGCTACAAAGTCTGCCTGATTGCCGATGTGAATAAACTCGTCGTTATCATCTCCGATCACAGCGATCAGTGAGCCAGTTGGGCTAGTCAAAATCAGCCTCTTGGGATCGCTCAGCTGAATTCCATTTGGACTCGATATCCGATTGCTGCCAAGATCCACCTGTCCAGTAGCCGTAATTGAAATCCGCTGCCCTTTTTTCACTTTAATTTCAGTGCTCGTCCAATCCGCCGCTGCCGCCACCAGGATAGATTTCTCTGATATTGCTGGCTCCGATGCAGAAGTCGGTTTGGCTGACGCTGGCGCATTGGTAAAAGTCGGTTGTGCGGTGGATTGTCCCGCCGCCGGATTCTCTTTCGCAGCAGGCGTTGAGGAATCTTTGGCGATTAATCTTTCGCCGCTTTCAGTGGAGGGTAAGGTTGCTGCGCTCGCCAAATCGCCAGAGTCGAATTGGATGCTTTCTACGTCATCCACTGCGATAACCATTCGGGAAGAGGTACGTTTTGTGGCTGAACCTAAATCCAACATAATCGTGAATTCCCGATCATTGAAGGTGGTGACTTTGCCTTTAATGACACTGCCGTTTTTCAATTTTATCGTGTCAGCAATGGCAACAGTGATAGCAAGGAAAACGCAGCATATGAACAGGCAGGAACGAAAAAGCGTTGTCTTCATATTCAATCTACCTCTCGATAAGGTTAGGGGAAACCACATATTTAGGGGAACAAGGCATAGCTTATCACAAGTGCTTGCGCTTGCCACGTACAAGCTGTGTCAAGTTCCCTGGTCTGAAACAATTCTTGACTGGTTGAATTGCGTTAAATATAATGCGCAGGCATTTTGGCCCACAGATTAACATCAACGCGGTAGGAGGTATTTGTTTTGAACCGCTTTCTTGTCCTTGTGGCGCTATTTGCTCTTTTTGGTTTGCTTGCTTTTCCGACCCTCGCAATGGTGCCGACGCAGTCTATTCAATCTGAGCAAGCTGAAGAGAATACGAACGTCAGAAATGTCGCTTCCCTCACAACCACAGACCTGTTAAGAACGCAGGATTTTGCCCCTCAGGTTACTGAAGCTCCGGCTAAACGTAGTCGGTTTGTAAATTCAGGTAAGGGCGCAAAAAATTCAACTAACCAGATGTCGTCAGAGATGGGTGAAGAGAAAGGAAAAAAAGGATTCAAATCATCCAGCGAGGGCACGGGGGTTACGGTAGCCGCGATTGCTGATGTCATGCGTCCTACAGAGTTCTCTACCGCACCCACTCTAGGGACTGAGAATCCAAGTTCGAATTATTCTCCTATTGCAGTCGGCACTGGCAATTTGAGTTTGGATCAAATGATTAAGCAGTCTGCGCAACGGAATGGAGTGGATCAGCGACTGATCATGGCAGTGATGCGGCAGGAATCAAGCTTTAATCCACGCGCCACTTCCTATAAAGGCGCACGCGGACTGATGCAACTCATGCCCGCTACTGCAAGTCGCTTTGGCGTGACGGATATTTACGATCCTGCGCAGAATATTGAAGGCGGAACACGCTATTTGAGGTTTTTGCTCAACACCTTCAATGGTGATATTGAGTTGGCTTTAGCAGGTTACAATGCCGGCGAGCACGCGGTGTTCCGGTACGGCAATCGCATCCCGCCGTACCGGGAAACACAGGATTATGTGCGCAAGATTTCAGCGCACTATGAACGCCTGACAACTGGCGAGCCTGTGCTCCGCCCAACACTTCCTGCTGAAACGAGAGTGACCAAAAAAGGAGAAGTCGGATTTATTACCGTTGGTCAAACGATGACGCAATATTAAGCATAAGTTCACGATTTACCTCCCTCCTTCTCCTGCTTGATTCCCACGATGTGGTTATGACTGTATCGTGGGATTTTTTTGTTTTAGCCAAAGGACACCTGGAATACAAAAGAACAGAATGCGACAGGATGGCAGGTCAGATTTTCTCCGTGCGCTTTGTGGCTAAATTCTAAAACTTCCGTCCGCGATTGTTGTTGATTTTAAGGCGGTAATCATCGCCAGTGATTTTGATGACTTTGCACATTTCGTGCAGACGGGAACGCAAACGAACACCAACGCGATCTGTCAGCGTTTCTTCGTTCGGAGAGGAGACTTCATCAAGATAATTGGTGGTAAAGATGGTGAGCTTTTTGTCGTTATATCGTTTGTTAATGATTTGCGTCATCGTATCTCGCACCCAATCCGTAGGCTTTGAGGCTCCTAATTCATCTAAGACTAAAACCTCTGCCTCATAAACAGGCGCAAGCACGCGCAACTCAGAATTATGCGAGATGGGGTTATAGCTATCCTGAATTTCTTTCAGCAAATCACGAAAATCGTAAAAGAGGCAGGAAATCCCTTTGCGCTGGATGAGCGAAGATACGATGGATGAGGCTAAATGCGTTTTCCCAACGCCGCATGGCCCGATGAATAGTAAACCAATTTCCAAATTGGGATACTCATCCACTAACCCTTGTGACATCGCCAAAGCGGCTCTTTGAGAAGCCGCTTGTGGCGAATGCGGATTTCCTTGTGGATAATAGTTGTGAAATGAGCATCCATCGTACCGTTTGGGAATACGTGCTGCTTGCAATAATTGTGTCCGACGATCTGTAGAGCGGCACCGACAAGGACGAACACCTTTGCCCTCGACTAACTCCCAGCCTGTATCACGACAGTATTCGCAGGGGGCGGGTTCGGATTGAACTTGGGCGAGGTGAATGCTCATTAGTAGTCGAACAATTGAAGGTGTTTTGTTCTTTTCAGAACCAGAAACGAGGCGGATTATATGGAAGCCTCTGCGCCAATTCAAGGCTGTAGTAAACGAAACTCTCTCAGCGAAATGAATAATTTTGGTCTGGCCTTCGACGAGTATTCTAATTGCTGGATTTGTGGGTTTTCGTTAGAATTTGTCTGCCTCATTTTTATCAGGGTTGTATTTATGAAAGATTGTATTACAAAATTTTCCGCCGCCGCATTATTCTTGCTTGGCTCGCTTTCATTTGCGCAGCCTAGTCAGAATCCCCAACCATTAACCTCACAAGTTGCGATTTCAGATAAAACTGGAAAAGAAGCCGTTTGTGAGGGCGGTGCAGAGATCATTCCCAGTGGACAACAATCTTTCATGCGCAAGCGTTACAGCGCAGCCAATCCGAAACCAAAGACGAAACTAACAAAATCTCGGATGCGAAAATAGAACCGAAACTATGCCGCCCCAAACAGAAGATATTTACGAAATCACGCGCGAACCGATTGATAAAGTTGCGCTCGAACAACGTTTGTTGACAGGCGCTGCCGGTGCAATTGTGACCTTTGATGGTGTTGTGCGGGAGCAAACGAAAGGCCGTCCTGTGGTGAGCTTGCACTATGAAGCGTATGCGCCAATGGCCGTCAAAGAAATGCGCAAAGTCGGCGGCGAAATCCATGAGCGCTGGCCCGATGTCATCAACATTGGAATCATTCATCGCTTTGGCGAGCTACAAGTAACTGAGTCAAGCATCGCCATTGTCATTACGTCACCACATCGCCGCGTTGCTTTTGAAGCTTGCCATTACGCTATTGATCGCGTAAAGCAAACGGTGCCAATTTGGAAAAAAGAAATCTTTGCTGATGGCGAAGCCTGGGTTGAAGGCCAAAGACCAGCAGAAGAAGCGAAGGGAAGCGCCGAGGAGTGAGGGGAAGTGCGACAGCGAAATAGATCACACTTTATTTTCTGTCGCGGTTTCTCCGACGGTTTCCGTCTTTCCTCTTCTGCCAGTCCTGGTGGCTATATCAGAACTCACAACAAAGAGACGAGAATGATAGACAAACAAGGTCAGCAAGAAATCCGGCATGGTTTCTGTCTGAACTCTGCCCGTCTTCTCCATCCGATCTCGATGTATGGAGATTTGATTTAGCAAGTCGGTGGTACGATCACAGGCATCCGCAATTTAGCAGACGGTGCATATATCAGGTGATGTAAGTTATGTCCTTGATTAAAGCCTTGCCCCGTTGTTTGTGCATTAGGGTTGAAGTTAATCATCGCACCTAGAATCGCTCGCGCATCAGTGGTCCCGCCCTGCGGCGAATTGTCCACTTTCTCTACTGTGAAAAGTCTGATCCAGCCGGATGAACCAGTTCCGATGACTTTTGATAAAGGTGGTGAAGTCCGAAGAAATGCGTCATTCAACGTCGTGCGCACCTGACAGCCGCTGGTGCGGATGCTGAAACTGAAACCCTTCTCAACATCGTTGTAAAGCAACCCGCCTAAGGTCCCGATATTGCTGGTAAGCTCGCCCAAATTGCCGCCAATGCGGTTGAGAATGAGCATCGTGTTGTTGCTGTCCACCAAGCTTGGAATATTGTCCAGGGCGAGATCAGAGGGCAGCCGTTCATACCCAGCGCCATCAAAAACCAGGTCAACCAATGTTCCGCCTGAATCGGCTACTTGAAAAACTGCTGCCGCAGGATTCACCAGGACAAGAGCCTCTGCTGGAAGATTAGCCTGATGACCGCTCGCAAATTTAATGTACTCAGTCCCGATTAGCGAATCGAAATCTATCGGCATTCCTTGCCCATTCACTGCCACCGCTACGGCATAGCCTGTAACGCCTGGATCATAATCCGAAGCCAGAAAGCTATAAGTTTGATTTCCCGTCAGACAGGTATAAGTGTCAGCAATTGCGCAGGTGCCGCTATCAACAAAAAACCAGTGGACGATGACCGGACTGAACGCGGTGTTCGTGATGTTCAGACGCGTGTTTTGTTGATCTGGGCTTCCCACGCTTGAGGTATAGACATTATAGAAAAGAACTGAGCCTTGTTTGTGTCCATTACCTCCAATATTTTGTGAGAAGACTGAATTTGCGGCTAAGACCAGAATGGTGAGGGTAAATAATGTTTGCAGTGTGTGATGTAATGTTTTCATATTCAGATTCCTATGGCCTCTGCTGAGAGAAAAATATCCCTGGAAGCTCACACGCCTCCAGGGATTGTTAGCAGGGGAAATGAGAGATAAGGCTTCGGGATAGAAAATAAGATTGGCAATGACCGTGAGTTTGGCAGAAGACTTACATAAAGCTGAGGCGGTCGCTGGCAGGAGGTGTGAACGTTCCTTCCTGTTCAGCGTAACCAAGATAATCTGTAAGCTCACCTTGAGACGAGCTACCGCCTCACCTCTCTTCATGAAAAGCCTCTTTTACGTGGGGGCGTAGTTTGAGGTAGTCGCTTAGAGAAACGCCAGGAACAATGCGCGCTCAATTCCGCAGAGAGCCTAAGAATCTAAGGATTCTTGCATCAACCACGAATCTGAGGTCGAGTCAAATTACATCGTCCAGTGAATCAGTTGTCGTCGGAAATGTGGTGAGATCTTCTGAGGTTTGCCGGTAACGAAAAGCCCTCACTACTCATTAACGATTGGGAGTTATCCGCTTTGACAGCCGGATAATAACAGGATGGTAAAAGTTTTTCAACAATGTTTATCGGAAAAATTTATAGATATGTTGCTACTTCGTATCGTCGCTGGAAAATCAAAGATGTTGTGCCAACAAAGTAAGAAATGCGCCGACGTCTGTTACCACGCCGACCGTTTGTGCTGAGCCACGATCCGACAATTTGGTAACAACTGCTGGGTTAATATCTACACAAACCATTCGTACCCAGGATGGCGTCATGTTGCCCACGCCAATCGAATGCAGCATAGATGAAAGGCAAATCACCATTTTGGCTCCAACCAATTGCTCAGCATATTTTTCCTGGGCTTTGACTAAATCCATTTCTGTGTCAGGTAGTGGGCCATCATCTCGAATTGAACCTGCCAGCACAAAGGGGACACCTCGTTTGACGCATTCGTACATGACCCCATATTTCAAAATCCCCGCCTCTACGGCTCCGGCAATAGAGCCATAGCGATTGATTGAGTTAATCGCACGCATATGGTTTTTGTGGCCTTCTTCCATGGGCACACCGTGTTCCAGATCCACTCCAAGAGAGGTGCCGTATAACGCGTGCTCAATATCATGCACTGCCAAAGCATTGCCGGCGAGCAGTGCATGCACATAGCCTTTGCGAATAATTTCGCTGAAAGGTTTTGTTCCACCGGTATGAATGACGACCGGCCCTGCTACAAAAACGATTTTGCCATTTTCTTCGGCTTTGACCTGTTTCATCAACTCGGCAATTTTGCGAACGGCTGTTTCAGTGCGGCGTTCTGAAGAAATGTCGTTGGCCATAAACGCGAAACCCAGGCGGTCGCGTTCCTTAAATTCAGGTTGAATCCGAACACCGTGGGCACCACAGACAATTCGCTCGCCTTGTCGTACGTCACGCAGCTTCCGACATTCGGCATAAGGCTGTCCGTCTTTTTCAGAAACGACGATCACTGCATCCATCCGTTGCTTGGCAACATCCATCCATTGGCCTTGATAGCGAATGGAGGTTCGATGATTTGTAGTCGAGTAAAAATCATCGGGCACTACGCGATCTGCTTCCGCTGACTGTGTGGTGGCATTGGCAATCTCATTTTCGTAACAACCCAACTCAATCAATTCTTCAAGGGTTTTTTCAAGGGTTTCCTGCGAATTGGCATTGACGCGCATTTTGAGGCGAGAGATTTCCTCATTTGTTCGCCCGAGGTAAAAATCCAGCACCTCAAAGGCTGCACCGCATTCAATCACGCGATCCATGATTTTGGAGAGAATTTGTGAATCAACTAAGTGGCCTTCGGCTTGAACGATTTCAGAAAACATAAGCAGTAATTCAGCGGTAATTAGGAATGTCAGTGCAAATTATTACTGTAGGCTAGAATCAAAAATCCGCCAATAGAAATTTGTCTTTCACAAGAAGTGTAGGGAAAAGAAATAACCCCCAGTTATTGTCCGACAATCGAAACGATTCGATGCTGAGAATAACTGAGGGTTACGATCTGTGTAGCTGAATTGGTTCGCTTACCAACGATTACCACGATCTTCACGATCACGACCGCCACCACGACCACCGCCGCCGCCACGACCGCCACCGAAGCCGCCGCCACCACGACCACCGCCGCCGCCACGCCCGCCACCGAAGCCGCCGCCACCACGACCACCGCCGCCGCCGCCGCCAAAGCCACCGCGTGATTCTTTAGGCCGTGCTTCGTTGACGACCAGAGCGCGTCCACCGATTTCGTGGCCGTTGAATTGTGAAATGGCCGCCGTGGCAGCATCACGATCCCCCATTTCGACGAATCCAAAACCACGTGAACGTCCTGTCTCGCGATCAGTCACGATTTGTGCTGAATCTACCTGTCCGCTTGCACTGAACAGATCGGTCAGCTCATTTTCGGAAATCGAAAATGGTAAATTGCCAACATAGAGTTTTACTGACATGAAAAGTTTCCTTTGACTTGATCGAAGCGAGATGGTGTAGGTAGGAACGGTCCCTAACTAACGCAATCGGCAATCAGCGAACAAATAAACTGAAAGGCTCCGGGTAAGAAAAAACGAACCTGCTCTCAAGTAACCGATTGCGTAAGTCCAAACCGAACAAACACGCATCACCGTTGATGCTGGAGAGAAGGCGGCGTATTTAGAACTTCACAACGCCTCTGAAAGAACAAACAGGCGCATAGTACAAGCGAGTAGTTGAAACGTCAACTACTGAGTTGTAAGATCACTTTCACACCAAGATAGGAGTTCTCATGGCCAATAGACTATGCTTCGTTTTGATGCTCATTAGCGCTTGTCTGAGTGCCTTCGCACAGTCACCTAATGAATCACAGGAAACGCTCAAAATAGATACTTCGTTGGTGACGTTTACTGTGATTGTCAGCGACCGCAGTGATGTCTATTTGCCAGACCTCAAGAAGGAAGAGTTTCAGCTTTACGAAGATGGTATCCAACAGGAATTGGCCTTTTTTACGGCTGTGCAAGAACCATTCAATGTGGTGCTGATGCTCGATACCAGCGGTAGCACGAAGGAAAAGCTGGAGCAAATTCAACGTGCGGCCACTACCTTTGTGAATCAATTACAACCCGCTGACCGCATCAAGATTATTTCCTTTGACGATGAAGTGCGAGACTGGGGAAATTTCACAAACAATCGTGCCGAACTTAAGAAAGCCATTGCCGATATGGTCCCAGGCAAAGGGACAAAACTTTATGATGCGATGCGACTGGCATTGAATAATCTGGCCCGAATCAAAGGACGCAAAGCGATTGTGTTGTTCAGTGATGGCGTAGATTGGAAAAGCCTGGATACACGTTTTGATGACAATATCCGTATGGTGGAAGAGGCGGGAATTATCGTTTATCCGATTCGCTACGACACGCGCTGGGAAACCGAAGCATTGGTGCGTCAGCAACAGGCGCAGGGCGGTTCAGTCGTGCTTTCCGATGTGATCAAGTCGCCGCCTCTTGGCACGACACCCACCACGGTTCCCGGTGAAACACGAGTGCCTTCAGGTGGTAGTAGTGGTGGCGTTCTGGATCGTATTCGCTCGAATCCTCCCATTATTACAGGGCGCAACCGCTATCCCGATGATCGCTACCCGGACAACCGATACCCCGATAATCGTTATCCTGACAATCGAATCCCGGATGCCAGTGGGCGTTTACCGCGCGATTATCCTGATGCGCGTTACCCTGATAGCAGTAGCTCAAGACGCAGCAGCCGAAATGATGGGATCGGGGCAATGCTTGATAATCTCTACAAAACCGCCGACCAATATTTGAATGAGTTGGCCGTGAAGTCGGGGGGGAAATTGCATCGAGCTGATACTCTGGATTCCTTGCCTGAAACATTTGCTCAAATTGCGAATGAACTGCGCAATCAATATTCATTGGGATATTATCCGACCAATCCATCAAGGGCAGGGAAATATCGCAAGATTCAAATCAAAGTCAGCCGCAAAAATGCGGTTGTTCGCGCTCGGCCCGGCTATCGGGAGCCGAAAAATTAACTATGCAAGAGGAAGTAGCGATTGAAGTGTCACAGCTCAAAACCTGTCGCTGTGGCTATCATAAACACGATTACCACATCATTCCGCGTTGTCGGTATACCTGGTTTGGATTGCTGCGAATGCTGATGGGAGTTACGGCATATCCTGAAGAAGTATATTACCAATGCGAGAAATGTGAGGAGGTCATTGACCGCACAACTGATATTGAAGTGCGTCGGTTACACGTCTAAATGAACAATAAAATTGATTACGGTCGAAGTATTGGCGCTGTCGTTGGTGGTTATTTGGTCATGAGTGGCCTGGCCGCAATTGCCACTTTTTTAGTTTCCAAATCACTATCACCCTCTGCTTCGACAGGCCAGCTTCAAACAGTCCCGACCAGTTACCTGGTTATCAAACTGCTGATTAATGCGGGCACCGCGCTGATTGGTGGTTATGTGGCAGCAGTAATTGCAGGAGTCTATCGCTTTGCCCATGCCTTGATTTTGGCGGGTGTCATCTTGCTGTTAGGTGCCGCCGTCCTTGTTTTTGCTCCGCGATTATTTCCCGGCGTCGTGATGGATCTGACTTGGTTTACCTATTTGTCAGCTGTCATGACACCGTCAAGCGTTGCCATTGGCGGGTGGTTGCGAAGCCGAAAAGACCCGCAGTCCTGATGCAATTGCCCTGCAACGAAAGGTCACAACACGGCAATAAATCTTGAATTTTATCTGATGCGAATTTTCGTCCTCATTCAGGGACGGCAAGCTTAATCATAATAGGAGAATTATTAATGCAATATCGCAGATTCGGGAGAACGAATTGGCAGGTGAGTGAAATTGGGTATGGTATGTGGGGAATGGCCGGATGGAAGGGGTCAAGTGATGATGAGTCGAGAGTTTCATTGCAGCACGCGGTAAATATGGGCTGTAATTTCTTTGATACTGCCTGGGGATATGGGGCTGGCCACAGTGAAAGCTTACTCGGCGATCTGATCCGCAATAACCCCGACAAAAAGCTTTATACCGCAACCAAGATGCCTCCTAAAAACTTTACCTGGCCGAGTCGTCGCGAGTTCACGTTGGATGAATGTTTTCCCCCTGATCACATTGAGGAGTATGTGCATTCAAGCCTAAGGAATGCTGGACTGGAAAGTTTCGACTTAATGCAGTTTCACGTATGGGAAGATAGCTGGCTCGACGATGATCGCTGGAGCAAGAAAATGACTGCGCTTAAAGATCAAGGCTTATTTCAGGCTATTGGCATCAGCCTCAATCGTTGGGAGCCTTGGAATGGTGTGCGTGCGGTTAAGACGGGCTTGATTGATGCGGTGCAGGTCATTTACAACATCTTCGACCAAAACCCCGAAGACGAGTTGTTTCCCGCCTGCGCTGAACATGATGTCGCCGTTATTGCCCGCGTTCCCTTTGACGAAGGTACTTTGTCTGGGATCGTGACGCGGGACAGCACCTGGCCTGAAGGCGATTGGCGCAATACTTACTTTGTGCCCGAAAATCTGAATGCGGCAGTTGACCACGCCGAAGCCGTCTTCCCATTGATTCCTGCGGGAATGGGCAAAGCTGAGTTTGCTTTGCGGTTTATCCTGCATAACAAAGATGTCAGCACGATTATCCCTGGCATGCGCAAGCTTCATCATGTGGAATCCAATTGTGCTGCCAGCGATGGAGTCATGCTATCTGACGAATTGTTGGCTGAACTGAAGCATCATCGCTGGGATCGCACTCCTACGTCTTGGTCTCAATAATCGCGAGTCTAACTCGTGTCCGATTTCTAAATTTTGAGAGGAAAACCTTATTAATGAAGATTGAAGCAGGTGCTTGTGTAGTTGTTAGTTTGTGTGAACCACGAGAAAAATTCTGGGGCATTCTGGACGAAATTCACGCCGCCGGAATTAGCCTGCGTGGAATTGATTTGAATAGCTTTGATGAACTGTTGCGGATGTTGGTGAAAGGCGAATCTGGAATTTATCCGGCCACCGTGTTTTTTCCGCTTAGACGGATTGAGCGAATGTACGTGGATGAAAACAATGGCTATTTGCCAGCACTAAAAACGCAATTTGAAGAACGCACCGGGCAGACCCTGGAAAGCTGGCTAAGTGGAAAAGAATGAAAGAGCATTGCTCTCTCATTCTTTCACCAAAGGTCTCATCGTACGACCACCACCACTTCGTTGCGGCGCACATAATTAAGTTTGTTCTGTGCTTCGCGGGCAATGGTATTTTTATCCTGTTGTATGGTCTGCAAGTCCTTGCGCATTAATTCATTGGTAATCTGCGCTTCCTGAAATTTTTGTTGGGTGTGATTGTAAGAGGCCTGCGCGGCACGTAGGCTTTGGCGTTCGCGGTAAATCGTTGCTGTCGCCAGCAGTCCCATTGCTATCAGCACCATACCAATCCAGGCATAGTTGGGAATCCGAAGCGAGGCGACCGAAGTACGCGCGACAAAAAGTTGATTAGGATACGTTCTCGTGGTGGACGAATAAATACCTTGTTTCAAGTTAACACCTCCAGTTGTGGGCTTCACTAGGACTGACTAATGCCTGTTTTATGTTAATTTGCGTCAAAGACTTCCGATTGAGGGAGCGCGGTAGAACTCATTACATCAGACCGACACGAGAAACACTAGCACGACCTATAAATGCTGTAAAGCCAATTTTTTCAACGACATTAGCTGCTCAGGCTAATGTGAGACTTGAAACGAATGCTGGCGATTGGTTTTCAGCTTAAGAGTGTGTTTAAGTTGGATACTGTATGTTGTGGTTGGTAGCCGTAACAAGAGAATATAATGTGGAAATTCAGGAAATATTATGTTGGGATCAAGTAGTGAATTCCGGGCTAAAAATATACCCAAAAATTTTTTCTGAAAAGGTAAAAATAACCGCTTGTTGCTATAAATTTCAGCAAAAGCTGAATGTCTGAACAGTAGATTTGGTGCTCATGCGTAAGTAGGAAAGGCGCAGGATTTTGGGCTTTGGCGGAGGTGGAACGAGGGCAACTGACTTGATTTCTACTGTATTTTGCCTTTACGATGTGCAACGTCTGTGATCCCCTTTACCTACAGACTGACTCTAACATCAACGCGAAATTTCGCTGGATATTTTTTGAAAAGGATAGGAAGACTGCACATGAAAAAACTGGTTACGCTGATGGCTGTATTCAGCGCATCTATGCTTTTTGTATTTATGACTTGGTCGGGACAGGCTGCGGCCCCTGAAAATGCTGTTGGGGGCGGCGGTGCTACGGTTTACAATCAACATTGCGTAAAATGCCATGGAGCCGGGGGCAAAGGTGTTGAGAACTTCACCCCTGACCTGGCCAAAGTTGCCAGTCGTGGTGGATGGCTCAATATAATCAAAGAAGGAAAAGGCTCAATGCCTGGGTTCAAAGATTCTTTGAAGCCTGCTCAGGTAAGCGCTGTCCTGACACATATCCGCTCCTTCGGCAAGGGTGGAAAGAAAAGCTAAGCCTCCGCAAAAATTTTGAATCGCAGATCAGCCACGAATTTCGTGGCTGATTGTTTTTTAGCTACAGGAGACCCCCGTGAAGATTTCATTCTGTTTCTTTCTCTTTGTTCTCAGCCTTTCAAGCTCGGCCTTGGCGCAAAATTTTGAATATTTTCCCGGCGCAAAATATGACGCCGCGATTCCCACCCTCAAGCAGATTGTTGGCCATGAAGTTGGCGAACGAATCACGTTCCATCACGAAATGGAAAAGTATGTTCAGGCGCTCGAAAAAGCTGCACCCAATCGCGTCAAACTTTTCCGACACGGCGAAACCTGGGAAGGCAAAGCGCTCGATCACCTTGCCATCGGCAGCCCCGAAAACATCGCGCGCCTTGATGAAATCAAAGCCGGAATGCGCAAGCTTGCCGATCCGCGCCTGATTTCCAAATCTGAAGCTGATCGGCTGACTGCCTCAATGCCAGCCCTTGTTTGGTTGGCATATTCAGTTCACGGCAACGAAATTTCCAGCACAGATGCCGCGTTGATGACCGCGTATCATTTGCTTGCCGCGCAGGGCGATTCGCTCGTGGACAACGCACTGAAAAATTCCGTGATCGTCATTGATCCGATGCAAAATCCTGATGGACGCGACCGCTTTATTAACTACTTTCGGCAAAATGTTGGGCGGTGGCCGAGTGAAGATATATCCTCTGCCGAACACAATGAAACCTGGCCTGCCGGACGGACAAATCATTACCTGTTTGATATGAACCGCGATTGGTTCGCACAAACGCAAATCGAAACGCAGGGGCGCGCCAAAGCTTATTTGGAATGGTTTCCGCTTGTGTTTGTAGACCTGCACGAAATGGGGACGAACAGCAGTTATTACTTCGCACCGCAAGCCTTGCCGCTGAACCCGAACATGCCGAAATTTCAGATCGAATGGTTCACGAAATTTGGACGCAACAATGCGAAGTGGTTTGATAAATTTCGCTTTGACTATTTTACGCGTGAAGGCTACGACGCATTTTATCCGGGATATGGCGAAGGCTGGCCGACGTTTCACGGCTCGATTGGGATGACGTATGAACAGGCTTCGGTGCGTGGTCTTGTCGCAAGACGCGATGACGAAACCGTGATGCACTACCGCGATTCGGTACAGCATCATTTCATCTCTTCACTCTCGACGATTGAAAACACAGCGAACAACCGCGAATCTTTGCTGAAATATTTCTATGAATATCGCCGCACGGCTGTCGAAGAAGGCAAAAACGAAGTCGTCAAAGAATACATCATCGCGCCCGGCAACGACGCGCGCAAAGCCGACCGCTTCGCTGCAATGCTGATGAACAATGGCATTGAGGTGAAACGCGCCGAAGCTGCGTTCACCAATGCAAAAGCACGTGATTACTACGAAGACAAATTGGAATCGCGCCAGTTCCCGGCAGGCACATACATTGTATCGCTCGCGCAACCTGCGAAACGTTTGCTGAAAACGTTGATGGACAAGAAAACCGAGCAGGACAAGGAATTCATTGACGAACAACGCAAGCGACTTAACAACCGCCAGCGCGATGAGTTTTATGATGTCACGGCGTGGTCGCTGCCGTTGTTGTGGGACGTGACCGCGTACACTGCCGAGGCTGAATCCAAAGGCCAGTTCACATTGCTCAAAGACAGGCCAAACTATCCAGGCAGTGTCAAAGGCGCAAAAGCGAACCTTGCCTATTTACTGCCGTGGAATTCGCAGGCTTCTGCAATGGCCCTGGCTGATTTGTTTCGTCAGGATATTCGCGTGCATAGCGCTGATAAGGGCTTCACGCTTGGCGGCAACAACTATCCACGCGGCTCGTTGCTCATCAAGGTCAAAGATAATCCGGCTGATTTGCACGAACGCCTGCAAAAGGTCGCAGCAACCTATGGCGTAGACATTTATTCCACGGACGATTCGTGGGTAGATGGCGGCATCAACCTCGGCAGTTCCAATGTGCAGTATTTGAAAAAGCCGCGCGTCGCACTAGCCTATAACACGCCGACCTCAACGAATTCGGTCGGGTGGGTGCGTTACCTGATTGAGCAAAAATACGGCTATCCGGTGACGACGATTCGCACCGAACAACTTGGCTTTGCCGACCTCAGCAAATACAACGTGCTGATTCTGCCCGAAGGTTCGCGCGGTGGTTATTCGCAAATGCTCAACGCTGCACGTCTGCGCGACTGGATTGCGAACGGCGGCACGTTGATCACGATTGGCGAAGCGTCCGCGTGGGCGGCGGATGAAAAAGTCGGCTTGCTCGCGACGAAGCTGGAGAAGCGGAAAAAAGCTGACACCAAACCCGCCGAAGCGAAAACCGATGCAAGCAAGCCACCCGTGCAACCTGAAGAAGCCAGCCGCGCCGTAGACAAAGCTATCGAACCCGAAGACGAATTCCCTTCAAATACGCCCGGTGCGATTGCCCGATTGTCAGTGAACCAGGAACACTGGTTGGGCTTCGGCTATGGCGAAACGACGAACACCATTGTCGAAAGCAATCGCATTTTCACGCCGCTGAAATTGGATAAGGGCGTCAACGTCGCACGCTATTTGCCCGAAGGGAAAATGCTTTTGAGTGGTTTGATGTGGGAAGATGCCCAGGCACAATTGCCCGGCAAATCTTTCCTGATGTATTCGCGCATCGGTGGAGGGCACGTGATCGCCTTTGCCGAAGAGCCGAATTATCGGGCGTTTTTAGATGGATTGAATCTGATGGTGATGAATGCGGTGTTCTTCGGGCCAGGGCATTGAGTGATTTTGGAATTGGGTCTTATCTATTCAATTAGGTAGTGAATTAGGTGGTAACGGTTTTGTCTCCTTCCCAAAGGCTTCAATAAAAGTCTTTGCCGCGCCCATTGGAGTGCTTTACCATAGCTTCCGCAGCTTAGCATTCTCATTTTACGGAGGAGCCTCACGTGCCAAGAGCTAATGATCAGATCGGCCCCTATCAACTCATCAAAAAACTCGGGAGAGGCGGGTTTGGCGAAGTCTGGCTGGCAAAAAATATTACTGCATTTGTGGCGCCTGAAGTCGCGCTCAAAATCCCGCACGATGACGACGTAGACCTCAATGCGATCAAACAAGAAGCCGAGATTTGGTTAGCTGCCAGTGGCCATCCCAATGTGTTGCCCTTTATCGAAGCCAATGTTTACGAGGATTATGTCGCCATCGTCAGCGAATATGCGCCTGATGGTTCGTTGCGCGATTGGCTGAAACAACACGGCGGACGCGCGCCATCCGTCGAAGCAGCAGTTGAGATGACGCGCGGCATTCTGAACGGACTCGCGCATTTGCACGCGCGCAACATCATTCATCGGGATTTGAAGCCAGATAATGTTTTGTTGCGCGGAACGACTCCGCTTATCACAGATTTCGGCATTGCACGTTTCCTTGATCTCACCAAAAGCTCAATCATCGCGGGGACACCGGTCTATATGGCTCCCGAAACATTTGACACAAAACGCAATCAACAAACTGATGTCTGGTCAGTCGGCGTGATGCTTTATCAAATGCTGGCGGGACAACTGCCTTTTACTGGACAAACCAGTTGGGAAGTGGAAAAAGCAATTCGCTTCCAAGAACTACCCGCCTTGCCTGCGAACGTGCCGACAGATCTGCAACAGGCGGTGACAAGAGCAATGGAGAAGCAGCCAGAAGCGCGGTTCAAGACGGCAACAGAAATGTTGCGCGCGCTACAGACCTCCGAAGCCATCCGTGTTGCGCTGCGCAAAGTGATTGAACCATCGCTACCCAACAAGCGAGAGGCACCGCCTGAACTGCCACCCCAAACCAAACCTGCGCCGCCAAAACTTGTCCCCAAATCGGCCACAGCGCCAAATCGCGTTATGCTGCCCCCTCTACATCAAAGACCTGAAGGCGCGAAGAAGGCTATCCCCTTCGTTTTTTTACCTTTCGTAAAACTGCTTCGCTTTTATTGGGGATTCAGTTCGGATGTGCGGTTGCTTGTTAAAATAATGGTGTTTCCTCTCCTCCTATTTATTGGTGCAACAGGACTATTAGGAAAATCAACATCAATCAATATTTTAGGTGGACTTACTTGTCTAGCGATTCCAGTTTATGCCCTGCTTCTCTATTTTATGTACAGAGAAGACTAGATTTATGAAGAGACTTTTGCTGTTCCACCGCTCGATTCGATAGTATTCCTTTTTAGCCCACAATAACTTTACTGGATTGTGAACTGTAGTGTCTGCACGATATTTATAGATTTTGCTTTCTGCAATCCTGCCAAGCTGGGGATGTTGGTACGGCCTCACTCTTACGCTACAATGCTCCCGCCGATTCCCACGCAATGAGGTGCAAGTTATGGAAGCTGTTTTAGAAGAATCAATTACTCTTGATCCTGACGAAGTTTAGCTGGTTGCGCCGGAATCGAAGATGGTGACGATTTATCATTCATTCACTGAAGTGAAAATCCTGACGGGAAACGATGCGCTGATGTGCGAGCGGCTTTTGCCTAGCTTCCGCTGCCTCGTTGGTGATTTATTCAAATTGCCTCAGCGAACAGCGAGAACGTAATTTGCCCTGCGAGTAGTCTATGCGCGCTCCCTACAACGAGAAAACCAATGAAACGATTCAGCCGTGTCACGACTTTTACGCTGCTTGCTTTATCTCTTCTTCTGGTACTGCTGCGCTTATCTCCTTCAATTGCTGCTACGGGCATTAGTTTGACTGCCATCGGTACTGCTTACACACAAAACTTTGATTCGCTAGTCATCTCAGGCACATCATCAACTTTGCCTCTCGGTTGGAGCTTGAGCGAAACGGGAACTGGGGCGGATGCGAACTATCGGGCAGGCGATGGGGGAAATAACACGGGCGATACTTACAGCTTTGGCGTCGGCAGTGATCGTGCTTTTGGGAGTTTGCAGAGCAGCAGCGTCATTTCGACAATTGGCGCGGGGTTTACCAACAACACGGGCCAACCGATCACAAGCATGGTGGTTTCGTTCACTGGGGAACAATGGCGACTGGGGACGGTGGGGCGCGCCGACCGATTGGATTTTCAGTACAGCCTGGACGCTACGGGGTTGACGGATGGCAGTTGGATGAATGTGGATGCGCTGGATTTTTCCAGTCCTGTCACGACCGGAACTACGGGCGCGCTGGATGGCAACAATGCCGCGAATCGTTTGACTGTCAGTGCAAACATCACCGGGCTAAACATTCCGAATGGCGCAACGTTCTTTATTCGTTGGACGGATAGTAATGCCAGTGGTGCGGATGATGGCCTGGCGATTGATGATTTTTCGCTGACGCCAAAAACCGGAGATGCGCCGCCGCCTCCGCCCACGATCACAGCAATCAATGCGATCCAGGGCAGTGGCAGTGCTTCGCCATTGGTTGGGACGGTGGTGACGACCACTGGCATCGTGACGGGTGTGAAAAGCAATGGATTTTTTCTTCAGTCTGCGACACCTGACAATGATCCAAACACATCGGAAGGCATTTTTGTTTTTACCAGCACCACGCCACCAGCCTCTGCCTCGCCGGGCAATGAAGTGCAGGTGATGGGGACGGTGATTGAATTTCGGCCATCTGCTGATCCCAATAGTCCGCCTGTCACTGAGATCGGCAATGCGCCATTTGTCACGCTGCTGTCAGGCAACAATCCATTGCCTGCGGCAGTGACGCTCACTGCTGCCGATACGAATCCCGCAGGCTCAAACGAGCAGTTGGAAAAATACGAAGGGATGCTCGTCAATATTGATTCTCTCACTGCCGTGTCGCCAACGGGCGGCTTCTTTGCAAGTGGGGGAGAAGCCTCGGCGACAGCAACCTCAAACGGGATGTTTTTTGCGGTGATTACTGGCATTGCACGCCCGTTTCGTGAACCTGGCGTCGAAGTGCCCACGACCTTGCCCGCGACGATTCCGCGCTTTGATGGAAATCCAGAACGATTGCGCGTAGACACCGATATGCTTGTGGGGGCCGCAGCGTTGGAAGTCACTTCCGGCGTGATTCTCACGAACGTAAAAGGCATCCTGGATTACGGCTCGCGCACGTATACGATCCTGCCGTTGCCCGGCAACCAAACGCAGGCGAATGTGAGCGGAAATCTCAGCGCTGTGGCTGTGCCTGTTGCATCGGCCAACGAATTCACCGTTGCTTCGGCGAATCTCGAACGGTTTTTCGATACCACCGATGATCCCGGCGTGAATGAGGTCGTCCTCACCAGCGAAGCTTTCAGTCGCCGTTTGCAGAAAGCCTCCTTGGTGGTTCGCAACGTCTTGCAGATGCCCGACATTATTGGTGTCGAGGAAATGGAAAACCTCACGACTTTGCAGTCCGTGGCCAATAAAATCAATGCGGATGCAGTTGCCACAGGTCAGGGCGACCCGAAGTACGCGGCATACCTGGAAGAAGGCAATGACCCCGGTGGTATTGATGTTGGCTTTCTGGTCAAAACATCTCGCGTCAAGGTTCTAAGCGTCACGCAGGAGGGCAAAGATGCTGGCTTTGTGAATCCCTCCACCAATCTAACTGAAACGCTGAATGACCGTCCGCCGTTGGTGTTGCGCGCTACCGTAAATTCCGCTGATGGGGTGAGCTTTCCTCTCACGGTCATCGTGAATCACTTGCGTTCGTTGCTTGGCCTGGAAGATGCCGCAGGCGGTGCTCGTGTGCGCGAAAAGCGTCGTGCGCAGGCGGAGTACCTGGCACGCTTGATTCAGGCGCGTCAGCAGGCCAATCCGAACGAGCGGATCATTTCTGTGGGCGATTACAACGCGTATCAATTCAACGATGGATTTGTGGATATCCTCGGCACGATCAAAGGCACCCCCACGCCGCTGGAGCAGGTGCTGACTGCGAGCGCTGATCTGGTAAATCCTGATTTGACGGATTTGATTGAGCTGGTGCCTGCGGAACAACGGTACTCGTATAGTTTCAATGGCAATGCACAAACCATTGATCACGAGTTGGTCAACGCGCCCTTAATGAATTTCTTCAGCCGGATGGCGTTTGCTCGTTGCAATGCGGATTTCCCTGAAAGCTATCGCAATGATGGCAATCGCCCCGAACGCATCTCCGATCACGATGCGGCTGTGGCGTACTTTAATTTTACTTCTCGTACAGATCGCACGCGCCGTGATGGCAAGCGGGATGTGCCATCGCGCGTCATCAAACCACGTTGAGACAGTCCTGTTCTGCGTCGCTTGAAATTTGCTTTTCAGCCCAGCTTCGCTACACTGCTTGCAGCGGAAACCACAAACTATGACTGAAATTCTTTTCGCCCTGCAAACGACCACTGTTTATGGTTCAGCCTTACTGGGGACAGGTTTTGTCTTCGGGGTGAAACATGCGCTGGATGCTGATCATCTGGCGGCTGTTTCCACCATCGTCAGTGAACGCCGAAGCTGGCTTAGTTCTTCACTGGTGGGCGGTTTGTGGGGACTGGGGCATTCCACTTCACTGTTGTTGGCGGGGATCGTTGTTTTGTTGCTAAAAATCCCCATCAGCGAACGCGTGGAAAGTTTTTTGGAGTTTGGGGTGGGAGTAATGCTGATCGGGCTGGGCGTGAATGCGCTGGTGAAAATAGGGCGCGGAGGCAAACTACATTTGCATCAACATCAGCACGGTGGCCACACCCACATTCATCCGCATTTGCATGATAAATCTTCAGCGGTGAAACACTCTGCCCAGGAGGAATCACACCACGGATACCGGATTAGCAAACGCCCCCTGTGGATTGGGATGGTGCATGGATTGGCAGGCAGTGCCGCGCTTATGTTGCTGGTGCTTTCGACGATTCAATCTCCGCTGGTCGGTTTTCTTTACATCCTCGTATTCGGCATCGGGTCTATTGGCGGCATGATGTTGATGAGTACCTTGTTGAGTTTGCCTTTTCACCTGACAGCCAGCCGGTTTGTCAGATGGAATCTGATCGCGCGAAGCCTGGCTGGCCTGTTCAGCGTTGGCTTTGGCTTGTTCATGCTCTGGGAAAAAGGCAAAGACCTGATCTCGGTGCCCTGATCAATCTTTGCCACAGCCTTCAATCGGTAAGCTACCGTCGGGAATGTTATTGCCCGCACTACCTACCCAACCGATTGTTATTGCCCTCGTTCAATTTGTGCCGCCCGTAATTCATCCGCTTGCGCTTGCGTCGCATTTCCTCGCGCACGATAAAGCATGGCCCGATTTTTGTAGGCCAGCGCATTCCTTGGATCTACGCGAATAATATTGGAAAAATCGGCCAACGCTTCGTCTGGCTTGCCGATGTTGTAATACGCAATGGCGCGGTTGTTATACGCATCTACGTGCGTCGGCGTGACTTTGATAAATGCGTCAAAATCCGAGATCGCTTTTTTCCAGTCCTTGCTGCGCAGGTGAATGGTGCCACGATTGTAAAAGGCAAGTGCGTCATTGAAATTAGGCTTTATTTCGATCACTTTCGAGAAGTCAGAAAGAGCCGCTTTGCCGTCATTCAATTTATCCATCAATACCATCCCGCGCGCAAAATACGCTTCGGGTTCGTTGGGATATTTTTTGATGATTTCGCCGTAGTATTGCGTGGCAAGTTTGAAATTGCCCGCTTTGACTGCATCCTGTGCGGCAGACGTTAATTCGCCAGTTGTCACGGGCGTTGGCGCGTTGTTTTGCTTCGCCTGTGCATTGACTTGTTCTATCGTTTTGCCGCTGTCTTTCGGTTGTTCCTGTGCGACCGTTCGATTGTCTGATGGGGTTGTCCCATCGCGCAAAAGCTTCATTTTTGCTGCAAACATTTCAGCGTATATGCTTAAGACGCGGCGCGCCGCCGTCAGGTATAAATCACGCTTGGCCGGAATCACCAACGGTGTAAACGTGTGTCGTTCGCCGCCATAAAATGTTTGCGTTTTCAGCGCCGCTTTCGATTCGTCTTTGTATGGTTTGCCCGCAAAAGAAAATCGTTCAGCGATAGGCAAATCGTTCTGATAAATGTCGAAGTTGTTCTTTTCATCCACCATGAAAATATAGCTTTGAGGTACGCTCATACTGCCTCCGATGCTGTAATCAGAGTGGAAATACGGATCGCCATAAAACCAGCCTTTCTTGTCTTGTTTGATTTCGGCATTGAGCATGATTGAGGCGAAATCAACCACGACATCGAACGTTACAAAATCGCCGCCTGCTGTTTTCCCCGTCTTCGCCATTTTTTTCAGTTGCCCGAAGCCGACCAGCTCAGGGCTGCCATAGGGTCTCCACTTCAGCAGCACCGGCCCGTCAAAGGCAGAGAACGAAAGCCACGCCTGTCCGTTTTTGCCATCGCTGTCCTGCGGCTTTTTGTCTTCCTGCGATTTCTGGCGTTCAGCGAAATATTCAGTGGATTCAATCGCTTTCCAATCCGCAAAACTGACGCCTGCTGCGGCCAGCTTTTGTTGGAGGATCGTGTAAAACTCGTCCGTCAATTTTTGCAAATCGCCTTTTGTCATCTCGCCATCCAGATAGACCGTGACATCGGCGGCATTGTTTTTGTTGGCGGCAGATGCTCTGGACGTGATGAATTTGTAATGGACTCGCACCTGTCCAATCGCCAGCTTGGCCGTGTTTTTAGCGACTTTCGGTTTCCCAAAGGTCCCAGCCTTGATGTATTTGAATGTATCGTCTGCCAGTTTTTCATACGATTGTGCGTTCGTCGTGAAGGTGAACCCGCAAAGCAAAAGTAATACGGTGAGAATTTGCTTCATAAAAATTTCCTCCTGATTTGACTCGCAGGAATAGTGCGAGGAGTGGTTCATTTATTTTCTGGTCGGAGTCGTTGGATAGAGTTTGTTGTAGGGAGGGATGCCCTGTTTGGCCAGCTCCTTTTTCACGCCTTCAGGATCATAGGAAGTGGCAATGACTTTTTGAAAATCCGCATCGGCTGCCCTGGTGTCGCCCTTTTTGAAGTAGGCAATGCCTCGTCCAAGCATTGCGCCCCCGTGGTCGGGCATCGCCGCAATTGTTTTTGTATATTCCGCGATGGCCAGATCCAGCTTGCCAGTCTCACGATAGAGGTCGCCTTTTTGCACAAGCGCCTGGATTTTTGCGTATTTCGTCTCTGAATTATCCGGGAGCGCGATTACCTTGTCGTAATCTGCCAGTGCTAACGGATAGTTTTTCTGGGCAAGATAAACTGCTGCCCGCAAATTGAAAGCATCTCCATTTGCGGGTTTGACTTTGATTGCTTCGGTGTAATCGGCAATGGCCAGCTCATATTTTTTCAATCCCATAAATGCTTCGCCGCGCCGCTTAAGGTACAGCTCGCTTTTCTGATAGGAGATCGCTTTGGTCAGGTCACTGATCGCGGCATTAAAGGCATCCACCGACTCATTCGCTTTTCCCGCCTGCAAGGCTAAGAGTTGCCCTTGCATGACCTGTCTGTTGCCGTCAGAAAATAGCTTGCTGGCATACTGTGCATTGATCTTGGGCACCAACGCCTTTGCGTTGAGGTGATTTGGATTTAGCTCCAGCGCCTTTTTCAGATCGGCCTGCCCCAATTCGTAAGGCTCAGTTTTGTATCCATCACTGCGGTAATAAATGTAGGCACGCTGGTAATAATATTCGGCATTTCCCGGCGCAAGTGAGATGACTTTTGTCAGGTCTGCCACCGCTGCCAGCCAATCAGGATCAGGTTCGCCCGGTTTCTTTTTGGGATCTAAGACCGTGAGCGGCTTATTGATTGCCAGTTGAGCATACGATTGCCCACGCAGAAAATGGCAGGGAACGGAACTCGGAAACGCTCCGATACAGGCAGAAGTCGTCGCAATGACTTCGCGAAACTGATTGCCACGAAATTGCAAATGCGCTTTTTGGAGATAGCCATCCATGTCTGTGGGGTTTGCGGCTGCGGTGCTGGACGGTGCGGGTGTTGCTGTTCCTTTGGGGGAAACATAATAGGTGAGAAACGAAGCCTGCGAGATTTCGCTTCCGCCCCAGGTGATGTTGCATTTGCCGTTCACGATTTTGCCTGGATGCGTGCCGTTTTGATAAGCCGCTGAACACAAATAGAGAGGTTGACCGTTGCTTTCAGCGCCAACGATAAATTTCTCGCCGTTGCCCGTGGTATTCAGCATGAATGCAGGGTTTTGTGTTGCTGTCAAAACGTCAAAACTGCTGACATTTATCTCCGTTCCTCCATACGCGAAATGACATTTGCCATTCACGATCTTTCCCGGATGCGTGCCACCATTGTACGCTGCTCGGCACAAGGGAAGTCGCTGACCGTTTTCTTCGCCTAGCCGTAAGACGTTTGTATCAATTCCTTTGGTCGGGGAAACACTGGTCCAAATGGCTTGCGACTTGGAACTTGCATTGGTTGTTGGCGGGGGAACCGAACTTGTTCCCTTAATCCTTGCCATCACATCCATCGCCAACTTATTGCCGGGGGAAAGCTGCAAGACCTTTTCCATGTCCGCTTGGGCGAGGTCATATTTCCTGATGTCGTAATAGATTGCCCCACGAAAGAGATATGCGCCGACAAAATTCTGATTGATTTTGATGGCCTGATTCAGGTCTGCAATGGCCACATCGTTCTGTTTCTTTTTGTTGTAGGAAATCGCTCGATCCAAATATCCTTTGGCGTAATTTGGGTCAATTTTGAGCGCCTGATTAAAATCGGCAATCGCAAGATCAGGCTGATTCAGCGCGTTGTAACACACGCCACGATTTCCCCAGGCTTCAGCATAGGTCGCGTCTAATTTGATGGCGGTACTCAAATCGGCAATGGCTGGCTCATATTGTTTCTTTTTGTAATACACCGACCCGCGATTGACGAAGGCTTTGACGTAGTTGGGATTGAGTTTGAGCGCCTGATTGTAATCGGCGAACGCTGCGTCAAGGTTTTCTTTGTCAGCGTAGGCAATCCCACGGTTGTACCAAAATTGCGCGTCATTCGGCGCTATCTGAATCCCGCGCGAATAATCGGCAATAGCCGCATCGTGGTTTCCTTTTTTATTGTATGCCAGCCCTCGTTGGAACAACGCATCCAGGTAATTCGGGTTCAGTCGTATTGCCTGTGAGTAATCGGCAATTGCCAGATCAAAATTGCCCGAATAGTAATACGCTTGCGCGCGGTTATACCATGGCGCAGTTGCATTTGGATTGAGTTTTGTCGCTTGTGTGAAGAGCGGAATGGCCTCAGCGTATTGTTTGTTTTTGTAATGCTGGATGCCACGATCCAGGAATTCCTGGGCCGTTTGTCCTGATACACTTGTGGACATTAGTAAGATTGCGAATAGGATCAAGCTGGTTATTTTCATACTTTTTGCTGCGTATTTATCTGGTTATTTAGGTGCGATGCGAATTGAGTTCGCCAACGCTCCATCTGCCACTAAAACGCGTCATTTCGTTTTTATTCATCTTCCAGTGCGGGGCTATTGAATTATGCAGGGGGCTTCTTTGCGCAGGCATTTCTACATTTCTTTTCAAACACGACGGGGGAAGCTCAGTAAGGGGAAATCGGGGAGCTCCAGCTAAAATTTGGGGCAGGGCTTCAAATAAATACGCAGGAAGTTTGACGAAAACGGATCAGCAGGCCGAGAAAAAGGAGCAAGCTGACCGAAGCGAGAAGGAAATACCTCAACCCCGCTCGTGGGGCAAGTGATAAAAGTATTGCGAAACGATGATGAAACCTCGTTACATTGCTTTGTGTAGAGGAATGAATCCACGAAGGCGCACGAAGCTCTTTCTTTGCACCACACCGCGCTTCTTCGCGCGCCTTCGTGAAAGAGGGAACTTGGTTACTTGCTGGCAACAGATTGTTTGGCTAATTCGTTGTCCTGCGTGTAATCCATCCAACCGATCATCATTTCATCGTAGGTCGGTTCGCCGTATCGCACGATTTTAGTCGGATCAGGATTGAATTTATTCCGCGTCGAGTTGTCGAAATAGCCTGTCACCATAATCCGCGTCCCTTTGGGAATGACCTTCTGCTCTTTGAGGTAGTACGCCGTTTGCCACGAGAAATCGTAGTTGGGCACGTTCAGCAGAATTTCCGTTTTGCCGTCCGGATAGATGGCCTTGTATTCAACGGCTTTGCCGCGCAGGTGCATGTGCGGCATGAAATTGATGATGTGGATGTCGTTTTGGGCAGTCCAACAAGCCGTAACTTTGTGATTGTCTGCGCCCGCTGGAATCAGAAAGGCATTGTTGGAAATGCCCATGGTGTGAACCAGTTTTTTCGGCTCCGATTTCGCCAACACCAGGCCGATGCTGGAGCGATCTTTTTGCACGCTGCCTGCGACTTTGGAATAGTGCATCTGGAACAGGATTTTAGACCCGGCGGGAATTTTCTTCACTGTTCCCGGTTCCCACACTGCCTGATTCATGCCCGGCGCATAGCCCGCAAGCAATTGCCCGTTTTCCATCTCTGAGCCGCGATCCGCGCGTCCGAGCCGTCCGCCCTTCGGATCGTTGCACCCATCGTCACAAACAGGTGCCTCCTGCTTCGTGCGAACCAGAAAACCTTCGCGATAGACAGGCGATTCCTTTTCCATCTTCGCTCGCAAGGCTGCCAATTCTTCTTTGCTCAGATTCGGTCGCGGTTTGGCGGCGGCTGTTGCAGCTACCGGAGGCCGAATAAAAGCGATGATGTGATGCACGATTTTGCGATTGTCGGGACGTGCTTCGGCGCTTTGCACATACACGTCTTCTTTGAAACCGGGATCAACCTCGAAGTATTGATATTCGTCCGGCCCGCTGGCTTCCAGCGTGAATGCCTCCGGCATCGGAATCACGATGTCAGGTTTGCCAATCGTCCAGCCTTCGGTGAATTTGGGCATCGGCGGCAGGTCTTTCGGATTGCCTTCAGGAGCGCCTTGCTCTACCCAGGTTTTGATGGTTTCGATTTCTTCTGGTGTCAGTCGGCGATCATTGGCCCACGTGCCGTAGTGCGGATCGGCGTGCCACGGCGGCATTGTTTTTTGCGTGACTTTTTCGCGGATTGAGCGCGCCCACGGACGGACGTCTTTGTACGCCAAGGTCGAAAACGGCGAGCCTTCGCCGGGGCGATGACACTCGGCGCATTTGGCATTGAAAATCGGGGCAACGTTTTTCGAGAAGGTAACAGTTTTGGCAGATGTGCCATTGGCGCTACTGCTCTGTTGCGACCAAAAGACTCCTGCGACAGCGACAACAACGAGTAAGAGAAAGGTGCGTTTCATAGCCCTGCAATTGCCTCCAGAGGGGATAGGACAAACGTCCGATTGATGGTTGAACGGTCAAACGATAAAAAATAACGGGTATGAAATTAAGTTAAATTCAACCGAACTGGCCCAGATCACTGAACTATGAAACGTTGGAAATATTTCGCAGACCGTTGCGAAAATCTTCTCAGGAAATAGAAAATTTCCACACGAAATGCGGAGTTTTCACCGACAAATGAACATTGCCGATGACATTTTGTGATTGGGCAATTGCTGTGCCTTGGTTGTCTGAATGTACGACAGGCAGCTTGCCTGTCATCGGTCTAATTTACCTGTCCCTACGACCTTCGTCGTAGTAACACTCTTCACATTCGATCACGAGCCTACTTATCACGAGCCTCATTTTGAGGAGCGTGACAGGCGGGCCGCCTGTCGTACATTTTTAAGCATTAACGAAGATGTTTTTCTCGGTGCCGAGATCGCGGGCAGACGGCGTCAAAATCGTTTTGGCATTGATGTAAATTTTCTCGCCTTTGTCGAGCGCCCTGCGTACGTCGTCTTCGCAAACGAAAGGAACGGGCTGTGGTTTTGGCGGCGCGGGTGGCTTAGGTGGTGCAGGTGGTTCTGGTTGCGGATTGAGCGCGGGAGTTGGCGGGACGGGCAGGGAGATTTTGGGTTTGCGCGCAGTCAGAAATCGTTCGACTAAATCCGCTACCGCAGCGCGATCAAGCTTTGGGACAGGATTTCCTGCGGATGGAATTGTGGACAACACCTGTGAGGATACTTGTGGAATAACCGAAGAAACCGGATTTGCCATTGCGGGTGAAATGCCTGGCGTCGTGACGGCGCGGGTTTCAAAGGCAACGCGCTTAATGTCCATCAAATGCAGCGGCGAAATGTTATCCGAAGTTACATTGCCACCCCACGAACCACAGCCCAGCGTCATCGAAGGCACCAACGCCGTCGAATATCCGATTGCCCCGTGCGTTGAAGGCGAATTCACGACGATACGCGCTGCTGGCATCAACTCGCCGTAACGAATAATCGCTCCTCGATCACGCGAATGAATGGATGATGTATGTCCCATTCCGCCATAGCGCAACACTTCATCACAGCGCTTGCAACCTTCTTCGACGCCGTTCACAACATAGTAAGTGAGAATCGGCGAAAGTTTTTCGAGCGACAACGGATATTCGCGTCCCACGCCGCCGACTTCGGCGATCAGGCAACGCGTGTTTGGTGCGACAAGGAAACCCGCCTGTTCGGCAATCCACGTCGCAGGCTTACCCACAATTTTCGGATTCAATTTCCCTTCGGGCGTGACGACTAATTTGGCAAGCAGATCAGTTTGCTGCCCATTCAGAAACACTGCGCCCTGTGCGATGAATTGTTCGCGTGCCTGCTGATCAATGCTGGCGTCTACGATGACCGATTGTTCGGATGCACAGATTGTGCCGTTGTCAAAACAGGTGCCTGCCAAAATGTCGCGCACAGCTTTCGGCACATCGGCAGATTTTTCGATAAAGGCGGGAACATTGCCCGGCCCGACACCGAACGCCGGTTTGCCTGAAGAATAGGCCGCCCGCACCAAACCAGTGCCGCCCGTGGCCAGAATCACCGCCGTCTTGCGATGCTTCATCAATTCGTTCGTCGCTTCGAGCGTCGTTTTCTCAATGCAGCCAATTGCCTCTGCTGGCAGTCCTGCTGCCACGCCCGCCGCGCGCATCACATTCGCCGTTTCAATCACACAACGCGTGGCCGAAGGATGTGGCGAGAGCACCAGCGCATTTCGCGACTTGATCGAAATCAGAATTTTGAAGATCGCTGTCGAGGTCGGATTTGTTGACGGGATGATCGCGCAAACGACACCACGCGGCGCAGCGATTTCAACGACGGAGCCGTTGTCATTGATGACGCCGACGGTTTTCAGATTGCGGAAATAGTTGTGGATGTCCACTGCCGCAAACAGATTTTTGACATTCTTGTCTGCTGGAACGCCATAGCCTGTTTCGTCATGCGCCAATTGCGCCAGCCGCATGGATTCCCGTTGCGCAGCAGTCGCCATCGCTTCACAAATCGCGTCAATTTTCGCTTGATCGAAGCCCGCAACAACAGTTTGCGCTCGATATGCCGCTTCAACCAAATCGCGCGCGGCCTGAATGGATTGGAGGTCTGGGTCGAGCATTGTTTCAGAGATGCTGGATGTTAGATGTTGGATGCTAGGAGCCTTTCGGTCCAGCATCTAGCATCCAGCATCTAGCACCTTTAACCTACTTTTTCGCCGCGTTATTTCCTTTCGGCAACACGCGCTCGACTTCAGAATGTGGGCGGGGAATGACGTGGACAGAAACCAATTCGCCGACGCGACGCGCGGCTGCTGCGCCTGCATCTGTGGCGGCTTTGACCGCTCCGACATCGCCACGTACGAACACCGTAACATAGCCTGCGCCGATGTATTCGCGTCCGATCAAATTGACATTCGCCGCTTTGACCATAGCATCGGCAGCTTCGACCGCACCGATGAATCCTTTTGTCTCGACCATGCCGAGAGCTTCCATACTCATAGTTTGCTCCTCAAAATAGGTTCAGCATTGCTTACCAGATAAAAACGAAGCCGCATAATAAACTGAGGAGGAACCGAGTACAAGCAAAGCCAGCGTCACATTGATTCCAGCCAAAGTAGGCGGAAAGGCAGGATGCAGAAGCCCGCACGCAGTAAGGGCAGCACGAGGGCATGTTGTGACGCCCTTACTGCGTGCGGGCTTCTGCATTGCGGTCGCTCTAAACGAGGGCATGTTGTGACGCCCTTACTGCGTGCGGGCTTCTGCATTGGATCACGCCGGAAATATGAGCGAAATGCGAAATCGTGTTTTGATTTAGAACGCCGGTTTGAACCTTCTTCCACTCAGACTTTACATCCCTTACAAACTTTACTAAGTCTTGATAACTTTTGAGCAACTTCGCTTGAGTCTTCGTCGTCTTTTTAACTGAGAAGCGAAAGATTCCCCTTCTTTCTGCGACACGATTATCAAGAGCGGTGATCGCAAATAGGCCTCCCTGCCTTACTTGAATTACGCCGCCATATTTATATCCGCTTTGCGAGGACATCATCCATAAACAATTTCACCTGCGCGGTGCGGGTGACACGTGTGTCTGCACGCGTGCCAAATCTGGAAGGAATGAAATAATGATTTCATCGTCTTTAGTTAACGCCTTTCTTTTACACTATTCATCCACGATTCAAACAACGCAATTTCTGATCATCCTTTATACCGATCCAGGTTCTGTCCTGCCACTGGCTTCAGGTGCAGCCGCAGTGATTGGGTTTATTCTGCTGATTTGGCAACGATTCATGACCTTTCTATCCCGTACGCTTCGCTTTTTACGAGGGAAGAACCAGGCATGAAGAAGGTTATCGTCATCGGGCTGGATGGCTTTGACCCACACATTACAGAGCGGTTACTGGCGCGGAACGAATTGCCCAATTTAGCGCGTTTGCGGGCGCGTGGTGGCTATACGCGATTGCGTACCACGTATCCCGCCATGACGCCTGTTGCCTGGTCTTCGTTTGCGACGGGGACAAATCCGGGCGGGCACGGCATCTTTGATTTTATTCGTCGTGATCCTGCGACGTATTTGCCGGATTTGTCGTTCAATCGTTATGAGCGCAAAAATGCTTTGTTGCCGCCCAAAGCTGTGAATTTGCGGCGCGGTGAAAGCCTGTGGGAGCGACTTTCCAAAGCGGGTATTCCTTCAGTTGTCTTGCGCTTTCCTTGTACTTACCCGCCTGAAAATGTTCGCGGTAAAATTCTGGCCGGGATGGGCGTGCCAGATTTGCGCGGTGGTCTGGGGACAGCTACTTTTTTTACCTCAGATCGCGAAACCACCGCACAGGAAAGCGAGCAGGTTGTTCACGTCACGCCACAGTTCGGGAATGTGATTCATACCCATTTACCCGGACTGCGCGATCCTAAATCCAAAACCGAAATCCCGTTTCCACTAACCATTCAATTCGATCCCGTTCACCGAAGTGCGTTGCTGCGGTCTGAAGGCGAGCCTGCTGCAATTGAGTTGCAATCGGGCAAGTGGAGCGACTGGTTGCGAGTGAAATTCAAACTCGGCTTTTTGCAAAGCGTGCGGGGGATGGTGCGCTTCCTTCTCATTCGTACCGAGCCGTTTTTTGAACTCTATGCGTCGCCAATCAATTTCGACCCGGATGTCCCGCTGTTTGCGATCAGTTCGCCGCCCACGTATGCCGCTGAATTACGCGAAGAAATCGGCGCATTCTTCACCGCTGGAATGCCCGAAGATCACAACGGCCTGAGCAACGGACGCTTTGACGAAGCCGCGTATTTACAGCAGTGCGAACTGGTGACGCGTGAACGCGAACGGATGATGCGGTATGAGTTGGAGCGATTGCAGGAAGGCTTTTTTTACATCCTCTTTGATGCGCCGGATCGCGTGCAGCATATGTTCTGGCAGCATTCGGAAATTCCTGGAGCCAATGCCAATCCAACCTACAAACACGTCATCGAAGAACAATATCGCCGCTGCGATGCCATCGTGGGCGAAGCGATGAAGTATGCCGATGACGAGACGTTGTTCATCGTGTGCAGCGATCACGGGATGAACGGATTCACGCGCGGCGTTCATCTCAACACGTGGTTGCACGATCAAGGTTTGTTGACGTTGCAACGTGGCCTGACACCCGGCGAGGCGGAAGGCGATTTCTTGCGACACGTGGATTGGGAACGTACGGAAGCCTACGCACTCGGCCTCGGTGGCATCTACTTCAATCGTCGTGGCCGCGAAGCCAAAGGCATTGTCAGCGACGACCGCGCCAATGCTCTACGCTCCACTTTGATCGAAGCGCTAACCGGCCTTGGCGATCCCAAACGCAACACGATTGCGATTCGCAGTGTGGTTGCGCGCGAGCGGGTGTATTCCGGCCCATACCTCACCGAAGCCCCGGATTTATTGGTGAATTTCGCGCCCGGCTATCGCGTGTCGTGGGCAACATCGCTGGGCGGTGTGCCACGAGGCTGGTTTGAAGACAACGAAAAGAAATGGAGCGGCGATCACATTATTGATCCGTTGCTGGTTCCCGGCGTGCTATGGATGAATCGTAATTTCCACGCTGACAATGCAAGTTTGTATGACCTTGCGCCAACAATTCTCACCGCGCTGGGTGTCGCACCCGGCTCGCAAATGGAAGGAAGATCACTACTCACATGAAAATTCTGGTCATTGGATTAGATGCCGCAGTTCCTGAACTATTGTTTGGCGATGAGCGCCTGACGAACATTCGCCATCTGATGACGATGGGCAGTTACGGCAGGTTAGAAAGCATCATTCCGCCCATCACTGTGCCCGCGTGGATGTGCATGTCTACGAGTCAAGACCCCGGCTCGCTCGGTGTTTATGGCTTTCGCAATCGCGCCGATCATTCGTATGACGGCTTGAGTTTTGCAAACTCCAAATCCATTCACGAACTGGCAATCTGGGATCAAATCGCACGCGAAGGCGGACGCTCCACGATCATTGGTGTGCCGCCTGCGTTTCCGCCGCGCAAGGTCAATGGCATTTGCATCGGCTGCTTTCTCACGCCGGACACGCGCAAAGATCAATACACGCATCCGGCCTCAATCAAAGATCAGATTCGGGAGTTGGTCGGCGATTATCCCGTAGATGTGAAGGGCTTTCGCACCGAAAACAAAAGCTGGTTGCTGGATGAAATTTACGCGATGAGCCAGAAGCATTTTGCGACGGTGCGACATTTTCTGGCCAATAACGACTGGGATTATTTTCACTTCGTCGAAATCGGACTGGATCGGTTGCAGCACGGCTTCTGGAAGTTTCACGATCCGCAGCATGTCTTGTACCAAGCCGACAATCCGTATGAACGCGTCATCCGCGACTATTACTTTTACCTTGATCAGGAAATCGGCAAGCTGCTTGAAATGCTCGACGATGAAACCATTGTACTGATCGCTTCGGATCACGGTGCGCAGCGATTGGACGGCGGCTTTTGCGTGAACGAATGGCTGATACAGGAAGACTTGCTGGTGCTGAACGAATACCCGAAGGAAATCACGCCGTTCAGCAAGCTCAGCATCAACTGGGAAAAGACAAAAGTCTGGAGCGAAGGCGGCTACTACGCGCGCGTTTTCTTCAACGTCAAAGGCCGCGAGCCGTACGGCACGATTGCACGCAGCGACTATGAAAATTTCCGCGCCGAAATCAAAGCCAAACTCGAAGCGACCACCGATGAACAGGCGCGGCATCTCGGTACGCAGGTGTATTTGCCCGAAGAAATTTATCGTTACGTGCATAACATCGCGCCGGATTTGATCGTGCATTTTGGCGGTTTGTATTGGCGCTCCATCGGCAGCATCGGGCATCGTGCGTTGCACGTGCAGGAAAATGACACCGGCCCGGACGACTGCAATCATTCGCAATTCGGCAGCTTCCTGTTGGCTGGCCCCGGCGTTCCGACATTGGGCGAAGCACACGGCACGCGGTTGTTGGACATCGCGCCGACGTTGCTGGAACTCGGCGGCTATGACATTCCGCATTCGATGCAGGGAAAATCAATGGCGCACGGAATGCAATCGGTGCAGAGCGAAGCCGCGTGGATGGATTACGGTGAAGAGATTATCCGCGAACGCCTGAGCGGGCTGGGGTACATTTCATAAGTTCAAGGCGGAGATACATCACGATTGAATCTCAATAGGCACAGAGGTGTGTTATGCAAAATTCCAGCGTGTTACCCGTCAGGCATTTTTTATGGCTGGCAATCCTGACGGGATTGTTGACTGGTTATCTTGAAGTGCTGTTATTGGGGATACAGAAATTTGTTTTCGGCGAAGCGATTTTCTTTGGCCCGCACATCATTTGGATGGCTCCGCTGGCGGATGGCTTGTGGTTTTGTTTGCTGGGAATCCTGTTCGTGCTGTTGTCGAAGCGTTGGTTATTCCTGCGGGCTATGAACATTGCCGTCTCGCTGTTTTTATTTCTTACCTTATTGAGCGGACTGTTCATTTTTAATCGCATCAAGTGGTACGCTGCCGTCCTGCTGGGGGCTGGCGCAGCTGTGCAGTTGGGGCGCGTGCTCACACGATATTTTGCCAAATGGCAAGCCGCGTTGGCGCGAACTGTAAGCTATGCGCTCATCGTTCTTGCCCTAACAATTTGTAGCGTCAATGGTTGGCTGTGGTGGCAGGAACATCACGCACTGGCCAGTTTGCCACCGTCGCCAAACGCTGCACCGAATGTCTTATTGATCACGCTGGATACCGTTCGCGCCCAAAGTCTTTCGCTTTATGGGTATCAGCGCAAGACAACGCCACAGTTGGAGCGGCTGGCACAGCAAGGCGTGAAATTTGATCGTGCTTTTGCCACTGCACCCTGGACGTTGCCATCGCACGCCAGCATGTTCACCGGACACTATCCGCACGAACTTTCAACCGATTTTCTGAAACCCCTGAACGACGCGAAAACAACCCTGGCAGAAAGCTTGAGTCGGCATGGGTACTTGACCGCAGGATTCGTCGCCAACACCTATTACTGCGGCTATGAACACGGTCTGGCGCGTGGCTTTTTGCATTACGAAGATTACACCGTGTCCTGGGAGGAATTGGCGCTCAGCGCATCATTGCTCCGCGCGCTTCTGCACAATGCCCGATTGCGTCAATGGCTTGGCTATCAGCAGGTGCTGACACGCAAATCTGCTGCTGACATCAATCAGGAATTTTTAGCGTGGCTGAATCATTCACCGCAACCAGAACAACGCCCGTTCTTTGCTTTTCTTAATTACTTTGATGCTCACGAACCGTACCTGCCTCCTGCACCCTACGACGCCGCGTTTACGTCGGCTCCTTGCAAAACGGATTGGCCGTATGTGCATACACTGCGAACGGCCTGGATTGAGAAGCGCGAGCGAATGAGTGCGGCGCAGCATCAGGCTGCGTTGGATGCTTACGATAGTTCTATTGCTTATCTGGATCAGCAATTGGGAAAGCTGTTTGATGAGTTACAGAGGCAGGGAAGGCTCAAAAATACGCTGGTCATCATTACCTCTGATCACGGAGAAGCGTTCGGCGAGCACGGGCATCATGGCCACAGCGACAATTTATACCTGCCATTGTTGCAAGTGCCGTTGATGATTTCGTTTCCCGCTCGCATTCCGATGCCCCAAACCGTTTCCAGCCCGGTTTCGTTGCGTGACTTGCCTGCCACGGTGATGGATTTACTGAACCTTGGTTCAGCCTCGCCCTTTCCGGGACGTTCGTGGATGGCTGTGCTGGAAACTCCGCATTCAAACGTACAGCCAATTATGGCCGAGGTGAATCTTGCTCCGATTCAGCCGGATCGGTACAAGCCTGGCACCAAAGCAAAATTGAAATCTGTGATTTACGACCGCTACCAATACATCAAAAATCCAGATGGCAGCGAAGAGGTTTACGACCTTGCCACTGACCCGCATCAACTTTTCAAGCTGAGCGGTGACGAAAAGGGAAATCGGATCATCGAAATTAAGCGGAGTTTATTGCCGCAGGAACGGGATGCGTTAGTTTCAGATTGAGGAGGGGATGCCGTGTCGGGAATGACAAGACTCTGACCGCTGGGCACCTTGGTTGCTTCAACGGTCAGACGCCGATTTTATACGTTATCCATCATAGCTGTAGAGCATCAACGGTTCTTTGCCCAGCAAACGAATATAGGTATAAAACTGCCCTCGATGATGCCAGTGTTCGTCATAGGCGAAGGTAAACATTTGCCAGGCCGGGAATGATCCGAATGGCGTTTCAATGATTTTGGCGGCATCTTCGTCGCTCATCTGGTTTAGCGTGTCATCCATCATCTGATGCGATTCATTGGCATATGCCTGGAGGTCTGCCACGCTGTTGAGCGTGGCCAATACTGCCTTGGCGTCATTTGATTCTGGGATGACGATATTTTCTTCTTCCTGTGTGACTTTGCCTTTCAGCAAATTGCTGGCCCAATTCCGCTCCATCGCATAGATGTGATAGAAAAGCTCTTTGATAGATCGCATTTCAGGACGTGGGCGAAAGTCCAGTTCCTCATTGGTGAGGGGTGCAATGCTGCGCACGGTGACGCCATGCACCATTTTGAAATATTCGCGTTGACCAAGCAGTGCTTGTTTATTCATGTTCCCTCCGCTGTTTGTATTTTCTCTGAATAGTTTACGAACTTTTGGCTTTTATAATTTCAACTTCCTGCGGCACACAAAGTAACACGACACAGCCGTTTTTTGACCAGACCGCATGCTTGCCGTTCGGGGGCGTGTATAAATAATCGCCCGCATACAAATGATCCTTGCCTAAGTTGATGTCCCCTTCAAGAACAAAGATTTCCTCGCCACCGGGATGATTGTGAGCCGGATAAGTCGCGCCTGGATCAAATTTCAGCAGGATGGTCGGCGCGCGGTGTGTTTGTTCGTCAAAACGCAGGACTTTGACAGAGATGCCTGTGACACCTGGTTCGGCTAATGGTTGCCAGTCTATTTGGTGGCTGCGAACAAGCGTGATTTGATTTTTGGCCGAAGACATTGTTTCTGACATGCTTTCTTCCTTCGTTTTTGCAGGCGACCGAAAACCCTTGAACGCACAGGACTTTTACCGTCCGTTTGCATAGCGGCGACAAGGCAACTGTCCGACAAATCCCTGTGCGCTCAAGGCAGTGTTACTTGATTTAAGGTGGGGCGATATTACAGGAGGGCAAGTGACAACAGTATGTCAGCAGGAATCCGGCTGTGAAAAAAAATTTCATTCATGAAACGGGATTCTCTCGGAGCGGCCAAAATCGTTTTAGATCAGTTTTCAGTTTAAAGCGTTTTCCTCTTGAATGAA
>JAFDVL010000039.1 GCA_018268995.1 Acidobacteriota bacterium | reverse complement strand
GCATCTAAGCGTGAAGCCCGACCGGAGATAAGTATTCCCCATGAGACTCGTGGAAGACTACCACGTTGATAGGCTGGGTATGTAAGCACAGTAATGTGTTCAGTTGACCAGTACTAATCAGTCCATCGGCTTGACCATAAGATTTGCTCAGAGCAAAGGTTAAAGCCATAGCGCTTGCGAAACTTTGATTATCTATTCAGTTTTATAAGTTTTCCGGTGGTTGTGTCGGAGGGGTCACACCCGTTCCCATNNATCCCGAACACGGAAGTTAAGCCCTCTTGAGCCGATGGTACTGCGCGGGCAACTGCGTGGGAGAGTAGGTAGCTGCCGGAATTAAATCAATAAAAAGCCATCTTGTTAAAAACAAGATGGCTTTTCTGCATTTCTCACTACTTCAAATAACTCAGTGAGTTATTTTTGAGGGTTCCGTTTCCCGATACAATACAAGTATTTGGCGGTGCGCAGAAAAATTTGCCCGTCTGAGATAGCCGGAGAGCTGAGACAATAATCTGCGAGATCATTCTCCGCTAAAATTTCAAACTGAGGGCCAGCCTTGAAAACTGTCGTCAAGCCATCTTCGTTAGTTATGTAAACCTTTCCATCAGCTAATATCGGTGAGGCGCTGTAGGTTCCCGGCTTAATTCGCTGGGGAGCATAAATCTCTTTCCCCGATTTTGCGTCCAAACATAAAATGCCACCATTATCCCGAACAATGTAAATATATTTCCCATCCGTAACAGGAGTGGGTACATCCGGGCCGTTTTGAATTTCCCAGGCGCGGTGTGAATTAGTGATGTCTCCGCGCCCGCCTACTCTTAGCGCTAAATATGGGCGTGATTTACTGCCAGCATAAATCATCCCATCGAAAACCAATGGCGAATTGACAATCCGATAGAATGGATTGTTATCAGGGTTTAGCCCATAGGCACGCCATAATTCCTTGCCACTTGCCAAATCATGTCCTGTAACACAATCTCCACCACTTAGAACAATTTCCAAGGCACTCCCATTCCGTAAAAGAGCAGGTGTGATATAGGAATCAGGCGATTCCTGAATTGCAGGGGTGGGACGTTCGACTCGCCAAATCGTTTTGCCCGTTGCTTTGTTTATGCGTAGCAGGTAAGACGGCTCATCTGTTCGCATTCCATGTAGTACTGGAACATAAAGAGAGTCTTCATACAATAACGGCGAAGAAGCATAGCCCCAATTCAATCCAAATCGGCCATATTCTTTTTGAATATCGCGCGCCCAAATCTCCGTCCCTTTAAAATCAAATGCTTTCAAAATGCCTGTACCTGTTAATACCCATATATTTTTGCCATCGGTCACGGGCGAAGGGGAAGACATATTTTGCTTGCGCATTTTGACATTGCCTGCACCGAGCGATTGTTTCCATAGCACTTTTCCGTCATTGCGGCTGACGCACCACAGCGAAAGATTGTCTCCATCTGCCATATTGAGGAAGATGTGATTGTTCCAAATGATCGGGGTTGCGCCACTCCAAGCTGAGGTTTCCAGCTTCCAGGTAATATTCTCAGTAGTACTCCATTTAAGCGGGAGGTTTTTTTCTGTGCTAATACCGTTGAGTGATGGGCCACGCCATTGAGGCCAATTGTCAGCGTATGCAATAGAAAAGATCGTCACAAGTAGCACAGCAGAAAGACCACCTACAGGCTTCTTCATAAGGTTCCTCCAGGATATTGAGAAATCGCAGGCGTTTTGGTCTGCAACGTAATTTTTGAAAAGTATTGAGTATTACAAAGACTCAGAATGGCCCCGACTGGTTTCACACCAGATTACAGCTGGTGAACTTCTACTTGTACAGCACAACTAGGGCAACGCTAAAAATGCCAAAGTCTTTTCGTCTTTGATCAAAATTCGATTACCTGCAATAACTGGATGTGCCCAGGTTGGGCTATCTGCAACGTGATAACGTTTGAGCAAGCTGGGGCCTTTGCTTGATGCGGCGGAAATAAGCAGATCTGCGTCATTCGTGAGTGAGAACATAATATTTCCAGCCAGCACCATCGCAGCATTTTCCCCTTGCCGTCCATCTCCAGCCCACAAGGTCTTTCCCGTGTTGAGATCAAGACAAAAGAACTGTCCTTTTTGTTTGTGGGACATTCCAAAAAGAAGATCACCACTGATCAGCGGCGAATTCATATACATTGAAACCTCTTCGTTATGCCAGACCTTGTCAGTTGCCCAGGTGTTGTTGCGCCAGGCCGGGCGGATTGCAAAAACACCTTTGCCAATGCCGGAAAAAATCAACAGGTCTTTCCAAACTATCGGCGTAACAATGTTTTGCACGTATGCTGTATCGAAGGGAATCTTCCACAACGGGTATCCATTATCAGCCCAAATGCTGACGATGTGCTTTTGCGATTGCGTGATGATTTGGCGCTTACCCACTAAATCCACAACAATCGGCGAGGCGTAACCTGGGCCATCGCCCGTCCAAGCCCATTTCTCTGCGCCTGTTTCCGCATCAAAGGCGATCAATCCGCCGGAATCCTGTCCGCCAACGTGGGCAATCAGCAACCCTCGGTCAATCATGGGGGACATTGCGGTTCCGAAGTCAGGAGCATTTTCTTTAAATCGTTTGCCAAAATCTTTCCGCCAGCGCAATTTACCCGATGCGGTTTCATAGCTTGAAAGCACTCCTGTGATGCCCAACGTATAAAGTTTTCCATTGCTCACAATCGGCGTGGATTTCGGCCCTTTCCCATGTCCTGTCGCCGCAGGATTCATCGTATAAGATACAGCATAGCCATCCTGCCAAATGACCTTCCCGGTTTCCAGATCAAGACAGGACACCACTTCACGCTCATCTTGCCGCGTGTGCAAATATATCCGCTTGCCTGCGATGACTGGCGATGAGTGTCCAATACCAACATTCACTTTCCATTTTGGTTGCAACTGCGCGGGCCAGATTTTCGGTGCGACAAAACCTTGCACTTGCCCATCTCGATTTGGCCCGCGCCATTGGTTCCAATCCTGCGCGAAAGCCGTTGGCAAGAGAAGGGCAAAGAACACAAGCGAGATAAGTTTACTGATCAAAAACATGGTAAGAACTCCTGGACATTTTGGTGTTTAGCTTTGGTGTGCGGGTGAAAGTATAGCATCCTCGCCTCCACTGCACGAATATTGACATTGCATTGCAGGCTCTATACGATCCTCGCGCCTTTTATTCACGAAAAATTCAATGTTTTCTCTGGAGGATCACTATGTTGCTTCGCGCTCTTGCCTTCATTCTGTTGGGTTGTTTTGTTGTTAGTGCATCTGCTTCCGGCAACGATCATTGGCCACAATTTCGCGGTGCTGGTTCGTTAGGAGTGGCAGAAGAGCCGGGCCTGCCAGAGAAATGGAGCGCAACTGAAAACGTCGCTTGGAAAACGGAAGTCCCTGGCGTTGGCTGGTCTTCTCCGATTGTTTGGGGCGACCGTATTTTTGTGACCTCGGTCATCAATTCTGATCCCAAAGAAGCACCCAAGAAAGGCTTATATTTTGGTGGCGAGCGTCCTGCTCCGAAAGACGAACATCGTTGGATGGTCTATGCCGTAGATTTCAAGACAGGAAAGATTTTGTGGGAAAAAGAACTCTTTCGCGGCGCACCGCCGTTTTCGCGTCATTTGAAAAACAGCTACGCTTCAGAAACGCCTGTGACGGACGGCGAGCGATTGTACGTGTACTTCGGCAACCTTGGTTTGTTCTGCTTCGATTTGAAAGGCAAGTTGTTATGGCAGGAAAAATGGGAACCGCATAAAACCCGCTATGGCTGGGGCACCGCTGCTTCGCCCATCGTGTACAAAGATCGTTTGTACATCGTCAACGACAATGAAGAGCAATCATATGTTGCCGCGTATGACAAGAAAACCGGCAAGCAGATTTGGCGCGTCGAACGCCCTGCGGAAACGAACTGGGCCACGCCGTACATTTGGGAAAATGGCCAACGCACAGAGCTGATTGTATCTGCGACGAAAGCTGTCCGTTCATATGATTTGAACGGGAAAGTGCTATGGGAATTTAGCGGAATGTCTTCGATTGCGATTCCGACGCCGTTTTCCAAATTTGGTTTGCTCTACATTGCTTCGGGCTATGTCGGCGATCAGCATCGTCCCGTCTATGCCATCAAGCCCGGCGCTTCGGGCGACATCTCATTAAAGGAAGGGCAAACCAGCAATCAATTCATCGCTTGGTACTTGCGACAAGGTGCGCCGTACAATCCTTCGCCGATAGTGTACGGTGATTATTACTACACGCTTTATGATCGCGGCTTTTTTACTGCACATGATGCGCGCACCGGGCAGGAAGTTTATGGCAAGCAACGTCTTGATCCGGCGGCAGGCGCATTCACTTCTTCGCCCTGGGCATACAACGGCAAACTGTTTTGCCTGAGTGAAGATGGCGATACGTTCGTGATTCAGGCTGGGAAAGAATACAAACTGCTGGGGAAAAATTCGTTGGATGAAATGTGCATGGCCACGCCTGCAATAGCGCGCGGCAGCTTGATTATTCGCACCGCATCCAAGCTCTATCGCATCAGCAACGGAGGCAAGGCGTAACTTATTCCGCGCGAAGCGACGCCAATAACGGTGCGCGTTTTACGACCGCCACAGCGGCGAAGGATGCGACAAGTCCGGTCAGAAAAACCGCCAGCAACAAGAGTGCTAAAGAAAGAAATGAAAGATGTCCGCCGCGTGCAATGAAAGCCGGGGCCACCGCTAACAGCGCGCAAAGAATTCCAGTCAGCAATCCGCAACTCAGCAACAAAGCGTTCTCTGCCACCACCATCAAGGACAGGTGCGCAGGCTGATAACCCGTCGCGCGCAGCAATGCCAGTTCGCGCCTCCGCTCCAGCACATTTCGCAACAACACTGCGGCCAAACCGATTGTGCCAAGCAACAAACCAAGTCCTCCCAACGCCTGGAAGGTAGATAAATACGTGTTTTCGACGCGGTGAAATTCGGCGAGCCGTTCTTCGGTCGCGCTTGCGTCAAAGCCAAAATCCGAAAGCTTATCTTCCAACATTGTTGCGACGGATGACCAGTTTGTTGCCTCAATCAGAAAGAATCGCCATCCCTGTTGTTCGGGGAAAAGCCGCAGAAAGTTCTTTTCTGACATCAGCAATTCGCTCTGAAAAATGCTGTCACCCAGCGCCGCGACGATTTGCAATGTCACTGGCTGCCCGTTGCCATCGTTGATAACAATTTGACCTCCGAGCGATTTGTGCAGCACGTAGGTCATCGAATTCGCATCGGCGATGACAGGGATTGCGCCACTTTGTAACTCGCTATTCAGCAGCAACCACGGATTATTTTTTTCTTCATCGTTGTTTGCCGTGCTGCCCTGAAACGTAAATCGCTTTTCATGCAAGAACGCATCAGAAGGCGCAAGAATGCGCGGGTTGCGCGGCTGATATAAATTCAGGCAACTGGCATCATCGCCCGGTCGCACGCGAAAACGCGCGATTTTGACATCTTTCAGTGCTTCATCTTCCAGATTCAATTCTGCGCGGCCTTCCTTTGCATTTGGGTCATGAACCAATGGCAACAACGAGTCAGCCAAAAGCGGATAACCTCCCGTGCCAGATTCGCGCGTGTACGAAATCGAACTGTTATCTTTGCGAAAGGCATCTACCGCTACAATGATAAACGTTGCAAACGCGATGAGCGCAATGGACAGCACGCTACGACCAGGGCGCGAAGTCGCGTTGCGAAAACCAAGCTGCGAAATCGGCCACCAACCATTGCCTGCAATTGCTTGTTTTCTGTCGCTGCGCAACCACGAAGACCAGAAAAACAAGAGGGCAATTAAGAGCGTAATTCCTGCGCCAAAAAATCCCCCGACTTGCCCGATCAATTTGAATGCAGCACTAAATAACAGCAGCAAGCCAATTGCGCCAAAGATGATTGCAAGCAGCCGCGAAGAAATTGAGAAACGGCGACGCGGCGACAGGTTCTCCGTTGCCCATTGACCCTCAAATAAATTTCCCGCCATCAGGCTGCGCGGCGAAGTTTTTGTCAGCGAACGCAGCACCCACCAAATGCAAATCAGTGCCACCACCATTACGCCAGCCGCGCCGATCAATAACGACACAGGTGAAATGTGCAATCGCAACAACGTGGTTCCAACTGCGCCGACCCACCACGTTCGCAAGCCAAACATCATCAGCCAGCCATAGGCAATTGCGCCAAGGATGCCGAGGCTGCTACCCAGCAGCGCAAGCAACAATCCCTCGCGCAAAAAGAGCGACCGAATTTGTGCAATCGAGAACCCCACCGCGCGCAGCAATCCGATTTCACGCAGGCGCTGTTCGATGCCGAGCTTAAAAAACAGCATCGTCAGCAGCAATGCGGAAACAACCAGGAAGAAACTGAAGTAGGTAAAATATTCGCCAAAATCCGTCGCACCGCGAGCTGCTTGTAAGCTTTGTTCACGTACCGCAATGACACTCAATCCTGTTTGCAATGGATCAAGTGCGGCGCGTACTGCTTGTTCATACGAGGCGCGGATGCCCGTCAAATCGCTGCTTGGTGCAGGACTCAGCCGAATCGAGGTGCGATTGCCGTAGCGTGATGCCCACAGTTTTTGTCCTGCGCCAAGCGAAATAAATGCCTTCGGAGTTGTGCGAAATTGATGCCAGTAATCTTCATCCTGTTTGCGCACCCGCGCGAGGTCAACCGGAAATGGCGGGTCCCAATCGGCCAAACTGTTAGCTTCCGTAATGCCCGGATAATCCGGCACCAAATCACGATCTGCTGCCAGCCCCTGCATCGGCACAATCGCAGCAACGCGGAAGTTCGCTGACTTTGTGGTTAGCGCTCCCTGCTGTTCCCACAGGTAATAATCCAGCGAAATTTCATCGCCGACTTTTGCACCTAATTCACGCGCCGTCCAATCATTGATGACAATTGCCGCATCATCTTTGGCTGCACCCGCCGGAAGCAATTGCGCGAAACTGTCCGCCTCAATTGCGCTCACCAGCGAATACGGAACTTCACGGTTGCCCAAACGAATCGCATTTGCCAGGTAGCTGTAAACATCAACGGATTGCAGCTTCAGATTTGTCGCAATCGTGCGCGATTGTTTGGAAATCTCATCATTCATCAACGCGCTGTCGCTTTCGAGCGCAAGGCTTTGTTGCTTTTCGAGCGAGCGCACTTTGAAGCCAAGATCCGCAAGCTGGAAGGTGTTTTTCAGTAGCCCTTCTGCCGCCTGTTGGCTCGCGCCTGGGTTCTTGCCAGAAAGCAAAATTACATTCGCTTTGTCGTCCTGCTCCAACTGGCGTTGCAATCGTTTGAGCGGCACAAACACTGCCCGCACTGCGCCCTGCTGTGGTTGCAGCGAAAATTCGCCCAGAGTGTTAGGCGGCAAAACTTGCCTGATGGTTGAGCGCAATGTGATGCCCGCTTCATCTTTGCGACCGTGCAAAGATTCCACCGGAATTGCGGAAGGCTTTTCAATCCGCACAATCACGGCGTCTTCGACTTTGCCTGCCAACTCACGCGCCAAACCTTCACTGATAAAGACATCATCGCCGTCGTTATTCAGTGAGTGCGGTTGTGCATGGAATTTCCAGAATCGTTCATCTACGCCATAAATTTGTACGCCCCCTGCGCGTCGTTGACTGTCGGCGTGAGTCGCTACGCCGGGCAGCGCGATGAGCGGGCAGGCGGCATTGAATGTTGCGGCAAATTGCGGCTGCGACTGTAAATCATCTGCCAGCTTTTCGCGGAAAAAGCCGGAACCCGCAATCAGCAAATCTGTGTTGCCGAGTCGCGACAATGCCAATTCCCGCAAGCTCGCGCGCACGGAATCGCCCACGAGCAACGCCCCCGCCAGCACCGCGACCGCAGTTGCTACGCCAAGAATCACGGCGAGATTCGTGCGCCAAAAATACGTCAGGTTGTTTTTGAGCAAAGCGAGTGAGTTCATGACAAAGGTTGCAATTGCTTTTCTCGCATTTCAAATTGGATGGGGAATTTCGCGGCGAGTTCCGGGCTGTGCGTGACGACAATCAGGATCGTGTTTTGCTGTTTGTGCAAATCCAGCAAGAGTGTAGCGACAGTCTCAGCAGATTGCCGATCAAGATTTCCGGTTGGCTCATCGCACAACAAAAGCAACGGTTGCCGAATCAAGGCACGCGCAATCGCGACACGTTGTTTCTCTCCGCCCGAAAGTTCAGCCGGGCGATGATCCAAACGTTCACTCAATCCAACTTGCTGCAAGAGCATTCGTGCGCGCTCGGCAAATTTGTCTTTGGTTTCAGCCACGAGCGTCGGTGCCAACACATTTTCCAGCACGGTACATTGCGGCAACAAACAGTGATCTTGAAACACAAAGCCGACTTTTTGATTGCGAAAAGCGGCGAGCTGTTTTTCGTTCAGTTGAAAAGGATTCTGGCCATCCAGTGTGACTGTGCCTGAAGTTGGAGATTCAAGCGCGCCGAGGATGTAGAGCAACGTAGATTTTCCGCTGCCCGACGGCCCCATAATCGAAACCGCAGCACCGCGTTGCAACGAAAGGGAAATGTCAGAAAGAATCGGCAACGGGCCACGCGCCGTGGCGTAGTCTTTAGTTAGATGTGATGCTTCAAGCAAGGCGGGGCTTCCTCCGACAATGGTTATTTTCTTTTACGACGTGTGTGACGATTCAACCAACTTGTCAATTGTTTGGTTTCGGTAAAATCCAGTAAGGCTTCGCTCAGTTTATCGAGTTGGGGCAGGGATAATTCAGCAACTCTTGTTTTGTTCTCGGTGCCAATGTCTCCCAGCAACCGATCCAACTGTCGCAGGATGATATTGCGTGTGCCTTGCTCCAGACCTTGCCCTAACCCTTGTTCCAATCCTTGCTCTAACCCTTGCTGCCGTCCTTCTTCCATTGCAAATCGTTCCCAGCTAGAAATGTATGGCATATGCTTGTTCTCCTCGTACTGGTGCAGCTCCGTTTTTAACTTTTGTTCCAGCTCTTTTGGCAGAATCATGACCCAATCAACAAAGCGGAAGAACGTATAAATTTCCAGATGTGAATAGCCTCGTTCATAAAGCCTGAAAATCAATTCGCGCTTCCAATCCAGCTTGCGAAGATTATCACCTCGTGCCTGCTTTGCACGCAAATGCGCCATCACGGCAATGGCAAATGGATTGTGTGCGGCTTCCAACTCTGCCCAGCGCGATTTATAACCCGCAATGCTGACGACTGGAAAACGGAACATTAGCTCGCACCCCCAACGACCCGCTTGCCAGGTCAATTGTTTCAACGCCGCACTACCATCCGTGAGCAACACAATGCTGATGACCGCTGCGTCGTAGCGATCAAAGATACGGTAGTTGTAAATGTAGACGCGTTTAGCAAAATCCTGTCGGATTGCGCCCTGCACTTCCAGATGAATTAAGAGCCATTGCTCGCGTCCATCGCGCAGCCAGACTTTGACCAGTTTATCGGCCAGTTTGCGTCCTATGCGATGATCACGCGTGATTTGTTCGAGTTCTTTGTCCAGAAATTCGTAACCGCGCGTCCAATCAATCTCCGATGCGATTGCCGGAAAGAAAAATTCCATGAATTCCCGGAAAAATTGATTCAACACATCCTTCCACGCATTATCTTTTTCCTGCGCAGGCTTTTTCGGTTGTTTCATCGTTCACCTTTTCACCTCTCCAAAAGATTCCCGTACACTCCGACTGCGCGTTCAGCCATGTTGGCAACGCTGTAGTGTTGGCGCACCGCTGCCGCACCTTTGCGACCCAGGTCATTCGCCATTTCGGGATTCTGATACAGCTTGTGAATGCCTTCGGCCAGGCTTGCGGCGTCATTGGCCGCAACTAAAATCCCGCCGCCTGTGCGCTCAACTATTTCGGGAAACGAACCGTGATTTGGCTGAATGATCGGCACACCGGAAGCCATTGCTTCCAGCAACGTCAACCCTTTTGGCTCGGCATACGTCGCAGGCATTGAGAACACATTCAGCCGCCGCAGAAAATCAATTTTGGCTTGGCGATCCAACTCGCCGTGATACTGAAATTCCTGCGCCAATCCCCAGTCTTTCAGGTTTTGTTCGATCTCTGCCAGATACGGTTTTCCCTCTGGCCCCATCCATCCAGCAGCCTCCAGTCGCGTGTTGCTGACATCGCTGCGTTCACGAAACAGCTTGTATGCCTGAGCCAATAAATGCAGTCCTTTTTCTGGTGCGATGCGCCCGAGATAACCAACCGTGAAGGTGTCTGAAACAGGCTCGCCATTACGCGGTGTAAAGTCTTCGGTTTGGATGCCGAGCGGGACAACGTAAATTTTTTCGTGCGGGATGTTGAGGTATTTGGCCATGAACTCAGCACCATATTCGCTTACTGCAATAAAAGCGTCTACGTGCGAAATACTGTCGCGAATCAATCGCAAGGCTTCGTCGCGATACGGTTCCTGTAAACCGTCCAGAAAGAATTCTTCGCCTTGTAGCGTGCAGACAACGGGGCGATTCAATGTGCGGCGAATCGGCGCTGCGAGGCCGATCAACATTGAGTTTTGCAAGGCTACAACTTCGGGCGTGTCCTGTTCTTTCAGCCAGTCCAGCAGCTTGTCTACTTCCTTGCGTTGATGACCGACTTCGCCTCTCAGCATCGAAATCGTCAGTTCACCAAGTTGTTTGGGATCAACCGCGATGGCGCGCTTGGTCGCAAGTTTGAGCGCAAACTTGGAATCCCAAAGCTTGTCCATCCACGCGGGAGTTTTGCGGAATAAAGCAGAATGCTGTTCAAGGTAAACACTGATGCCGCCAAAGAAAACTTTGTCGAGACTAACGCCGGGCACATCCGTACGCAGCGGTGTGTACAGCGGCAACAAAATTACATCATGGCCCTGGCGCATCAATTCTGTCGCGAGCGCATTGTCACGCAGGCAACTGCCGCAATACATTCCTGCGGCTCCGGCTGTGATGTAAAGAAGCTTCATGGAGAAAGGATGAAGGATGAAGGATGAATAAGAAATTCTCCTTCATCCTTTGAATTAGGCTACGGCTGCCCGCTGAAACGCGCGTCGGGCGTACAAGTGCTCGAACAGGTTGCCTTCGTGAGGCTGATCCCAGGAAATCTGCATTGTGGGGATTGCGCCAATATTCAAGCGGTCTACGTGCGGTGACGTGATGATGCGATCAATAAATTCCTGGTCGTTTGTGATTGCGGTGACAACCAAGGAGGGGCCGATGACGTTGAGCAATTGATCCTGCGGCACTTCGACGACGCTCGCAAACGGGAAGAGGAATTCACGATTCGCCAGCGGATGTTCGTAGCTTTCGCAATGCACAACCGTTGGCAGCAAATACGTCGCGCCGTTCCATTCAACCAAGCGAGATTCACGGTATTTTGCGGTCACATCTGTCGCGCCCGCTTCGCGCAAGCCGGAATCCACAAGCGCGGAAATGCGGTTGGCGACCTCACCATTCGCAAACGGAGAGATTTGCGCCGTCGGGTCTTCTTCATCACGCGGCGCAACTTCGGCGAGACGGGCGGCAATCGCTTCCGCAATCGCTTTGCCGTGACGCGGAACCCACACGCCCGACGCGTTGATACACGAACGCCCGCCATTTTCGACGATGGACGCCACCATCACATCCAGATATTTTTCCCAGTCGTCAATGCAGTCTTCACCGATGATAACTTTGCTGTAACCCGTGCCGTGCAATTCAATCCGCGAATCGTTGGCGTATTTCCCCACGGCTGAAGAATCGCCAAAGAACATCCCGCGCCCGCAGTTGTTTAGAATCGCGCCGGAGCCGCCGTGATCGGTCGGATAATAACCAAACGCTTCCTGCGGAACGCCCGCTTTAATCATCGCCTGCGCCACGCGATACGGCGACCAGGGTTCGCTGCTGCCGGGCTTGAGCACAAGCGCAACCTTCATCGCAATCGCCGGAATCCACAAGCTGTGAACGCCGGGCGAGTTTGACGGCAGAATCACACCGAGCGAATTCGTGCGCGGAAAGAAGCTGACCGCGTGACCTTCGTGTGTGCCAAACCCATCGTCGAGGATTTTCAAATCCAGCCCGCGCGTCAGCCCCGCAATCATGCTTTCCATCTCGGCCATCGCGCCGTAAATCTTTTTCATATTGCGACGCACCAGCACATGCGGCATCCCCGTTGTCGCGGAAAGCTGACGCACGTAATCGTCCGCCGTCTGCTCGCCATCACCGCAGGGCAACGTTTCGTGCATGTAATACTCGGCAGCGGCTTTGCACATCGCCAGCAATTGATCAGTCGTGAACGCCGTCAAAGCCGCGCGCATTTTGTCTTGCTCCAGCAAGTCGCGCCGAATCAGTCCGGCATTCGCCTGACTCATTTCGACAAATGTTTCGCGCGTGCGGTAATGCGGAACACGCGCGACATCAATGCTTTTGTATGGATTGCCTTTGCGAAGAATCGGAATATGAATCATAGCTTGTTGTACCAAAATAAAAATTGCGGTTACTCAACGCTCCATAAGGCAAGCGTCGCGTTATCTTTGATCAGAATCCGTTTGCCAAACAGAATCGGATGCGCGTACGTGGCGCTGTCAGCAACCGAATATTTCGCCAGTTGCTGAAACTTATCTGCCACTTTTTTCGCCACGATCAAATTCGCATCACTCGTCAAAATAAAGAGCGCATCTTTGGCATTCAGCAAGGAAGCCTGCGAGCCTTCGCGACCTTCCGTTGCCCAACGCACTTTGCCTGTTGCTGCTTCAGCGCAGAAGAATTGGCCTTTGCGTTTCGCGGACATTCCATAGAAAAAATCGCCATCCAGCACAGGCGAATTCATGTACAGCGTCAATTCGGGATTATGCCAGACCTGGTTCGTCGTCCATTCCGCGCCGGTTTTTGCCACTTGCACCGCCATTGTGCCTTTGCGCACGCCCGATAAAATCAGAGTGTTTTTATACAGGGTCGGCGTCACGATGTTTTCGTTCCATTCGTCCGGCCACGCGAGTTTCCAAAGTTGTGTGCCTTTTTGCACGTCTACGCCAAGCACTGATTTGTCGGTCATCGTCACGAGTTGGCGTGTGCCTTCGACAGTCATCACAATCGGCGAAGCGTAGCCGGGGCCATCGCAATCCAGCTTCCAGGCTTCTTTTCCTGTCGTCGCCTCAAAGGCGATCATTAAGCCGCCTTTGATGTCATCGCCGATGTGAACGATGACATTGCCGTTTTCAATGACGGGCGACATCGCCGTGCCGCAAAACATTTTGGATGTGTTCGGGATGCCGAAATCCTTGCGCCATTTCAGCGCGCCTGTATTCGCATCAAAGCACGACAGCACGGCATTAACGCCAAGTGTGAAGAGCTTGTCTTGATACAAAACAGGTGTTGAATGTGGCCCTTGGCCCATTTCGGTGGCGTACTGATTTTTCTTGAACGGCACGCCGTAGCTTTGGCTCCAGAGAATTTTCCCGGATTTTAGATCAAGGCACGAAATGACTTCCTTTTCTTCCTGACGGCTGAAAACCCACGCCTTGTTTTTGAAAACAATCGGCGACGAATAGCCTCCACCCACAGGCGTTTTCCAAACAAGTTTGAGTTTTTCGGGCCAGATAGCAGGTGCCGCAAAATTCGTGACGCCGCCATCACGATTGGGGCCACGCCATTGTGTCCAGTCTTGTGCGTTCGTGATTGCAACGCTGCTGAGCAGGAAAACAATCGGAATGATTGTGCGAACCATATAACCTCGCTGACATTCGTCCCGCTTCGTAACTCTCTTTCTAGTACACACCTTCGACGACGCTGGTCTGGAAGCGCGAGAACGGTCGCACATTCCGCACGCCATCCCACGGATATAACTCGCACGGTGGCTCGCGTTCGCATTCATCCCGTTCGAGGAAGCGCGGCATGAAGAATTCTTTGGTTAGCGTAGTCAGTCGCACGCGACCGGTTTTTCCATAATCTACAAGTTTGTTTGGCTCATCTGGGTCTACGACTTCAATCAACGCGCGCGGACTGGGGGGGTAATAAATGATCGCGTAGTTGTCGGCAGGATCAAATGGTTTGTGAGTTGCCAAGCCCATCAATGTGTTGCCGTAGGTCGGCGCAAAGTATGCGCCTTCCATCAACTCTTCGACGGCGAAGCGGTGGAATTGTGGCGTCATTTCAGTGCCGCCGCAGAACACACCTGTGATGCCTGCTTTCTTGAGCGAAATCTTTTCGCATAAGGCTTCGAGCAGCTTCGGCGTTGTAAACATGCATTTGACCGAGTCGTGCGCGCGCAGGATCGTCAATGCTTGGTCAATGACGTGGGCTTTGTACTTCTCCATCATCTGCATCTCGCCCATTTTGATGAGCTTGATAACCCAGCGCGGATCAAGGTCAACGCAGAAGGAAATGCCGCCGCGTACTTGTGCGAGATGCTCGACCGCGAGACGCAAACGACGCGGGCCGCTGGGGCCAAGCATCAACCAGTCTGCGCCTTTCGGGAAAAATTCATCGGGCAAGGTTTCGCTGAAAGCCGAATAATCAAGGCGAAAGTCTTCGTGTGCGATGCGTGATTTCGGCACGCCCGTGCTGCCTCCAGTTTCAAAGACATAAATCGGCTTATCGGCAATGCCCTTCGGCACCCAGCGTCGCACCGGGCCACCGCGCAATGCTTCGTCCTCAAAGAAGCCGAATTTGTCTAAGTCGGCATAGGTTTGAACGTCTTTGCGGGGATCGAAGTCGAAGGTCTTAGCTTTCTCCAGCCAATAGGGCGTACCGGTTTCGGGATTGAAATGCCACTCAACGACTTCGCGCACCCAGGCATCCAAACCTGCGTGGGCGGCTTGATTCTTTACTTGCAACTCTGCTACTGCACTCATTGATTTCCTCGATAGTTATTAATTGGGTTACGGGTTTTGTGGTTGACGCTGTGTATAATGTCATCCTGACTAATAAAAGTCCAAAGACTCCATGTCACATTTTCCTGTATTTAGGATGTTCTTCTGTGCCGTAAAAGTAACATCGAATCGAAGGGGGTAACACGATGCATCGCCAATGGATATTGTTCAGTATTTTGTTTTTGGTCGGCTTTTATCAAGCGCAGGAACCGACCGCGCCCGCCAAACAGGAACTTCCACCCATTCGCAATTTCTTTCGTATTGATAAGGATTATTGCTCCGGCGGTCAGCCCCGCCCGGAACATCTGGCGCAACTGAAAGCCGAAGGTGTCAAGGTCATCATCAATTTGCGACCTGCCTCAGAACATCGGGTTGAATTAGAAGAGACGGCAGCCAGAGAAAACGGGTTACGCTATATCAATATTCCGGTCGTGTTTGCCGATCCAAAAGATGAGCAGGTGGAGGAGTTCTTGAAAATCACCGACGATCCGAATAATCGCCCGGCCTTTATTCACTGCGCGGGGGCAATTCGGGTCGGTGCCTTCTGGATGATTCGTCGTGTTTTACGGGATGGGTGGACGGTGGACAAGGCCGAAACGGAGGCAGAAAAAATCGGACTGAAAAATGCGCCGCACCTGAACGAATTCGCCCGCAGCTATATTGAGCGACATCAGAAAAAATAAGCGCACGCACGAATGATAACGTGCTGCTTCTTTTTCTTTTTTTCGGCGATTTTTCCTAAGGCACCGCTGTCGTGGCTTCTTGCGCTTGCTCAGATTGCTCAGGTGGTTTTGGGGCGGCAGTTCGCGCTTTTTTGCGCGCAGCCTTTCGTCGTAACCTACGGCGGGCAGGTTGTTTCTCGCGTGCCGCGATGCGGGCTTGTGCACGCACAATGTCACGCATCGAAACAATGCCAAGCAACTGTTGTGGGTCTTTTCGACTGATCACGGGCAGCAATGATAATTCCTGCTCGCCAAGTTTGAGCATCACTGTGTCAAGCGGATGGTCGGGATATGCCGTCACAACGTCTTTGATTGCGACTTCGCCCAGCACTTGCTCTTCGTTATTCTCAGCCTGATGATGCCGTAAATCATTACGCGTGATGAACCCTACCATTTTGCGCGCGCCATCTATTACCGGGAATCCGTAATGCCGATTCGTATTGAGATATTCCACTGCCTCACGAACCGTCAAGTTTGCTGGCAACGTCACCACGTCGCGGGTCATCACGCTTGAGACGATCAGCTTGTGCAGTAAAACTTTCGGCTGTGCAGGCGCGAGCCGAATCCCATCCTGTTCGAGCAAGGCTTCATAAATTGGGGTCGGACTCAAACGCTGCGCCACCAGATAGCTGGTCGCGTTTGCAATCATCAACGGCAGAATTAGGGAATAGTTCTGCGTCATCTCAAACACGATGAGGACGGATGTAATTGGCGCGCGAATGACTCCGCAAAAACTCGCTCCCATGCCAACCAGGGCAAATGCTCCTGGTGCAGTTGGGTGTCCGGGAATGGCGGCTTCGACGATATAGCCCAGCGTTCCTCCGACCATTGCTCCGATAAATAATGAAGGCGCAAAAATGCCTCCTGATCCCCCAGAGCCATAAGAAATTACCGTCGTGACGATTTTGGCAACAGCGACCGTCATCATTAATAACAATGGCAGGCGGCCCTGCAAGGCGGCGGTCAGTGTTGTGTATCCGCCACCCATTGCCTGTGGGGCAAACAACCCAACGATGCCAACAGCAAATCCGCCAATCGCAGGTTTCAGCCACATCGGAATCGTGCGGAGTTGGCGGAAGATCAGGCGGAGCTTTAGCAGCGTGTTCGAGAAAAAGACTGACACCCCGCCGATGATCGCGCCGAGCAACAAATAGAAAATCAGTTCTGCTGGATGCTGTAATCCATAGGCCGTGACGCCGGGATACAAATGCCCTGGCTCAAAGGCTCGCGAAATCGCTGATGCAATCACGGCAGCGATCACAATGCCGCCGAGCATTCGTTGATTGAGGTCGCCGATAATTTCTTCAAAGGCAAATGTGACAGCCGCAATGGGTGTGTTGAATGCAGCGGCAACCCCAGCGGCTGAACCCACTGGCAAGAGTTCCATTAAACGACGACGCGAAACACCAAAGAAACGTCCGAGAAAGGAAGACACGGCGGCACAAATTTGTACGGTTGGCCCTTCACGTCCGATGGAAGCGCCGGTTCCTAAACTAATCGCTGATGTAATCGCTTTGCCAATCGCCGATTTGAAAGGCAGGCGGCCATAATTGGTGAAATATGCTGTTTTGACTTGGGGAATGCCGCTACCGCGTGCCTCAGGAACCCAATATTGCAGGAGCAACCCGACCAACAATCCGCCGAGTGTCGGGATCATTAACGTAAGCACCGCAAACTTCCAATTGAAACCTCGTTCGTAGGCAACAAAGACGTGGCGAATGATGTTGCGTTCCATTGCCAGAATCAGCAGATGAAACGAAACTGCAACCAGGCCACAGACAGCCCCGACAATCAACGTAATCAGGAAAAGTTTTTGATTTTCCGGCAGGCCAAGACGATCAATGAACCGAGTCGCCCGCAATTCGATGCGGTACCACTTGCGCCGGAGTTGCGCGCGTTGCAAGGTTAACCTCACTCAAGTCAAAAGGGGTAGGGGGCATAAAAAAGGGGATCGCGAATCAATCTCAAATCCCATCTTAGCACCCAGTGTTTATCATTCAAGTGAAAAGTTGCGGGGCATCATTAGAAAAATTATATTTCCTACAATATCGTTATAAACATTGATGCCTTGCTACAGCTGCCTTACGATGAAGACATTCGTAGGAGAATAATTTCCAGCATGCAACATATGAACAATCGTCTTTTTATCAGCTTCTGTTTAGTGGTGAGCCTGATTTTACCTGTCAACGTGAATGCCTGGGGTGAGCACGGGCATGAAGTCGCAGGCTTGGCTGCTGCTTTGAAAATGCCTACCGACGCGCCTGGCTTTTTTCATCAAGCCTCGAAACGGTTGGGCTATCTCAATCCTGAACCGGATCGTTGGCGCGAGCGTGCAGAATCTGATCTTGACCCTGCCGTCAAATCCTTTTCGCCCGATCATTATCTGGATATGGAATTCGTGCCCGATGGCGCGTTGATGAGTGCCGCAGATCGCTACGCCTTTATCGAGGCCTTGGGGCAAGCAGGTCGAAAACCCTCTGAAGCGGGATTCCTGCCCTATCGCATTTTGGAGCTGTTCCAAACCTTGCGAATTGAATTTCGTCTCTGGCGTGTGACAGCTGATCCGATCAAGCGCGAGATGATTGAGCAACGAATTATTAATGATGCCGGAATCCTGGGACACTATGTTGCCGATGGCGCGAACCCGCATCACACCACGATGCACCACAATGGATGGATTGGCGAAAATCCCAAGGGCTACAGCACCAGCAACAAAATCCATTACCAATTTGAAAGTGTCTACGTGCAAACACATCTTCAGGTAAATGATGTGTTGCCTCTTGTTGGGACTGCACGCGTTCTTGCCAAGCCACGCGAAGAAGTCATTGCCTATTTGCAAACATCGAAGTCATTAGTCGAAAAGTTGTACGAGTTAGAAAAGAAAGAATCGTTTGGGGACGCGACGAAGTCAGAAGAACACAAGAAGTTTGTTCAGGAGCGGTTGGCCGCTGGGGCACAGATGTTGCGGGATTTGTGGTGGACAGCGTGGGTTACAAGTGAAGTGAGGCCTGTTACGAATCAATGAAAACAAGACAGGTCACAGATGAACGTGAATTACTTTCGTCTCTCACAATCTTTTTGTATCAATCATCTGTGGCAAAAGTAAAAGGCTGATTGGGTCCCCAACGATTACACACCGAAAGTGTTTGTACTCAACCTAATCAGCCTTTGTAATCGAGACTGCTCTGATCAAGCACGATGCTATCGAACACAGCACTTAACCAGAGCAACCTCGTTCGCTGCTCTGTGACGTACTCTCGCACTGATTTATCCGTGAAATGTCACGACTTCTTGGAGATTGCGTTACTCCGAAAATATTCGCACAAAAATCTTATGCGTATTGCCAAAGTCATAAAATCAAATTCGCACGTTGATTACGCTGCCCGCGTGCTGGACTCACTCGAAACGCCCGCACCGCCCACCGCCGCCGATTACTGCTTCGGTCAGTTCGTTAAAATCGTGACGGATCGCGGTGATGCGGTTGGCGTGATTTACAACTCGCAACTCATCAATCCTGAATACGGCAATTACGGCCCACGCCTCTCAACGCCGCCGGAACTAAACTCTGTCTTCAGCCCGGATTATTTGAATGAGCAGGGCGTGATGATTGGGATTTTGTTGTTAGGTTGGAATCACGAAGGCCGCTATCAACACGGCATTCCGCGCGAAGTGTTGCCGATCAACGCAAATGTCGAAAAGATGACTGAAGACGAAATGCGTGCCTTTCATCACACGGCGAACGGCGCTATCGAAGTGCATTACTACACGCACGTCACTACACACGCCGGACTTTTTGCCTTTGCCTTGCTAAGCGAAATCGCCAATCAGTTGGAACCGCTCACGACCGAAACCGAACGCGCGCGGCTGAACGTTCTGCGCCGCACTTTAGCCTGGCAACAAACAATGGGCAGGCTGCGTTAAGTCGCTACTTTTCGCCTCCAATTCTCATTCGCAATCCTGCCGAAAACGTCAGCCTGTACGCTGGGTAGCCCAACACTTCCTGATAGTTTTGATTGAGCAGATTTTCAATGCGGGCAAAGAGCGTCGCGCGCGCGTTGAGCCGATAGCCGCCCGCCAAATCCACTTTTGAAAACCCTTCGTTATAAACCAGCCGCGAGAAAGAAACTGGATCAATATCGCGTCGTCGGCCAATGAAAAGGGCGCTCAGGTTCACATCAAAACGTTCTCCTACCCAACCTACGTTGAATGCACCTGAATGCTTGGGGCGGCGAAGAAGTGGCGAGCCGACTTCAGGATTCGGAGCAAGCTTGAGCGTGACAAAGTCAATCACCTCTGCCGCCGCGATGAGCTTGGAATCGGTCAGTGTATAATTCCCGCTGATGCTCAACTGCCGTTTGGGGCGGAGCGCCAGACTTAATTCCAGGCCCCGTGCCCGCGCGCGATCATTATTAACGAAGCTGGTCAACACGCCCGTTGCTGTTTTGATTGGGCCGCCAAACGTTGCCGGATCGCCCACGTAGGCAATCTGGTCACGGAAGCGATTGTCAAAATACGTGGCTTCAAGCCGCACGCGATCTTGTGCAAATAACTGCTCAATGCCTAGATCAAAACTGCGCGCGCGTTCCGGCTTTAATCCAGGATTGCCGAGGAAAAATGAGTTCGGGCTAAAGGCTTCGACCAGCGTTGCCGCTTTGATGCCTTCGCCGTAAGACGCGCGAAATTTGGTTGCGCCAATCGTGTCGTTGCCTTTACTCGCAACAAACAACGCCGCCAGTTTCGGCGCAGCTTTCGTGCCATAACCAATGCTTCCGGCAAACGGCGCAGAGCCAAGTGACCTCAGCACATTGGCAAAATTCGCTGGCAATTCCGCGCGGTTGTTTTCGATTCGTACCCCGGCAGTCAGCACAAATCGTGAGCCATAGAAAAATTGATCTTGCAGAAAAGCACCCAGGTTGCTGCGCTCCGGTGCGACACGGTTCAGCCCGGCAAGACCACTATCAAAAACTGCCGTTTCCTTTTCGTATTCCAATCCGGCTGAGAGCAAATTGTTATGCGGCAGCACGACATCGCTTTGGTAACGCAGCCCACGCCGTTTTTGATGATTATTGAAAAATGAAACGAAGTCGTTGAAAGCAAAATTCGTGTCGGGTGGCGTGTTCGATTTATTCAAATCCTGCGCGACCGGATCAAGACCGAGTTGATTATTTTCAGCGTAAACGAAACTGAAGCTCTGATGCCAGTTTCTGGTTGTTTGGTCAGTAAAGCGCAAGCCTGTCGCGATTCTGCGTCGTCGCGCACGTTCATCAGGATCGGGGAAATAACGTCCTGTTGCTCCAGGCACGCCCAAGCCGGAATTCTCGCTTCGCACAAGCATTCGCAGAGTTGTTCGTTCGTTGAAGCGATAGCCGAAATTGCCCGAAGCCACACGATTCTGGTAATCGTCGTTGCGATCCCGGCCATTCGTGCGCAAGTGAGAAAATCCAACTAAATAATCAAATCCGCCGTTTGCCCCTGCCAGCTTGGCGGCTTGGCGATTGAACGCAAAACTGCCGCCTTCGGCTAACAGCTCAAGTTCTGGTGTCGAGCTTGCGCCGCGCCGCGTGATGAATTGCAACACGCCGCTCATTGCATCAGAGCCGTACAAGGCGCTGCTGGCACCGCGCACCAATTCAATTTGCTTGGCGCTGTCAATCGTCAGGTCAGACAAATCGAACGCGCCGCCTGCATCATTGATCGGAATACCATCCACCAAAACTTTGGTGTAATCCGACTCGCCGCCGCGCACAAACAGGGAAGTCACGCCGCGCCGCGCCGTTTGCATCACGATTACTCCCGGCGAGGTGCGCAGGGCATTGGACACATTGATGTGTTGTGTGCGTGACAACTCTTCTGCCGTGATGACATACGCGCTAGCTGGGGTTGTTGCGAGATTGTTTTCCGTGCGCGAGGCGGAAACAAGAATGGAATCCTGAATCGCCGCGACCTTCATTTTAATCGTCAGGTGGAATCTGGTGCTGCCAGTGCTTTTCATTTTGTGCGATGGATTTACTGCAACCATTCCGGCGACTTCCGGCAGGAAGTGGTACTCACCACTCGGCAACGTCGGCACAGAAAATTCCCCCCGCTCATCCGCAACAAGTTCGCGCACGATCACACCATTTTGATTGCGGATTTTAATGTGTGCGCCAGGAATCGGCTTGTCTGTCGCGTCCAGAATTCGGCTTGGCTCAGACGTTGGAAGCTCCTGCGCAAAGCTGGCGCAAGGAAAAATCAAATAAAGAAAAAGAAGTGTGCGAACAAGTTTCATTGGGTTTTTCCGATCAGGGTAATTACTGGTTTGTTATTTTGTGGATGTTTGTGAACGGCTAATTCGGCGTCAAAGACAGCGCGCAAGTTCTCAGTAGTCATCACGGATTCGACCGCACCGGAGGCGAAAATCTTCCCCTGCCTGAGCAGCGCCACACGGTCGGCATATTCAGCCGCGAGATTGATTTCGTGTGTGACGATCAGTGCGCCAATTCCGTATTCCCGCGTCAATCGCTGCACCAATTCCAGCAGGGTGATTTGGTGCGCCACATCCAGATTCGCTGTGGGTTCATCCAGTAAAAGCAGTTGCGGCTGTTGCGCCAAAGCTCGCGCTAAAACAACGCGCTGTTTCTCGCCGCTCGAAAGTTGATTGAACAGGCGTGTGGCAAAGTGCGCAGCGTCCGTTGCCGCCAACGCTTGCCGGGCAATATCAATATCTGCGGGTGAATCAAAGCCGACGCTGGACGTATGCGCGAATCGTCCCGCCAGCACGTACTCAAGTACGGTTAAGGGAAAATGCAATTCGCTGGCTTGCGCCACCAGCGCGACGTGCCGGGCGAATTCGCGGCGCGAAAATTCAGCAAGGTTTCGTTCTTGTAAATTCACTGCGCCGCTTTGCGGTGTGAGTTTTCCGGCGGCTACATTCAGCAGGGTAGATTTGCCTGCGCCATTTGGGCCAAGCAACGCGACAATTTCGCCCGCGTGAACGCTGAGATTGATGTGCGTCAGGATTTCGTGATCGTAGTGAAAGCTAACTTCTTTCAATTGCAGCAACGGCGCGCCCGGCTTGGTTTGCGATGTCGGCAGCAACGGCAGGGCCATAACTTCTGCGCGTTTCCCTGTTTCTGCGCGTCTGAATTTCCCTCGCCCTAGCAGCAGGTACACCATCACGGGCGCACCAATTAAGGCGGTAATCGCTCCGGTCGGCAATTCGCGCGGAGCAATCACCGTGCGGGCCATTGTGTCGGCAAGCAGTACCAGCAACGCTCCCGCCAATGCCGAAGCGGGAAGAACCAGACGATTGTCGTTGCCTGCGGCAAGGCGAATCAGATGCGGCACGACCAGACCAACATAGCCGATAGCCCCTCCGGTTGAGACTGCGGCGGCGGTCAACAGGGACGCCGTAACAAAGACGATCCAGCGCACGCGGGTTGTCTCGACGCCGAGCGAAAAAGCATCGCGCTCGCCCACGATCATCAAGTTCAACGCCCGCGCATTTGCGAATAAAACCACGCCGCCACCGATCACCGTCATCGTCAAAAACAAGATCAATTCACTGTTGCCGCTTGAAAGATCGCCAAGCAACCAAAAGGTAATGTTACGAAGCCGAATATCATCCGCCAACGTCGTCAGCAACACCATGAACGAAGCCAGCAACGTCGAAATTACCACACCCGCCAAAATCAATCGCGCCGGATCATCTGCGCGTCGTCCTAATAAATAAACGACAAAGGTTGCTGCGGACGCTCCTGCAAAACTTAGCAGCGGGCGCGCAAAAACAAACTGAGACGCGAACAGGATTCCGACAATCGCCCCTAACGCCGCACCGCTGGAAACGCCCAGCACATACGGATCAGCCAACGGATTCCGCAGCAGCGCCTGAAATGCCGCGCCTGCCAACGCGAGTGCCGCGCCCGATCCCAAAGCCAACGCAATACGGGGCAGGCGGATATTGAAAAGAATGACTTCCTGTTCGCGTGACAGTGATTGGGCCCAGAGTTGCGCCAGAGAAATGGATTCGCTGCCGAGGCAAAGTGCGATGATTGTGGCCAGGCTGAGTAATACAAATAGCAACATGATGACGAAACGCGCACGCTGCTTAGTTAAGTCCGCTGTCTGCATTTCGCCAACTTGCGTTGTGACTTCATTACTTACCATGAATCGCCTTTCGCAATGCTTCAAGGCCGTCCACGATGCGCGGTCCTGGTCGGTCAATCAAGTCGGGATTGACACTGACTATACGATTATTTTTTACAGCCGGAGTGATGGCAAAACCCTGCTTGATTGCCTCTACGTTGACGAGTTCAGTGCCGTGGCTTTGGGGAACAATAATTACCTCAGGTGCTCGTGCAATGGCTGTCTCACGCGAAAACTGCGGGTAATCAGCCGCCTCTTCACCGGAAATAGATTGTCCGCCCGCCATTTGAATCAAGTCGTTGATGAAAGTGTTTTTGCCCGCAGTGATCAATGGGGAGAGTTGCAGTACATACAAAACTTTGGGCAATGATTGATTCGTTACGATCTGTTGCGACTCTCTGATTTTGGTTTGCATGGCTAGAGTAAGCGTTTCTGCTTGCTGACTTGTGCCCGTGATTTCTCCGAGTTTACGAATGGACGTCAGGACTTCTGCCACAGTTTTAGGATTTGTAATAAATATGGGAATATTCAGCTGGTCTAACTGCTGTGTAATTTTTTCCAGTTGGCTTGCAGTTGAGATCAAAACTAAATCGGGTTTAAGCGCAATTATCCGTTCAAGATTCGGTTTTAGCGTATCTCCCACTTTTTCTTTGGCCTTGGCTTCTACTGGAAAGTCACAATAAGTTGTAACTCCGATGACACGTTCGCCTAATCCTAATGCAAACAATGTTTCAGTGATGTTTGGCGCTAGCGAGATGATGCGTTGTGGATTTGGCGTGAGTGCTATCTGTCGGCCTGTTTCATCTGTAAAGAGTTGTTTACCGTGATGTTTTTGAGAATCAATACGCTGATGACAGGAAACGCTAAGGCACAGAAATGCAGCGAGCCAGAGAAACGATCTAGGTTGTAAGCCGGGGCAGGGCATAAAAAAGAAAAGCCTTAGACGGGCAAAATGGCGCGCGTCTAAGGCTAACAAGAAAGAAAGGAGAATAACCGAGTTAGAGAAAGCGTTTTACTAATAAAACCCTCTCTCAAACCGATGCCGCGCTCTTTCATCCGAAGAGTAACTGAAAGCAGCAACCTTTCAGGCAGGTTTCCTGACTTCACTCAATGCAGCGCAGGCAACATCAGCCTTCTCACATATTGCTATGTAATGGCTGACCTGCCTTGATCAGCGGCGACATAAAATCGAGCTTCACAGTGGCGGAGACCGTGCGGGGATTCCACCCGCTTCCCTATTATCTTGAACCTTTGTTCAAGCACCTAAAAGAAATGCAAAGAACTTGCAAAGAGGACTGCAAATTAGCACGCTCGCTATGGGCTGTCAATTTAAGAGTCCATTATTTTTTGTGCCAAAATACAGGCAATTTCAACGTTACGAATAATATTTTCTCTAGAAAATGTCTGGAAAAACCTCATTTTTATAAGATGAATGTGCTTAAATAGGACACAAGAACAGAAAGACGTGCTTTGAGGCGTCCGACGCTTAAGCCGATGAAATATGTAAGTTTTTTATCTGTGGGATTTGTAGGCGATTGATGGCTAGATAGGGGAGGAGAGAACCCTTTGGCACTAAGATTGCTTAAAAGACAGGCGAAATCAACGTTCAAATAATGCTCGAATACGGGATGTGTTGGGGGATACCTTGGGGAATTCGTTGGGGAGCGAGTTCCTGTTCCGTAAAAGAGCTATTGAAGTGGCTGCTAGGTATTAAGTAACTTCGGGGGATGTTACCTAATATAGAGCAGCCATTTCTTTTCTTATTTCCCTTTATCGAAAATCTCTTCATAAATTTCAACCAAGCCAGCATATTTATCGTCTAAGCCTACGTTTCCACGAAACCGGGAAATGGCTTCATAACTGTGAGGAACGATATGCTGAGACCAGGAAACTATATAAATCAACTTTGCTCCTTCTTCTTAGCAGGCATTTTGGCACTAAGCCCGATCAGCAATGCCCTTGCACAAAAGAATAAATCAACACAAAACACGAAATTAACAGATCAGCAAAAAGCGATTCATTTGCTTGATCGGCTTACCTTTGGCCCACGTCCAGGCGATGTTGAGAACGTAATGAAAATGGGATGGGAAGCTTATCTTGATCAGCAGTTACATCCAGAAAAAGTTGCGGATGATGCGATTGCGCAAAAATTGCAGCCGTTGACCTCGCTTAACATGAGCAATGAAGAAATTGCGAAAGTTTACGAGCCTCCGCCGCAGGTGCTACAGCAAATCCGTGACAGAATTGAGAAGCAAAACAATGTGTCGGCTGTTGGCGATGAAGTAAAGACCGATGAGAAGCAGAAACCTCAAAACAGCGATGCGCTAACTGATCCGGCCAAGCGCCGGGAACTTGTAAAAGCGCTGGCTGAAATGGGCTATAAGCCACGTCAAACCCCTGTACTGGAATTACAGCAGGCTAAGATTTTGCGGGCAGTTTACAGCGAACGGCAATTGCAGGAAGTGCTGACGGATTTCTGGTTCAATCACTTCAATGTTTTTGCGCAAAAGGGGGCAGATCGTGTGCTACTCACATCCTATGAACGCGAAGCGATTCGCCCGAATGTTTTTGGGAAATTTGAAGACCTGTTATTGGCGACGGCAAAAAGCCCGGCAATGCTGTTTTACCTGGATAATTGGCTCAGCACTTCCCCTAACGCCAAAATGCCTGACTTCAATCAGCTTCGCCAAATGCGGCAAAACCGAAACCCAAATACCCCTTTGGGACAAGGACGATTGGGGCGATTGAGCACGGGAAATGTCAATCGTGAAATGCGCCAGATGGAAAAACAGGAGCAGCGTGAAATGAAAGCTGCGCAGCGTCAGGATGAAAAAATGGCGCAGCAACAACGACCACAGGCAAAGCGCAGTCGAGGGATTAATGAAAACTATGCCCGCGAGATTATGGAACTGCACACGTTGGGTGTGGATGGTGGATATACGCAAAAAGATGTGCAAGAAGTCGCGCGTTGTTTTACTGGATGGACGCTGCGCCAACCTCGCAACGGCGGAGGGTTCTATTTCGCTCCGTTTATGCATGACGATGGTGAAAAAGTTGTTCTGGGAAACAAGATTCCAGCAGGTGGCGGGCAGAGAGATGGAGAATCCGTCATTAAAATGCTGGCTAAACATCCCTCGACCGCAAAATATCTTTCGACCAAATTGGCCAGAAAATTCGTTGCTGACAATCCGCCACAATCGCTGATAGATCGCCTTTCACACGCGTACTTGAAGAGTGACGGTGATTTACGCATAGTTTACAAAACGCTCTTTACTTCGCCAGAATTCTGGTCTGCTGAAAGCTACCGTGCCAAGATCAAAACGCCTTTTGAAATGACCGTCAGCGCCGCTCGCGCCTTGGGTGCCGAGACGAACGGGGCAATCGCGTTTCATCGCTGGATTCAGCAGATGGGCGAAGGGCTTTATCTGGCGCAACCACCGACTGGTTATAAAGATGAGGCTGATGTTTGGGTCAATACAGGCGCATTGCTGGAAAGAATGAACTTCGCACTGGCGTTGAGCGGCAATAAGATTTTCGGCACGGGCGTCAACTTTGCGCCTGAATTGAAATCTGCCAAGCCAAAAGAAGTGGCTGATTATTTCGTCAAAAATATTTTGCACGGCAACATCTCAGCCGGGACACGTGCAACGTTGGACAAAACGCTGAGTGACCCGCAAATTGTCGGCAACAACGGCACCGACGTCGCCAAAATCGCAGGCTTGATTTTGGGATCACCTGAATTCCAACGACAGTAAAAGCTGGGGAGCATTATGAACAGAAGATTTTTTCTCAAAAGCAGTGGAGTTGCATTCGCCGGATTTGGCTTTGCCATGAACTCTCCGTCATTTCTAGCTCGTACCTTGGCGCAGACTTCAACCACGGGGCGACGAAAAACATTGATTGTTATTTTCCAGCGCGGCGCGATGGATAGCCTGAATGCGGTGATCCCTTATGGCGAATCTGCCTATTACGATTTGCGGCCCAGCCTCGCAGTCCCGCGCCCGAAAAATGACAAGCAGCCGAACAACCCTTCCGCAATTGATTTGGATGGTTTCTTTGCTTTGAGTCCAGCGCTTTCGGCCTTCAAGCCGATTTACGACGCGGGGCAATTGGCGATTGTTCATGCTGTCGGATCGCCGGATACGACACGTTCCCACTTTGACGCGCAAGATTATATGGAGGCGGGAACGCCCGGTGTGAAAAGCACTTCGGATGGCTGGCTCAATCGCTATTTGCAATCCAGGCCAGACAAAACTGCTTCGCCATTTCGTGCTGTAGCGATGGGGCCAAATCTGCCGCGCACCTTGCAGGGCAAAGCCGCGAGCATTGCGATGAATAACATCAATGATTTTGGCATTCGCGGTGGCGGCGGCCAATCAGCGGCTGCATTGCAAGGCGGATTTGAAGCGATGTATGAACAAAGTGTCAACGAGGCTTTGCGTGGCACAGGGCACGAAACGTTTGAAGCTGTGAAGATGCTGAAACGCGTCAATCCTACGCAATACAAACCTGCGGCAGATGCCAATTATCCGCGCGGACGTTTTGGCGATAGCCTCAAGCAAATCGCACAACTCATCAAATCTGACATCGGCCTCGAAGTCGCTTTCACTGACATCGGTGGTTGGGATACGCATGCCAACGAAGGCGCAGGTCAGGGACAATTGGCCAATCGGCTCCTGGAATTTTCCAATGGCATTGCGGCGCTCTACGCAGATTTAAAAGATCGTGCAGGGGATGTCGTGATTTTGACGATGACGGAATTTGGCCGCACTGCCAAAGAAAATGGGAATCGCGGCACCGATCACGGTCACGCCAGTTGTATGTTTGTGCTTGGCGGCAATGTGAATGGCGGCAAAGTGCTCGGCAAATGGCCGGGGTTGCAAAACAGTCAACTTTACGAAGGTCGCGATCTGGCGTTGACGACTGATTTTCGCGATGTCTTCAGCGAGATTGCAATGCGGCATTTGGGAGCAACAAATCTGAATGCTGTTTTCCCAGCCTACCAAACAAAGATTTCCAATTTCCGAGGGATAATTCGTAGTTAATTTCGGGGGAGATAACTACGGATTATTGTGCGGGAGCTGCGTCAAGAATTTGATGCAGCTCCCGTTTTTTGTGGCAAATTTCCTGATTCACCGACAGCTGTTTTACCTGCCCTCTTGTTCATTGGCTGACATCCTCATACACTTCAGCACCTACAAATTATTTTTATCAGAAAGAACTATGAACAACCATTTCCAACAAGCAATTAGCCCCATTGATGGCGTGGTGTATGCCGAACGTCAACTTGCAACAAATGAACAGATTGAAGCGGCTCTTGCCCGTGCCGTTGCTGCCCAACAACTCTGGAAGCATACTCCGATTCCAGAGCGCGTTGCCATTTGTCGCCAGATGCTGGCCCGGCTGGTCGAACGGGCCGACGAAATCGGCACTGAGTTGACGTGGCAAATCGGCAGACCAATTACCTACAGTCCATTTGAAATTCGGCGTGGGTTTGCAGAGCGCGTGAATTATATGTGCGACATCGCTGAGCAGGAATTGAGCGACCTTGCCATTGAGCCAAAGGAAAATTTTCAGCGCTTCATTCGCCACGAACCGCTGGGCGTGGTGCTCGTGCTGGCACCGTGGAATTACCCCTGGCTTGCCTCTGTGAATGCGATTGTTCCAGCAATTTTGGCCGGAAATAGTGTGATTCTGAAGATCGCGCCGCAAACGCCACTCGTGGCAGAACGTTATGCCGAAGCGTTTGCTGCCGCTGGATTGCCCGAGGGTGTCTTTCAGTTTTTGCATATAGATCACGATCAGGTTGCCGCAGTTATCAGCGATTCCCGCATCGGCTTTGTCGCTTTTACCGGATCGGTTGCCGGAGGCCATGCCGTGCAGCGTGCCGCCAGCGAGCGGTTTATTGCGACTGGCCTGGAGTTGGGCGGCAAAGACCCTGCCTATGTACGGCCCGATGCGCAGTTAGAGGCAACAATTGAAAATCTGGTGGATGGTGCAATGTTCAATTCAGGGCAATCGTGTTGCGCGATTGAGCGAATTTACGTGCATCAGGATGTGTATGAAAAATTTGTCGAGGGGGTTGTCGAACTAACCAAACAATACAAACTCGGCAACCCGCTTGATCCGCAAACAACGCTTGGCCCGATGGTACGCACCGATGCAGCAGACAAAGTCCGCGAACAGATTCAAGATGCCTTACAACGCGGCGCAAAAGCGCTGATCCCACCAACGCTTTTCCCGAAGAATCAAAAAGGCACGCCTTACCTTGCGCCGCAAGTTCTTGTGAATGTAGACCACAACATGCTTGTAATGTCCGAAGAAACTTTCGGGCCTGTTGTTGGGATTATGTCGGTCAGGAATGATGATGAAGCCATTCAGTTGATGAACGACAGTCATTATGGTTTGACAGCTTCTATTTGGACAGCGGATGTGGATGCAGCGTTGCGTATAGGTGATCAAATTGAAACGGGGACGTGGCTGATGAATCGCTGCGATTATCTTGATCCTGCGCTGGCTTGGACAGGCGTCAAGGATTCCGGGCGCGGTTGCACTTTATCGAAACTTGGCTTTGCGGCCTTCACCCGTCCGAAATCATTTCATCTGCGACTGACACTGTAAGGCACTATCACTGCCTCTGCGGAAATGGGTGATATTGCTTCTTTGTCAGCGGTGTTTTTGCGTAATGCTTCGCTCAAGTTGCCATGACGCATAGGCAAATGCCCCTAAAATCATGGTATTGACGATTTGTTCTATCCATTGCAAGGTGATGGAAGAGGATAGCAGTTGAAAAAAACTGGTCTGCACGCTCACCACAACCAGGTAGAAAATGAACAACAGCGAGGCTAAAGCCAATCTTCGTCGCCAGCTTTGCCAGGCCAATAAAACCGCTGTTGCGATTTGTGCCACCGTTGCCAATCCCAGCAAAATATAAAACCATCGTTGTCCACCTTTGCTTAAGGCGTTAATTGCTGCGGCACCACCACCCACCACAATAACGATGACAGGGACGACCCACACGGGCGTACCGCTGGGGCCGCCATAAAAAGTATTCCAAACTGCCCACGCTACCAGAACAAAGCCCGGCGCTGAGAAAATGAACAGGCTATGATTTAGCACCGGAATATTTAATTCTGTCGTGGCCAAAATAAGTTTCCAGAGAGTATGCAGGAAGGTTCCTAGCGTAATGAGCAGAAAGCCGAGCGAGGCAAGATGGCCGCAATTACGATCCAATTGTCTGACCAGGCGAACAATGAAAAACATTCCTAATCCTATGAAGAGGACAGGAAGAAAGGCTTCTAAAGCGAGGGGGACGCTGGGCATTTCCATAAGGAGCAAAGTCCAGTTGAACACATACGGATGAGGCTAATCTCGACACTTGGCTCGCAATGCCTGTTGTATTAGCAAAAAGGCCAACTCCTTGTGGCCTCCGGCTTTTCGGTAATACACCTACCCACCCAATGTGTCAACGACGCTGTAGCAGTAGAAGGTGATCAGTTTTTCCTTGGGGAGGATCAGATTTTTCAAAAAAATGAATAAATTATGATTTTCTGGAAAATAGAGACCCTCTCTTGTTAAAAGAAATCTCGATAACTGTAATTTATGCAAAGCTTTTCCTTTCTACGAAAGATGGCATAAGCGTTGCGTTCTTCCTCCAACTTATCCAAGTTTTTCCAAAAAGTCGGATTAAGGGCTGAGACACAATAAGTGCTTTTATCCGATCTCAAATAGAAACGCATTGATATCGCATTTCCTTGAAGTCAAATATTTTCTAAGGAGTAACCCATGAAAAAAGCTGTATTAGCAATCCTCGCGATCTTGATTTCAGTTGCTTCCGTCGTTGCGCAAACGCCTTTGGGGCGAATCGTCGGAACCGTCCGGGATCAAACAGGAGCGATTGTCCCTAACGCAAAAGTTACCATCACTAACGAAGGAACAGGACAATTGATCCAAACCTCTACGTCCAATGACGAAGGCGTATTTACTATTCCTCAACTGCCTCCTGCTTCTTACACCGTCAAAATTGAGACAGCCGGTTTTAAAACAGGGATTTTCACAGAAGTGAAAGTCGAACCGTCACGTGACTATTCTCTGGTTGCCACTTTGGAAGTGGGCGGAGCGAATGAAACCGTGCAGGTCACAGCCGGAACGGACTTGGTGAACACATCTTCACCTGATATTAGCAGTACCGTCATCCGTCGTCAGATTGTAGATTTGCCCTTAAACGGTCGTAATCCAATCGAGTTAATTCGATTGCAAGCGGGTGTGGTCGGTTTGCCAACGCGTACAAACACGACCATCAATGGCGGTCGTCCAACCTGGACGCAAGTGACCCAGGACGGCATCAACATTCAGGACAATTTCATTCGTACAAACTCCCTGGATTTCGTGCCGAATCGTCCGACCTCGGACACCATTGGCGAATTCACGATTACCACCAATACGCAAGGCGCAGATTCAGCCGGCGGCGCGTCGCAAGTTAAGCTGGTGACGCCTTCGGGAACAAGCGAGTATCACGGCAGTCTTTATGAATTCAACCGCAATTCGGCGCTCTCGGCCAATAGCTGGTTCAATAATGCGACGATTGATCGCCTGACGGGAAAATCCGTGGCGCGTCCGTTCCTCAACCGCAATCAATTCGGCGGCAACATCGGCGGCCCGGTGATTCTGCCGCGGTTTGGCACGGGGGGGAAACCGTATTGGAGCGGAAAAGATAAGCTGTTTTTCTTCTTTAGCTACGAGGGTTTCAGACAGCGCACTCAAACTACACAGAACAATACGATCCCGGTCAACAACGACTTTTTGACAGGGACATTCCGCTACGTCCGACCGAGTGACAACACCGTCCAATCCGTCAATGTGCTGAGTGTTGTTCCCGGCTTAACGCTTGATCCCAAAGTAAAGAGCATCATTTTAGACCAAGTGCCTTCGGCATCCCTGGTAAACAATTTCGACGTGGGGAATTCATCGGCGACAAGACTGCTGAACACTGCCGGATACCGCTTCCTGCAAAGCGACGTCAATGATCGGAACCAATACGGGATGCGCTTCGATTATCAAGCCAATGATGCGCATCGGTTTGAATTTATCCACACCCGCTTCAAGGAAACGGATGACCGCACGGATTTGGACGCGATTAACAGGCGCCCCAAAGTGTTCACCTCTTCCAACGTCAAATTCTTCTCTGGCGCTTGGCGTTGGGCGGCTACACCAAGACTTAACAACGAACTGCGCATCGGAGCCAACCTCGCACCGGTTGCCTTTGAATCAAGTCATGACTATAGCGGGGTAATTTGGTCGGTTCCCTTCGTGACAAACCGCGAAGTCACCTTCCAACCGCAGGGTCGTGACACACGAACCTTCCAATACATTGACAACGCTTCGTGGGTAAGGGGCGACCACGCGATGCAATTTGGCGGGAGCTTGCAACGAATCAAAGTCCAGCCCTACAACTTTGCCGGACGTTTTCCCACCGTGAATTTTGGGTTTAGCCCGACGGCTCCAACAGCCCTGCAATTAACCGCTGCGAACTTCCCCGGCGGTTCAGTTAACGCGGCGGACTTGGCAAATGCCAACGCGCTGCGGACGTTCCTGACGGGTGTTATTAGCTCTGTCAGTCAAACATTCCAGGTGAAAGATAAGACTTCCGGTTATATTGCGGGAATCCCGAACGTGCGGGATTACTTGCTCGATAACTATTCCTTCTATCTGCAGGATAACTGGAAAATCAGGCCCAATCTGAGCTTGCGTCTGGGTCTCAAGTGGGAATATTTCGCCCCGCTGAAAGAAGAAAGCAATCTGCAACTGCTCCCGATTGTTTCCAGTGATGTCCGCGCAGCGTTATTAAATTCGAATGGCTCGTTGGATTTTGTCAACGGCGGGTTTTACAACAAAGACCTGAACAACTTTGGGCCTTCAGTTGGTTTGGCGTGGGACCCGTTCAATGACGGAAAGACCTCAATCCGGGCTGGTTACACAATGACATTTGTCAATGAAGAAACCATCACGGTTGGCCGTGCAGCTTCAGACACAAACGCCGGATTGGCTTCCACGGCTAATTTGCTGAATCTTTACTCGTTTGTTAATGCAGGAATCCCCACGGTTACTACACCGACCTTCAAAGTCCCGCGCACGTATGCCGATCAGTTAGCCTTAAGCTTAACGGGTGGCGCACGTACGGTTGATCCCAACATCAAACAACCTTTCGTTCACCAAATCAGCTTTGGTATTGAGCGCGAAATTTTCTGGGATATGGCGGTGGAAGCTCGCTATGTTGGAACGATGGGCAGAGATGTCTGGCGCGGAATCGAATTGAACCAACTTGGTTTCAATAGTGCTTTCCTGCAAGACTTCAATCGTGCTCGCAGCAATGGTTTCATTGCCCTGAATACGCCAGCAACAACGGCGGGTTGTACAACGGCAACTTGCGGAGTTTTTAACCCTGCATACAATACTGCTCTTCCTGGGAGCCAGCAATTGACAGTGCTTCCCAATTTTGGTGGTGGACTGTTAACTGTTGCCGGAGTGAGAACTGCCATCCAGACTGGTCAGCCAGCTTCTCTGGCCAGCACCTACATCACAACAGCAGCCAGCCGCACCGCAGCTCTTGCGGCGGGATTCCTGCCTAATCCTGGACTCTTTGGTGCGGGCATCATCGTAAATGGCGGCACCACAGACTACAACGCTCTGCAACTGGAACTCAGACGTCGGTTCAAGAATGGTATCTTTGCTCAGGCAAATTATACCTTTAGTAAAGTGCTGACGAATTCTCCGGGTACTGCCCAGAACCGTTTTGAGCCGTTTGTGGATAATGCACGGCAAAACATTGATAAGGTTCGTGCTGATTTTGACGTCACGCACGTGATCAATGCCAGCACGATCTTTGAATTGCCATTTGGTTCGGGACACAGATTCCTGAGCAACACAAATGCTTTCGTTGATCGCATCATTGGTGGATGGCAGGTCAGCTCTATCGTCCACTACCAAAGCGGAGCGCCGATTTCGATCTTGTCTGGTCGGGCCACCTTCAGCAACACAGGAACAAATCCGGCTGTTTCGACTTTGAACCGTAACCAGATCAAAGACCTGTTTGGAATCCGTAAACAAGCTGACGGTCGGGTTTACTATATTGACCCGAAAGTCATTGATACCAATACAGGACGTGCTGTCGGTCCCGATAGATCACCCTTCAGTGGGCAGGTATTTTTCCATCCCAACCCTGGCGAAATCGGCAATCTGCAACGGTTGCAGTTTGACGGACCTTCGCAAGTTTCTTGGGACTTTTCGGCCAACAAACGCATTCGGTTGGGCGAAAAACCAGAGCGGAATCTGGAGTTCAGAGCCGACCTCTTTAACTTCCTGAATCACCCCCTCTTCTTTGTCGGCGACCACAGCATCGAAAGCACTCAGTTCGGCAGAATCACCGGGCTGAATTTTGGTGCGCGCGTTGTCCAAGTGGCCTTGAAACTTAATTTCTAGGGTCTGGCAAAGAGACGCGGACAAAAGCAAAGGCTGAGAGATTTTTCTCTCAGCCTTTTTTCTTATCGGCGTGCAACGATGAATCGCCGCGATTTAAAAATCAAAAGCTTCTTTCAGCTTGCTCTTGCGCTTTCTCCATTCCGCGCGAAGTTCAGCCTTGATCGCGCCCCAGGTGGTTGGGTGTTCCGGTGCTCCCTCAAAATAAAAGGGACAAGGAGCCGGGGCAACTTCGCGTTGTACCTCGCGCAAATCCTGCGGATCAACAGGGAAGGTGACACAGGGGGGCACGGCGTGTTTGGTTGTGTAAACCATGCAGGCCGTGGTTTTTCCGTCCTCATAATAAAAGGGACATTTGAAAACGATTTTGCAGCACGAGCCGCAACGATTACAGCCGCCGCGTTGGTATGGTTTCCAGCGGTACAGAATCTTATCGGGTAAAAACGTTGCCATCAGCCAGCGCCGCGTCGCTCCATAGGAGTGCGTTGTATATAAAAAGCCAAGCAATTTGCGCGACAGCGCATATGTCTTCATCGCATAGACCCACCCATCAGACGGAATCGGCGGAAGCTGAATGTCGGTGACTGGTTTGGGATTCAATTGATTTTCTGTGGATGCGGTATGAATTGAGCTGGCTTTTCTCAGCGGCTCGATTTGCACAAGCTTGGTCGGCGGGGTCAGATTTTCCATCAGATTTCCTGTAGTTTATATTCTCGTTTTCGGATAGCCTGGCAGCGGAGGGCGATCTTAACATTGACTCGCCTTCCTGCCAACTGACCAGCCGCAAACGGTTCATTGCAGGATGGCAAACTGCGAACGCTGCTCAATCGGTTCATGAAAGCCGATTGCATCATCTAATTCTGCTTCTACATCCCCAACAGAAGATGAAAGCGATTTGAAATCAAATTTTCGTGGGTCAAGCAAATGCGTTGTCGTCACATTGCCCAGCGCAGTTAACAACGATTTGCGGACATGCGGGAAATCTGTTTGTTCGATCAGGTCGAGAAACTTTTTGACTTTTTTACGCTTGAGATTTTCCTGCGAGCCACAGAGGTTACAAGGGATGATCGGGAAGTTTTGATCTGCTGCGTACTCTGCAACTTCCTTTTCCCAGCAGTAAATCATTGGACGAATAATTGTATTGCGTCCATCGTCGGAGCGCAGTACGGGAGGCATGGCTTTTAATTGCCCAACGTAAAATACATTCATCAAAAACGTGTTGACGCAATCATCGGCGTGATGGCCAAGTGCGATTTTCGTGCAACCTTCTTCGACTGCAACACGATACAAAATTCCACGTCGCAGGCGCGCACAGACCGAGCAATAGGTTCTTGGCTCCAGTCGTTTGACCACAGAATATGTGTCTTGTTCTTCAATGCGAAAAGGAACATTAATGCTGGTCAAATATTCGGGCAGCACATGTTCCGGGAAGCCGGGTTGTTTCTGATCCAAATTGACGGCGAGCAATTCAAAATTCACAGGTGCTTTGCGCCGGAGTTCCAACAGCAGCGACAGCATTGAATAGCTATCTTTGCCACCGCTCAGGCAGACCATGATTTTGTCTCCTTCGGTAATCATCCCGAAGTCTTTAATCGCTTCGCCCATTTTACGAAGCAGGATTTTTTTACGTCTTTCTTCAGCCGTTATCATTAATTAAAACACCAATTCTTAAGAGATATAATTCAAGCGCGAAAGTGATCGTAGCCTGTTATGGACAGCAAATCAACGCGACCATTTCGCCTCAGAAAGATACGCGGCCCTTCCTGAGGATTTTGGCGGGCCATAATTTCACCGATCCGGGTAATCTCGAGCGCACATTCTGAGGCGCATTTTTTTAATGCTGCTTCGGCTTCGGGATTTGCGGTAAAGAGCAATTCGTAGTCTTCGCCGCCGCTGATTGCGAAAGAAAAAGCCTTATCTATTGTTCCTGCCAATTCCCGGACGCTCGGCGCAATCGGCAATACGTCGTATTCAAGGACTGCATCAACCCCACTTTCTTCGCAAATGTGCGACAGATCCTGGGCTAAGCCGTCGCTTACATCCATCAACGCTGTGGCCAGACCGAGCGTGCCAAGGTTTTCACCAAACTTCACGCGTGGTTCGGGTTGTAGGTGGGCGCGAATGGCCTCGGCTTTTTTATCGGGGGACTGTGTGGGCAAGCGCTCGCCGCGTTGTAGTAATTCCAGCCCCATTGCCGACGCCCCCAGCCTGCCTGTGACATAAATTGCCTCGCCCATTTTTGCACCGCTGCGTCGAATAGCTTTTCCGCTGGCACAAGTGCCGATCACAACCGAATCAATGACAACTTTATCGGGCGAGGCAGAAGTATCACCGCCAATCAATGCCACGCCATATTTTTGTGCCAGTGAGAAATACCCGTCAAAAAAATCCTGCCAATTCAGGTCGGCTAATTTTGATTTTGGAAGACCGAGCGAAAGCAGGGCAAATTCGGGTCTGCCACCCATTGCGGCAATATCACTGAGACTGACGGCTAATGCTTTGTGGCCAAGGCACGCAAGCGATGTGTAATCAAGCTTGAAGTGAACATCCTCAATCAACAAATCTGTCGAGATCAATCTTTCCCGTCCTTCGTGTTCGCGCCAGATGGCAGCGTCGTCTCCAATACCTAAAATTAGATTGTTTGCGCCTGTTGTTGCTCGCTGACGAATTTGATTGATAAAGGAAAATTCGGATGGCATGCAAGACACTAATCGTAATGCTCAATTCTGGTTGGTGCTATGAGCGTTGAGAATCCTGGTAATTACCTCTGAAGTTGAAACACCCTCAATAAAAGACAGGCTTAGGACTTGTCCACCTGCTGCGGTGACTTCCTCCGCTCCGATAATCTGGTCAACGCCCCAATCGCCGCCTTTGACCAAAATATCCGGTAACAGGGCAGCAATGGTTTCGCGCGGCGAAATGTCATCGAAAATCATCACATAATCCACGCAGGCCAGTGCTGCCATCACTTCAGCACGTTCGGCTTCTTTGAGGATCGGACGGGAGTCGCCTTTGAGCGCCTGCACCGCACGGTCGCTGTTTAGTGCGACGATCAGCGCATCGCCCAGGTCGCGCGCCTGTTGTAAATACCGCACGTGCCCCGGATGCAGCAGATCGAAGCAGCCATTTGTGAATATTACCGTTTTACCTTCTGCGCGCAGACGTTCGCGGTTTTGTTGTAGCTCGGCGAGTGAAACTATTTTGCCCATCGTGGGCAATAGTAGTTGATGGTGGGGAGGCAGGACAAGCGATCAATTAGCGAGAGAAACAAAAGAAGATGAAGACACCCAGCAGCGCCAGATTGAAGACCAGCAGCACACTGCAAAGGACGTTTTCTTCTTGTTGTTGCTGTTTTTTGGAATGGCTCAACATAACGACTCCGTTGCAATAAGGGGTAAATCGCTGGTTCGTTCTGCAAGCATTGTGCCGAGCCGAAAAAAGAAAAAAAGCCCGAATTTACAGGCTTTTTTTAGGAACTGCGCTGGGCAATTGCGACAATCTGCGCACTATCTGGGCAATCTTGTCACACCGGATGGTGTAGCTTTACTCATCAAGTGCTCGATAGCCGGGTTTCGATTTTGCCTCTAATCCAGGGCGCTTAATCTCAACGCGCAGCTTGCGCCATTTGCCATCGCGCTTTTCATTGGAGGGATAATAACCAATCGAATATTGCGTTCGCAGTTCCGCCGCAATTTGCGTATAGGCCGGTTCAATTTCTGCGAGTCGTTTGCACGGATAGACGCGTCCGCCTGATTGCGAGGTTACTTCGCGCACTTCCTTGCGAGCAGATTCATACAATCGCCGATTAATTTGCATGCGTTCAAGTCGCGACAGATCACAATGATCCTGATACTGCGTTTCATCCGCGCCGTCCGCATACTCCTGCACGTATTTCTTGAGTTGCTTGGTCGAGAAATGAAAGCTTTTTTCTTCGCTGCAATCCATCATCATGCCTTTTTCGGTAATGGCTTCTGTGTTCAATTCCAGAATGTAGGTGGTCACTCTGGATTTTTCTACCTCCGGCATGATCTCTTCAAACGTGCCTCCGCCAGTGGAATCCACGCCGTCGGTTAAGGCTATGATTGCTTTTCTCCCATCTACCTTTTTCAGCACTTCTTCCAGCGTGACTTGCAGCGCATCATAAAATGCAGTGCCGGTGCCGGGTTCCAGAAAATCAATTGCGTGTTCGATCTTGTCTCGGTCGGTTGTGAGTTCTTCCAGCACCGTGACGCGCTGATTGAATTCGACAACCGCGATGCGATCCTGCGCGCGCATCTCGTTCAAAAAGCGCTTGGCGGCCTTTTTCATGAGTTCAATTTCTTCTTTGGCGCTGCCTGAAGTGTCAATTAACAGCACAACATTAAAAGGCACATCTGTTGTCGCAAAGTTTTCAATCTTTTGTCGCACGCCATCTTCAAAAACCGCAAAATCCTCAGCCTTCAAATTCGCCGGGCTTTTGGCTCCCGTTTTGCTTGTTACATTCACATCAACCGAAACAAGGCTCGTGTCTACGCGCAGAATTTCTTCTTTCGGTTCTTGTTTTGGCTTGTCTTGTGCGCTGAGGGAGAGGAAAGAAAAGAGAAGCAGGAACGCTATAAGAAGATGACGATTGAATAAATGCATGTCTGATCACCTTTTTCGGGAGCAGCCGGATTATACCAGCATCGCGTGCAACGAGGTTTGGTTTTCCTCAAATTGCCTCAACACCAGAACGCTGGTTCAGCAAAATAGTTTCCTGGGAAATTCTTTTGTGCGACTGTGGTTCCACGTTCAGCCGATTTCTATCGGACATCTGCCAAAAGTTCTAACGCTTCTTCTTTCATCTCCACACGCAAATTGGCAATGGTGTAGCGGCTGGTCTCGCTGCTGGTAATATTCATTTCGCTGGTTTTGCTGAACGTGATTTTGCGGGGCAGCTGGATTTCCTGCGTGATGATGTTCGGCAATTCAAAGTCCTTAAGCCATTGATCTGCCTGTAACTTTACCGTTCGTGTAAAACTAAACGGACGCCCGATCACATCAATGGTCATATTTACTTTGACAGGTACGACAGCCCCCGAAGCGGCGCGTACGATGACACGGTCATTGCGGCTTGTAATGTTGATCGGCAGGAGTTCATCGGAAATAAAAAAATGCCCGCGCGGCGATAAACTGTAAGGCACCCCATATTCGCGTCCTTTTACTTTCGCGTTCAAATCACCTTGTCCTGCCAGCCGAACAAAAATGCGCGTGTCGGTGATGTCTTCGATGGATAGTCGGGCTACATCGGCCTTGCCATCGCCGGATTCGACATCAGTGTAATTAAGGATTTTGCCAATCAGCGCGTCTATCTCTTCAGCACGCAATCGCCCTTGTTTGAGCTTCACCGTTAAATCAATATCGCGTGCCGCAGCCAAATTGGCCAGCAGGGAATTGATTGCATTCTTGCGTATCCGAAAGCGCACATCACGATCAAGCGTCAGGTGCTGCGTCAATTGTTCGATTTCATTCGTCAGCGCAGTCTCATCTTCCTTGGAATTGATTGTGGCGGGGGCAGATGGATCATTTTTAGGCTGTAAATTCAAGGCAATGACGGCACGCCCATTCAGCATTACCAATGCGGCCAGCGTGAAATTTAATTTGACCTGATAGGCGGGCGTTTCAACTATCATGGGCATTTCGCCATTCGATTCAAAGGTTGCAGCAGGCAAATCAATCGTGGGATTTAATTGAATCGGAATTTCCAGCGGCGGCAATGCGGCATTCCATTTTTCCGGCACCAGCCAATCGCGCAGCATCAATTTCATGAGTGACAGGCTTTTGGAATCTTCTGTCCCAAAAGCAACATCGGTCAATTGAAAAGGCAGGCGCAGATTTGCCCCGTGAATTTCACCGCTCCCCAACTTTCCCCACAGGCGAAAGTTTGCTGCTTTGAATTTGCTCGAAGGATCAACCTGGACCCCTAATTTCACGAGTGCGGCGGCAGGCTTTAATTCAATTGCGATCCCGTTGATTTTCATGACTGCGCCATTCGACAGCCTGATTTCCAAGCCCGACAAGCGTTGTACGGTGTCATTTAATGCGCGCTCACTGACAACTGCCGTGACATCGGCATCGCGCAATCCATTTGTGGCAACGAGTTGATCGCGGAGTTGTTTGAGCGAGCTGGATTGTGCGTACACTCCGAAGCTGACAAGAAGCGCCAGCAGCAGGATGCGTTGAAGCTGAAAATATATGTGCATAACCCAAATCCGTCGCTACAACTCTACACGAGTTATTATGAATGCAGAAATTCGTGATAGATTCTTTCGGTAACTTCAATCAAGAAGCAATCAAGAAGCATGGAGTACAAGCTTCAGCTTGGCCTTGCCATGATCAGGAGAAAAACCAAGCTGAAACTTGTACTCCATGCCTTTCCCTCGGAGACAAGTTTATGATTATGATCCGCCCCAATTGGTTGTTAGCTTTACTGACAGTTTTTGCTTTCGCTGTTTTCCCGATTGCCCAAACCAAACATGCCATCACGCACGAAGATGTGTGGTTGATGAAACGCATCGGCGCGCCGATTCCCAGCCCGGACGGCAAATGGATAGTCTTTTCGGTGGTTGAACCGAGCTACGATGAAAAAGAGGTTGTGTCTGATTTATGGATAATGCCGACGGATGGCAGCGCAAAGCCTCACAAACTAACGAACACCAAAGGTGCGGAAGGCGGGACGACCTGGAGTCCAGACAGCCAAAAGATCGCCTTTTCCGCGCGCCACGAAGGCGATGAGGCGAATCAGATTTATTTGCTTGAGGTAGGAAAGCCCGGCGATGCCGTGCGCGTGACTTCGCTTTCGACTGGCGCGCGTGCGCCGCAATTTTCGCCAGATGGAAAAATGTTGCTATTTACCTCAAGTGTGTTTCCCGGCGCGATGAACGACGACGACAATAAGAAAATCGCTGCCGAACGAAAGGCGCGCAAATACAACGCCCGCGTTTTTGAAGGCTTTCCCATTCGCAATTGGGATCGCTGGATGGACGACAAACAATCGCATGTGTTTGTGCAATCGCTCGAACCAAATGCCAAAGCGAAAGATATTCTGGCGGGGACAAAACTCGTCCAGGAAAAAGGCTTTGCTGGCAGAACTATTTCAGGCGGCGATGAATTGGATGCGGTCTGGACGCCGGATAGCAAATCCATCATCTTTGTAGCGATGGTTGACCGCGTGCGTTCTGCCTATGCCGAAACCCACACGCGCCTTTACCAAATCTCAGCCGATGGCAGCAACCTGATGCAACTGACGCCGGATGGCACGGCAAATGGCTACACGATTTCTGCCAGTCGTCCGCGTTTTAGCCCGGACGGTAAAGCCTTGTATTGCATCACCGAGATGCGCAAGGACAAACTCTATAACCTGGATCGGATCACCAAAATTACCTGGCCACTGACAGGAGCATCAGAACCTGCCGATGGGAATACAAGGAAAAGCGTTGATTTCAATGTGCTCACGGCTAATTTTGATCGCTCCGTGGCAAGCTTTGATGTCAGCCCCGACAGCAAAACGATTTACCTGACCGCCGAAGATGAAAATCACGAAAAAGTCTATGCGCTGCCCGCGAGCGGCGGTGAAGTCAAACGAGTCATGGATGTGACCAGCGGCGTCTTTACAAACCTGGTGATTCCATCGAAAGCCTCTTCATTGATCCTGCTGGGAAATTGGGAAAGCGCGGTCAGCCCGCTTGAAATTGTGCGCGTTGGCATTCGCCCTGATGGATTTCCTGACAAGCTGGCCCCGCTCACAAAATTCAATGCCGAGCGCGTTGCTCAAATTGATTGGCAACCCACGCGCGATTGGCGGATGACCAGCAGTCGGGGACGCACGCTGCACAATATGTTGGTGTTGCCGCCGAACTTTGACGAAAACAAAAAATATCCGCTCTTTGTCGTGATTCACGGCGGGCCGCATTCGATGTGGCGCGACCAATTTTTTCTGCGCTGGAATTATCACTTGCTTGCCTCGCCGGGCTACATCGTATTGCTGACGAATTACACCGGCTCCACAGGCTTTGGCGAAAGGTTTGCGCAATCAATTCAAGGCGATCCGCTCAAAACGCCCGGCGATGAAATCAACGAAGCCGCAGACGAAGCCATCAAGCGCTTCAAATTTATTGATGGCACGCGGCAAGCCGCAGGCGGCGCAAGCTACGGCGGGCATCTGGCAAATTGGTTGCAGGCAACAACGACGCGGTACAAATGCCTGATCTCGCATGCAGGACTCGTGAATCTGGAATCGCAATGGGCCACGAGCGACACGATTTATTCACGCGAAGTCACGAACGGCGGCCCAGTTTGGGAGCAGGGCGAAATCTGGCGCAAACAAAATCCCATCCGCTATGCTGCAAATTTCAAAACCCCAATGCTGATTACCGTCGGCGAACAGGATTTCCGCGTCCCGCTTAACAACTCGCTCGAAAACTGGAGCGTGTTACAACGCCAGAAAATCCCCAGCAAATTAATTGTCTTTCCCGATGCCAACCACTGGATTCTGAAAGGCGAAGACAGCCGTTTCTTTTACAGCGAAGTTCACGCGTGGCTGAAGAAATGGTTGTGATGGATTATTAAGAGAAGAGCATGAAATAAGAGCATGGAGTACAAGCTTCAGCTTGGCGTTAGGTTCACCGAGATAAAACCAAGCTAAAGCTTGTACTCCATGCTCTTATTTCATGCTCTTCTCTCGTGGCACTCAGATTGCAAAACCTTCCGATTGTTCCTTCAGGATCGTTTTCCTAACGCCTCATTAGGCGATCCGGTTTTGCAATTTCTGAGTCCGCATGACGACTGATCGTTTACTTAATACCGCCAGTAATTACGCTCATCTTGCCGTTCCGATTGCGGCAGTTGTGATTCTTTTTGTCTTGTTGGTTCCGCTGCCGCCGCTGCTGCTGGATGTCTTTATCAGCTTCAACTTGATGCTCTCGGTTGTCGTACTTTTGGCAGCGATTTATATCCTCCAGCCCGTTAAATTCACATCGTTCCCGAATCTGCTGCTACTGACAACGCTCTATCGGCTGGCGCTGAATGTGGCCACGACGCGCCTGATTTTGACGCGTGGCGAAGCGGGGGAAGATGCAGCGGGCGCGGTCATTAAGTCCTTTGGTGAGTTTGTGATCGGTGGCAACTATGTAGTTGGTGCCGTGATCTTTTTGGTCTTGCTGGCGATTCAATTTCTGGTGGTGAACCACGGCGCAGTCCGTTCATCTGAAGTGATGGCTCGCTTCACCTTGGACGCCATGCCGGGAAAACAGATGGCAGTTGACGCGGATTTGGCAGCCGGGATCATTGACGAACACGAAGCCAAGCGCCGCCGCGCCGAAATCGGGCAAACGGCTGAATTTCACGGCGCGATGGACGGCGCAATTCGCTTCACACAGCGCGATGCTGTGGCCGCGATCATCATCACGGTGATCAACATCATCGCCGGATTTGCCATTGGCGCGTTTCAGCACGGCATGACGCTGGTCGAGGCGCTGAAAACTTACACAACTTTGACAGTGGGTGACGGCGTAGCGGCAGCTGTGCCTTCGCTGATGGTTTCAGTTGCGGCGGCATTGATTACAACCCGCGCAGCAACGGATGCCAATATGGGCGAAGAAATGTCGTCCCAACTGCTGCTGAATCCGCGCCCGTTGTACATCGCTGCTGCCGTTTTGGGCGTGTTGGGTATTTTGCCGGGAATGCCGCATATCCCGTTTTTATTGCTCGCCACAGGGGCGGCTGGGATGGCCTATTTGTCACAGCAGCAGCAGGTGAATACCCAGCAACGTGAAGAAGTACGGCTCAATGAAGAGGCCAAAGCCAAAGCTGCTTCGGTGGAACAGGGCGAAAAAATCGAATCGCTGTTGCGCGTGGATGCGCTGGCGCTGGAGGTCGGTTACGGACTGATTCCAATGATCAGTGCGGGTGATTCTTTCCTGTCGCGTGTGCGTGAAATCCGCCGCCAGATTGCCATGAATCTGGGCATTGTCGTGCCGCCCGTTCACGTGACGGATAACCTGCAACTGGCTCCGCGCGAATATGCGATTTTGCTGAAAGGCGAACGTATTGCCCACGGCGAACTTTATCCTGACGGTTACCTTGCCATTGATCCGGGAGCCGTGCGCGAAAAGATTGACGGGATTGTGACGCAAGACCCGACCTTTGGCATGCCTGCGGTCTGGATTCGCCGCACAGCAGATCGTGAGCGCGCATTGGCCGCCGGATACACGGTAGTTGATCCGACGACCGTTGTCTGTACGCATCTTTCCGAACTCATCAAACGGCACGCGCCTGATTTGCTGGGCCGACAGGAAACCAAAGCCTTGCTGGATGCGCTGGCCGAAACGCATCCGAAAACGGTCGAAGAAGCCACGCCAAAAGTGCTGAGCCTCGGCGAAGTGCAACGCGTCCTGCAAAACCTGCTGCGTGAACGGGTGCCGATCCGCGATTTGGCAACGATTCTGGAAGCCATCACGGATGCCGGAAGCTTGTCGCGCGATGTCAACGTATTGGCAGAAACTGCGCGTGCCGCCCTCTCGCGGACGATCTGCGCCGGGCTATCGAATGAACAGGGCGAACTGGTTGTGCTGACGCTTGATCCAACGCTGGAGCGCGAAATTGCAGATCGGCTCGGATTGCTCGGAGGCGCGCCAACACAGGCCATAGAACCGGATTTTGGCCGTCGTGTGCTCGAAAAAATTGAGACGGCTGTGCAGTCTGCGATCCTTTCGCAACCCGTTATTTTGTGCTCTTCCGCCATTCGCCCTCACCTGCGAAAACTTACGGAACGATTCTTGCCAGACCTTTCGGTGATCGCTCACGGAGAGGTCTCGCCCAACGTCCGCCTCATCTCTGTGGGAGCAATTGCCTGATTGATCTTGAAAAATTAAACCGCCTGCAACTCTATGCGGTGACAGTGCCGCGACCGTAGAAGGCGCGGAGCAAAACCCCGAAAGGTGCAACATGAACATTAAGCGATACCGGGCCGCCACGATGCGAGCCGCCCTTGAACAAGTGAAACAGGAACTTGGTGCTGACGCGCTGGTACTTGAAACCAAAGAAGTACGCGCGGGTGGTTTTCTCGGCATCGGCTCAAAACCGCTGATTGAATTGCGAGTGGCTGCCAATAACTCAGCAGCAGTGCCGGAAAACAAGCGTTCCACTTCGACTTGGGGGGAAGAGGAGCAATTGGATGACACACCCGCTGCCAGAGTTTTCAATAAGCCGCCTGCTGCACCTTCCACACCGAACGCTGCCCAGGCAAAACGGCAAAACAGCACCTATTCCACTTTAGCGGCTCGTGCGTATGCCAGTGGGGCGAACAATCAAATGGGCGAGCCTCCAGCAGAAACACGAAAGTCGCCAGCGCCGAATGGGGCCACTTCGCCGAATGGGTTTTTGCGCGAGCATCCAACCAGTACCTTAACCGCACGAGGCATTGAGCTGGCTGACACCCCGCCCATGCCGCGTAAGGCTGTGCCACCGCCACCGCCCATCGTTGCGCCGCCACCTGTTGCCGCTGCACCTGCGCCCGCCGCCACTGCACGTCCCACGCCGCCACCAGCTGCGCCTGCCGCAACCGCTTCCGGTGCGCCTGAGGTTGTGAACGGGGAACTGGCTCGGCTTCGGTCAGAAATGCGTGCGCTCAGCTTTTCCATGAATGCGATGGTCGCGCGGCAGGTTACTCAGGGCGATACCAACGAAGGCGCAAAGAACCAATTGCGCGAAACGTTTGAAGCTGACCCGGAGATGTTCGATTCGCCTTACTATGAGATTTATTCGATTTTGACCGCCGCCGGGTTGCGGCCTGAATTAGCGCGCGGCGCGGTGCGAGCAGGACGCACAAATGGGCCGCGTCAGATGCGCAATTACGAAACACTGGCACGGGCCGGACTGGTTGCGACCATGCCTTCTATCGTTCGTTTTGGGGCTGATCCGCTGGCACCCATGATCGGCAGCCCGGAATCGCCAACCGCTATCGCTTTGATTGGGCCGACAGGTGTTGGCAAAACCACGACGATTGCCAAGCTCGCCGCCCAGGTTGTTTGCCGCCTGAGGCGTCGCGTCGTGATGGTGACGCTGGACACGTACCGTATCGCAGCGACCGAACAATTGCGGATTTATGCCGAAATCATTGGCGCGGGCTATCACATTGCGCATTCCGTGCGGGAACTGGATTCGCTGGTGCGCCGTTTCAGCGGAGGCGCTACCGTCTTGATTGATACCGCAGGTCGCAGTCCTTCTGAACTCACGGATGAAATGGAACTCGGCTCATACCTGCGCGAATGCGATGACCTGCTCAAAATGCTGGTGCTGCCTGCCACGACACACCCCGTGGATGCGCATACCGCAGTCCGTCAGTTTTCTCTTTTTGGCCCAAATCAACTGATCTTGACCAAGATGGACGAAACCACCCGTCCGGGTGCTGCTGTCAGCGTGGTCAGGGATTCCGGACTTCCCATTGCGTATTTATGTTCCGGGCAACGCGTGCCGGAAGATTTGGAACGTGCGACGCCACTTTCGTTTGCCGCTCGTGTCGTACGTGCCTCCTTTGCCATCCAGGAATGCTAAGCAAAGAGCAGTTCCTACCTCACAACAGATAATTGGGAAAGTAAACATAATGATTATTGATCAAGCGACAACTCTTCGACTCATGGCGGCCATTTCAGGAGAGGGAGGTTTGTCACCGGTAGCGACAATGCCGATGACTGATGCATATCGGACGGGAACCAGGCTCGCACAAACCATCGCCGTAGCCAGCGGTAAAGGCGGAGTGGGAAAATCCAATGTTGCAGTAAATGTAGCCTTGGAACTCGCCGCACTCGGCCATTACGTCACTTTGCTTGACGCTGATATGGCACTCGCCAATGCTGATGTCCTTTTAGGGCTGACGCCGAAATATCATTTAGGGCATGTGCTGACAGGGCAACGAACCTTGCCAGAAGTCGAAATCGAAGTCACCGACCGCTTGCGATTAATTCCAGGCGGCAGCGGCGTCGCAGAACTCGCCAGCCTGACGCTGGATCAGCATTCCCGCTTGATTGCCGAGCTGCGCGCCATCGAAGTCGGTTCCGATTACATGATTATTGATACGGCGGCGGGCATTGCCGGAAACGTCATTGGCATTCTGAAAGCCGTCGCGGAAGCGATCATCGTGACAACTCCAGACCCCACAGCGCTGGTGGATGCGTATGCAACGATCAAGTTGATGCACCAGGCCGCGCCGGATACGCGCATTCGTATTGTGGTGAATGATGTCGTGGAAGTTGGCGATGCTGAACGTGTCTTCAAGCAATTGCGGACGACGACGGCTCGCTTCCTCAATCGTGACATCGAACATCTCGGCTCAATTCCGCATGATGCCGAATTAATTGATGCTGTTCGTGAACAACGTCCCGTCGTGGAATATGCGCCGGAAACTCCCGCCAGCCGTGCGTTGCGTCAAATCGCTCGTCACCTTGAGATTAGTCAAACCACACGGGATAAAAAACGACCCGCTTCTTTCTGGAGTGTTTTGACCGCCGCTGATCAGTAAAGCACTACTGGTTCGCATTCATCCTGCTGCCAGCCCTGGTAAAAAACAGATGCTGCTCAACCCGATAACCCGCAGAATGACCTTAACTGCCATATACGCCAGCGCGAATCAAAAGACGAAAAGCTCGCTGCTTGCCAACAGTGATCGGCAAGCCTTGATTGAGGCACATTTACCACAGGTGCGCTATATCGCAGAGCGCATGCTCACAAAATTACCGCCTTCAGTAGATCGAGACGATCTGATTGGGGCAGGTGTTTTGGGATTGCTGGATGCGGTCGAACGGTATGATGAAATGCGTGGGGTGCAGTTCAAAACCTATGCCGAGACGCGCATTCGCGGGGCGATGCTGGATAGTTTGCGCGATCTCGATTGGTCTTCGCGGTCATTGCGGGCACGCGCGCGAGAGATCGAAATCGCGGCACGCAAAATTGAGCAGGAAAAGGGCCGTATGGCAGAGGAAGAAGAACTGGCTGCCGCGTTGGGATTGGAGCTATCGGCCTTTCAGCATCTGCTTGGCGAGTTGCGCGGATTAACGTTGGTTGAATTGGACAATCACGAAGAGAACGCGCCCGGCAATAATGCCTGGCAAGTGCCCGACAACCCGGATCGTTCTCCTCTGATGGATTACGAACGAGCGGAAACGAAGGAGAAGTTAGTTGCCGCGATCAATCGTTTGCCAGAGCGCGAACGGCAAGTCGTCGCGCTTTATTACGTCGAAGAATTGACCATGAAAGAGGCGGGCGCAGTGCTGGGGTTAACTGAATCGCGGGTTTCACAAATTCACACGCAAGCGCTGATTCACCTGCGGGCCGTGTTGGCGAAAAACAAATAAGCATTGAAGACATGACAAGTCACGACCTACTGACCAAAGAAGAGATGTCATCGTTGCTGGACAACAGCGACAGCGGCACCAGCGAATCTGGTAAGCGCCGCCGCGTCTTGCCATACAACTTTCGTCGCCCGGATCGCATTCCGCGCGAGCAAATTCGCTCGTTGTACCTGATGCATGATCTGTTTGCGCACAGCTTGTCGTCCAGTTTGCCAATCCTGATGCGCACGATGTCGGCGGTGACATTGATGTCGGTTGAGCAGCAGGCATATTCCGAATATTTGCAGGGGCTGGCCGATCCCACCGCGCTTTTCACTCTTTCGATGCATCCGCTGCCCGGTGTCGCCGCACTGGAGTTAAGCCCGTCCGTGGCTTTTCCGGTCATTGATCGGTTGCTCGGCGGCGTTGGGCAAGACCTGGATCATCCGCGCGCTGTCACAGAAATCGAACAACGTATTTTGGAAGGTTTTCTGAAGGTTGTGACAGACGATTTGCGCACCACCTGGAAGCCGTTAGCCGATCTTGATCTGCAAATCCTGGGGCGGGAAACACGCCCGCAGATGTTGCAAATCGTCGCGCCGAATGAAGCTGTATTGATGATTGTCTTTCAGGTTCAGATCGCCGATGCGCGCGGCACGATGAGCCTGTGTTTGCCTGCGATTACCCTGGAACCAATCATTCAGAGCCTGAATCAATCGGTGTATTCGCGCAGTCGCGAAGTTCCGCCTGAACAAACGCGCGCCTTGCTCGACATTCTTACGACTGTGCGGTTTCCCGTCTCGGCTGAATTGCGAGGAACAAAAGCCGCAATGGACGACTTACTCAATTTATCGCCAGGCGATGTTTTGCGTCTGGATCATCGGGTAGACCAGCCCATTGAAGTCAGCATCGGCGGCACCCTTAAGTTTCGTGGCGATTTGGTGGCGCAGGAACGACGCACGGTTGTGAATATCACATCACTAGGTGATGAAGCCTAGCGTTTCATTGAGAAATTTTCTGATTTGCTTTTATGACAGAACCACTTGAGAAACAACTGATTGATTCGTTTGCTACTGCCTGGGGCGAAGCCGTGCCGGGCGTTTTGGGTTGCACTTCCACGCTCAGCCTGATTTCGCAGCGCGAAGTGATGGGGGACGATGTGAAGCCGGCCTTGAACGAAACCCACCCATTTTCTGTGGTGTTTGGGGCCAAATGTTTTGGCGACCTGGGCGGCGTCGTGCTCTGCCTTTTCAAAAAAGAAGATAACGACAAAGTAGAGCAGGTTGTGCCGAATGCTGCGGGCAATGCGATTGGCGCGTTACTCAGCGCGACATTTGCAGCTACTGCTACGCGCTTGCAAAGCGTAGCACCCGCACCCACGACATTTGGTGACGCGACACGTGTGAACTTGCCCGCCTCTGAACCCATAGCGCGATTGGCCAGAGGTGTGGGGGAATGGATTTGGGTCAATACTTTTGCCATGACCATCAGCGAAGGCGTGAGCACTGAAATGATGGTGCTGTATGCACCGCAAGGATCGCTTGAAGCTTTGGTGTCCGCGAATGCTTCGGCAGCCACCGCTGCGATGGGTGCTGCCGCAGAACCTGCTGGTCTGGGCGCTTACCTTCCTCCTGCCAAAAATCGCGCAGGCGCGGTTTCTGAAGAGCCATCGCGCAATATCGAGCGCTTGCTGGATGTCGAACTTGAAGTCGTTGTGCGTTTTGGGCTGACGCAAATCCCCTTGCGTGAACTGGTACGGATTGGCGTCGGTTCGATGATCGAACTCAATCGGCAAGTGGACGAACCCGTCGAATTATTGGTGAACAATCGCCCGCTCGCACGAGGTTCGGTCGTGGTTGTAGATGGGTATTACGGCGTTTGCATTACAGAGATTGGGCAATTAGAAGAACGCCGACTGTCATTGACGAAGCCTTAACCCTGTGTCACCAGGAATTGACCCGCCCCTTTTTTTGAGAGGATGAATTATGGAGCAACTCATCTCGTTAATCGCTTTTGCTGGTATTTTGGTTTCTATTGGTGCGGGCGTTGCTGTGGCGGTTCTCGCGCGCAAACTGCGTGACGCGAACAACAGTCAGCAATTGCTGGCCACGGACATGAATTACCGCTTGAATGAGATTCGCCATAATCTCGAAGCAGTGGCGCAACATACCAGCGCGCAATTGCAGCGGATTTCGCAGCCGATTCCGCAACCAGTGCCAACTCGCGCCCCAGAACCTGCTGTCGCCACTGCTGCTACGGCTGCTGCGCCAACCTCTCAACGCCAAAGCGTGACTGAGCGCCGACACCGTGTTCTGACACTGGCCCGACGCGGGATGGACATCAAAGACATTGCGCAAACCCTTGGTATGCCACACGGCGAAGTGGCCTTGATTATCAGAATGAGCAACCCGAAATTCGGAGATTAAAAACTATGCATGCGGGACTTTATGCAGCGTATTTGGGAATGCGTGCGCGCCAGCAAACACTGGACACTATTGCCAACAACATCGCCAACGCTTCGACCAGTGGATTCAAGGCCGAACGCCTATTTCATCACTCGATAGAACTGGCTGAAGCCGCACAATTGCGGGTCAAACCTGTCGAAGTCAGTCCGGCTTCGGACGTCATCATTGTCAGTAACCTGACAGACTCAACGCCGATGCCGAGCGATGCCGAAGATACAACGGTGATTCCGCCGGATAACGTCGAACGTGTTTTCGGCGTTTTGTCTGGTGGGGTAACAGATTATTCCGGCGGGTCATTTCGGGAAACCGGACGACCGCTGGATGTGGCGCTGGATGGGCAAGGATTTATGGTCATCCAGACGCCACGCGGCGAACGATACACACGTGCGGGAGCCTTCACGCTGGATGCGGCGGGGCAATTGGTGACGCAACGCGGCGAATTAGTGGTTGGGCAAAACGGGCCGATTACCGTCCCGCGTGGCAAAACTGAAATTGGCATTGGCGCGGATGGCAGTATCTCTGCTGATGGACAACCGATTGGCAAGCTCAAAGTCGTGCGCTTCGATAACCCACACACCGCGCTTGCGAAAGAAGGAGATACTTTGTTCATGGCCACCGACAAAGAAAAACCACAAAACGCTTTTGGCACCCGCGTGGTGCAGGGCGTGTTGGAAATGTCGAATGTCAATGTGGTCAGCGAAATGGCCATGATGATGCATAACTCACGCGAATTTGATTCGTTGCAACGTTCCATCACGCTGATGATGAACGATCTGGGACGCAAAATCGCCAGTGAGATTGGAAGAATCTGAGTTGACAGTTAACAGTCAACAGTTAATAGCGAACAAGTGCCAACGGCTAACTATTAACTGTTAACTGACTAAAAATAGGGGTTTTTATGTACCGAGCACTTTACACGGCTGCGACCGGCATGGGCGTGCAGCAACAGAACGTAGATAACATTGCCAATAATCTGGCGAACGCTTCAACGATTGGGTTCAAGCGGGTACGCCTGGAATTTCAGGATTTGTTATACCAAACACATCGTGCGCCCGGAGCCGCTGCCAGCGCTTCGACGACATTGCCAGTGGGATTGCAAATTGGATTGGGTGCGCGCGTCATTTCCAGCGAGCGCATCTTTCTGCAAGGTGATTTTCATCAGACGCAAAACCCGCTGGACATTGTGATCGAAGGCAGCGGCTTCTTTCAGGTGCGACAAACCAACGGCGATCTGGCTTACACACGCGCAGGCTCATTTCACCTGAATGCGCAGGGCCAGATGGTCACAGCGACGGGCGAAACGTTGGAGCCTGCGATTACCATCCCGCGCGAAGCCACTTCCATCACAGTTGGAACGGACGGTACGGTCAGTGTGACAACACAAGGCCAGGTAAATGCGCAAAACGTCGGTCAGCTTCAATTGGCTACGTTTGCCAATCCGGCAGGATTGGAATCCTTGGGACGCAATCTTTTCAAAGAAACGGCTGCGTCAGGGCCAGCCACAGTTTCCGCGCCCGACACGCAAGGCGTAGGCCGCGTCAATCAAGGCTATATCGAAGGCTCGAACGTGAATGTCGTAGAAGAGTTGGTCAATATGATTTCGGCGCAGCGCATCTACGAAACGAACTCCAAAGTCATCACGGCGGCAGACCGCATGCTCGGCACAATCAATCAGGCAGTTTCATGAGGATTGATCGCTACACAATCGTTCTTAGTTTTTTGCTGGCTGCTTTTGCGTTTAGCGGTCAGGCAAGGCCACAGGTTGTTACCAGCAGCAACCAACCTGTGGTGCAAGTTGCGGCGGAAACAACCGCGCAACAAGATCGCTTGGTGTTGGGCGATGTGGCGGAGGTGCGTGCGAGCGATGCAGAAATTGCTGCACGATTGCGCGCGGTTTCGCTTGGGTATGCGCCAAATGTCGGCAGTGTGCGCGAACTTCCGCGTGAACGAATTGCGCTGGCCATCACCGCAGCAGGCTTTGCAGAAGGCACTTTCCAACTGTCATCGCCTGCTGTGGCGTTGGTCAGGCGCGCGGCACAAACCATTGATCCCGCTTTGGTGCGTGAGGAAATCGAACGTGTCGCCCTAACCGATCTCAACGCTTCCGGCGCGACAGCACGTTTATCGCACCTGGATTTACCTCCGCTGATCGAAGCGCCTTCCGGCAAAATCGAAATCCGTGCGACGGTCAGCAATGCGCGCGATGTGTTTTTGCCTTTTACTGTGTTTGTAGAGTTGTGGCAGGAAGGGCGCGTCGTCAAGCGATTCAACGCCACAGCACAGGTGGAAGCCTTTGCGTCGGTCTTCGTTGCCGCACGCGAAATCGCCGCCAATACACGCCTACGGCCCGAACATTTCAAGCCGGAAATTAAACGACTGGAACGCCCCCTGAACAATTATGTCACTGAGGCGGAGCGGTTGCGCGGAATGGCTGTGCGTCATGATTTCGCGCGTGGCGATGCGATTACGACTGAGGCCATCAGTTCAGAAATTATCGTCCGTCCGGGCGATCAGGTACGCATCATCGGGCAATCCGGGCCGCTGCAAATTGTAGTCAATGGTGAGGCGCGTGCGGCAGGCCGGATCGGAGATCGCATTCAGGTGAAAAACCTGCAATCGGGCACACTGCTGCAAGCCATCGTGACGGATGAAGGCATTGTGCGCGTTCGCTTCTAAAAGGAATTGTTATGAGCATAAAAAGGAACCAGCGTTTTGTTGGATTTATCTTGATCGGGATTTTCTCCACAGTTTCTCCCACAGCCGCACAAATGCGTTTTCCCTGGACGAAAAATAAGGCTGAAAAATCGCGCGAAGACAAAAAGAAAACGAAAAAAGAGCCGCGCAGAGAAGAGGAAACCGTACCGCAGTACGTGCAAACGCAAACTGACGAAGCAATGATTGCCAAAATTCAGGCGCGTCCGGCTAATGGTTCGCTCTTCACGGCTGATGCGCAAACAGAATTACTCAGCGATTTTCGGGCGCGGCGTGTTGGCGATCTGGTGTTTGTTGATGTGATCGAAGGCAGCACGGCGAGCGTTTCTTCGGGCGCAAAACGGGAGCGCGATTCCGGCACGCTGGGCGGTCTTGTCACGGCAGCAGGTGCGTTGCCTGCGCCTGGGGCTGCCGTTGTGGCCGGAGCTGTGGGCGCGCTTGGCAATCGCAAATTTGAAGGCAAAGGTAACACGACACGCACCACCGATTTACGTTCGCGCATTGCCGCGCGGGTAATTGAGATTTTGCCAAATGGTGACTTGCGCATTCAAGCCTTGAAAAGCGTCAAGATCAATCAGGAGACTGAAAAAATGCTGCTTTCCGGCATCGTGCGCCAGCGTGATCTCACGTCAGACAATGTAGTTCCAACTACAGCGGTAGGCGATTTGCGCGTCGAGCTAAACGGAAAAGGCGTTGCTTCCGCAGATAACGCGCCTGGTTGGTTATTCCGATTCTTTGAAAAGGTCGCGCCATTCTAAAAATGTAGGATAGGCAAACTGCCTGTCCAATAATTAAGTTCCTGGATTGGTTCTTTTACTTGGATTATTAGACAGGCAGCTTGTCTGTCCGACGCAGGAAGAGTCATCAAGATGAATTGCATCAAAAATGTTTCTCTGCTGAGTTTGTTCGTTTTGAGCGCGTGTTTTTCAATCGTTGCTCATGCACAAAAGATCAGCGAACGCCCGACAGTTCGCATTAAAGATATTGCGGAAATTGAAGGCGTGCGCGGCAACCAATTGCTTGGCTATGGTCTGGTAATTGGCTTAAATCGCACGGGTGACAAGGTACAGCAAAACCTGTATGCGCGGCAGACGCTACAAAATCTGCTGCAACGCATGGGCATTTCGACATCCGTAGATGGCTTGAAGCCGGAAAACATTGCGACTGTGCTGGTGACGGCAACTTTGCCGCCCTTTGTCCGCCAAGGCTCAAAGATTGATGTGCTGGTTTCGTCTATCGGCGATGCAAAATCTTTGCAAGGCGGCACCTTGATTATTTCGCCGCTGAAAGGCGTGGATGGACAAACTTACGCGATTGCACAGGGGCCGATTTCGATTGGCGGCATCTCGGCAGGTGATGCAGGCAATTCTGTCGAAACCAATCACCCAACCGTTGGGCGCGTGCCAAATGGCGCGTTGGTCGAACGCACCGTTGCCACAGATTTAGCGGCAAATGGGGCAATTACACTGGTTTTGCGCAATGACGATTTCACGACGGCGTCGCGGTTAAGTCGGGCGGTGAATGAATCGTTTGGCAGTAGCACTGCTCGTGCATTGGACGGACGCAATATCACTGTCCAAATCCCGCCCAAATATTTGGATGACAATGTCGGCTTTATTGCTGAGTTGGAAACCGTGCGCCTACAGACGGATGTGGTGGCCAAGGTTGTCATCAATGAACGCACAGGCACGATCATTATGGGCAGCAATGTGCGTCTTTCTTCCGTCGCCATTTCGCAAGGCGGAGTGACGGTTCGCATTGGTACTGAATATGACGTGTCGCAACCAAACATCCTTTCAAAAACGGGTGACACGGCTGTGACGCCGCGCGTTTCGGTGGATGTGAAAGAAAAGAAACCCGAATCCCTGATCATGCCGGATGGCGCGACGGTGGAAGAAGTCGTGCGCGGATTGCGCGCCATTGGTGCAACCGCCCGCGACATCATCAGCATTTTGCAGGCAATCAAGTCTGCCGGAGCGCTCGCCGCTGATTTGGAATTGCAGTAAACAAATAAACATACCTCACCTATGAATTTTGCACGCATTGAATCGCCTCTCGCGGGCGCAGTGACAAATAATCAAACTGAGCTGTCTGAAATTGCGGCGAGGCAAACGGCCCAGCAATTCGAGGCAATGTTTTTACAACAGCTCACATCGGCGCTGAACCCTTCGTCAGAAGAGAGTGAAGACAATATTTTCAGCAGCACTGGCTCTGACATGTACAAGAAAATGTTCAGCGAACAGATTGCCAAAATCATGGCGGACAATGGCGGCATCGGTTTGGCCGACACGATTATGCGCCAGTTGCGCGAGAAGGCCTCGACCACAAATGCCATCCCTTCTGCCTTAGATCGTGCGGTGGAGGCAGTCAAGGCTGTCAAGAAAGAGTCCATTGATACCCTGGCCCCTGGCGATGTGATACAGGCTGAGATTAGCGAACTCATCGCAATGCCCGGTGCCTTCAAGTCGCCATTGCAGGGACGCATCACCTCTGAATTTGGGTTGCGCAATGACCCGATCAATGGCCGACATCGCCAACATCACGGCGTTGACATTGCTGCGCCGCGTGGCACGCCGATTGGGGCAGCAGCAACCGGAACAGTCGTGTTTGCCGGACGACGTGGTGGTTATGGCAATACGGTGATTATCGAACAGGCGGATGGCAAACAGACGTTGTATGGGCACGCCGATCAATTGAAAGTTAGTGTCGGAGATCGCGTCGAAGCAGGCCAAACTATCGCCACTGTTGGCTCAACCGGACGTTCGACAGGGCCGCATTTACATTTTGAAGTCCGCGAAAACGGACAGCCCATAGACCCCCTGACAATTCTCGCTAAAGATTTCGTGCTTCCTGACCGATAAGACGGTACATACTCAATTACATAATGTAGCTGAGTCTGAAAGGAGGCAAATCAATGAACTCAATTAAAGTCAATGCAAACAATGACATTGAATTGGTGCGAACAACATTGCGACCGGAGGTGGGACGCGAACCCGACCACCCTGCGGTTGCACATCCAGAATCCGTTTCTTCTCCCGCCGCGCAGGAAGGCATTAAAGATGTCATCAAAGTGTCAGACCGTGCCACCACGATCCGTAGTCTGGTGGAACGCGTCGGACAATTGCCGGAAGTGAGAACGGAGCGCGTCGAGCAACTCCGCTCACGCATTCAGGCGGGTTCTTATAATCCCGATGCTACGACTATCGCGGATGCGCTGTTCAAGATTGAATAAGGTACTTAACTTGGTCATCCCTTTGGGCTGGCTTGCAGGAGGAATTGAATGGGTGAAGAAATGATTCTTCAGGCAATGGAATTGATGCACGAACAAACCGATGCGTATCGTCGCCTTGATTCTGTGACCACGCAACTCACAACTGCACTAGCCCAAAGTAATCCTGAATCCGTCGCTTCAATCGTGCGCGCTGGAGAAAGCGAATTGTTGGACATGCGTGCCAGATTATTGCGTTTGATGTTCAAGCTCACTGCGTTTGCAGATATGCGCGCATCCACGCCAAATCAGGCTGCCATCACTGCGGGCACGCGCGAAGCTTTTAGTAAAGCGTCCAGCGCCTTACAGGAAGCTGCGGGCAAGTACCAGCGCAGCTATGGCCGGGCGGCTGCCTTGGCAATTAATGGGACGATTTTTGCTTCAGTCTCAATTGAGCTTTTCGGAATTCAACCCACCACATATCGCGCGCCCTACACGCGGCGAGGAGAAGGGAAAGCATGGGTGTAAATTTTTCGGTTTTTGAAATCGGGCGGCGGGCCTTACGTGCCGGTCAACTGGGCGTATCTGTTACCAGCAATAACATTGCTAACGTCAACACGCCGGGCTATTCGCGTCAGACGGTACAACTTTCAGCCGCGCACCACGATCCTGCCAATGGGCGTTTGGTCGGAACTGGCGTGAACGTGGACGGTGTCAAATCCATCCGCGACCAATTTATTGCCACGCGATTGCAAACTGAAACAGCAATCAATGGGCGTTTGAGCGCACAACGCGACACGTTGACACCAGTCGAAACGGCTTTCAATGAGCTGGACGGATCGGGCGGAATCAATGCTGCTGTCAAAAGTTTCTTTGGCGCGTTTCGCGATTTAGAGGCGAACCCCGCTTCAACTGCGCTTCGCACATCGGTAGTCGAGCGCGGCAATGTCCTGGCATCTGCTTTTCATAGCACGCGTGACCGCCTGGTCGAAATCCGCAACGATGCCGATCAGAATCTGCGGGCAGAACTTAATAACACGAACGAGCTTTCCATCAAGATTGCTGAACTCAATCGAAAGATTCGACTGACTGAAAATAGCGGAGCCAATGCGGCTGATCTGGTAGACCAGCGCGCTGTGGCCTTGCAACAAATCGCCGAATTAACCGGTGCCCGCACGACTACCAATGATGACAATACGGTCACCGTGACCTTAGGCAATGGACAGGCGTTGGTGTACGGCGATCAAGCCGCGACGCTGACAGCAGAAGATACGCCGCCAGATGGTTTGGCTACCATCAAGTTAGATGGTCAGGCGACGACCATCAACGACGGCAAATTACGTGGCATTCAAGATGCCGTTAACGACATTAGCGGCTACCTTCAATCTTTGGACGATTTGGCCAGTTCCGTTGCCGGGCGCGTCAATACGCTGCACGCCGCAGGCGTTGATCTCGATAACAATGCAGGCGGAGCATTTTTTGTGTCATCAAATGGCGGCGCGATCACAGCCGAAACCTTTGACGTTTCTGCTGCACTCAACGCCGATTCACGTCAGGTGGTTGCAACAGCCAGTGGAGCCGGAGGCGGTGATGGTAGTGTGGCGCGCAGCATCGCAAATTTGTTAAGCGATAAGACGTCTGTGGCTGGCACCCGAACGGGTTCTTTCACTGACATCTACGGCTCCATCGTGGCCGAAGCTGGACAGGCGGTAAAGACTGCCGAAGACGAATTGACCACCCAAAGCGCGATTCTGGCGCAAACACAAGCGCAACGCGATTCAATTTCGGGCGTTTCGCTGGATGAAGAAGCTATCAACTTGTTGCAGTACCAGAAGGCGTATGAAGCCGCTGCCCGTTTTCTAAAAGTGGCGGACGAAATGACGCAAACGATTTTGCAACTTGGACAGTAACTTAGGATTTGAAATTTGAAATTTCAGATTGCCGATCAACAGCGCCCTGGCAAGACTAAAGTTTAATTATGCCTTTTCGTGTTACCGATTCTGCTACAAACGCGCGCCTCACATCGCAAATTGCCACCAGCCGCCAACGTTTTGCCAAAGTGCAGGAACAGTTGGCCAGTGGCAAGCGGATCAATCGCCCTTCCGATGATCCGGTTGGCGCGGGCGATGTGCTTCGACTGCGTACCAAACAAACGGAACTGGCGCAGTTTTCGCGCAATGTGGACGTGACCAGAGAAACGCTTCAAGTGGGCGATAACGTGTTGGACTCGTACCAGCAGTTGCTGGATGATGCCCGCGCCTTGATGACACGGGCTGCGACTGATCCGGTCGTGCTCGAAGCCAGAGTGCCGATTGCGATTGAGCTGGAAGGCATTATTAGTCGGGTTCAGCAATTGGCAAATACAAAAAGTGGTGATGCCTATGTTTTTGGTGGAACGCGTCTGGACGCCCCGCCTTATGATGCCAATGGCGTTCCGGCTGCCACCCCTACAACAGAAACCACGATACAGGTTGAGCCGGAAGGCACGTTGATCGCGACGGGCGTGACTGCCGAATCGTTTTTGGATGATGGCACAGGTACTTTGATTGATGCACTCAAAACAGCAGCCACAGCAATTCGTGGCACTGGCACCTGGGCCACCGATCACGCGACGATTTTGGGCACGGTAGATCGGCTAAAAGGATTTTCAGAACTGTCGAATCAGGCGCGCACCAAATTGGGCGAACGGCTGAATCATGCCGATGAAATCAGCGCGCGGTTAAGTCAATACAACCTCTCAATCGAAGAATCAGCGCAGCGCATCGAAACGGTAGATGTGGCCGAGGCTGCTATCGCCTTGAAAGAATCCGATACGGCGCTGAATGCCATCCTACAGGCGGCTTCGCAATTCGGTCGTCGTTCCTTGCTGGACTTCATAGGGTAAATCATCATGGCAACTATTTGCGTTCAGGGTACAGAACTGACATACGAGGAAAAAGACATTATCCGCTTTGAGGAAGGCCTGATCGGAATGCCGCAATTGCGGCGCATGGTGCTGATTAACTACACGGAAATCGCGCCATTGCTTCTGCTTTGCTCATTGGATGAGCCGCAGGTTGCGTTCCTGGTACTGGAAACAAAAGCGCATGTTCCTGATTATGCGCCGCAGTTTTCAGCCAGCCTGAAACAACAAGTAGGACTGGCTGAAGGCGAAGTGCCGCTGACTTTGGTGACGGTCACGATTGCGCCAGAGTGGACAGCTTCTACCATTAACCTGCGCGCGCCGATTGTCATTGCGCCTGGTGCGATGCGTGGTGTCCAGACAGTGCTGACAGATACGACTTACAAGCTTGATGCGCCGTTACCTTCTGCCTATCAAGAGGTCGCGGTTGGTAATTAGTTATGGATCAGGCTAGCATACACAGGCTAGCGAATATCCAATGACAAATGACCCGTGGCCAATAACAGGAAGATGCAATGCTTGTACTCACACGTTTGATCGGAGAAAAACTGGTGATCGGAAATGAAGTCATCGTCGAAGTGTTGGCGGTGAATGGCGACTCCGTCAAGCTGGGTATTTCCGCCCCCCGCGAAACTTCTGTGCATCGGTATGAGGTCTTTGCCGAAATTCAGGCAGCCAATAAAGCCGCCTCTGCACCTTTACCTCCTACCCTGGTTGAAACTCTTGCCTCACGACTACGCGCCCGCGACGAAGCAGAAAAGTTGAAAGATTAGCCCTTAGGTAAATTGGATATGAAACGTCCTGATTGGGCCGTTCCACTCGGTACAGCAGTGGGCCTGGCGGCCATTTGCGCAGGTGCTTGGATTGAAGGTGTGCGTCTGGGGTTTTTATGGCAACCGGCTGCTGCCTTGATTGTGTTCGGCGGCACGACCGGGGCTATTTTAGTGCGGCGTGGAATAGAAGGATTGCGAGCCATTTTGCGCGCGCTGGTCAGTTTGTTTTTTGAACCGGGGCGCGATGAACTTGAAGCGACGAAAGCCCGTCTGACCTGGCTCGCTCGCCTAGTGCGTCGCGAAGGGCCACAGGCGTTGGAAGCTCAAGCCGCCGCGACAACCGATCCGCTGATTGCGCAAGCCTTAAGTCTGATTTCACAATACGCCGATGCAGCAGTGGTGCGGGAGCGGCTGGAACGCGTGCTGGATCACGAAGATGAGCGCGGATTGCGCGATGTGACCACGCTGGAAGGGGCCGCCAGTTATGCGCCGACGTTCGGGATTTTAGGGGCGGTTTTAGGTTTGATTCAGGTGCTGCGGGCGTTGGCTGATCCGTCCTCGCTGGGGCTTGGCATTGCCACCGCCTTTGTCGCGACAATTTATGGAGTGGGCGTTGCCAATCTAATTCTGTTTCCGCTTGCCGCCCGGTTGCGCGAGCGTCACTCAAACTACATGCGCCAGCGTGAAGCGATTGCAGAGGCTTTGATTTCGCTTGCTGCTCACGAAACGCCCAGCGCCATCACGCGCAAATTTGTGGCGGATATTGATTTGGCTTTACGCAAAGATCGAGCTGTTATTGGATGAATACTTCTTCCTCTCGCTACCGTCCGCGGCGTGCTTCCAGACGGCACGCCGAAAGCCCGGAACCGCATGAACGTTGGCTGATCTCATACGCCGATTTGGTAACATTGCTATTTACGCTGTTCGTCGTGTTATACGCCGCAGCTGATCATGAGCGAGCCAGCAAAGTGGCTGCTGCGGTCAGTGATGTTGTGAGCACTCGTCAGGCGCTCGGACGACAGCTTAGTCCAGAAGTTGCGCCCAACGACAACGGCATCCTCGCTGCCCGCACCGCGATGGAAAAGGCTTTTGCCGCGAATCCTGTCTTGCGCGCACGTGCCCGTATTCTGGGCGGGCAAGAAGGGTTTGTGGTTTCGATGGCCGAAGCCGGATTCTTTGCGCCGGGCGAGGCCAACGTCCGCGATGATGCCCGTCCGCTGATCGAAACGATGGCGGATGTGTTGAAGGACTCAGACGCACAATTACGTGTGGAAGGCCATACGGATTCAACCCCGATTGCTACCGCTCGCTATCCTTCCAATTGGGAGCTTTCATCGGCTCGCGCTTCGTTCGTTCTGGCGCAATTTATTGCACGCGGCGTACCTGCCTCCCGGCTGTCATTGGCCGGATACGCGGGCGAGCGCCCGATTGCTGATAACAACACAGCAGAAGGGCGTGCGCTAAATCGTCGTGTAGATTTGGTCATTCTGCACAGCGAAAAATCAGTATCAGAAATGTCTTCAACTCGCTAAACTTTGCTTGGCCGATTGCTGATCAATCCTCCAACAAGGCAATGGCAATCATCCTTTTACCTCGTTGTTCGTCGGTTCTGCTTTGCCAGGAGACTGCAATTGTGGAAGGCGAAAAACTGACGACCAGCGTATTGGTGCCGACTCAAAAATGATGCGGGGCAGTGGCAGAGAAAATCTGCGAAAAAGAGAATTCGCTGAGTTTTGCATTAGCTTTCACGCATTGCACGTTGACGAAACACATACGCCAGAACTTCAGCAACGGCGCGGAATAAATCTGGTGGGATCAGGCGACCGATTTCAACCGTTCGGTATAGTGCGCGTGCCAGCGGCGGATTTTCAACGATAGGCACCTCGTTGGCTTTGGCAATTTCGCGAATGCGCCGGGCAATATCATCAGCGCCTTTGGCTACGACAATGGGGGCCGCATAGTTTTCACGGTCATAGCGCAACGCAACCGCGAAGTGGGTGGGGTTGGTCACCACGACATCCGCTTTGGGCACTTCCGTGGCAATATGCCGTTGCAACATTGCGCGTGCCGCCCGTCGTCGCTGACCCTTCACCATCGGATCGCCTTCCTGCTGACGAAATTCGTCTTTGATTTCCTGCTTGGACATCTTCAATGACTTCTCGTGGCGATACCAACCATAGGCATAATCAAGAATCGAGACGATGAAGATGACAGCTCCGGCGCGTAGGCCAAGCTGATAGATCAGCTCGCCCACGGTTTTCATAATGTGCGGCGCAGGTGCTCCAACCAGTGCGGGCGATTCTCCCAAGGCTTCTCGTACCGGGGTATAGCAGACGCCAACGATGGCAGCAATCACCAGAATTCCTTTGACGAACTGAATTGCGCCGTTGACGCCAATCGCATTTTTTAGATTGCTGAGCGGGTTGAATCTATCTCCACGCGGTTTGAGCGCTTCTGGCGTGAAGGTCAATCCGCCTTGAGCAAAATTACTGGCAATACCGGCAACCAGCACCGCAGCGATAATCGGCAATGCCAACACCGCAAGCCGTGCCAGCGCATCCATCAGCATTTTACTGGCAACCAACGGCGTCAGCGCGGAATCAGTGCCCGCGTGAATCATCGTCCCTGTCATAAAAACGGTGATGTGTTCCAGCATGCTGTCGCTTAGCGTGCGCAACATCAGCAGGGCTGTCAGAAAGCCGACTGCTGCGGGCAATTCAGGCCGTCGCGCAATTTGCCCTTTCTTCCGCGCATCCTCGCGCCGTTTCGGAGTCGGTTTTTCTGTGCGATTCGTGGCCATACAATAAAACTAAAGCAGTTTTGCTCTTACCACTTGTGATACTGATAAAGCGTTACATCGCTCCCAGCATGCGCGTGATGGCGTGTCGCAAGGTTGTGAAAGCCGTGCGAATGGCACCCGGCATGAAGTAAATGGATGCGCCCAACAACCACAGGCCTGTCGTGATTTTCAGGGGAAAGCTCAGGATCAGCACTTCCAGGCGCGGAGCCACTCTCGCCGCGACTGCCAGCAAACATTCGATGGATAACAGGACAATGGTGGCTGGAGCCGCCAATGCCACCCCAACCGCCAGCGCATCTGCCGAAAGGCGCAACATGAGTTCAGCCAGTGCGCCTGTCAGATGAAAACCGCCAGGCATGACAAATTGATAACTTTGGATGGCAATTTCCAGCATCCAGTGATGACCATCGGTAGAAAGCAGCACCATCAAGCCAAGCATCTGTGCCAGAATTCCCAACGCTGCCGTTTGCGCCTGTGTGGCCGGATCAATTGTACTGGCGAGTGACAGCCCCATCTGAAAGCCCAACAAACTTGCGGCTGTTTCCAGCGCACTAAAAACCAGACGGCCTGCAAATCCCAGAATGAACCCGATAATCAGTTCGCCTCCCAGCACCAGCACTAGGCTGAGAACTTCTGTTGGTGGCGTCGGCATTTGTGCTCCAACGACTGGCGAAACGATCAACGCGATCATCATTGCCAGCACCGCCCGCACCCGCACGTTGACAGATTTGTGATTCCAGAAGGGAGCGAACGTGACAACACCTCCCACCCGCGCCAGCACGACTGCGAAAATCAAAACCGGGCGCAGTGGGATCGTGATTGGTTCCATATGTGAGGGGCGGAAATGAAATGCGTTGTTTTATTTTCCATTTTCCACTTGAGATTTATCATTTGTCATTGCAAAGAAGTCTCTTGGCCAACTATGTAAGGATGAATAATAAATGACAGGTGTACTCACTTGATATACAACGTGAAATCGCCGAAGAGCGCGTTGGTAAAACTCACTAACACTTGCAAAATCCAGGGGAAGGTCAGCAGGAAGATGCCGAAAATAGCGGCTACGCGCGGTGCAAAAGAAAAGGTTTGATCCTGAATTGAGGTCAGGGTTTGAATCAAACTAATGCCGACTCCTACCACCACAGCAACGCCCAGCATCGGGCCGATGATTGCCAGCAAAGTTTCCAGCGCGCGCTGAATCAGCGTCATTACAAGTGCATCAGACATACGAGTAAATTTGAAATTTGAGTTTTCAGGTTTGAGATGAAAGGTTGCCAAATCCAAATCTCAAAATCTTCTAGGTCAGGCTTTTCATCAGCGAGCCGACGATCAAATACCAGCCGTCTACCATGACGAACAGTAAAATCTTGAGCGGCATCGAAACCACGACCGGCGGCAATTGCATCATGCCCATTGAAAGCAAAACGGAAGACACGGCCAGATCAATCACCAGAAACGGAATGAAGAGCACAAAGCCAATCTGAAATGCGGTTTTCAATTCTGAAATCATGTACGCAGGCACTAAGGTCGTCGTTGCCACATCAGCCGGAGAGTTTGGCATCGCATTGCCTGCGAGCTTAATGAACAAGGCCAGATCGTGCTCGCGCGTGTGCTTGAGCATATAGGCACGCATCGGCACCAGCGCTTGTTCGACAGCCTGCATTTGCGTCACCTGTCCAGCCAGCATTGGTTGCAACGCTTCCTGATTGATGCGTGTCATCACCGGAGCCATGACGAACATGGTCAGAAACAGAGAAAGGCCAATCAACACCTGATTATTCGGCGCTTCCTGTGTGCCGAGCGCCTGTCGCAAAAAGTGAAAGACGACGATCAGTCGCGTGAAGCAGGTCATTGAAATCAGAATCGCAGGAATGAAGCTCAACAACGTGAGCAACACCATGATCTGAATTGGCAATGAGCCACTATTTTTTGCGAGGTCGAGATTGATCGAAGGACTCTCTGGTGCGGCTGCGATGGGAATGCCTGCCAGTACGAAAAAGGCGAACAGCACAATCCCTTTTCGCATCGCAACAAGATATGACGATCCTGTCGTCATTACTGAACTCTCCTATGCTGCCACGGGTTATTCCCGAAGGTCGCGTGTGCCATCTCGTCTTCAAATTGAGGCGTTGGGCCAACTTCCAGGAAATCTGTCACAGTGCGAAGCGGTTGACTGAAATTGTTCCCTGCTAATACGTCGTCTTGTTGCTCGGCCAACAAGGTTAACCCCTGCGGCGTTGAGCCAATCAGTAGCGTGCGTTCGCCAAACTTCACAATCGTCAATGAACGTTTTTCACCAAGTGGAACTGTGTTCAGGATTTGCAATCCGGCGGTTTCACTGGCCGGCTTGCCGAAATTGATAATGCCGAAATAACGTAGCCCCCAACCGGCAGCCGCGATTAATCCTACGATAAACAGCAAGGCCCCAAACGTGCGCAACAATAACCCTGTGATGCTGGGCGGTTCTGGCACGCTTTCAGGGCGATCATTCAGTTTGAAGGGCAATCGTTCCTCTGTTTGCGGTGCCTTTGTTTCCGGTACAGGTGAGGAACCAAGCGGCGGAGCGGTGGAAGTCTTTGGTTCAGGTGTTGATTGTGAAGCCGTCGAAGATTTCGGTTTTCCTGTGGATTCAGCAGATGATTTGGTTTTGACCGCTTTCGTCTCCTGGTGAGTCGTCGAGGAAACTTCTGTTATTAGCTTCTTGGGCGTGGTTTCTCCTGTCGCCTGTGCCAGCGCGCTGCTGGTGGCGATCCCTGCGAGTAAGGCAAAGGTCAAACAATACGTTCTCATGATTCGCAATCTTCCCTCTCAAATTCCATGCACCAGCATGTTTAGGTTGTTTATGAGCGCTCTTCACCAATGACTTCATTAATGCGAACGCCTGTGTGATCTTCAATCATTACGATTTCACCGCGCGCAATCCGCCGATCCCCAGCCAGGACATCAACCCCATCTCCAGTCGAACGCGAAAGTTGAACGATGCTGGAGTTTTCCAGCTCTAAAATGGCACGTGCCGTGAGCCTGGTACGTCCAATCTCGATGGAGATTGGGACGAGTAGGTCATTGAAATATCGCCACGATTCGATTTCGGTATCGTTGGCCGCACGCAAAAGTTCTTCAGTCATAAATCTTTCTTCGCCTGTCTTACAGCTGAACGATAAAGTCGGTAACGTAAATGGCTTCGATAGTTGGTTCTTCCACTGCTGCGCGAGCTGCTTTCAACAGTTCCTTGCGCAGTGTCGCCTTGCCTTGTTCAGTCAGTACCTCTTCCGAGGTTTTGGTGGTCAGCACAGCCAGCATTGCATTGCGCACGCGGGTGATTAATAAGGGATCAGGCTTTTCTTCTTTGGTTTCGCCGATACCGATGCTCACTGTCAGGCGCAAGTAGTGATCCTCGCCTTTGTCCGCCAGATTGACGATAAAAGGCTGCATCTCAATTACTTTTTTGACCTCTTTATCATCCGGCAGGTTCAGTCGCTTGATGCTGAATTTGGCTTTTGCCGGGCTACCTTCTGCGCCTTTTTCGGGGTGTTCCTCGGCTGCCACTTCTTCTTCGTCTTCCTCATCGTCTTCCGCATGTTTTTTCTTTTTATCCTTGGTGGCTTTCTCTTCTTTTTTCTCTTTTTCTCCAGTTTCTCCTTCTGCGGCCTTGCCACGTTTTAGAAAGAAAAATGCGCCGCCACCACCTAGCGCAAGCACGACGACAGCAACGATAATCAGAAGCAATGGTTTTTTCTTTTTAGATTGGGCTTCATCAGTGTGGGCAGGTGCCGGTGTATCAGACATAAGACCTCCAAATAATAAATCCTCCGGCAAACCCATAAGCGATTGCCGTGCCGTACCCGGTTTGTTGCGGAACGCTTGGATTTCTGAGGATTTGCAGGGGAAATCACCTTGTCGGGTGAGAGTTTTAGATTGGATTGAATGTGCGAACTGACGGTAATCCGGTAATCAAATACAGAATTCCGTCATTTCGCCTCTGAATAAAAACAGACGCACGCGAACTCCTGATTCAGGTGCGTCTGGATAGATTTTACGGGATTGCTTAGTGGGCAGAATGCTTTGCCTTCGTCGGAGCTTCCTCAGCGCTTTTCCCGCCAGACTTTTGGGTTGCCGAAGACTTTTCTGTGGCCGCTTTCTTTTCTGTTCGATTGTCTTCGTCAGACGACTCTTCCGGGGCAGGTTTTGGATGTTTCGCCCCACCTTTTTCTTCTTTCTCCGAGGTTACTTCCGTTTTCTCCTCTTCTTTGACACTGGCTGATTTTCCCTCGTCTCCTTCTATCTTTTTGCCTTCTTTAATTGTGGACGGCTGATGCATGCGCAGCACCGTAATGTTAATGCGGCGATTGGCGGGGGAAAGCGGTTGATTCGGATACAGAAGTTCAGTATCAGCATAGCCGACCACGCGCCGAATCTGATCGGGTTTGACACAAGTATTTTCGAGCAAGCGACGAGCGGCATTCGCGCGATCAGCTGAGAGCTCCCAGTTGGTATAAGTTGATCCTTGAGGGAAAAGATTTTTATCTGTGTGCCCGCCAATGGCGATAGGATTCGGTAACTCACAAATTGCTTTGGCAATTTCAGCGAGCACCTGGCGAGCAGATTGATCCAGGACTGCACTGCCAGATTCAAAGGTCACGCGATCTGCCTTATCTATAATTTGAATGCGTAACCCTTCATCCGTAATTTCGACCTTAATACGATCCTTATCGCCTTTGAATTCCGGTCGAGTGGACAATTCTTTTTTCAACTTTGAGGCGGCTTCATTGAACATATTTTGCTCAGAAGTTGCCTCTGCCGATGGGTCTTGACTGACCTTTTTCGGCCCCGCCAGGATGCCTCCCGCCTGTGAAGCAAAAACCCCTGGATTGCGGAAGTAGTTTGCGACCGATTCTTTCAGCTTCGTATCTGCCTGTGACAATAACCACAACACCAGAAACAATGCCATCATCGCGGTCACGAAGTCCGCATATGCCACTTTCCAGGAGCCACCGTGATGGCCACCGTGTCCCGCCACTTTCTTAATACGGCGACGCGGTTTCTTTTCTGGTTCATCTTTTTTCCCTTTAGCAGCAGCACTCATCGTGGTTTGATCTCTTTCAATTGGGGTTCGATTTCACTGGCAGCCGGACGGTCAAAACTAAAGATGGCTTTGCGGGCGAATTCAATCGCGGTCATGGGCGCAGCACCATTGGCAAAGGCAATCAAGCCTGTTTTGATGCAGGCATAGTATTTTGCCTCGTCGTGCGCCAGGTTTTCCAGATTGGCGGCAACCGGGCCTAACATACCGTAAGAAAGCAACAAGCCCAGAAATGTTCCGACCAGCGCGGCCCCGATGTGGTGGCCTAATTCTTCGGGCGGGCCATCCAGATGTTGCATGGTGACCACGATACCGAGCACCGCCGCGACGATTCCCAAGCCTGGCAACGAATCGGACACCCGCGTCAAAATTGCAGGCACGATTGCACCTTCGGCATGATGCGTTTCCAATTCCGTTTCCATAGACATTTCGATTTCTTCTGGTTGCGCCGCGCCATTGACCATCATCTTCAAGGCGTCGGTCATGAAGTCCATCGCGTGATGATTGGCCAGAAAGCTGGGATATTTTGAGAAAATCGAAGAATTCGCAGGATTGTTGACATCCTCTTCAATCGAGAGCAGTCCGCCTTTTTTGGCATTGATATAAATCTCGTATTGCAACTTCAGCAATTCTGAATAGGTTGCTTTGTTGTACGGCGACCCTTTCAAAGCTGCTGGCAAAGCTTTAGTAATTTGCATCAGCATCTTCAGCGGGTTCGCCGCGATCATGGATCCAATCGCCGCGCCACCGATGACTACAAATTCAGAAGGCTGGATCAGCGCGCCCAGCGGCCCGTTAATCATAAGAAAGCCGCCCAACACGCAGCCCAAAACGATGACGATTCCGATAATAATAAACATGTAGTTTTATTGGTTAGCCATCGGTTTTCACCAATGGTCAGAAGATGAGGTTTTTGCTGTGGGGCTTGTGCAGAGGCATCTGAAAGCGCAGTTGCGACAAGGCGGCGCACTCCATGCCTGCTATGAATATCGGCAAGTGGGCCTGAGAACTTAAGTGTTTTGACAAGAAAGTAACATTGAAGCGATAGAAAAAAAGGAAATATCGTCAGCGATCCCTGAATGTTCAGTTGACCGCTGACGATGACTAAAGATTTGGCTGAGGCCCTTAGCTAATTTGAAGCAGGTCTTGTAACGTCTGACTAATCGTTGTGATCACCCGCGAATTGGCCTGGAATCCGCGTTGCGCCACGATTAAGTTCGTGAATTCGGTCGCAATATCCACATTGCTTGCTTCCAGTGAAGCACCTGCAATGGTGCCTCTGCCGCCACTGCCTGGCGTCCCGATAGAGGGTTGCCCAGAGGAGATGGTTTCGCCGTACAGGTTGTTTCCCAATCGTCGCAAACCCGCCTGTGAATTGAACGTTGCCAGCGCCATCTGTCCCAGCAACCGACGCTGACCGTTGCTGAAGACCGCATAGAGCGCTCCGTTTTGATCAGGCGATTGCGCTAATCCGATAAGTTCGCCCGACGAGAACCCATTCTGGCTGGTTGAGGCGACGCTTGACGACGAAGCATAGTTCGTAATATTTGGCGCTCCGGTTCCAACCGGCGGTGCGGGTTGATAAAGATTGATCGCGACAGAAGGTAAAGTTGCGCCATCCAGCTGGGCCGGGTCTGGAATCACGGCAAGGCTGGTGGGTGCCGTCAATTGCCCATCAGAATCAAATGTGACCGCAACCGGGGCGGCACTGGCTGCGCCACCGTTGACGCTGGTAGTGGCGGCATTTCCGTCAACTGAGGCACTCATCAAATAGGAACCGTCAGCCTGCTTGGTGAACGCCAGATCCATTTTGTGAGAAGCGCCTTTTGAATCATAGACCTGCACGAGCGAATGAAACTCGGTTGCTGCTGGGTCTTTGCTATTCAGGTTCATCCGAAATGTAACTTCGGAGGTGATGACCGGTGCCATTGTTTCACCAATGGGTACGGTCAGCGCGGTCAGGGAAGCTCCCGGCGGGATCGTTCCGTTGATGGCTGTGTACCCTTGGACTTTATGTCCGCTGGGGCTGACCACGTTCCCGGATTTGTCTAAGCTGAAATCTCCGGCGCGCGTGTAGTAAAGCGCTCCCTGTTGATCTGAAACCACGAAAAATCCGTTGCCTTCGATGGCGGCGCTCGTGGCGCTGTCAGAAAGGTTTAGTGTGCCTTGCGAAAAATTGACGGGCGTGTCGGAGATGCGAACGCCTTTTCCTAATTGCAAAGCGGTTCCCGCGCCGTTCAGCCGAATGCCGGAAGAATTGGTGAAGACATCAGCGAAACTGACCGATGCGCTTTTGAATCCGACCGTGTTGGCATTGGCAATATTGTTGCCGGAAACACTGATTGTTTCGGAAGAGGCATTTAAGCCCGAAAGAGCGGTAGAAAACGAAAATCCCATGTAAAACTCCTCTGTTGGTCAGGCTGTAGACCTTGGTGGAAGTCACGCAACCTGAATGCTATGACTAGACTATTTATTATTGCCGAGATCAAGCAATTGGCCGAGCTTGTCGTTGATGCTCGTGAGCTGTTCCAGTGAACTGAATTGCGCCAATTGGGCCATGTACTGGGTGCTGTCCTGAGGCTGTAGCGGGTCTTGATTTTTCATCTGTGCGATCAGCAGTTTGAGAAACATCGTCTGATCCGCCACCGCGCCTGTCTTTGTTGTAGCGGATGATTCAGCCGCTGTGTAATTTCCAGTGATACCATTGATATTCATAATTCTTCCTCAAGGATTAGGCGTGGCTCAGGCACGCAAGTTCAAAAGTTTCTCTTCTTCGGTGGAGTCAGGGTTGTTTTCGCTGGTTTGGCTCAGCGGCAAAAAATCTGCGGGGGCAGAGGACTGAGCTTGAGATTGTTGTTGATGACCGGGCTGACCGCCTGTGCTGTTTTGAAACTGCGGAGTGACGGTCACTTCCAGATGTTCTACGCGCAATCCGGCCTGTTCCAGCATCTCGCGCAAATGACCGAGGCTGTGCGTCAATGAACTTGCCGCCTCAATTCGTTCTGCGCTAAACGCCGCGCTCAGGCGACCTTCGGCGTCGCGTGTGACTTCGACTTCAATTTTCCCAAGTTCTTCGGGGTTCAAACTGATTCGCAATGAACGCGTTTCACGATGTGGAGTCGTTTGGGCCAGTTCAATGATCGGATCAATTGTTTGGGTGGCAATCGTTTGTGCTTCATTTGGTTGATGGTTGTTTGAAGCGGTTGGCGCATTAGCCAGGGGATTGGCCGTTATCGGTGTGATTGAATTCGCCGCAGTGCTTTCTTCCCCCATCAAAATCGGTTCATTCGACGATTCAGCGGGCGTTGCTGTGGTCTGTACTTCTGCAATCGAATCGGACGCTGTTTCGTGTGACGGACGGAGATTGACGGTTGGTAGCAACGGCGACTTTGAATCGGGTGTGGTCAATGCCGCCCTGAAATTTTTCGTGGTCGCATCAGAGCTTTTGACAGCCTTATCCGGCAACAATTCCTCTGCCGCTTTGGCAGGGGCGACCGTTGCGTCTTGTTCAGCTGCCGGGCGTATTTCAGCCAGTGCCTTCGCCTCGTTCGACGTTATTGTGGCCGCAGGGGCAGACTTGACTTCCTGGTCTTTCGGCATCATTGCCAGCTTGGCTTCAGTATTTACGATGGGTTTGCGCAAGGTTTCCTGACGAACTTGTGACCCAGGCTCTGCTATTTTCTGCTGTTCAGTGACAACCTCAATTTTAGCTGACTCGGCGCGTTGCACTGGTGCATTGTCCGGCAAGACATTGGCTTGTATTGGCGCACCTTTGTTGTCGGCTTGAGTGGTCGTTTGTGGTGATCGCGGAGACGGTTCCGTTGGCGCAGTTGCTAAAGGCGGAATTGTTGATGGATTTGCTAGGTTGGCCTGGTTCGGTTCAGCCGAATCTATGGTCGCAACAGTGGGCGCACCTGCATGTTCATTGCTTGCGACAGGTTTTGAGGTTGCTTGTGGAGATGATAGTGAAGGGATAGGGAATGAATCTGCCAACGGTGCTTTCATTGGCGTATCGGTTGGCTCTGACTCCGCGAATTCTGTTGCCTTCACGGCTTGTGCGTTTGCCGATATTTTCGTTGCAGGAATCGTATCCACCTCCGGCCCCTGATTGGTTACCGGCAAGGCTTCTGTTTCCGGTTGCTGAACGTTCACGAGCGATTTCACTACGCTGGCCGCAATCTTCACCGTCTCAGCAGTCAACCCCAGCGGCGACAACTCTGGCGAGGCCAGGTTCTCAATTGGTTCCGGCGTTGTGGGTTCTGTGCGACCGTCTGTCTCGAAGCGAATCGTGACATCGGCAGGAACGCGAACGGCGGTCGCTGAGGGAAGGGAAGTCACGGATGTGAAACTCGCCTCATCATCTTCTGATATGGATGTGCCCGCTACGATGTCTGCGACTTTGGCAGGACTTGCGGCTTCAATATTTGAACTAGCAGGCAACACGCTTTTTTCTACGGAGATTTCTGATTCGCCGCTTGGAACAGCCAGACGTCCTTCAGTTGTTATAGTGCTTTCTGCGTTTGGCTGCGTAAGAAACGCCAGTGAGAATGCTGGGCGCGCGGCAACCTGGCTCTCACGTCCGACGGCCAATGAATGCGTTGTTTGTACTGCCAGTATCTCTTTGCTGGTCGGCAAGAAATTGGTTCCCTGCTGAGAAATTTCTATTCCTCCGCCCGTTGCAGATGGCAATGCGATGGTTACAGGTGATAGGTCAATAGACTTCGCTGTTGCGGTTTCAGCCCGGATTAAGGATGAATCGGCAGCCATGGGTTGCGCCTGTTCCGGGGGGATCGGTACAGACACGGGCGAGAATGATGCTGCCAGCAAAGACGCAAAATCCTGTTCTGATTGATTGGACGCATCTGGCTCTGCCCCGGATTCTCTCGCTGTGGCAGAGGCCGGCATGAAATAGTCAGCAAAGTTAGCGATGATCATCATGATGCCCCTTGCAGGCGACGCACTGTAGCAATCGTCGCCAGTTCATCCATCAGATTTTGTTCTTCGCGGGCCAGCTCAGAAATGTAGCGTGCATAGTATTGTTCGCGTAGTTTCGCTGTGGCTTCTGCGGCGGCGGAAGCTTTGATGAGTTCCTGCAATTTCACTTCACGTTCGCGCTCCAACGCGGCGTGACAGGCACGGGCTTCAGCCAATTGTTGTTCCAGTGTGGCGATATATTCCGTGTGCATTTGTGCTTCGCGTGCATTTACCTCTTTGACACGCAAATTGGCGGCGTGCGCGGCAACGGCTTGTACAATCGCGTTCAGCAGTGCTTCGATTTTGGCCGTTGCTTCAGCCACAGCAGCTATCGCCTTGCCTAATTCGCGTTCTGCTGTTTCGCGTTCCTGTTCGCGCAAGTCGTGCAGGGTTTGCAGCGAAAACTTAAACCGCTTCATGCCGTGCCCTCCCGTGCGCCAACGGTCATCAGTTGTGCAATGGCATCGTTGATCGTGATTGCCGCGTCACGATCCTGTCGCAGGTAATTCATCATTTGTTCGTGGCGCGCAATCGCTTCATCTATGCGGCGGTTGCTGCCTTTTTGATAGGCTCCAATGTTGATGAGGTCTTCGGCATTCGTGTAGGCAGCCAGCAATTCCCGCATATACCCGGCAGCCGTGCGATGTTCTTTTGTGGCGACTTCAGAAAACAGACGCGAATTGCTATGCAGGATGTCAATGCAGGGATAGTGATTGCGCGCCGCCAGCGAGCGCGAAAGCATAATGTGGCCATCAAGAATTGAGCGCACCGCATCGGCAATCGGCTCGTTCATATCGTCGCCTTCGACCAGCACCGTGTAAAATCCTGTGATCGAACCGCCATTCGCAAAATTGCCCGCGCGTTCAAGCAAACGCGGCAACAAAGCAAACACCGATGGCGTGTAGCCGCGCGATGAAGGTGGTTCGCCCGCCGCCAGGCCGATTTCACGTTGCGCCATCGCAAAGCGTGTGACGGAATCCATAATCAGCAACACATTTGCGCCTTGATCTTTGAAATACTCCGCCAATGCCGTTGCTGCCAATGCCGCACGAATTCGCACCAGCGGCGCATCATCGGAGGTTGACACGACCAGCACCGAACGCTTCATGCCTTCTTCGCCAAGCTCGCGTTCGATGAAGCCACGGACTTCGCGTCCGCGTTCGCCGATCAATGCAATCACGTTCAAATCCGCCGCCGTGTTTTTGGCCATCATGCCAAGCAGGGTAGATTTGCCAACGCCGGAACCGCCGAAGATGCCGATGCGTTGCCCTACGCCAACTGTCAGCAGCCCATCAATCGAGCGCACGCCTGTGCCCAGCGGGTCAGTGATATTGGCGCGGGCCAGCGGGTTCGTGGAATCACGATGGAGCGGATAATGATCTTTGGCTTCAATCGGGCCGCGATCATCAAGCGGTCTGCCCATCGCATCAATAACGCGTCCCAGGAATCGCTCGCCGACCGGTATGCTGGCTGAAGTGCCTGCTGCCGTGATGGAGTCTCCGGCGCGCACGCGTGGCATGCGTCCCAGCGGCATCAGCAACACCGTTTCGTCGCGAAAGCCGATGACTTCCATTTGCGAATCCGGTTCGCCTTCCAAACCCGTGAGCAAACACATATCGCCAACGGATACGGCAGGCCCGTTGGATTCAACGACCAGTCCGACGGCGCGCGAAATAATGCCGGAGGAGGTTAAGGTATTAATCTCAGCCAGACGCTTGAAATACGGCGACAGCAACGACGACGCGTCCGTGTTGGCGTATTGATCAATAGTGTGTTGCCGAATCCAACTCATAAGTGTTTGGTACAGTACCGGAGCGGTAGCGACCTGCTGGTTAGCGATTGCCAACTCGCTACTGCGCGTCGTACCGCACCATTAGCGTTATTCAAAAAAGCCCCGCTCAATGCTGGCAAATTGCTGTTCGATGCGTGCGTCAATGTCGCCGTGTTCGCTTTGTATGACGCAGCCGCCGCGCCCGACCGCTGTGTCTGCCACGATTTCGATGGCGTTGTTGCCGCTCAGGGATTGGCGGCGTGCGGTGACATATTCATAGTCTTCCGGGTGCAGCAATACGGTAGCTACCGCACGCGGGTGCAAGCGCTCCAACGCGACACGGGCCAGGGTCAATACAATGTCTGGATCAGTCGTCACTTCGCGGTGAACAACCTTGCGGGCAATTTCAAGCGCGAGCTTGACCAGATCACGTTCCGCGCGCGAAGCGATCTGGGCGTATAAAGGCTCAAGTTCAGTGAGCGAGCGCGTGAGCTGATCGCGCAAATCAGTTGCAGCTGCGGCGACCTCTTCATCAAATTTAGCGCGCGCTTCTGCCAAGCCTTTCTGATACGCCTGCTGTTCAATTTCTGCGACGCGTGTTTGCGCATGTGCTACCAGGCGATCTGCTTCTGCTTGCGCTGCCTCGATCACGGCTTGGGCCTGCTGCTGAGCTTCCTGAACGTTACCGGGATGTGCTTCAGCAAATTCTGTCTCGTCGTAGGCAGTTGCCTCCTCGGCCCTGCCCGCTTCATTCCGGGACGGAATCTTGAAAGGGGCGAAGGCGATGCTTAGTTGAGTCCCGCCTTTGAGCAGCCTAGCTGACATACCCATCCTCTCCGTCGCCGCCGCCATTCAGGCTGATCACGCCTTGATCGTCCAGTTCACGCATAATGTCCACAATTTCGCGTTGTGCGGCGGTGACGTCCTTGAGTTTGACCTGACCCATGAAATCCATTTCTTCCTTCATCATTTCCACGGCGCGCGAAGACATATTCTTGAAGAAACGATTCTGTAATTCTTCCGCTGTGCCCTTGAGCGCAAGTGCAAGCACCTTCTTGTCAATGCGCTGGAGCAATTCACGGATGCCCATGTCATCAAGCAACAAGAGATCATCGAAGGTCATCATCAGGTTGCGAATTGCCAGCGCCAGATCAGGATTGCCGGCCTCGATTTCTTCCAGCATTTTTTGCGCGATGTCACGTTCCAGGCGATTGCAGATTTCTGCCACCGGACGCACGCCGCCGACCGCTTGCCGATTATCATTGCCAATGGCTTTGAGCTTGTGATCCAGCACGACCGAAATTTGCCGAATCACGTCCTGCGAAATGGATTGCAGACTGGCCATGCGCAGCGCAATATCCGCGCGTTGTGCTTCGGGCAGGCAACGCAAGGTCGCGGCTGCTGTGGGCGGTTCAAGATGCGCCAAAACAAGCGCGATAGTTTGCGGATGTTCGTTTTGAAAGAGCTTCGAGAGTTGCTGCGGATCAATTTTTTGGAGTGCTTCAAAACCGACCGTGGATTCCAGCGAACGTGTGATGCGGTCGAGCAGCCGACGCGCAGTTTCCGGGCCGTACGCTTTGGTAATCAACTTCTTCGCATAATCCATGCCGCCCGTGATGGCGAAATTGCGTGCTGTCAGCAATTGATCGAATTCTTCCAGGATGCCATTCGCAACCTGAGAAGGGATTTGCTGTAGCGATGCCAATTCACGCGAGATGATTTGCACCTCGTCCTCTTCCAGATACCGAAAGACTTCGCTGATCGCGTCACCATCCAACGAGGCGCAAAGGATCGCAGCCTTGCGCGCGCCCGACAGATTTTCGGTATATCGCCGCGTGACTGCATTGCCAGTTTGCACTGCGGGAAGGGGAACATTGCCCTCTTCTTCCATTTCCATTGCTTGCAGCATTTGTGCTGCTGTTGCTACTTCAGGCATAGATCATCGTCCGATAGTTAATGGTTAACGAACTTCCTGTAACCAGCCGCGCAAGGTCATGGCAACGACTTCAGGTTCTTTGCGGCTTCGCTCTGCCAACCGCTCGCGCAAGGCTCGCGGTGAAAGCGGTTCATTTGTGCCGATTTCCGTTGTGGGCGATTCGAGGTTCGCTTTCTTCTCGGCTTCTCGATGAGAATTCATTTCGGCCTCCAATTCAGCGACGGTGCGTGGCGTAGCATCGCCTAGTAATTGCGCGACAGTGGCCATCTCTGTTGGCGGCGCTTCCAGTTCATTGTCCCGCCGCCCGGCCAGCAGCGGTTCGCCATTTTCCGTCCGGGCCGTCGCTCCGGCTAATTTCGCGCCCTCGGTACTGGCAGCCAATAGTTTCGGCTCTGGTGCGCTGGATGCCTTGAGCGCCTTTTGTGCTGGGCGCACAACAAAGAAAATCAAGAGGAGTGCGGCAAGCACCAGCGAACCATATTTGATTCCAACTTGAATCATGTCGCGGTATCGCTCAATTGCAGATGGCTTGGCTGGCTCACTGGTCGCTTTATCAAAGGGAAACGATTCCACGACGACCTGATCGCCACGCTTTGAATCTGCGCCGATGGCGGCTGCCACTAAATCCTGAATGCGCTTCAATTCCTCAGGTGCGCGTGCAACTGACGCACCATTCACTGCTTTGTGATCCACCAGCACAGACGCCGAAAGGCGTGTGACCTGGCCCAATCCGCCTACGGTTCGACGCACGGTTTTATCAATCTCGTAATTGATCGTGGATGCGTTGCGTTGATCGGGTGCCAGTTGCGGCGGCATCGCTGGTGTGGGTTGCGGCGTTGCGGCTTGACCGGGCTGCGGTGTCGGAGTGGGCGTTGGTGTCGGCGTCGGTGGTGGCACGCGCGTATTGGGATCATTGCCACGTGCGCCTGTTACGCCGCCAATGCTGGATGACACGGGGGTGCGATATTCGGCTGTGCTTTGTTGCGAGCGAATCACAGACGATTTAGGATCGTATTTTTCTTCCGTTTGTTCGATTTGGCTGAAATCCACGTCAGCAGCCACATCGGCCTGGACATGCCCTTTGCCGACGATTGGTTCGAGCAAAGCTACGATGCGGGCTGCGGTTTCTGTCTCAAGCTTTTGCCGCGCTTCCAAATGCGAACTAAAAGCCGTTGCGCCTGCAACCCCGGCGTTATTTCGCCCTGGAGCGGTCAGCAATCGCCCACGCGTGTCCATGACTGAAACATCTGCCGGATCAAGTCCTTCAGCAGATGAAGCAATCAGGTTGACGATAGCATCCGTCCGTTCGCGTGATAATTCGCGTGCTTGCCGCATCCGCAAAACGACAGATGCTTTGCCACGCTCCGCTTTTTCTGCAAAGACGGATTCACGCGGTGCTGTGATATGAACACGCGCGGTTTCGACTTCGTCCATGCCCTCCAGCGTACGTGCCAGTTCGCCTTCGAGCGCGCGTTGATAATTCACTTTCTGTGTGAAATCTGTTGCGCCAAAATTATTGCGATCAAAAATATCAAAGCCGATGTGCCCGCCTGTTAACGTGTTGGACGCTGCCATCTGCAGTCGCAATTCCGGCACCCGTTCATTCGGCACACTGATCATCGTACCGCCATTCGAGAGGCGATAAGGCACATTTGCGGCTTTCAGTTTTTCGACAATTGTCTGCGCATCGTTGGTTTTTAGATCAGAGAATAACACGCCATATTCTGGCTGCGAGCCAAAATAAATGAGCGTTATCATCAACCCCAACGTTCCCGCGACAGCGCCGCCGACAGCCAGTCGTTGCCGCATCGTGAGACGGTTCCACAGAGCAATCCATTGAGAGAGAAATTCAGGCATCCGAAAAAGAATTACGGGCGTCAGTTAGTAAGGTTAATTAAGTTTATAAGGTCTTGAGTCCTGAGTGTCTTAAGAGACTAAAGGTCAAAGGGCTTTCCTGGCCTAAAGATTCTTAAGACTTTACAGACTCATACCTGCATCCGCATGACTTCTTCAAAAGCATTGATGAATTTGTTGCGTACTTGCAAAGCCAGTTGAAAACTGAGGTCGGCGGTTTGCAACGCGGCAATCGTGCGGTGCAAGTCTTGTGATTCACCTGTCACCGTTTTCCCGATCTCAAATTCAGCGTTCTTTTGGGTTCGATCCAGGGTTTCAACGGCTGTTTTTACATAATCACCAAACGATGAGGAGCCTGCTCCCATAATGGAGCCTGCCAGGGTGGGAGAGGCAATCGGCGCGGGTGAGGTCAGCGGTAAGGTTCCGTTAATATTCATTACGATTCACCTAATTTGAGAGTGGCGCGGGCTAGTTCTTTGGCTGTATTGAATGCTGTGGCATTGGCCTCGAACGAGCGTGCAGCAGAAATCATGTTGACGGTTTCTTCCAACGGATCTACTTCCGGCAATTTGACATAGCCATCTGCATCCGCATCCGGGTGACCCGGATCATAGCGTTTGATGAATTTATCTGGCCCCGCAAGTTCAGTCCTGGCACGAACGCCTTGTGGCACGCCTGCGGTGACATCTGAAAACAAACTGTTTGAGGGCGAATCTGAAAAAGGATTGCTCCCTTCTTGAATCGCTACGGTTTGAAAGAGAATGTCACGCCGCCGATATGGCCCGCCTTCTGACGTTCGTGTTGAATGGGCATTGGCAAGATTCGCAGAAGCTGTTTCAAGCCGCTCGCGTTGTGCCGTCATGCCCTGTGAGGAAATTTGAAAGATGGTGAAGAGTGACATAGCTTTAGTAAGTGAAAGAGAGACGCAGGGAAAGAGGGAAGGCGAGATGAATCGCAAGATCAGTTGTTTGCCCCTCTGTCTCTTTGTCTCTCTGTCCCAATTACCTTCCTTCCCGAATCGCTGTGCGCAGGGTGCGCAAGCGTGATTGCAGGATCGTAGTGCCCGTGAGGTAGCGCATTCCCGTATCCGCCATCGCGGCGGTTTCATGTCCGGCATCAACGTTATTGCCGTCCAGCGCTGAGACGCGTCCCGTTTGCGGAACAACGCGCGGGCTGATTTCAAAGGAAGATGTATTGTTTGCCGCCCCAGGCATTAAGGCATCCTGTGTTGCCTGTTTCAGGTATTCGGCGAAATCGAGTTCCTGTGCCTGATAGCCAGGGGTATCCGCGTTCGCCAGATTGCTGGAGACAATTTGGGCGCGGCGACTTTGTACATCCAGAAATTGCGTTAACAGATTGGTAATCCGATCCAGACTCGGCTGGTCCATAGTCCATACCTCCACGGCAGGCTTGGCAACCAACGTGCCGAAATTGTAAATGGCAGAAATGCTGAGGTTGCTGGGAAAGGAGAGAGAAGGGGAATGTGTTTTAGTGCCAGCTTGGTGACACTTGCAAGGTGGAATGCCGTGTTTTCGTCACTGCCTGGAGTATCTTCAAATGCCGAGTTTTTGTCATCGCCTGAACTCCTGGCAACTACGAAAAAAGGGCAGCAGCGGACACTGCTACCCCACAATTTCAGCTTTGCTCTTTTGCCTTAGCGGCGACGAGCGATTTCATAAATCACGCCATTGGAAAGTGACACGACATATAAATTTCCGTTTGGCCCGGTTTTGATATCCGTGCCCACGCCGAAATCCCTGCCGAAGAGAATGGATTCGCTTTCTGTAATTTCGAATTTATCCAGATTGTCAGCCACGCGATCTGCCAGCCGCGAATCAGTATGGACAAGATCACGCCGACTCTCATTGAGTTTCATCCGAAACAGATACCCGTTTGCCAGATTCAGACGGGCGGCTCCTAAAAATAAATCTCCATCGTATTTACTACCGAGTCCGCTTCCCTTCATGAATCCGATCCCCGCAGGAGCGACAGCAAATTTCCAACTGAATTCGGGATCACGATAACGTGATTCGGGCATTGTAAATAATCGCTGCAACGCCTCGCGCGGTGTATTTGCAATCAAGTCTGGTGGCCAGCGAATTTGTTGCAATCCGCCAGCGCGTCGCACTTCAATTGCTTTGAATTGATCAATGCGGCTGACCGGCCCCATAATTTGTGTCCAGCCGCCATTTGACCCTGAACTGACTAAGCCCAATTCATCAAATGCGTCATCTGAATTTTCCTGCAACCAAAGATTGCCGGAGTACGGATCAACGGCCATTCCGAAACTGTTGCGTCGCCCGAAGGAAAAGATTTTTTGCAAATTTGCACCGACGATTCCGCCAACCTGTGCGCCATATTCATAAAATGGATTGTCTTTTGGTGTGGTGCCATCGTCATTCAGCCGAATCACAACTCCGGTCAGGTGTGTGTCATCCGGTTCCGGGCCGCCAAATTGATCGTTTGGTACGGGCAAAATCGTGAGGATATTTTGCAACCATCCGCGCCGCCCGTTATCGCCAATGAAAATGTACAGCTTTTCCGGCTCGTTACCATTCCGGCGGGCATTGTCTTCAAAGGCCAGCACACCGCCGTTGTGGTTGCCGCGCAGGGGCTGGCCGAAATCTGCCTGATATGCGCGCAGCCGAATGATATTGCGTTCCTGAAGGAGCGAAGTTCCGTTCCAGATAAAACGATCTACACGATTGCCTAATAGCCCGACCGCGCCTAAATCGGTGCTGTCCGCGCCAGTCGTGCTTTCTGTCCAATAAAGATAGACATAGGGCGTTTGCGGGAATTTAGGGTGGAGCGCGATACCCAGCAGGCCACGTTCAGATGCAGAATTGACGTGCAAATCCAGCACCGTGCCAGCAATAGCTCCATTCGTAACTCTTTGTACTTTGCCTGACGCTTTTTCCAGGACGAGCAGATCGTTATTGCCGATGAAAGCCATCGTGGTTGGCTGGATTAATCCCGTCGCAACCGTTCGTACGACTAAATCAGGGTCAACTACGCTGGGTAGCGGAGCGGGTGTTTGCGCAAGCGCGATGCTGCTGATGATTGCTATCAAAACGATAGCAAAGACCTTTTGTGCTAATCCTTCGCAAAACTGCACAGCATTTCGGGACACATGAGTTTGGTTCATTACGTAGACTCCTTTCGTGTTCGGGTTACAAGGTCATGTTTGGTTCTGGAGATGTGGCAGAACCACATTCACAAAACGATTTTGGTTTTTGTCATTGAACTCTGGGAATGTAGGGGAGATACGACTAGCCCAAAACTTCGTTAGCAAGTTTAGTACCGCCTTTAAGAGGCTCCGAAATGGGGTTTTCCTGATGCGATAGTCACTTTTATTTACAGGAGCCCGCATTGAATGAGACACCGTGTCACTTTAGGTGACATGACAAAGAACTGAGGGAGCGTGTGGCATCAAGCGCAATTCACTCTATGGGTACGCACGCATCTTGCGTGCAAAGCTTGCGAGAGTTGAAGTCTTTGCGAAGCTAGGCCTGCGTACCCAGCGAGAATAAATTGCCCCTGGCGCTTACCTCTTGCGCAATTCAAAGAATGGATGAATCGTGGTATCTTCGCCGTTTAGTCCCTATCAACCTTTTTCTGAGGAGTTTATTCATGCTACTGGAAGGCAAAAATGGCCTGATTTTAGGGGTCGCAAACAAAGCCAGCATTGCGTGGGCAATTGCGCAAGCCTGTGCGCAGGCGGGCGCGCGGCTCGCATTCAACTATCAAACAGAACGGCTGAGAGAAAATGTCGAAGAACTGGCCGCCACGATTCCCGGATCGAAATCCTATGTTTGCGATGCGGGCAACGATGAGGAAATCACCGCGTTGATGAACAACGTCGCAGGCGAATACGGCAAGCTGGATTTCCTGGTCCATTCCATTGCCTATGCCCCGCGCGAAGCCTTAACCGGCGAATTCGTCAACACCACACGGGATGATTTCAAAGTCGCCTTGGAAGTCAGCGCTTATTCGCTGGTCGCTGTGACTCGTGCCGCTTTGCCGATCTTGAATGAAAACGCTTCGATCATGACATTGACGTATCTGGGCGCAGAGCGCGTCGTACCGCATTACAATGTGATGGGCGTGGCCAAAGCTGCGCTGGAAGCTAGTGTTCGCTATCTGGCGAATGACCTTGGCCCCAAAGGGATTCGCGTGAATGCGATTTCCGCTGGCCCGATTCGCACGCTTGCCGCGCGTGGCGTGTCTGGCATTACGAATATGGTTGCACATCACCGCGAAGTAGCTCCGCTGCGCAAGGCGACGGAACAATCTGAGGTGGGTGACACCGGATTATTTTTGGCCAGCAGTTTGTCGCGTGGGATCACGGGCGAAGTAATTTATGTGGATGGTGGTTATAATATTCTTGGAACGCTTGGCCCAATGGGTTGATTCACAGCAGGTGTTGGCTGTTTAGGGAAGCTGGCCTTCTGTGAACAGCCAACTGTCAACTGTGAGCAAATTTATGTCCTCTCCGGTTTTTCACGATCCTGAACAGCGTCGGTGGCGACGATTCAAACGCACTGCTCAAATTATTGGTGCAATTCTTTCTATTATTTTTGGTGTGTTAATTGTCAGCGTGCTGGTGAATCCCGCGCTGCCAACGCTGGGCTTAAATTCGTCCAAAGCCTTGCCGCAAGCACATCATGTTGCACCGCCGCCGCCCACGAAACCTCCCACACGACGTGGGCGCAGATTCCAAAACGCGAAACAGCATCTCAACGAATACCTCAAACAAAACCAGCCCATCGTATTGCCTGCTGCTTCGCCGCGACCAAATAACAAAGCCGAATTGATTGGGTTTTATGTCAATTGGGATGACACCAGTTTTACTTCGCTCAAGCATAACCTCACACGCATAGACAAGCTGATTCCCGAATGGCTGCATTTAACCAGCGCCGATGGCACGATTGGCATTGATGATCCGCCCAAGCTCAAACAATCGTTGGATTACATTCGCCAGCATCGGCCTGATTTAGCGATTGCTCCGCTGGTGAATAACTTTCGCTCGGATGGGTTGGAATGGGAACGCGAGAAGCTGGCCACGATGCTGGCAAACCCGGCAGCCCGCGCGAAAGCCATTAAAAATTTGCTGGATTATGTGCAGCAAAACAAATTTGCCGGGATCAGCATTGACTTTGAAAATGTTCCGCCTGCGAGCCAGAAAGATTTGCGGCAATTTATGATTGAGTTGTACGCCGCGTTTCATCCGCTGGGCCTGGAAATTTCGCAGTCCGTGCCGTTGGATGATCCGAGCTTCGATTACAAAGGCTTAGCTGAAGTCGCGGATTATTTGATCCTGATGGCCTACGACGAACACGAAAGCGAAAGTGAACCGGGGCCGGTTGCTTCGCAGAGTTGGTACACAGCCGCGTTGCAAAAACGCTTTGCCGAATTGCCGTCTGATAGATATGTAATTGCCATTGGCAGCTACGGCTACGATTGGCAAAAAGGCAAAAAGCCTGCCGAAGAAATCACCTTTCAAGATGCCACACGGTTGGCGCAGGAAGCCGAAGAGAAAATCACGCTTGATCCTGCTTCACTGAATCCCACTTTTAATTACGAAGACGACAATGGCAAACCGCATTCTGTGTGGTTTTTGAGCGCGGTTACGACCTTTAATCAAATGGTCGCGGGCAATGCACACAATCCACGCGGCTTTGCCCTATGGCGACTTGGTTCCGAAGACCCTTCAATTTGGGAAGTGTTTGATTCCCGCACGAAACTGGATCGCGCCGCAGCGGATAAGCTCAAGGTTCTGCAATATGGTTATGATCTGGATTACGAGGGCAAAGGCGAAATCCTAAAGGTCACCGCTGAGCCGAGCAGCGGTTCGCGTGAAATCACGTATGACGAAACGCGCGGGCTGATTACGGGTGAGAAGCTTATCAAACAACCTTCGCCCTACGTCATCACGCGCTACGGTGGCGATAACAAAAAACAAATCGCCCTGACGTTTGATGATGGCCCTGATGCGCAGTTCACACCAAAAATTCTGGATGAACTGAAGGCCAACAATGTCAAAGCCACATTTTTTATCGTCGGCATCAATGGAGATTTACACCCTGATTTGGTCAGGCGAATCTTCAATGAAGGACATGAACTCGGCAGCCATACTTTCACGCATCCGAATGTCGCCGCGATTTCTGAACAGCAGTTTCGGCTGGAACTGAACGCGACCGAACGCCTGATCGAAAGTATCACCAACCATCGCACGATTTTGTTCCGCCCGCCGTATGCCGAGGACATTGAGCCGGAAACGCCTGATCAGGTGGAGCCGCTCCGCTTCACTGGTAGCCTGAATTATTACAACATCGGGATGCAGATTGATCCGAACGATTGGCGCAACCCAGGCATAGATCAGATTGTCAAAGCCACGATTGATGCGGCGAAAAACAAAGAAGGCAAAGTCGTTTTGTTACACGATGCGGGCGGAGACCGTTCGCAAACCGTCGCCGCATTGCCGCTCATTATTAAAGGCTTGCGCGACGCCGGATATGAATTTGTGCCCGTCTCGACGTTGATAGGAAAAAGTCGTGATGAAGTAATGCCGACCATTGCGCCGAATGAAAACTGGCAGGCAAACATCCTCGACCTCGGTTTTTTGCTGATCAACTGGCTGAATGCGATCCTGCGCTGGTTGTTTATTGCGGGCATCACGCTGGGGCTGCTGCGATTGCTGCTCATCGGCACGATGGCGATTGCCGAGTGGTGGCGGCGGCGACATCAAACTTTCCCCGCTGATTTTCAACCGAAGGTCAGCATTATTGTTCCGGCTTACAACGAAGAGAAAGTCGTCAATATGACGATTCACTCATTGCTCGCCTCAAACTATCAGAACTTCGACATCATCGTCGTTGACGATGGTTCCAGCGATACGACCTATCAGCGCGTTTTGGATGAATTTGGCTCGCATCCACAAGTCCGCGTCTTTACGAAACCGAATGGCGGAAAATCGCGCGCCTTGAATTTTGGCATTGCGCAAACCGATGCAGAAATCATCTTTGGACTGGATGCCGACACGATTTTCAGCCTGGATGCAATTGGCAAGATGGTACGGCATTTCTATGACCCACGGATCGGCGCAGTCGCGGGCAATGCGAAAGTCGGGAATCGCCTGAACCTGCTGACAAATTGGCAGGCGCTCGAATACATCACCTCACAAAATCTGGATCGTCGTGCGTTTGATGCCTTGAATTGCATCACGGTCGTGCCCGGTGCCATTGGCGCGTGGCGGCGCGATCTGGTTTTGCAGGCCGGCGGCTTCGCGCACGAAACCTTAGCTGAAGATGCAGATTTGACCCTGGCGATTTTGCGAATGGGCTACGAGATTAGTTACGAGCCGGAAGCCGTTGCGCTGACCGAAGCCCCAGACACCGTGCGCGGATTTTTGAAGCAGCGTTTCCGGTGGATGTTCGGCACGTTGCAAGCTGCCTGGAAGCACATTGATACGCTTTTTCGTCCGAAATACGGCGCGCTTGGTTGGTTTGCAATTCCGAATGTGCTGCTGTTTCAAATTTTCTTTCCGCTTGTTTCGCCCGTGATGGATTTGATGATGATCGTGTCCTTCATCAACACCGCGATGCAGAAATATCAACACCCATTGGATTATTCGACGGACGGGCTAAAGCGCGTCCTATTTTTCTATGTTTTATTTCTCGCCGTTGATTTTTTCGCTGCTTTCTTTGCGTTCTTGCTGGAGAAAAAAGAAGACTGGAGCTTGCTGGTGTGGTTACTGTTCCAACGATTTTTCTATCGGCAGTTGATGTATTACGTCGCAATCAAATCTACGATTACGGCAATTCGCGGAACGGTGATGGTCTGGGGGAAAGTTGAACGAAAAGCGACGGTGCAATAATTACCTATGACAAGTTTTGAAGTTTCCTCGTTTGCAAAAATCAACTGGACGCTGGAAATTCTAGGGCGGCGCGCCGACGGCTATCACGAACTGCGCACGATTTTGCAAACCATAGACGTTTGCGATCAATTGCAGTTTTCGGCGACAAAATCAGAAATTGTCTTAACCTGTGATCATCCCGATGTGCCGTGCGATGAAACAAATTTGATTGTTCGCGCGGCGATGTTACTGAAAGACCTGACGGGTTGCGACAAGGGCGCAAAGATTGATTTACAAAAACGCATTCCGATGGGCGCTGGGCTCGGCGGTGGCAGCAGCAACGCGGCGATTGCCTTGTTATCACTAACGAAACTTTGGGAATTGGACGTTTCGCCCCACGATTTATTTCGGCTTGGCTCACAGCTTGGCTCAGATGTACCGTTTTTCTTTTTTGGCGGAACAGGGATTGGAATCGGGCGTGGCGATGAAGTTTATCCAATGACGGATTTTCAGTCTCCCTATCTTTTGCTGGTGAATCCGGGCGTTCACGTCCCGACCCGTGAAATCTATGCGAATTTACCTTCTGAGTTGACAAGCTCGCCAGCCATGAATAAGATGCCGTTTTCTTTGCAGGCCGCTTACGCGCGCATGCGGCGGGAAACATGGAAGTTGCGCAACGATCTTGAATATCCCGCACTCGCGTTGTATCCCTTGATTGGCCAGATCAAGCAGCAGTTGATGACGTTACAGGCAATAGCGGTTTTGATGTCAGGGAGCGGTTCTACGGTTTTTGCGATCTTTGAAAGCGATGTGGCGCGTACTCAGGCAATAAACAGCTTGGGCAACTCAGATTGGTGGTGCGCAGCGACGCGCACGCTGAGTCGAGATGAATATCAGGCCGCACTCGCTGAAGTTTCCGATTTTGGGTTTCGGACATTAGGTTAGATCAAGACAAGGTTTTTGTTATCTAGCTCCGACAACCTACCATCAAGTTTACTGGGGAGTCGCCAAGTGGTAAGGCAGCGGCCTTTGGAGCCGCCATTCCTAGGTTCGAATCCTAGCTCCCCAGCCATTTTTTTGTCTGGCTCTTACTGCGAGAGCCAAAACAGAAGTTGTACCAAGGTTTTCTTAGTGTCCCGTGAATAGTTTACAAGTATTCTCCGGCAACGCTAACCGCCCGCTGGCTGAAGAAATTTGCCAGTATTTGGGCATCCCGTTAGGGCGTGCCAATACCACGCGCTTTCCTGACGGTGAGTTTAATTTTCAGATCCTTGAAAATGTACGTGGCAGCGATGTCTTTATTGTGCAGCCAACCTGCCCGCCGGTAGACACCAGTTTGATGGAACTGTTGTTGATGATTGATGCGTTTCGTCGTTCTTCGGCAGATCGCATTACGGCGGTGATTCCATACTACGGATATGGTCGCGGCGACAAAAAAGACAAACCGCGCATTGCGATTTCTGCCCGACTGGTAGCGAATCTAATCACTACCGCAGGCGCAGATCGCGTGTTGGCCGTGGATTTGCACGCGCCTCAGATTCAGGGCTTTTTTGATATTCCGGTAGATCACCTGTTTGCTTCGCCGATTATCATTGATTACTTCCTGAAGCAGCAGATCGAAAACCTGGTGGTCGTTGCACCTGACCCAGGCGGAGCCGAACGGGCCAGAGCGTATGCCAAGCGGCTCAGCGCGGATTTTGCCATCGTGGATAAACGCCGCGATAAATCCAAGCCGGGCCATGCGGAAGCCGAAGTGATGAATGTCATCGGTCGGGTTGAAGGCCGTAACGTGCTGGTGGTGGACGATATGGCGGACACGGCAGGAACCTTAACCAAGGTGGCGGAGGCCTTGAAAAAAGAAGGCGCAAAAAGCATTGTGGCCAGTTGTGTCCACGCGGTTCTTTCCGGGAATGCGCTGGAACGCATCGCAAATTCACCGTTGGAAAAAGTGGTGATCACGAACACGGTGCCAGCTGAGAAAGCGCGCACGTCTTCGCAATATGAATGTTTGAGCATCGCGCCGCTCTTGGCAGAAGCCATCAAATCCATTCACGATGAGACTTCTGTGAGCCGCTTGTTCATTTGAGAATTTAGTTTGGGAGTTTACGTTTATGAGTTTAGATACCAGTATTTCACTTAATGCCCAGCCGCGTGAAGAACGTGGAAAAAATGCTGCTGGACGTTTACGTCGTAGCGGGTTGATTCCGGTCACAGTTTATGGTGGCGGACAGGATGCTGTTGCGGCAAGTGTGGTCAAAAGAGAGTTAGGTGCGTTTGTGCGGGCGCATGGCCGACATGGCATTTTCACCCTGAATTTGAATGGTGCCGCCTCACCTGTAAAAATCTCTGAGATGCAGCTTGACCCGATTAAAGGTGGTGTCTGGCATCTTGATCTGCAACGCATTTCGTTGACCGAACGCTCAGAGTTCGAAGTCGCTTTGAAGATTGTGGGCGAAGCAGATGGCGTAAAGACCTTCGGCGGAATTCTGGAAGTGGTCAATCACGCAATCAGCGTTCGTTGTTTGCCTTCTGATTTGGTGGATCACCTTGATGTAGATGTGACATCGCTGGGCTTGGGACAGAACCTGAAGGTTGGTGATTTGAAACTGGATGCAGATAAATTTCAGGTGGTCACAGATGCTGAAACTGTGATCGTTACTGTCGTTGCCCCACGCGAAGAAACCGCTGCGGCAGAAAACCCTGCTGAGCCGGAAGTGATTAAGAAGGGCAAGACCGAAGAGAAGAAATAAAGTCTATAGAGTCTTAGCGTCTATCGGGTCTATAGAGTCTGTCGGTTTGACTCTCCAGACTCTCCAGACTTTCCAGACTTTCCAGACTCTGGGCTATGTTCTTGATCGTTGGCTTGGGGAACCCGGGCGAGAAATACGAACGGACGCGTCACAATTGCGGCTTTTGGGTAGTTGATGAGTTAGCCCGCCGCAGTGGACGCGAAGTGAGAACCCCGGAATGCCAGTCGCATTCCACCAAGGCCAATATTCGCGGGATTGAGGCGCTGCTGGTCAAACCGCAAACTTTCATGAATTTGAGCGGCGTGGCGGTGAAGGCATTGATGAAAAAGCACGACATCAAGGCCGATGATATTTTGATAATTAGCGATGATGTGGCTTTGCCTGTGGGCAAGATTCGCGTGCGCCGGGAAGGCAGTGCGGGCGGGCAAAACGGGCTGAAATCCATCATCAAAGAAATCGGGACTTCTCAGTTTGCGCGTTTACGCGTCGGCATCGCGCCAGATCATCCGATTAGCAATTTATCGGATTTTGTTTTAGGCGAATTCAGTAAAAGCGAACACGTTGTCCTGAACGAAGCAATTATTGTGGCTGCGGATGCAGTCGAAGTTCTTTTGCAAAATGGCATTGCTGAGGCGATGTCGAAATACAATTAGAAGCCACCTCAACTGGCTTTCTCCTTGCTCAATGTTAGCAACGTTGGGCGAATCAAAATCCACAAGGAGGATTTATCTTGAGAACCTACGAAGTAGTTTTTATTGCGGGTCCTAGCACGACTGAAGAAGACCTCAACAAACTCAATTCCCAATTAGAAACGGTTGTCGCCGATTTGGGCGGAAAAGTTACCAAAACAGATGTTTGGGGCCGTCGGAAACTGGCCTACAAAATCGGAAAATTTGACGAAGGCGTTTATGTCGTCCTGTACATCGAAGGCACTGGACACGAAATTGCCGAAGTCGAGCGTCGGTTGCGCGTCAGCGATCTGGTCATTCGCCATCTGACCGTGCGAACGGATGAAGACCTCAAGCGGGCAGAAAAACTGAAATCGCGCCGCAAGGTTTCAGTGCGTGCTGCCGCTGCCGGTGGCGCTGATGTTGACGACGAAGATGCTTCTGATGACGATGAGGGGTTTGAGTCCTAACTCTGTTGGCAGCATTCAATTCACGTTTATTTTTGAGGACATAATTTATGCCAAGATTTAATGAAAGAAATGATAGAGGGGATAGGAATGACGCCAACAAACGGCCTCCCATGTCAGGTGGGGGCCGCCGCCGTCGCTCTTCCAAACTGTCGGCTGAAAAGATTGATTACATTGATTACAAGGACGTCAAATTACTGCAATCGTTCTTAACCGAAAACGGAAAGATTTTGCCCGCGCGCCTTTCCGGCGTCAGCGCCTTGCAGCAACGCAAAATCGCCGAAGCAATCAAACGTGCGCGGACGGTTGCTTTGTTGCCTTACGTCCAGGCCTAAACCCGGCCTCAAGTTGAAGGAGTTATTGTTATGGCACAAATGGAGCTATTGCTACGTGAAGACGTAGAAAATTTGGGGTCGCGCGGCGAACTCGTCAAAGTGCGTCCTGGTTATGGTCGAAATTATCTCTTACCGCGCGGTTTAGCTGTGCAGGCGACCGCCGCCAATGTGAAAGCGATCCAAAAGCAACGCGAAGCATTCCTGAAAAAAGCTGCTGCCGACAGGTCTGCTGCCGAAGGGCAAGCCGCTTTGCTGCAATCCCTCACGCTCGAATTCGCGCGCAAAGTCGGCGAACACGGCGTGCTGTATGGTTCTGTCACTTCGATGGACATTGCTGAAGCGATTGCGGCCAAAGGCTTTGAGATTGACCGCCGGAAAATTCAATTGGCCGAGCCGATCAAGGAAACAGGCGATTTTGAAGTTCCCGTGAAGCTGCACCGTGACGTTACTGCGACCCTCAAGGTGGCAGTGAAAAAAGAAGAAGCAGCTTAGACCTGTACAAAATCAAGCATCTTTGCGATAAAAGAAGGCGGAGCGCGAGCGCATCAACTCACGCTCCGTCTTTTCTTTCGCCCCTCTTTTTCTGGGAGATGTTGTATGACAGACGCGATCATTTGGCTGGCGGCAATTGGATTGGTTGTGTTGATGTTTGGGTCACTGATTTATGAGCAGCGACGGCGTACCAAAATGACCGATGAAGAGTATCAACGCCGCGCGAAAGAGGAACCCGGACTGATTAGCACAGGCATGATGGCTTTGGATCAAATCGCTTTTCGCCCCCAGGCCAAAGCCGCCGTTGAGTACCAAAAAGATAAGATGCGCGGTCAAACTCCTGACCAAAAATCACAAGGCGAAAAATTGCCGGACGAAAATATTGAGCCACAGGTTCACACGGATTAACGCAGATTTTTCTATGTTCTTAATCTGTGCCCATCTGTGAAATCCGTAGCTAAAAAACACTACTTCCGAACACCCAAACGTCATGGCGAAGAACGCGGATTCCCCCTTCGATAGAGCCTTACCAAGTAACATTGAAGCCGAGCGCTCCATCCTCGGTGCCATCCTGCTCGATAACACGACGATCAATCAGGCAGCAGAAATGCTCCGGCGCGATGATTTCTTTCTCGATTCGCATCGCCGCATCTACGACAAGATGCTGCAACTGATGGAACAGGGGCGCGCGATTGATCCGATCACGTTACAGGATGCGCTACGGCATTCGGGCGATTTGGATTTGATCGGCGGAGGGGCTTTCATCGCAGCCTTGATTGACGGGGTTCCGCGCTTCTCGAACATTCAGGAATACTGTCGCATCGTCAAAGGCAAATCCATCGTTCGCAAACTCATCACCACGTCGAATCAAATCATCAACCGCTGCTTCGACGCCGAAGATGAACCGGACATTCTGCTCGACGAAGCCGAGCGTTCGATCCTCGCCATCGCCGAAGATCGCATTCGCCAAGGCTTCGTCCCCATCAGCGAAGTCGCACACAAGCAACTCCAGCACATCGAAGAAATCGCCAGCCGCGAACAGCTGGTCACCGGAATCAGCACCGGATTCCGCGATTTAGATTACATGACCTCTGGGTTGCAGCGCGGCGATTTAGTAATCGTGGCGGCCAGGCCGTCAATGGGGAAATGCCTTGCTGCTGCGTCAGAGATTGTTCAGGAAGACGGAAGCCTGACGACAATTGAAGAAATCTATCATCGCAAAGCCGCGTGCTTGCTCACGCTAAACAATCATTGGAAGCTTAGCTTTACTGCACCCAGTGCTTTTGTAGACGACGGCATCAAGCCTGTGTTTCGTGTTACCACGTGTTTAGGCAGACAAGTTGAATCTACCATCACGCATCCGTTCCTGACCTTCGATGGCTGGCGCAAATTAAGCGAGTTGAAAGTCGGCGATAAGATTGCTGTGCCGCGCGTAATCAATGTTTTCGGTACGGAAACCATTAGCGATGGAAAGATAAAGTTGCTGGCCTATTTGATAGGCGATGGCTGTTTGACCAAGCAGACGCCGGAATTTACCAATACAAATCCATCAATTCAGGCTGACTACGCTGCTGCTGTTGCAGACTTCCCAAATCTCAAGGTTCGGCAGAAAGCTTCCGAATTTCGCGCTCCTTCATTTTCTGTTCCGTTAGATTATGAGCAGTTGGCTTCCCAGCGCCAATCATTCGGCGAACAATTACGGAACATCCTTCGCCTGCAACCACGCGGCACAAGCCGTCGGCTGGCAATCGCGTTAGGCGTTTCTCCCTCGCTAATTTGTGCGTGGCAGAAAGGCGAATGTGTGCCGGATGCAATTATCTCGGAACGGCTTTGCCAGGCCTTAATGGTAGATTTGAATGCCTTGAATGTCGCGTCTAATAGCTCGCGTAACAATCCCTTGAAAGTCTGGCTTGAAGAATTGGGACTATGGGGAAAGACCGCACATCATAAAACGATCCCTGCCCTCATCTTCAAACTCACCAAGCCTAAACTCGCGCTCTTTCTCAATCGCCTCTTTGCTACAGATGGCTGGGTTGCGATTACAGGGGAGCATTTGGCACAAATTGGCTATGCTACGGTCAGTGAAAAGCTCGCCCGCCAGCTTCAACATTTGCTTTTGCGCTTTGGGGTGATTGCCAAACTCCGGCAACGGCAAGTGAAGTATCAGGATGTACGCCGCAGCGCTTGGCAGCTTGACATCACGCACGCCGATTCAATCCGACGCTTTGCCGCAGAAATTGGTATCTTCGCAAAAGAGGAGAAGCTGGCCAAAGCCGTGCAAATCCTCGACAAGGAAACGAACCGTACCAATCGTGACCTGATCCCGATGCCCGTTTGGGAGTCGCTGGCACAAGCAAAAGGCGCAGAGTCGTGGAGTTCGCTGGCGCAGCGAGCAGGCATTAAAGGGCATACGAACATCCACGTAGGGCAGCGCGAATTGCCACGTCAGAAGCTGCTGACCTTGGCGAATGTGTTGGACAATCAATCACTGCGCGAAATCGCCAACAGCGATATTTATTGGGATGAGATCACGTCTATTGAATACGTGGGCGCGAAGCAAGTGTACGATCTCACGATTCCCGCAACGCACAACTTCGTAGCCAATGATATTTGCGTTCACAACACAGCCTTCTGCCTCAACATCGCGCAAAACGCGGCGATGCGCCAACAGCATCATGGCAACCGGGCCATCGTCGGCATCTTTTCGCTCGAAATGAGTAAGGAACAGCTTGTCCAACGTATGCTCTGCGCGCAGGCGCGTATTGACGCGCATCGGTTGCGCACCGGCATGCTGAGCAAAGAGGATTGGCGACATCTGGCAATGGGCGTCAGCGAATTGGCCGAAGCGCAAATCTTCCTGGATGACACGCCCGCGATTAATGCACTCGAAATGCGCGCGAAGGTTCGCCGCCTGAAGAACGAACAGCGCGGGCTGGACATGATCATCGTGGATTACCTGCAACTCATGAGCGGCAAAGGCCGCGTTGAGTCGCGACAGCAGGAAGTTTCGCAAATTTCCCGCGATCTGAAGGCAATTGCCAAGGAAATGAATGTGCCTCTAATCGCCCTCTCCCAGCTTTCCCGCGCTGTCGAATCGCGTTCTGACCATCGCCCACAGCTTTCCGATTTACGTGAGTCTGGGAGCATCGAGCAGGACGCCGACATCGTGATGTTTATTTACCGTGACGATGTGTACAACCCCGAAACGGAAAAACAAAACATCGCCGAAATCATCATCGGCAAGCAGCGCAACGGCCCGATTGGCGATGTGGAATTGGTCTTTCTGAAACAACTCACTCGTTTTGAGGACAAGTACCGCGAGTAGTCAGTTGTCAGTTGTCCGTAGTCAGTGGTATTTCTTGCTTGTGCAACCGACCACCGACCACCAACTACCAATCACCTCTTCTCGCCCAACCTGGGCGGAAATTTCTCTGCCGAATCTCATTCATAATTACCTCACGATTAAAAGTCATCTGCATGGCGAAGCTCAGTTGATGGCAGTCGTCAAAGCTAACGCCTACGGGCACGGCGCGGTTGCGTGTGCGCGAGCATTGGAGCGTGAAGCGAATGCGGATTGGTTTGGCGTGGCATTAATTGAAGAAGGCGTGGAATTGCGGGAGGCAGGCATCACGCGCCCGATTCTCTGCCTGGGTGGATTCTGGCACGGCCAGGCGGGCACAATCATCGCCCATGATTTAACCCCCGTGATTTATCGTCTCGATCAGGCGGAAGAGTTGAATGCACAGGCACAGCAAGCCAATCGTGTCGTTAACTATCACCTCAAAGTGGATACAGGAATGGGCCGACTCGGTGTGCCATTGGCAGAGTTGCCTGCATTTGCACAAGCGATCAAACGATGTGCAAACATCACGCTGGATGGGCAAATGACGCATTTTGCCGAAGCGGAAGCGATTGATCAGGAATTTACCAGAACACAATTGCGTGGTTTCAATGAGGCACTCTCAATCGTTCAAGCCGCAGGCTTTGCGCCGACATGGAAGCATTTGTCGAACAGCGCAGGCATTCATTCACATCCGAACGCCTGGGGCAATCTCGCGCGCGCCGGAGCTGCGATGTACGGCTTCACGCGCGATGTGCTGGCAGAAGTGCCGGAAGCCTTTGCCACAAAGCCCGTGCTGTCGCTGCATTCGCGCATCGTGCATTTGAAAACGGTTCCGGCAGGCACGCCGCTCGGTTATGGGCGAACGTTCACAACTACGCGTACGAGCCGCATTGCCACCCTTCCAATAGGCTATGCCGATGGCTTTCATCGCGCGCACTCGAACAATGGTCACGTGATTGTACGCGGTCAGTTCGCACCCATCGTAGGCCGCGTCAGTATGGATTTGACGATGCTGGATGTGACGGATGTGGCGGCTGTCGAATTGGGCGAGGAAGTGATTTTGCTCGGTACGCAAGGCAGCTTGCAAATCACAGCGGAAGACATCGCCGCCCGCATCGGCACCATCTCGTACGAAGTTGCCTGTAGCCTTTCCGCCCGTGTGCCGCGTGTCGTATTGGATTCGCGCTAGCGCCTGGGAGCGCAAGCGTCTCGCTTGCTGAAGCGTGTGGGGTGAATCCCTTGTACGAAAGGTTGCGCTTTCCACGCCATAACAAGCGAGACGCTTGCGCTCCCAGGCGCTGCGCGTTACTTCTTCAAATCTGCTGTCCAGTTCAGCACGACATTGATCGGCGGCGGCGGCGCTTTCTCCGTCACGACCGGCACGAGGAAGCGTTGGCCGTCTTTGCTTGGCGCATAGTTCGTGCCTTCGATCTCGAAGAGCGGTTGCGGTGTGCCCACCTGAAATTCCGCGCCGCCATTGACGCTGACTGCCATCAGCTTGTTGCCCGCGACAAAATACAATTCCTTGCCGTCGCCGCGCCAGAAGGGATTCACGCCGCCGCTCTTGGAAATCCGCCACGAACGCGCGGGCTGTGGAAACTGCGTTACATAAATTTCACGGCTCCCCGCTTCGTCGGACGAATAGACGAGCCAGTTTCCGTCCGGCGAGATTCTGCCTTGCCTTTCATCCGCTTTCGTTTGGAGAAATGGTTGTGGCTTGCGTTCACCAGACATCGGCAACAGCCAAATGTCGCTCCGGGTCTGAGGGGGAATTACATCATAGACCAGAAACTTTCCATCCGGCGACCAGGAATCGGGATCGCTTGGAAAGCGAGTTTCCAACAATCGCTCTTCCGGCACATTCCCAGTCAGTGGTTTCAGATAAAGATTAGTCGGTGAATTGCGGGCTGAGCCAAAGGCGAGCTGTTTGCCCTCTGGCGACCACACCGGAGAAATGTTCCCTCCTTCGGTGACAAAGCGGCGCGTCGTGCCTTGCGTCAGATCAAGAACCCAGAGGGAGTTCCGTCGGCTTGGCTCATCTCTTTCCAACGCTGCCAGGCGTTCATCCGGCGATAATCTGAAGCTGAGCCAGGGAGCCGCAGGCCCGGCGGAACTCAATCTTTTGCCACTACGATCCATCCAAGTCAATTGAACTATACCGGCTACTACACCCGCAACGTAGGCAATGGTGCCATTTTCTGAGACCCCAAACCGTGACCCATTCCCAAAAACGAAAAAGTCTTCAGCCACGCGGAACGGTTCGCCTTTGAGTTCCAGGCGATCAGGATCGAACGCCTGTGCCAACAACGTAGAGCCATTGAGATAATAGACAATGTGTCCAGGGGGCGACCAGACGACTTTGGTCAAATTCGCGTTATCCGTACTCAAGGGGATGAGCAGCTTGCGCTCTTTTGTCTCAAACGAGCCAGCATAGATACCCGGATTCTTGCCGCCAAAAACCACAAACAGATAATGCTTGCCATCCGGCAGGAAGGCCGGGTGATGATGGAGTTCCTCTTTCGTGTCTGATGCAGTAATGACCTCTGGTTTTCCTCCCACCGCATTGATCCGCGAAAGAGTACGATCTTCATTCGTAAAAATAATTACCCCGTCCTGATTCCAGGTGCCACTGATTCCGGTACAGATACAGATAGTCTCGACTACACCTGTGAGGTCATTCAGTTTCTTCAATTTTCCTTCGGCGAAAAAGGCAATGTACTTACCATCTGGCGACCAGAAAGGAAGACGACCGTCTTCAGTACCGGGTAAGCGTTGCGTCAAAAAAGAATCCAGCGGGTGTAACCAGAGTTGGAAGGTATTCGAAGCATCCCTTGCTTGAAAAACAAGGCGGCGGCCATCAGGCGATAAAGCCGGAAAGACCGACGTAGGGAATATTCCGGTCGGCAAGTTGATTGAGAAGCGGGTGACCTGCGCCTCCGGCGCGGGCTTGCGCAAGTAAAGCAGCGCCAACATCAGTGCCGCAAGCACTGCGAACAGACACGCGACCTGCCAGAGCCTGACGCGATTGAAGCGCGTCGCCCCGGCCTTTTCCGCTGGCGCGTCCGGCAAGGCTTTCAGCGTTTGCGTCTGATTTGCGCTGGAGGGAATCGTCAACGCTTCGAGCGCAAAGCCCAGATCGTGCGCCGACTGAAACCGCAGTTCCGCTTTCTTCTCCAGACAATGCCGCACAATCCTATCGAGCGCCGACGAAATCTTGTTGTTTGCCTCGCTCAATTCCGTCGGGTCGGTTTTGAGAATCGCGTGCATCACTTCCACTTGCGTTTCGCCCGTGAACGCTCGCTGCCCGCTCAGCATTTCGTAGAGAATCATCCCGAAGCTGAAGATGTCTGACCGATGATCCAGGTCTTTGCCCTGCACCTGTTCGGGCGACATGTAAGCGACGGTTCCCATCACGGTGCCGGGAGCAGTCAAGTGCGGAGTGCGGAGTGCAGAGTGCGGAGTATTGGCTTCGCCTTGAATAAGCGTGTCTGCCTCTTCATTCCGCGTTCCGCGTTCCGCACTCCGCACTCCCGTCAGTTTCGCCAACCCAAAGTCGAGAATTTTCACGCGACCATCTTTCGTGATGAACAAATTCTCTGGCTTCAGATCACGATGCACGATGCCTTTGTCGTGTGCCGCCGCTAAGCCCGCCGCGATTTGTTGGGCATAGTCAATCGCCTTGCGTGAAGCAATCGCGCCATTGTCTAACTGCGCACGCAGTTCTTCGCCATCCAGCAATTCGGCGACGAGATACGGATTGCCTTCGTGTGTTCCGAAGTCATGCACGGTCAGAATGTTCGGATGATTGAGTGCCGAAGTCGCGCGGGCTTCCTGTTCAAAGCGGCGCAGACGATCCGCGTCCTGCGCGAATTCGGCGGGCAGCACTTTGAGCGCGACTTCGCGGTTCAATCGTGTGTCACGCGCGCGAAAGACCTCACCCATCCCGCCTTTGCCGAGCAACGACAGGATTTCGTAATGATCGAATTGTGCGCCGGGGATGATCGCCATTGGATTGCGGGGCCTCCTGGTGTTGGTCCGGTACGAGACGCAGCCGCGACTTAGTGATTGGTCCGGTACGAGACGCAGCCGCGACTTAGTGATTGGTCCGGTACGAGGCGCAGCTGCGACTTGGTAGGGCGACACAGAACACCATCAAGTCGCTACCGCTCCTCGCACCGGACCAATGTTTCACAACATCAACTGTCCGCCATTTACTTCAATCGTTTCGCCGCACACATAGCCTGCCGCATCGGAAGCCAGAAACAAGATAACTTTCGCGGTTTCTTCGGACGTGCCGAGGCGTCCCATTGGGATTGTTTTGATGAAGGCTTCGATCATCGCGGCGGTCGAAAACGTTTCATGAAACGGCGTATCAATCACGCCGGGTGCGACGCTGTTGACGCGAATGCCGTAAGCCGCCAATTCCTTCGCAATGCCTTTTGTCAGCGTAATCAATCCGCCTTTGGCTGTGGCGTAAGCAAATGCGCCAGGGCCGCCGCCATTGCGTCCGGCGATGGAAGTCAGGTTGATAATGGAACCCGTCTTGCGTTCGATCATCGCAGGTGCGACCGCTTGCGTGACGAGAAAGACGCTTTTCAGATTGAGGTTCATGATGTCATCCCAACGCTCTTCCGTCAGTTCCAGCAGCTTCATTCGCTCGACCAACGAACCGGCGTTGTTGACGAGGATGTCAATTGGGCCAAGCTCGGTTGATGTGCGTTCGATCATCGTTTTGATGTCGGCAGTTTTTGTGACATCAGCTTGAATGACGATAGCTTTGCCACCAGCAGCGGTGATGGTTTGCTGCACCTGGTTTGCGCCTGCTTCGTTGCGGTTGTAGTTGATGGCGACGCTCGCGCCCTGTGCTGCCAGCGCGATGGCAGTCGCCGCGCCGATGCCGGAACTGGCACCTGTTACGAGCGCGACTTTTCCTGTCAGATCAAGATAGTTTTGCATGAAGATTCCTTTGTATTGGGTACGCACGCATCCTGCGTGCTTGGTTGGAAGGCATTGCACGCATCCTGCGTGCGTACTCAAGTTAAAAATCAATATCCGCCAACAGTGCGGACGGTTTTTTGTGAAAAGCGCGGCTGATCGTAATCAGCCCTTCCAGACTTGGTAAATGAATGCCGCGTTCGATAGAACTCAATTGCGAAACGCTAATGCCTGTGGTGGCGGCTAATTCCTTTAATCCCCAATCGCGTTCGGCGCGCAAGGCCTTGATGCGTTGGCCGAGCCGTTCACGCAATCGCTCGACATCGTTTTGCCCCAATCCCAGCGTTTTGACTGCGCGCTCTAATGCCTCACGCAATTGTGACAGCGAAAATGGCTTGGTCAGATAATCAAAGCTGCGCAATCGAAATGCCGCGCGCATATCATCCAGATCAGGATACCCCGTGATAATAATGACGCACAGGTCGGGCCAGCGCAGGCGCAATTGATCCAAAATTTGTTCGCCTGTCACTTCACCCATTTTCATATCCAGCAACACGACATCGGGTAAGTGCTCGGCATTTGTGGTCCACAATTCTTCTGGTGTCGCGCACAGACGTACCTGATGACCATCGTCCCTGAGGATGTCATCAAGGTATTGGCGAAAATCTGCGTCATCGTCAAGCACAACGATGTCGAGCGGTGGCAGGGGCGATGGGCGAGCAGCATTTTCCATAATTGCGGCTATGCGGGCATGGGCAACGTAATTTCAAATTTCGCGCCGCCTTCTGCACGATTATTGGCGACGATCAGTCCGCCGTGCTGGTCAATAATGCCAGCCGTGACGGCTAAGCCTAACCCTGTGCCGTTCGCATCAAGACGGCTGGTGACAAAAGGCTCGAAGATACGTGGCAAAATTTCTGGCGGGATGCCTGCGCCGGTATCTTCAATCGTGATTTGCAGCCACAGCTTACCGTCTTGGTTTATGCGTTCCGTGTGAACGCATAACTTACCAGAGCCCTTGGCGGCCTGACTAGCCTTAGCCCCATCTTTAATCGCATAAACGCCGTTTTTGAAGAGATTCACAAACACTTGCATCAATCGCCCGGCATTCCCGATCACGACATCGGTGTTTTCCGCACGGTTGATCAACTCAAGCTGAAGGTGACGTGCTTCAATGCTGGCTAATGACCAGGCTTCATCCAGCAATGGCTTAATCTTGACGGCCTCCATTGTTTGCGTGCGAGCACGCGCAAAATCAGTCAGGCTTTCGCTAATCCCGCGCAATCGTTCGGTCACGCGCAGCATCCGTTGTAGCCGATCTTCGTTAGTAGGCTGATCACAAGTCTCAATCATTTTTTCCAGCGAACCGTGGAGCACGGCGAGCGGTGTGTTGATTTCGTGTGCAACCCCTGCGCTCATTAATCCCAGGCTGACCAGACGATCCTGACTGGCCAGATTTTGTTTGGCGGTTTCGAGCAGGTGATTTTTGCGTTTGAGGTCGTTGGCCATTTCTTCCACTTGGCCCAATGCGTTTTTCAATTCGCCTTCGTGTTGGCGCAATAACTTCACGGTCGCATTGCGCGATGCCATAATCTGCCCCAGTTCATCGCCGGAAATATACCGATTTTCGATCAATTCGTGCGCGATGGCGTCGGACTGCAACGCTTCATCGGCGCGCAGGATGCGTTGAATTGGGTGATAGACATAGCGGGGCAAAATAAACATTTCCAGGGCAATGACCGCCAACGCATACACCGCCAGCAAGGCCAGCCCTAGCATCCAACGCAGTCGGCGTGAGAGTTGAATATACTGCTCCGCGTTCAGCGCAATGACCTGAAACGAATTGTCATTGGTATCAAACCGAATCAGGCGAAAAGTGGGAATAGCAGAACTCGCAATCATCACCCGGTCACGCCAGACACGTCCTGGATTACTGTTCAGCCAACCGCGCATTTCAGGAGTGATAATCAGCTCTGCATCTTTACTATCCAAGATCGTGAACCGATCCGATTGCACGCTGCGCACAGCACCGGGATACCGCTCAAATATCTGGGCCATCAATTCTGCCTCTTGTTGAGCCGAACGGGCAGCGATTTGCGTCAGCGGGGTACGCAAAGCAATGTAAAGGCTGAGAACCAGAATCAGGAAGAACAGATTATGGAAGACGATCAACTTACGACGAATGGGTAAACCCGCCAGAAATTTGCTATGGAGTTTCATACGTGGCCTTGTATCTTATCACCGCAGGCGATTCGCATGCTCAGCGCTTACGAACGCTTTGGACGTTTTGCGGCAAAGCGCCGAGCGTGGTTTGCAACTTTCCGTAGCGCATGGTATTCATATCGCGCGTTACCCTGCTAGTGGCTTCCTAAACGATCATCAAAAATTAACTCACAAAATCAAGCAGCGCCCTTGATCGTCATTAGGCTCCCTATTTTTTGCTCCCTTTTGTAAGCCAGTGGGACATTACGCGGTCTTTGCCTGAACCTCACTTTGAGCAACAGGCAACTATCAAAAAAACAAAACACAAGGTTTGTTTGCCTGGAACTCACTGGGTTGACGATCTTTGACCAACCCCCAGACGACTACCGTATCTGGAGTACACGTTCATGAAGTTTCGAACCTTGATTTCAATCTTTCGATTTCCCCTGCTTCTCGTTATCCCCTGCATTTTTCTCGTTTATTTTTCTTCGGCTTCGCTTGCGCAAACCCCTGTCTTAGACGTCGAAGAGCAAGCCATTCTAAAACTTATCAATGATTATCGCACTGCCAATGGGTTGGGTACATTGCAGGCGTCCGTTGCTGTGACCAATGCCTCGAAATGGATGAGCAACGATATGGCGACAAAGAATTATTTTAGCCATACCGACAGTACAGGCCGCGATCCGTTCGTGCGGATGAGCGCCTTTGGTTACAACTACAATACCTGGAAAGGCGAAAATATTGCGGCGGGCTATAGCGACGCCGTTAACACCTTCAATCAATGGAAAAATTCCCCCAGCCATAATGAAACGATGCTGAACCCAAATTTTAAGGTGATCGGCATTGGGCGTGTCGTCAATCTGGGCGCGTATTATCGCTATTATTGGACGACAGATTTCGGCGGATTTGTGGATGCGGTGATCACGCCAACTCCACCCATCGTCAACACCGTGAGCGCTGCCAGCTACAGCACAAATGTGGCACCTGATAGCCTGGTCTCAATTTTTGGAGCGGGTTTGGGAAGCGGAATTTACAATGCCATCAGCTTGCCCCTGCCTAAATCATTAGGCGGCACAGAGGTAACTGTGAATGGGGCTGCGGCAGATTTATTGTACGTCTCACCCGCACAGATCAATTATGTGTTGCCGAGCAATCTCAGTCCTGGTACTGCCGCCATAGAAGTGAAAACGAATGGTGTTGTAGTTGGGAAGGGAATCGCAACGGTAGCGAGCGCCGCACCGGGATTATTTACGATTACTTCTGACGGCAACGGAATTCCTGCGGGCTACTCGACATTTGATGGGATCACTACAAAAGTTCTCTTCAACTCCGATGGCACATCGCGTGCTGTTGAAGCAGGCACCGCGCAACGTCCGAACTATCTGGTACTGTTTGGCACGGGCTTTCGCAAGCGAACCAATCTGAGTAACGTTCAGGTCAGGATCGGCGGCATCATTGCCCAAGTGGATTACGCTGGGGCGCAGACAAATTACGTCGGCCTTGATCAATTGAACATCGTCATCCCAACCAGTGCGCGCGGCAGTGGTGAAGTGGATTTGATTTTGACAGTGGATGGTAAACCGGCGAATCGGGTGCGGGTGAATATCGGGAATTAAAGATCGCGTTTCTGATAACTGCGATCTTTACAATTGGAAGGAGAGAGCGCGCGAAAGAGGGAATTTTCAGTATCCCTTTGTCGCCCATTCTCTCCTTTTCTGCCACTCAATTGCCTTACTTTCTCGGATTGCCCAACGAACGAATCATCATTTCGGTGCCTGGCTCAAAGATGATGTCTTTGCCGCTTTGAACGTACACGGAGCCTGCACCAGCGGCTCCGCCAAGCACTGCGCCAATTGCAGCGCCTTTGCCGCCGCCCGCAATGCCGCCGATGATCGCGCCAAGAGCCGCGCCACCTGCGCCACGCGTGGCCGTGTCTTTCGTGCGGCTGCCAGTTTGCACATTGCCTTCTTCATCTACGGTTTTGACCGTTGCGCCGTCATAAACTTTTTCGACCTGGGCCTCAAATGGCGCGCTCTGCCCATCGGGCATCGTGATTTCGTCGAAGGCCAACAGCATTTCGGTTTTGCCTGTCGCTTTGCCCGAATGCGTGATGCGCGCAATGTGGCCCACAACTGTGGCATTCACATACGCCGAAGGACTTACAACACGTGCCGTGAATTGATCGCCTTCTCGATTAGTCTTTGTGTTGAGCGGCGAAGTCAGGCGAATGCGCAATTGATCTCCTTCAGGAATGAAAAGATCATCATTTGCACTTTGACTAGGGGGGCGGTTATTCCCAGTTGGACGCGTTGTCGTGCTACGGCGATCATCACGCGGTGATTCTCTGCCTTCGGGCTGTTCGCGTGGTTGCTCGCGTGTTGCCACTGTTCCCGTGCCCACGACCACCGTCGTCAAATTCTGCGGAACGGAAACTGAAAATGGGCGGCCAAAATAGCCGTCGTTGTAGCCCATTTCAAACCCGATGCGATAGCCATCCTGATATTCTTCGACGCGTCCCATCTGCCGTTCATAGCCGCGATCTGCGCGTTGGTAATCCTGGCTGCGCGTGAAATCGCGTGGCTGGTCGCGGTTGAAATCATCTTTGCCTTGGGCAAAACCGTCCTCATACCCTGTGCGATAGCCACGTTCGTGCGCGCGCAGGTCTTGCTCATAACGATCTGAGTTGCGAATTTGTGGGCGAGTGTTGCGAGGTTGGGCAAAAGCAGTGGAAATAGCAGTAAGCAGAAGAGCGAAAAATAAAATGCTCCGGCTTCTCATAAATGCCTCCTGGATTTTTGGATCGCAAAGGGGAGCGACGTTTTACATCATTGATGCGCGACAGACAAGCGATAAAATCGCACCGTGTTCAAACGGCGGTTCAGATGCGCGAGAGGCATTGGCCGTTGCTTGAAAAAAATGAGCGCGAAGCGTATAGAGTGCGAGAAGTTCTTCCCGCTTTTGTTTTGACGCTCAACGGCAAGAGCCAAAGCGGAACCAAGCTTCCGCACTCCATACGCTTCGCGCTCATCTCCCAGACACACAACGGCAAACGGATCACTTGAACAAAGCGGCACCGCCTCTTATGCTTGGCTTTCAACTTATTGCTTCAATTACGAGGATGCTATGCCAATGACTGCCAAAAAGATTTACTTAGATAACAGCGCGACCACTCGTGTTGACCCTGAGGTTGTGCAGGCAATGCTGCCGTACTTCACCGAATTCTACGGCAACGCGTCCAGCACGCATCAATGGGGGCAACGCGCAAAGCAGGCGATGGAAGAAGCGCGAAATCAAGTCGCGCAGCTCATCAACGCGACGGCAATCGAGATCGTGTTTACTTCCGGCGGCACCGAAGCCGACAATCTCGCCGTCAAAGGCATTGCCGAAGCGCACGCCAGCAAAGGCAAGCACATCATCACGTCGCAATTTGAACATCCGGCAATTTTGAATTCGTGCAAGCATCTTGAATCTCTGGGCTGGCGCGTGACCTATTTGCCGGTCTATCACGAAGGCATCGTGCGGTTGGCCGATGTGCAAGCCGCGCTGACCGATGAAACTACGCTGATTTCTGTGATGCAGGTCAACAACGAACTCGGCACGATTCAGCCGATCAAAGCCATCGGCGATTTAGTCAAAGAACGCCGCGCTGCCGGGCAAAAGCATTTACATTTGCACACGGATGCCGTGCAATCCGTCGGCAAAATTCCTGTGGATGTGCGCGAACTCGGCGTGGATTTGCTTTCAATTTCCGGCCACAAAATCCACGCTCCCAAAGGTGTTGGCGCGCTTTTCGTCAGACGCGGCGTGCGCCTGCAAGCACAAGCCCACGGTGGTCATCACGAACGTGACCGCCGCGCCGGAACTGAAAGCGTCCCGATGGTCGTCGCACTTGGCAAAGCCTGCGAATTAGAACGTTTACACTTGAATGAATTTATGACCCGCGTCGGTGAGTTGCGTGATTATCTGGAAACTGAACTTCTAAAACGCATCCCGAACATTTCGCGCAACGGTGATGCGGAATGTCGCGTGCCGCACATCGCCAATTTCAACTTCGATCACTGCGAAGGCGAAGGCTTAATGATTTCGCTGGATTTGAAAGGGATTGCCGTTTCGACCGGCTCCGCCTGCGCTTCCGGCTCAATTGAACCCTCGCACGTCCTGACCGCCATCGGCCTGAATCACGAAACCGGACGCGGCACATTGCGTTTTAGTTTGGGAAAAGAAACGACCAAAGAAGAGATTGATTTCGTGCTGGAAACTTTGCCTGCTGTGGTGGAAAAATTGCGCCGCATTTCGCCCAAAGTCGCTGCAAATAAGTAGCAGCTTAGCTTTTAATCTGTCGTCGCCGCACGGCAACAGATTCATCTATTTTCACCGTTGCCTGTTCGGTGACGCTGGGTAACACTTCGCCAACCCAAACACGCTGTTCTAGCTCGGCGGTATCAACATTTACCCGATTGTTGCGCTCCGCAAGTAAGCGAAACGGCGTTGAGAAAATCAAGACCAGCAGTCGGATGGGAATGGCGACGAATAAAAGAAGCCAGAACAGAATGAAATTCGCGAGCAGCGACAAGAACGACTCTCCGAAAATCTTCCACGAATTACTGACGCGCCAATCCGCCGCCTGATCCGCCGCCTTGCCAAAGAAAAGCCCGGCATAATGCGCCATTACCTTATCGAATGCCTTATCAATCCTGACCAGCGCACCGTCTCCACCGGGCGAAATTGCTTTGGTCACGCGTTCCAAATTCGTGCCACAGGCAACACAAAATTTGCGCTCTTGCGATTCTTCTCGACCACAGGTTGGACAGAACATGAAAAACTTCCTCGCTCGTTAAGATAGCTGTGATGACCTACGACGGAGAGAAAATATTGGTTCGTAATTTCTCATTAAGCTTCCGAGACCTCCACTAGTAAATTTGCCACAAACTCGCCGTACGCATCTTTCATCGGCAAATCATAATCCACCTTTATGCGTCGGCGCTCAGCCATTACGGATTGCCCGGTTTTCGGATTGAAGCCCGGTTTATTGTACGTTTCCCAATACAATCCCACCCCACGCTTTTGCCAGTTCGGTATATCGTTGAAATTGATGCCATGTTGGAAGAGCAATTCGTTCTTATCCGCGACCGCCATTCCTTCCAGCGTTTTCGTCGCCTCCGTCACGTTCATTCCGTCCTTGCGCAACGTCCAATAGCACCACGAATTCAGCGCATTGCGATGCGCGTCTTCGTTGCGCCAGCGAAAGTAATCGCGCACCAGACCTTCATTCGGAAGCTGTGAAATCCGACAATCAAACACCGCGTGCGCGCCCAGCAGTAACGAAAACTTCGCGCTCGCTTCGCCCGCTAAAATCGAATCGTACTTGCGCAGCTTGCGCTCAAACGCATCAATCGCCGGATGAAACAGCAACGAGATTTCGTCCGATTGCGTGTAGCCGTACACACAACGAAACCCGCAATTCATCAAATGCTCCGTCGTTGCCGTCATCATATCCCGCATTCGCACATCAAACGGCGCATCGAATTTATGCACCTCTTTCGTCAGCCGCGTAAAGCTGCGCCCATCAATGCGCGCGACCAAAAACATCCCCGGCAGCGCGCAGAGATCAAACGCCGTTTCATACACGCGCATCTTGTCGTCCAATTCATCAAACTTCATCGCTCCACTCCTGCACAATGAATTCGCCCACGTCATTGATCGTCACATAAAACAACTGCTCAAAGCCTTCGTCAAAGCGCGGCAATTCCAACTTCCGATGCGTCGCCAGAATCCCTTTGACCGGAATCAGAGCCTTGCCCGAACGCTGATTGTTGCGCGCGATGGCATCCTGCAACTTCGATTGAAAATAATAGCCCACGACACTGAACCCTGCTGCTTTCGCGGCGCTGATGTATCTGGCGCGGTCGGCGCGCGTCGCGTTGGTGTTATCAATGACGAACGGCTGTTTGGCTGCGAGACAAGCGCTGAGCAGAATCTGCTCCCGATGCCGCGTTTTCAGCATATCCAGATTGAGGCGAATGTGCGAATGGAAAAACCGTTGCTGGAAGAACGTGGATTTGCCCGCAGCCTGGATGCCGATGAAGATGATGGCTTGCATGGCTGGTTCGTAGCAATACAAGGTCTTCCGCTACTTGTTCCCTACTGGCTCACTGAAGTGGTTTTGCGGCAAGGCAACACGAAATTGGTAATAAGCAAAGCGCGTACTGAAGTGTTCGAGGTAAGGGCTAACAAGACAGGAGCGCCTTTTCGCTTTCGACTTTAGCCGTTCGTATACTTCTTCAGTAGGAAGGCTAAAGTATCTTTTGAAATCTACGCCCAACTCTGGTAGCCCTTCTTGTAGTGCATCGTCTTCAGAATTTATTTTCTGGAAGAAGTGGTATCGCTCATCCTTATTATTCCTTATTCGGGGCCAAAGCCCTGCGTTTATATCTGATCGCCCACGCAAGTTTTCTGCGGAGATCATCTGGCAAAAAAGAACGTTAGGGAGCTTTTTATCTTCACTTGCTAATCCATTTCTTGCTCTAAAATCTTGATCCAAGTCGCAATCCTGCGAAACGATTATTGCCAAAGGATGGATTAAAGGGGCTCCTGTGAGGTCTTCTGTGTTTATGGTTTCGGGGCGCAAAATGAATTGGACAAGGTCTGATATGATTTCCCCTTGCCTCAAAGCCCCAAAAGTTGCAGGGGCGTAGATTTTGTCTTTGGGTGGGATGTCTTCCTGGCTCAATTAGCTACTCCTCGACGGCGTGAAACTCTGGCCTTACTTGTGGCAGCCCAACTTTAACCCGTACTCCCTGTTCAACCGGAGGCAATATTTTCTGTGCTGAGAGATACGGGCGATAAGATTCGGTCATTAACTTTAGTTTCCCTAATGATGCACCTAATTCAGCCCTATCCTGATTTTCACTCGGGTAGAAATCAACCATTGCCTCTAGAGTTTCTAACAATTCCGGTAAGGCACGCTCGGGCAACTCATTGACCACATAATGACAATAAGCCCGCACTATAGCATTGAGGATATTAGAAAACCTATCGACCTTCTCTGTCCCAGTGGTCAATACAAATGTCTTAGATGGAGTGGGGTGCCATTGCCAAGTGAAGTCGTTCTGTAATACACCAGCGGAATAATCTTTTGGACTGTTTATTAAAGTTGTCAAGTTTTTCGATGGCATGGCTTATCTCCGTATGAGTATTTTTCGTTGAGAAATCGCTATCAATCAAATAGTAAATCTGATTGTTATTTGCATCTTCGCTGTGAACCAAGCCGTGTTGTAAAAATACGGCTGCGTTGATGTCCTCTATGTTGATTCTTACCTGTTTGGCTATTTCACTTATGTCTTTTGCAATATTTTCGTCTCCTAGCTCTCCTGCGATATGAGGTTGTAATAATTCCGACCAAACACAATTTTCTAAACCAAGTTCTTCTCTGCAAATCAAGTCTTTGTAGCGCAATCCTATTCTTGAGAAAAATGCGGGTTCATATATTTCAAGTAGTGCCTCCAATGGCTTTTCCAAGTGTGACTTAAAATCTTCCCACCGCTCATATTTTAGGGTACTCAATGATACAAATTCGCTGGTCAACCCTACCTTCCAATTTTCATCGGCTGAAATGAAATCGTAGGAGGCTTTCCCCGTACGCAACGCGGAAGGGAATACGCCACCTGCAAGTTTTGCGATTTCGGGAGGAAGATTTAGCTTCAAGTCAGAGGCTTGGTTCTCCTTAAATATTGGATATTCCCGCCGAATTTTTTCTTGAAAGGCAACGGGGGAATCAGAATCTATCCTCAGTATTCGAGGGAAGCGTAACTGACACACCACCTCTATTAGCGGATTTTTCTCGTAAATAAAGCGGGGCGAATCAGGAAATGACATTGCAATAATATCCAGCTATGATCTCAAAAGATCGCATCATCAAAACAAATCTCAAGTTTTTCAGCTACTTCTAACGTGGGGCCGCAAGCGGCAGTTCCAAAATTCGTGGTGATGATGTCACAAAGACAAGTGTGCTGACAACCCTTTGTTGATTTGATGGGCGGAAACAAATTACGTCGTCAATCGCCGATAAATCCCCGGCAACCGCTCTGGCAAGCTCATAATGTCATCAATAATTGTGTAGCCGACTTCGCCGTACAAATCCTTCAACTCTGCTTCTGAATCGCGGTCAATCGTGATGCAGAAGGGCGTCATGCCTTGGGTTTTGGCTTGGCGCAGGGCCATCTTGGTGTCTTCGCGGGCGTAGCGGGAGTCGCCGTAGTCGTGGTCGTAGGGGCGTCCGTCGCTCAGGATAATCAGCAGTTTGGTGCGGGCGGATTGTTTTTCCAGTTGGGCAGCGCAATGGCGAATCGCGGCTCCTAAGCGGGTGTTGTTGTGGTAGGTGATGCCGCCGATGCGGCGTTCGACTTCGGGGGTGTAGCGTTCGCCGAATTGTTTGACGATGAAGTATTTCACGTTGCGGCGGCCTTCGCTCGTGAAGCCGGAAATCGAATAGGCGTCGCCGACGGCTTCAAGCGCTTCGCTCATCAGGACTAAGCCCTGCTTTTCGATGTCTATGATTTTTTGGCCCGGTCGCGTGTACGGCTGATTCGGATGCCGCGTGATCGTGCGCGCGGTTGAAGACGACATGTCGAGCAGGAAGGATACGGCTACGTCGCGTTCGCGGCGGATGCGGCGGATGTAGACGCGGTCGGTGGGGCGTCCGGTCGTGCGCAGGTCTACGTGACGATCAATCACAGCTTGGAGGTCGAATTCTTCGCCGTCGAGTTCGCCTTTGATTTTGCGCAGCGATTCGGGCCGGAGCATTTGGAATTGGTGCTTGATCGAAGAGATCACGCCGGAATAGCGGGCGCGAACCTGTTCCACGAAATCGCGCATGCCGCGACGGTTTTCGCGTTGAATGACGCGACACCACTTCGCGCGGTAATCGCCCAATTCACGATCCCATTCGTCGTAGAAGAACGCCTGATCGCCTTCCTGCAAATCCTGCTCGGGGCGCTCGGCTTGCAGCATTTCGCTGAGCATTTCGGTTTCATCGGGCAGCGTGTCGTCGGTTTCTTCTGTCCATTGATTGAATGGATTCGTTTGGCTTTGCTGCTTTTCGACGGCCTGCTGTTGTTGATCGCCGGAACTTTCCTGCGAATCGTCGGATTCGTTCTTTTCGTCAGCTTGTTCTTTGTCGTCGGTTTCGGCCTCGGTGTTTTCTTCGTTGCGTGGCGATTGCAGCAGTGCGTAAACGCGCTTCGTGGCGACGAGCGTATCGGCTACGGACGATTCTTCGTGATAAATGCACTGCTCAATGATGCGATGAAATTCGCCGATGATTTCGCCATAGGCTTTGCGTGCCACCGGGTCAATGACACCGCCGCAGAGCGTGATTTGAAACAGCAGTTCGTAGAGCAATTGATCTACGGGCAACGACGTGACGGGCGGACGATTATCAATCAGCCGCGCGCGCACGAAGTTTAGATCACGCCGAATGCCGCGATAGGATTTGCGCAGGCGGTAATCAATCCGTCCATTTTCCAGCGTCGTGAAAATGCGCGTGGCAAGGCCGGGATTCGGAAAGCGCGAAAGCACAAGCTTGAAGTCAGCGGCGTCGAAATGTTCCTCAACCAATGTGGGACGCAGGCGCTTGCGCGGGATGTAATCTTCGGGGATTTCAACTTCCTCCGAATCAACCATGCGGCTTTGGCTTTCGTCCTGGCTGGAAAAGAATTCGTCTACGTCTTGCAAGGCAGCACGCAGAGGCGAACTGCCGACATCGCGGGTGCCAAATTCGATTTGTCCGGCAGCGTGCGCGGCGAGCACTTTGTACAAACGAAAGTCATCTTCGAGCGAGCCGAATTCAGCGATCATCGCGGGCAAGTGAATCGTTTGCCCATCGGTGATGCGCGATTCATCCGGCACTGCGCCAAGCGGGGCTATCGCCAATTCACGCCCGGTTAACCCTTCGACGTAAAGCCGCAGCAAATGGGAAATGGATTCGAGCGCAAGCCCGCCACGCGCGGCGCGCAACGATTCCTGGCTGCTCTTGGATTCAAGGGCGTAATACGCCTGAGCGCGGCGACGATCCTGACGATGCAACCCGGCTCCGGCGCGCGCCCACGCCTGAAATTGCTCCAGCGAAGCGGCAGCCAACGCGCGCGGCGCAGATTTGAAGCATTCCAGCGCGACGTACACGCTGTTGTCGGCTAACTCTTCCGTCATTTCCAGCACGGATTTGATGACCGCCAGACTGTGTTCAGGCGTGCGTTGTTTGGCACCGATGATGCGGCGTTGATTGGCCGACAGCGCAGACATGACCTTTGGTGTGAGCTTCAGAAAGTCGTAGACAAGCGCATTGCCTTCTTCGGCGACGCGTTTGGTGACGAAATTCCATTTCTCAAAACTTGCTGCGTCGCTCTGTTCCATGACAGATTTCGCCGCGCGGAAGTATTGCAGTGCTGTCGCGCCGCCGCGTTCCAGAAAGCTGCTGGTTTGCTCGTACAGCAATCGCGCTTCACCGGAAGTTTTGATAAAGCTTAAGCCTTCGCCCAACGCCGACAAAAATTCGGCAGCAGTTGCGCCTGTGCGGTTCGCAAAGTTTTCGGCCAGTTCCAACGCTTGCTTGATGATCGTAGGATTTTGATAGGCGAAATTTGCTTCGAGTTGTGTCAGTGCGGCAATCGCATTTGGTGCGGCGGCCAAAACTTCGGTGCTGTGCTTGACAGAACGATTGGCGACAGCAACGGCAATATTAAAAAGCTTATCGGTCGCCTCGCTTTCCCCAAGTTTTTCAATGGTTTTGGGTGCAGTGTAAAACGTGCTGAGTGCCGTTGAAGGCGAAAGCACAATCTGTTTGCCGCACAGCGCGATCAATTGTGTGCGCAAATGCACAGGAACTGAGGCTAATGTTTGCGCGGACGTATGAAAAAACTGATTCGCCTCTTCAGCATTGTCGAGTGCGATGCGGCGACCAACTTCTGCCCATTGGCGCAAATCTTCGTTTTCCAGATGCTGCGCGACTTCGGGCACAACGCGAAAGAATTCCGTCGCCACTTTGATCGAAACCCCGGCGAGCGAAGCCCCCACATCCATCGTCACCCACGCGCGATCATTCGGTTGAATTCCGAATGATCGGGCTAAGGCTTCGACAGATTTGCGCGTCACGCCTTTGAGGAGAGAACCAGTAATGCCTGTGCGCTTTTCATCATTCATAGGATTTAGGATTTGGGATTTAGGATTTAGGGTCGTGCCGGATGGTTACAGTTTCGCTTCGAGGTTTTTGCGAAGGATGGAGAGCATACGCCCGATTTCATTGGCTTGTGTAGCGATGGAGCAATCGGTTGAATAGCCTAATCGTTCGGCGATTTCTAGTTGCGTTTCCAGTTCGGCAAGCGAGCCACTAGCGATAGATAAGTGTCGCAAATATGCTTTGGTTTGTCGCAACGCATTTCCTTCAGCAATATTCGACGGAACGGAAACAGCGGCTCGCTGCATTTGGCTGGCTAATCCAAAAGTTTCGCTTTTAGGGAAAGTTGCCGTCAGCGGATAAACCGCAACGACCAAATCCATCCCTTTTTGCCAAACCTTCAATTCACGATAGCCTTCCATAACCAATCCCTTCAAAAGATTACTGATTGCTTCAAAACGAACCTAAATCCTAAATCCCAAATCCTAAATCCTCCTCAAACAACTGTTGTTACAATTTCACGAATGCCGCGCTGCAACTCGGAATCGTCCGTAATTGGCGACGCAATCGCGATTTCACACGCGGTCACAGCATCAATCCCGCTCGCAATCATCTGTGCCGCGTACACCAGCAGTCGCGTCGAAACGCCTTCCTCAAGGCCGTGTCCTTTCAGGTTACGCACCTTCTCGCCGATCTTCACCAAGTCGCGCGCCAGCCCAGTGTCAATCCCGCCTTCGCGGGCGACGATTTGGGCTTCGGCTTCGGCGGGCGGGTAATCGAATTCCAGCGAAATAAACCGTTGCCGCGTGGATTGCTTCAGGTCTTTCAGCACACTTTGGTAGCCGGGGTTGTACGAAATCACGAGCATAAAATCATCAGGGGCACCGATCAACTGACCGAGCTTTTCAATCGGCAGCACGCGACGATCATCCGTCAGCGGGTGAATGCAAACAATCGTGTCCTTGCGTGCTTCGACGACCTCGTCCAGATAGCAAATCGCACCGTGGCGCACGGCTGTCGTGAGCGGGCCATCGTGCCAAACCGTTTCCTCGCCTTCGAGCAGGAATCGTCCGATCAAGTCGGTGGCCGAAAGGTCTTCGTGACAGGCAACCGTGATGATTGGGCGACCGAGCCGATAGGCCATCGCTTGCACAAAACGCGTTTTGCCGCATCCCGTTGGGCCTTTCAGCATCACCGGAAGCTTGGCTTTATAGGCTTTCTCGAAAATGTCCGCTTCGTTTTTAATGTTCAGGTAATACGGTTCTGACGCGATGCGATATTTATCGAGTACGTGTCCGGCAGTGGGTGAGGTCTGTGATTTGGGGTTCATAGGCGAGCTTTTTGCCATTACGGAAAACTACGATCCTTTACTTGGAATGTGCTGTGCTGATCTTGCGTATGCTAAAATCAGTCCGTCATCTTAGCATCAATATTTACGGATTTGAAATTTGAGGCGGGAATTGTTGGAAGGAGAAAACGCGATGATTGCAGAAACATTAGTGGAAACTCCAGTAGCGACGGGCATTGTTCGGCGCACTGACCGAGGATTGTGTGTCGCCAACACGCGCATCTCGCTGTACCTGATTATGGATTATCTCAAAGCGGGTTGGACGCCACAGTTGATCCGCCATTGGCTGGGCTTGAGCGAAGAAGAAATGAGCGCAGTAACAAACTATATCTCTGCGCATCAGTCTGAGTTTGAAGCTGAATATGCAGAGGTCGTGAAAAAGAACGAAGAACGCGAGAAGTTTTATCGAGAACGCGCGCGTGCGGTGCAAACAAGTACTGTAAAACCGAATCTCGCGCCAGAGCAGGCAATAGCATTGGCGCGTTTGCAAGCACTGAAACGGACAGGGAAATATTGATGATTACGGTACTGCTGGATAACGACATTACAGGTCATCGAGAGCTTTTTATTGGCACGCTCAAAAGTACGAGATGGGATGAACACAGCTTGTTGGAATTCATCACCTTGCCGGAAGCGGGGCTGGCGCGAAATACGATTGACCGCGAAATCTGGTGGCACTGTCAGACGCACGGCTATTTGTTGTTGACGGGCAATCGCAATCAGGAAGACGCTGATTCGCTGGAACAAACGATGCAGGAAGAAAATACCCCTGACTCTTTACCCGTCATTACGATCAGTCATCCGCAACGAGTTATTGAGGCCGATTATCGTGAGCGGTGCATACACTCTTTGGTAGACATCATCATTTTTCTCAATCAATACCTGGGAACAGGCAGACAATACATTCCGCAATAAACATTATGATTTCAGTGGCAATGAGCGGCGGCGTAGACAGTTCGACGACTGCCGCATTATTAAAAAATCAGGGACACGAATTGGTCGGGTTTTCGATGCAGCTTTGGAATCAGCGTCGCATCAACGTTGGGCCGGACGGCGAACCGTTGCCGTCACGTTGTTGCTCGCTCGACGATTTGTATGATGCACGTGTCGTCGCGAACAAACTTGGCTTTCCGTTTTACGTCCTGAACCTCGAAGACGATTTTGAGCGCGATGTCGTCGCGCCGTTTGTGAACAACTACCTGCAAGGCAAAACGCCCAGCCCGTGCGTCGCGTGCAATTCGTATTTGAAATTCGACAAGCTGGTTGAAATGACGAAAAGCGTTGGTGCGGACAAAGTCGCCACTGGGCATTACGCGCGCGTGACGTTTGACGAAAATCGTGGACGCTGGCTGCTGATGCGCGCAACAAATCGGGCGAAGGATCAATCGTACTTTTTGTTTGAGTTGACGCAGGAGCAATTGAGCTATGCGCTATTTCCGCTTGGCGGCATGACCAAGCAGGAAACACGCGACATCGCGGAACAGGCCGGATTGCCGACAGCACAAAAGCCCGAAAGTCAGGAGATTTGTTTTATCCCGGATGGTAACTACTCGCGTTTCATTGATCGGTATTTAGACGAGCAAAAATCGAACCCGCAGCCGCTCGTCCAAATCGAAAGCCTGAAGCCATTGCCAGACCCTAAGCCCGGTGCAATCGTCACGACCGAGGGGAAAATTCTAGGCCAGCATACGGGCATTCATCGCTACACGGTCGGACAACGAAAAGGCCTCGGCATTTCTGCGCCAGAGCCGTTGTACGTCGTGAAAGTGGACGCCGAGAAGAACCAAGTGGTCGTTGGCGCTGTTGACGGGTTGCTGAAGCGCGAGATGATCGTGACGCGCCCAAACTGGATTGCAATTGAAACGTTGACGGAACCCATGCAGGTTTCGGTCAAGATTCGCTCGCGCGCAGAAGAAGCAATGGCGACGATTTCGCCGCACGAAAACGGCAATGTGCGGGTGATGTTTGATGAAGCGCAACGCGCCATTACGCCGGGACAAGCGGCAGTTTTTTATGATGACGAGGTCGTGGTTGGCGGAGGCTGGATCAGCTAAGTGCGCTTGGCTTTTGTGCAGGGTCTGTGCGAAACTCCTGCCCTGCTTTAGGCACGAGGTTGTTTTTAATTTTCTTTCACTTCATTCACGCAAACACGAAGTTACTTCAGAGCATTTCCCCGTCGCGTTGTCTTTGCAGGCTCGACGTCTTTGCGATGACGAACTGAACTTTTACAAGGAGCAAAGAGTATGTCGGCAGCAAAAAATGGCGATGTAGTACGTGTGCATTACACAGGGAAATTAGTGAGCGGCGAAGTTTTCGATTCTTCTGAAGGACGCGAGCCCTTAGCGTTCACTGTCGGAGGTGGAGAAGTCATCGCAGGCTTTGATGAAGCTGTGCAAGGCATGCAAATCGGCGAATCCAAAGATGTGAAAATTCCAGCACAGGAAGCCTACGGCGAGCGCCGCGATGACTTAATTCAAACTGTACCGCGTGAATTAGTTCAGCTTGGCGTAGAGCCGGAAGTCGGCTTACAAATCGAAATGCATCGGCAGGATGGCTCAGTGGTGCCGCTGATGATTTCTGCGGTGGACGCGACTTCAATCACGGTAGATGCGAATCATCCGTTGGCAGGCGAAGAGCTTCATTTCACGATTCAGCTCATGGAGATTGCGGTATAAGCCAATCTCTTCTAACTATCGAAACAAATCAAGGAGTCCCCATGTATCGTTTGATCTTAGGTGTAGTAGTCCTTTTGATTGTGGTGGGTGCCAAACTTGCTCCCGCGGCGCAACAGCAGGACTTTTCTAAAGTCGAAATCAAAACCCAAAAAGTTGCAGGCAATGTGTATATGCTCGAAGGCTCAGGTGGCAATATTGGGGTTTCTGCTGGCCCGGATGGCATGCTGATTATTGACGATCAGTTTGCGCCACTGGCCGATAAAATCAAAACGGCGCTGAAATCCCTGAACAGTGGTCAGCTTAAGTTTTTGCTGAATACGCATCATCATGGCGATCATACCGGAGGCAATGAAATCTTCGGCAAAGATACCTTGATTGTTGCGCATACCAATGTTCGTAAGCGCCTGGAAAGCAAACCAAAAGAAGCCCAGCCTGTTGTCACGTATGATAAATCCATTTCCGTTCACTTCAACGGCGAAGAAGTTCAGGCGATGTATTTTGCGAATGGGCACACAGATAATGACAGCATCATTTACTTCACGAAATCCAATGTTGCCCATTTTGGCGATACGTTTTCGCCGGGGCGTTTCCCGTTTGTGGATTTGAGCGGTGGCGGCGATGTGGACGGGCTGGTTTCTTCTCTGAGCGAAGCGATCAATCGCTTACCTGCGGATGTCAAAATCATTCCCGGCCACGGGTCAGTTTTGACGTTGGAAGATGTGAAAAGTTATCGAGATATGATAGCCGACACCGCAGACATTGTGCGGAAGCAAATGGCCGCAGGCAAAACGATGGATCAAATCAAAGCACAGGGAATGCCAGACAAGTACAAAAATCTGGGCACGGGCTTTGTCAAGACTGATACCTGGATTCAAGTCATCTACAACAGTTTGAGCAAAAAGAAATAGCTATTAACGGCTCTTCTTTTGGGCTGTCGCAATCAGCCACTTGCTCAAAGCACGAATTTCGTCTGTGATCGTTTGGTCGTTGACTTGATAGGTTTGGGTTTTACCCGCATCTTCGATGCTGAACTCATAGTTGAACTGATCCGGCATCGTCTTTTTCTTTTGGAGCTGGTCAGAAGGAAACGCCTTCTCGACCAGCTCTTTTAGTTCGTTGGCTTGTTTGGCAGATAATGTGTCGGAATCCACGTCAGCCTTGACTGTGATTCCAGCATAACCGCCGGAGCGTTCGTGACGAACGATCATAAGACTCTCCCAGCGAATTTACTTCACTTTAATTCCTACGACATTCCAACCATCCTGCACCGCTTTTGCTTCCGTACTGGTTGCCCCATAAAGTTCCTTCGCTACGGCAAAGGTCAAATTTGCGCAATCCTGAAATTGTGATGATGTCCGCAACCGATCTCGCAACGTGATGTACCAGATACGCCCGGCTTTTTCCCACGCATTGCCGCCAATCCGAATGGCCACTTCGTAAAAGGCTTTATTCGGAATGCCGGAATTAATGTGGACGCCGCCGTTGTCGCGCGTAGTTTTGACGAAATCTTTCATATGGGCAGGCTGTGGGTCTTTGCCAATCAACGGATCATTGTAAGCGGTGCCTGGGTCTTTCATGGAACGCAGCGCGACACCCTTGATTCCTTTGGCAAGTAACCCTTTGCCGATCAACCAGTCTGCTTTATCGGCCTTTTGCTTTTTTGCGTATTGCTTAACAAGCGAGCCGAAAACGTCAGACATACTTTCATTCAAGGCTCCAGGTTGATTTCGATAAACCAGCCCTGCCTCAAATTGCGTCACGCCATGGGTCAGTTCGTGCGCGATCACATCCAGACATCCCGTGAATCCGTTGAAGATTTGTCCATCGCCATCGCCATACACCATCTGGTTCCCGTTCCAGAACGCGTTGTTATATTCCACATCGTAATGCACGGTTGAATCCAGCCGCATTCCTCGATCATCAATGGAATTGCGCTCGTAAATTTTCAAGAAGAAATCATAAGTTTTCCCTGCACCGTCATAGGCCTCATTGACCGCGCGATCCTTGCTTTTCGCGTCACCTTCACCACGCACCAGTTTCCCCGGCAAAAAGGTTTTGTTTCCAGCATCATAAATCGTGCGGCGCTTCGTCCCCGCAGGGACTGCGACAGAGGCCACACCAAGTAAGGCCATGACCTCGCGCTGGCCTCGTATTTGGGCGCTTTCCTCAATCGCCTTGTATGCCCATTCCTGTTGTTTCTCTGACCCTTTTTGAGCAACGTTGCGCAGGATGTCAGGGGGAATAATGCAATGATACGAGCAGAAAGTTTTTTTCATATTGCCTCCAATGGCTACAGTCGAAAATAGTATCTCGTGCCGAATTGTGATGAGTGATGTAGGGGAGTGGGCGTGACTCTACTGCGGTTTAGAAAAGGCGTCAAGCACTAAAAAAGGGATCAAGTCACATAAGACCTGATCCCTTTTTTCGACCGCTGGTTTAAGAAATTAACGATTAGCAACCCGGCAAGAAGGTTGATACTGTGAGCGTTGTCGGTGCGGTGCCAAGTTTGTGGATGTTGCGAATGCCTGAACGATTTGACGAATTAGTAGGCACCAGCAACAAGCCAACCGCGGCAGTTGTATTGAATTTGATTGTGCCGATTTGGCCTGCCGGAATGATGCGTGAAACGCCCCCAGGAGCACGCGGCGTACTGGAAGTAATCAAGCCGGAGCTTTGACATCCTTCAGGAATCCAGGCACTGAAACTGCCGGAAGGCGTTTCATTGCCGTTAATGATTTGTCCCGCGCTTGTTTGTCCTGCGCCGGTCACGGTGCCATTCAGATCACCCGACAGTCCAACCATAATGACTCGTTGGTTGGGGGCGGTCAGTGGGCTTTGGATTTCCACGACGAAGCGATTTGGCGCATTGAAGGTCAATTGGCTCGTCGCGGCATTAAAGGATGCCCCCGCAGAACCAAAAGATTCTGCTCCATAGTTGCCTTGAATCCCGCTATTCGGAACGTTGACGAAGGCATTGCCAATCAAGATCGTGCCTGTTGTGTCAGGTTCTCCCGCATTATTGACCACAATCGCAATAATGTAGCCCGTATTATCCGGGTCTAATTCTGAAGCTTTGAATGCTTGCGAAGCATTCGGCGTCAGGCAGAGAAACATATCAGCCTGGGCACAGCTTCTTCCATCCATAAAGAACATGTGAACGGCAGCCGTGCGCGAGACGCTGACGTTACTGATCGTGATGTAAGAATCTTCTTTCGCATTCGCACTGCTGGAGGTGTAATACGGATAGACCAGCATCCATCCGGCCTGCTGATCGCTCACGTTAATGGCAGGAAAGCCATTTTGTGCTGATGCTGAAACCAAGGTTCCGAGCAGGAAAATAAAAAACAAAAGTAAGTGTGTGAACTTGTGTGAGGTTTGCATACAACGGTTCCCCTTATTGATAAATTGATAGTTGCCCGACGCAGGGATATTTTACGAGCTGAATTGATTACGATTTACCCAGTGAGAATAAGTTTTCTGAGGTTTGCCGGAATGTGAGGAAAACTTATCGGCTGCCATAGTAGTGCAGAGATGCACGAAGCGTCAATCAGATATTCATCATTCTACTCAGGGGCTTTTCTGCTGGCTGACATAATCTGCCAGATAATCAGGCACAAACAGCCCAAAATGGCCATAGGCTTTAATGAAAGTTCCACTGAATTGTGGTGAGCGAAAGTTCAGTAGACTGAGATCCGAAGGCGAAATTACAGCGTTATCCGGTGCATCCCGAAAGTAGGTTACATCGCGAAACAGCAATCGTGCCTTATCGCGCAAATCCGCCCGTCCCGTGATGCGAGCCGCTATTGTCAGCAACGGAACGCTCATCATGCCCAGTTCTGTGACGCGTGGGTCTTGCACTTCCTTGTCTGGTGCCCAATAAAACGCTGTTCCCATTGGTTCGTAATTCCCGTTGGGTTGTGAACGCCCGCCTTTTAGCACAGGGCGCTCGCCTTTTGCACCGATCAGCCAATCTGCAATCCGCACCAGAAAATCAGCGACCCGCTTATCGTTCGTTTCCCGCCAATATTCAATGGTGCCGAGTTGCGCGTAGCCGCTCCACAAAAATGGCTGAATCTGATTGCCGAAAGGCGAACCGGATGGGATGAAATAACCTTTGCGCCCCGCATTTTCTTCCGCCTGCACCATCAGATAAATGAGCCGCTTTGCCTGCTCAAAATATTGCACATTTCCGGTGTAACGCCACGCAGCCATCATGTTATACGCTGGCCAGCCAACCCAACGAGATTCGTTGTAGTTCAAGCCATAGAGATAATTCTCCATCGGATGCTTGAGCAAAACATCCGATCCATCCAGCGCCGATTGATGAACGGCTTCATCGCCTGTCAATGCCCAATACAGCCACAATCCCTCGACCCAATGATGGCTGGGGAGCGGCGGTTTGTACGTGCCATGATCGCCTTTTTCGTAAAACGCGAAGCCTTTGAAATTGAAGGTGCGCGACGAATCCCAATAATCTACGGCCTGATGCTGGCCCCAGTCGGCACGGAAGCGCGCCATCTCGCTGCCGACCTGAAACGCGCGCTTGTCGCCTGTGCGCAAATATTCGCGCAGGGCAATAAAGTGCGTATCGTAGTGCAGATTGGTGTAGCCTTCGGCCCAGATGAAGTCGCCAAAATTGCGCCAGCCAAAATGGCCATTGTCTTTTTCAATGGTTCCTTCGCGGCTCATTCGACGGACTTCAAAGACGGATTGCGCTGGACGTGCGCCATTGCCTTCATTGGCTTCGTTGGAATACAACCCCGCCAGCCAGCGTTCCATTCGCATCGCTGCAACGCCAAGCATCCGGTCTTCGGGAAAGACTTTTGTCCAGTTTCGTTTTTCGACCAACAGCGGACGGACGGCTTGCGTGCTTGCCACGTAGGCCGGATCAATTGTGATGCCAGGCGAATTGGTCATCACGGCGGCGGCTTTCGTATCGAGTCCGATGTAAAAATCCGTAGTTTTTGCGCGCGCGCCGTCAAAAACATAATCGCCATTCAACTCGCCCAAGCCTTTCGGCAGGATTTCAAAATGCGCCCCGGTCGCATCAGCGGCAAGCGCCTTCGGAAAGTTTTCCGCAAATTCCGGCGCAGAAAATTCAAAGCCTTTGCCGAGAGCAAGCGTAGCGACCTTCACGCCATCTTCGTTGCGCGCTTCGATGCGTTGCGGCTTGGCACCGACAGTTGCATTCAAGGGAAAGTTAACGCTGAGCGATTTGATCAGGGCATGCTGCGCATAAGGCGGCACATCGTTGCGCCCGCCACCAAAGCCGAATGGCCCGGTGTTGACGATACGCAATTGCGAGCGCACAAACCCCTGCGAAGCATAAACGTGATGCCGCAGCGTAAAGCGTAGCATTGCTCCGGCAGGCGCAGAACGATCATTGCTTTGGAAATGCCCATCCTGACGAACAACCATGCGCAATGGGCCGGATTCTTCCATTTTCGTTTCGTCTACAACGGCAGACAACGTCAGCGGTGCAGCATCCACAATCAGCTTTTCATTGGTGTTGTGTTTGAGGCGCGTTGCTTGCGCCAGCGTCACGATTTGATCGCGAATGGACTTAATGGTGACGACTTCCTCTTCGCTGCCAAGATCGCGGATGCGCGAACGTGGTGGATGGGCAATGCGAATGGGCGCGCGCGTGTAAATCCAGCCGCCATCATCGCGACGCGTGATGAAGATGTCTTCCTGGCGCGGCGTGCCTTCTTCCAGGCGATAGGTTCGATTCGGCTCATACATCTGATCCTGCTCACGCGCCGTTACCTTATTCGCGCCTGCGGCAGTTTCAAAAGGTAACTCGCCAATATGCTCAAACCGTGCTTTTGCGCCAATCGCTAATGCAGAAGCATCTGCCACTTTTAAGGTTGTGCCTCCTGCGGTGGCATCAGCAACAACTAAAGTGGCGCGAGGTTGTTCGATGGTGATAGTAAGGGGTTGCGTCAATCGTTCTGTCCCATCAATCGCCAAACTGGTGAGTAAATCACTGCCCTTCGCTGTTACGGCTAATTGAACGCGGCCTGCCTGCAAGGAAAGGTTGTTTCCTGTTGGCGCAGTTGCTGCATTGCGTGTTGGCGTTTGCGTGCGCGTGGTTGTCCCGTAATCTCTTCCGCTCGCCTCAAAAGCTTCTTTCGTCGGTGATGCGGTGGACGTGGCGGCAGAACCACTGCTCACTTTCATTGTTGGTGTTGGATTGTTGCCTAGCACCAGACGATACTCACCTGTATTCGCATCTGTATCCACCAGGAGCCATTTGATCGGGCGATTGACGTCATTGACCTGACCGCGCCACCTTGCCAGCACGCGAAATTGCGCGGGTACGGGTTTATTTGCTTCATCCACCAGTGCAATACGCGCGATGTCGCGCACATTGGCTTTTTCAGCCAGCGGCACGCCTGCTGTTGCGGGTTTGCGCATAATCGTGAGGGGCACTTCCAAGGTCGGCTGATTCGTTGGCGCAGATGGAATTTGTACGGTTGCATCGAACGACGTTTCCAGGGCTAGAGACGATCCTCCACCAAGATAGCTTTTAACGAATGCTTTGCCGCGCGAACAGGCAGATTGTGAAAGCAAAAGAGAGAAAATAAGGGTGAGCGAAAGGGATTGACGAAAAAGATTTGAGAACAGCATAGCAATTCGTGGATTCATTGAATTTCTGCCAGTCGCGTGATTTGCGCCTGCGCGCGCGTTTCATCAAAGAAGCGATCCAGCTCGGAATTTACGCGAACGTTGATCAGCTTGCTTTCAATCTCAGCCCGCAACTTTTCATTCATGACAGGTGCGCCAAGCCCTTTGTTGGCAGCTTGTGCGATTTCTACGTCGCGATAGTACTGCTCGATTTCCTCCGGCTTGATGAAGATGAAGGAGCGAAAGCGGAAGTCTACATATTTGAGAATCTCCAGTCGCCGCCGCACGATTTCGCGCAGCATCGCTTGTTCCAATCCAACTTTTTTCATGCGCTCCAGAAATTTTTCATTGCCACCAAAAGCAGCGATTAGCTCTTTGCTGATATGCTCGGTGATCTCTTCCTCGGTCGGTTCATTGCGCGGGAGCTTTTCGGCTTCTTGCAGCAAAAGCCTTTGGTCAATCAATCGTTCGAGCATCGCGCGCCGATTTTCTGCGCCTAAATCCAATGTCGGTAATTCGGGGTCGAGTGCCAAGGCCCAGGTTACATCACTTTCGGTGATGACATCACGGTTGACTAAAACCAATAAGCGGTCTGTTACCGTGCCCTGAGCATAGCCAAACGCAGAAAATGCGAAAAGAGCAGAAACCGCGAAAAGAATTTTCCACCAAGCCTCAAGCAAATATCGTTTCATTCTTCTCTGTCCCTTTTCTGTCCCTATTCCGCAGTTGTAAATCTGAGTGTCACAAATCGTTCCGGCACGTGAAAACTAGGTTGCTCTGTAAAAGTTGGAGCGTAGGCCAGAAATTGCCGTTCGCCATTCAGACGGCTGACACGAAATAAATTGGCGTCCCATCTATCTCCGATTTGTGGCGTCAGACCAAAAGCGGAAAACGGAATCGCCATTGCTGCGCGCCACTGATTCTCGTCAATCTGAGCTGCCGTTTTCATGCCGCTTTGCCATTGCCAGTCGTGCGTGACATCAATGCGGTTGATGCACAAATCCACCCATTGTCCGGTGGGAGCGACTTCAAATTCTTTATAGATGCGGTAATCCGATTCCAGCGGCGAGCGAATAAACGCTTCGCAGACATCTCGATCCCACAAAGCGTGGCGTTCCTCGTGAACATCAAACGCGTCATCCATATCCAGTTCGGTGTAGGAACATTCATAGCCGAAAATGATTTCCGTTGGTGTCCACAACACGCGTGCTGTGGTTTGTAACTCCGTGGGTGCTTCTTCTCCTCGCCAGTTGAGATGGACTGGATGCACAACCGCTCTTCGCCAATGCGCAGCAGTGAAATCAGTATCAAGCAGGGGAACGGTTGGCTGAAAGACAGCGATAATTTCCATAACAGTTCACAGTTTATAGTTCGTAGTTTACAGCTTTTGCTAGATTCAGCTTTCACGAAAAGCGCGGTTAGGATGAACTGTGAACTATTAACCGCGAACTGTAAACTTTAAAGATACTTCACAAACATTACTTCATTATGGGTTTCGTTGTAGACCATCTCGTCTACCATTTGTTGTGCCAGCATTAACCCAAAGCCGCCTGGCCGCATACCGATTTCGGCGCGTTTGTCGAGATGCGAATAAGGTGCGTCTGCCGGATTGGAAATCGCAGCGTGCTCAAGTTCGTCAAGCTTGAAGCCTTTGCCAGGGTCTTTGATATGACAAACGATGGCTCGTTTGAGGCGCACGTAACTTACTTCCACATATTTTCCGGTTTTACATTTGCACCCATGCTCAATGGCATTTTGCAGCAACTCACGAAAGGCAATGCCAATAGATTCGCGCAATTCGGAATCCAGGGTCAAATCAAGGTTCGTGATTACGCGATAGAGCGGTTGCATTGCGCCTAGATGACAAGGAATTTTCAATGCCAGCCAATCGGGTTTCGCCGAAATGATTTCAATGTTGTCGGTTAGTTCAGGAGCGGCCAATGCCGAGTGAACTGTGTCGCGCAGTTCGGCGACAGAAAAGGGCTTGAAAAGCAATTCACAGACGTGATGTTGCAAGGCAGCAATAGCAGTTTCCGGGGATTTTACCTGCGTCATCACGATGGTTTTCATTTTGCTGTGGAGATGCGTTGCCTCGGCGATTAATCCGAAACCTTCATCCTCAGGCGATTCTGCATCGGCGATGAGCAAATCAACCGGACGCTTTTTGAGAATATCAAGTCCGTGGGCAGCATCTTCGGCGGAAAGTAAATCATAACCATCCGCTTTTAAAGCTGCGCCGATCAGCGCGGGGATCATCGGTTCATCGTCCACAACGAGGATGCTTTTCATAAGCTGAATTCTACGCTTTCGTTCCTGTTGAGCAAATAAATCCTGACAAATCTTTGGCCGGAACTACTATGCAGTGTATAGTGGCCAGCGTGCAAAGAATAATTCTGTGCTGCTTATTCTGCAATTAACATTACGAGATATGCCGATTCAACTCGATCTGCCCTCAACTTTATTTGCTGTCGCCAGCATTCCGCTCAACTATTACAGTGAAGTGATGGCGATGCTTCAAAACATCAACGGATTCGTTTCTGTCACACGCGATAAAGATGAAATCACGCTGATTTTGGCAGAGAATCAGTGGCACGAAGTGGCAGTCAATTTTCCTGGCTCGCAGGTTCAGTTGGGACGGAGGATGATTCGCTTTGACACGGTGCTGGATTTTTCGGTGGTGGGATTTATTGCAGAAATCAGCCGCGCTTTGGCCGATGCTGACATTAGTATCCTGAGTCTTTCGACCTATCGTACCGACGCTGTTTTAGTGCATGAAGCGAAGTACGAAAAAGCCCTTGTTGCTGTGCGGCACGCACTGGTTACATTACAACTCACCGTTCTTGCGCAACATTAGTTTCGGTTGAAAACACTCGGATTTTTGGACTTCACGAGACTTTTTATTTTTGCTTTATGGAAAAACAAGGCTCGCAAACTACAGCCGTTCACGCCTCACACGAATTCAATCACACGACCTCAATTAGCCCGCCGATTTTTCAGACCACAACGTTCAGCGCAGAAAACGCAGAGCATTTTTATGAGTTAGCCACTACGCCACGCCACGCTGAATTTTATACGCGTTATGGCAATCCCAATCATCAACAGGTCGAAGCCACGGTTGCTGCGCTGGAAAATGGTGAGGCTGCACTGGTGACAAGTTCTGGGATCGGTGCGATTTTTGCTGCCGTCGTGAGCCAGTTGCAAAGCGGCGATCACGTCGTTGCACAGCGAAATCATTATGCGGCCACGACCGTGCTTTTTCGCGACATCCTGCCGCGTTTTCAGATTGATTGCACATTGGTTGATAACACCAGCAATGAAGAATTTGCAGCGGCGATTCGTCCTAACACAAAACTCATTTACGTCGAAACCCCCACGAATCCACTGATGCAGCTGACAGATTTGCGCGCGATAGTTGCTTTGGCAAAACAGCATAATCTGATCACGATGGTGGATAACACGTTTGCTTCGCCGATCAATCAACGGCCTCTGGATTTGGGCTGTGATGTTGTACTGCACAGTGCCACAAAATACATTGGCGGTCATCACGATGTAACGGCAGGTGTCATTGTTGGCGGTAAGGAGATGCTTGAGCAAATCTGGCGCTTTGCCGTGGTGTCGGGGAGTGTTTTGAGTCCATTTGACGGATGGTTACTGCTGCGCGGGTTGCGAACATTAGGCTTGCGCATTGAGCGACATAATCAAAACGCAATGGCCTTAGCGCAGTTCTTGGAATCGCATCCAAAAATCGAACGTGTTTACTATCCAGGGCTGGAATCACATCCACAGCACGAATTAGCGAAAGCACAGATGGCTGGATTTACAGGCATGCTGAGCGTGGATGTGAAGGGAGGTTATGCAGGCGCAGAAAAAATGATTGCCTCCTTAAAGCTGGCGATTCGCGCGGCAAGTCTGGGAGGATTTGAAACGCTTGTCGTTCATCCCGCAGCCATGTGGAGCTTGCAACTTACGCCTGAACAACAACGCGCAACGGGAATTAACGAAAATCTGGTTCGCATTTCTGTTGGGTTGGAAGACGCGCCAGACCTGATTGCCGATTTTGAGCAGGCATTAGCGAAAGTTTAGAAAACTTATATTTGATAACGGTTTTCTTTGTGAATTTAGGAAAAAAATAGGAGAGGCTTTTTAGGACCTCTCCGTCAATCTAGCTTTGCTGGGATGAAATTCTCGGAAGACTGTGGTGCAATTAATTTTCAATCGCACACACGCCTCGGAATAGAGCAAACCGGATGCCACGGTTTTAGCCAGATTTTCAATGCTGGGTATCTCTTGTAAAGCTTTTCAGTTAGCGTATTTATCCCACATTTTTGTTATAACTCTCAAAAGTCTTTTATCCAAAATTTTGTAATTCAGCTTCAGTTTTTCGGAGAAAGAAATTTCGCTTATTGGAGCCAGCTTCATAAGCTTTGGAACAGCCAATTGCTCGCACCTCTACTGCCAAACCTACCACCAAACTAGAGAAACAATTTCTTTATTCGCTATTGATAATTGATAAAGGAATCCCGCTGCCTTTATATCCACTTGCCAAATCCGCCGGGAGATCGTTGCTGCCTTGCTGTGTGGGTTTGCCAAAGCCTTCTTTCATTGGCAGTTGTGTGCATCTGGGTAGGCTGAATCAGCCTTGCAAAATAATGAATATAATGTGCCAAATTTCGTGATTGTTTTTTTGTATATCTATGTTATCCTGCGCACCGTTTAAGGATTAATAAAAGTCTTAAACGGTAAAACCTCACAGCCTCGTAATTGACAGTACCTGATTTTAAGTAGCCCGATCAAAAAGTTTTCCAACCCGTAATCAGGTTTATCAACCCAAAACAACCCAGGACGATTACAAAACGAATTCGTTATCGCCTGTCTGCTCAGCGAGCAATTGCAGGTAAGCACTGAACTTTCGGAGGAGAATCACTGTGCCAGCCGATCATACCGCGACTATCTTAATGGTCGAAGATGACAGCATGGTTCGTTATCTGGTTTCGGAATACTTCCGCCGCGTAGGCTACGAAGTATTGGAAGCATCGGATGGCGAATTGGGCTTACGAACCGGGCTAGAGAAAAAAGCCGATGTCATCATTCTCGACGTAATGATGCCGAAGATGAATGGTTTCGATGTGTGCCATCAACTTCGGCAAAATAATATCAACACCCCCATTATCTTCCTGACCAGCAAAAGCGAAGAGCAATACACCGTTGCTGGCCTAGAGGGCGGCGCAGATGATTTTCTGCCCAAGCCATTCAGCCCGCGTGAATTGGAAGCCCGCGTCAAAAGTGTGATTCGTCGCAGTGGCACACGCGTTTTTGACGAGCCAGTTGCCGGGCGCATCATTCGTGGCGGATTATCCATTGATCCTGAAGCTTACAGCGTCACGCTCAATGAGGAACCCATCCAAGTCACGCCGATTGAATTCAAAATTCTCGAACTCCTCATGTCCAATCCTGGCAAGGCATATTCGCGTGAAGCCTTACTGGATCAGGTCTGGGGCACGTCGTATGAAGGCTACGAGCGCAATATTGATCCGCACGTTATGCGGTTGCGCGCGAAGATTGAGCCTGATCCCGCAAAGCCAACCTATGTGCTGACGGTGTGGGGCATCGGCTACAAATTTAATGACAAGCTTTAGCTTGTTGGGCTTTGGTTTTTGGTCTTCGTTTTTGGCAAGAGTTAACGGCCAAAGATCAAAGCCCCAAATCTAATTAGAAAAAGATCAGCAATACCGAAAAAGCAACCGCGTATCCATGACCTATTATTACTTAGCGCGGTGGTCATTCTGATCTTGGATTATTGGCGTCATCTATCACCAAGAGGGAACTTGACCATGAACTACTACCGAGTCAATCTGTCCACGTCTATTCGTTCAGCCCGAATGACGTTTCTATTTCTTCTTTTTACCTTCCTCCTCTCGCCTGTTCTGGCGAACACACGCAGCATCAACTTAGCTGAGATGACATCGCATGCTGGACGCATCGTTTATGGGCGTGTTGTCGAAGTGCGTGAGGGCAAGCATCCGCAGCACGAAGGCATCGCTGTAACCTTTATCAAGATTCAGGTCACGGAAATGATCAAAGGCAGCACAACGCGTGAAGTCAGCTTTATGCAATATGGCAACAGCTCCACGCAGTACATCGCGCACATGCCGAAATACAGCATGGGCGAAGAGATTGTTTTGTTCCTGTACCCGGAAAGCAAACTTGGCCTGACAAGTCCTGTCGGGCAGGGACAAGGCAAATTCGTCGTGCGTAATGACGTGCGCAGTGGCCAACGCATCCTACTGAATGATCGGGCAAACTATGCGCTGTTTGCGCGTCTGGATGCGACTAAGTTGAATTCAAAACTAACGCTGAGCAAAGCTGAACGCGAAGCCATTGCACAACCGGAAGGACGTGGGAGCAAGGGCCTGGAAATCAGCGCGTTTCGCTCGCTCGTTCGCAAAATCGCGACCAATCCAAATATAAGTCTGCAATAGTCGGGATACGTTTGAAGAAGGCAGAGGCTGTTAAGGGGTGCCAACTTTCCCCTGGCTTCGACTCCCTTTCAGTTCTCACCTGACGTGGTTTGACTAAGAATTACTACTACCGAAAAAGGAGAAAACCTCATGCGTGATCGAATTGGTCAACGTTTCCCCCGTAGCTTTTCCTTGTGGAGCCAAACTCCATACATATTGAAAAAGGCAGCATGCTTATTTCTCAGCCTGACATTGGTCGCTGGTTGCCTGAAGTTCAATTCACCTGTGCAAGCAGGAACCGCTTTAGCAATTACTCCCAGTGGAAATGCCGTGGCGTGGCGTGCTGGAACTACCGTCACATATCACGTGGATCAAGGGCCGCTCGGCACTCTATCCAATGCACAGGCGGTTGCTTTGGTGGATGAGTTATTTGGTTTATGGCAAGGCGTGTCCTCTGCCAATTTGTCCACGCAACGTGCAGGGTCGTTGCCTGTAGATGTGACCGCGTCAAATTTCACGAGCTATCGTACCAACAACAATTCTGATTCCTATCACCCCATTATTTTTGACACGGATGGAACGATTACGGACGCCGTTTTTGGCGCGGGTGCCAGCGATTTTACCGCCGGATTTTCAGGGCCAGGCTGGGTGGTCGGTGGGTTGACAGATGGCGAGATTGTGGACGCTTCGGCAGTCTTGAATGCGAAGTTTCTGACATCGGGTTACGGCTCGCTTACGGAATTCAAATCTGTGATTTTGCACGAAATCGGTCACTTTCTAGGTGTTGGGCATTCACAGGTCAATCTTGGCACTGCCTTTGATCGTGAAGTTCTTTTCAATAACAATCATACCTTGCCGATCATGTTCCCGATTTCCCTTGGGGATCGTCCCGTTGAGCTAACCTGGGATGACAAGGCGCAACTGACACGTTTGTATCCCGGCGCATCCGCAGGGAGTTTGGGTAAGATCACCGGACGTGTTTTACTAGCTGATGGCTCAGCCCCATTTCAAGGTGCAAACGTCATTGCGCGGCGTGTGGATGATCCATTGAATGTTGCTGTGTCTTCTGTATCGGGATTTTTGTATCGTGGTACAGGTGTCAATGCTTCTCGCGGCACGTTGAATACCGCGCATCAGGGCTACTTTGAAATTTCTGGTTTGCCCGCAGGAAATTACACTGTAGAAGTGGAGCCAATTCATTCCGGCTTTATCAGTGGTTCCGCAGTTGGCCCACTTGATCCGCCTGTAGATTTACCCGGCCCGGCGGAGTATTACAGTGGGGCTAGTGAATCCAACAGCGATACGTCCGGCAGCGCTTCTATTGTTACGGTGGGGACAGGGCAAACCGTAGACAACATCAACTTCATCCTGAATAACTCTGCCCTGCCGGGGATGAGTGAAAGCGAACCGAATAGCTCGATTGCTTCAGCCAACGGCATTTCATTGCCCGTTTTGATCAGCGGCAACGTCAGCTCTGGCGACTCCGGCGTGAGCGATGCGACGACGGGCGAGAGCGTGAAGGATTTTTATTCTTTCACCGCTGACACGAATGATTGGGTTACGATTGATTTGAATTGGGGTGGCAGCGCGAATTTGACGCTGTATTTGTACAACAGCAGTAATCAACGCGTAGCGATTTCGATGCCTTGTTTGTATAGCTCAGGCTGTCCGTCACGCCGACAAATTGGCCCGATGAAGATTCCTGCCAGCGGGACTTACACCATCGGCATCGGCGCGAATTCAGGCTCTACGGCGTACACGTTACAAGTTACAGGGCAACAGAATTACAACGGTGCGGCTGCGACTGTGAACGGTGCAAGCTTCCTAAAAGGCGGCGCAATGGCTCCTGACACAATTGCTTCTGTGTTTGGTGTGAACCTGGCAAGTGGCATCACCCACGCGACCGCAGGTCAGGCATTACCAACCTCTTTGGGCGGCGTTAGCGTTGAGGTCAATAGTGTTGCTGCGCAGTTGTTTTTCGTCTCACCAAGTCAAATTAACTATCTCATCCCGGCTGGCACTGCGGTGGGAACTCGAAGTGTGGTCGTGAAAAACTCAGCGGGCGAAGTTGCACGCGGCAGCATTGAAGTCGCGCCAACATCACCGGCATTCTTCACTGCCAGCCAGAACGGCTCAGGCGTTCCTGCTGGATATATCACGCGCGTTGCGGCGGGCACTTTCCAGCAAACAAACGAGCAAATCGCCAGCTATAGCAATGGCACCGTAACCCCGATTACCATTGATCGGCGCGGCGATGAAATTTACCTGATTTTGTTTGGAACAGGACTTCGCTATGCGCCAAATACAAACGGCGCAAATGACATTGCGTTGGGCGGCGGCGGCACGATTGCCAACGTGGCCGAAAGCGTAGAAGTCACAATTGGTGGTAAGCGCGCGCGCGTTGATTTTGCTGGAGCGCAAGGCGGTTTCTACGGCTTGGATCAGCTGAACGTACAAATCCCTGCTGATGCCATAGCCAGTCCGACTGCGTCTTTGATTATCAAAGTCCGCGATGCAAACGGCAATCTGATTACGGCAAATCAGATGACGATTGCTTTGCAGTAAAAACTATTCAGCCACGAATGAACACGAATTGACACGAATGGGTTTTCGCCACAGATTTACGCAGGTTATTTTCATTATCAGAAAAATCGGTGTGAACCTGTGGCTGATTAACTTGCTTCATTCGTGAAGATTCGTGTTCATTCGTGGCTTAAATTCTATGCCATCACTCAAGCCCATTAAGAAACTTGTCCACAAAGCAAAATCCATTCACGAACGCCACCGTGAACGCCATCGCCCATCCGGTTTCGGTTGCGCTTTGGCTGATAGCATTGAATACCTTGACGCTGCGCGTTGGGACGCAGTGACGCGCGATGCTTCGGTGTATTTGTCACGCGATTATTTGCGCGTGCTGGAAACTGCGGGGCCGGAAAATCTTCGTCAACGCTACGCCCTGATTTTTCAAGGACGCGATCCCGTTGCGGCGGTTGCGGCACAAGTTGTGGCGATCAATGCCGCCAAGTTGCCAAAAAGCAAAACCGCGCAAATGGCTACGAAGCCGCTTGAACGATTGGAAGAACGAATGCTTGTTTGCGGAAATTTGTTGTCGTGGGGAATGCACGGCGTAAGCTTTGCCGAAGGCGCGAATCGGGCCGAAATCTGGCCTGCGGTTGCCGAAGCCTTGTACCGCATTCGCCGCGCAGATCGCTTGTTTGGCGATACGGACTTGGTGATGCTCAAAGATGTTCCACCGCAAAGCGCAGAAGGCATTGAGTCGCTGAAACGCTTTTCGTATCGGGAACTGGAAACCGAGCCAAATATGGTCTTGCAGATTTCGCCGACCTGGAAAAGCTACGACGATTATTTGGCGAGCTTGACTTCAAGCTATCGCAAGACCGCGCGCAAAATTGCCAAAGATGTCGAATCCACAGGCGCACGTGTCGAACGTCTGACTACGGCTGAAACCATCAAGCAGGCCGCAACGATTCACGACTTGTATTGCAAAGTTCATGAACGCCAAAAGCTGCGGCTCATCACGCTTTCGCCAGATTTCATTCCGTCCTTAGCCGCCACATTCGGCGAAAACTTTCGCTGCAATGTCGTTCGCAAAGACGATCAAACGCTTGGCTTTGTCACAACGCTGAAAGATGGCAAGACGGCAGTCGGTTATTACATCGGCTTTGACAGCGCCGCAAATGCTGAAATGCCGCTTTACTTTCGCCTGTTGCAAACGGTGATTGAAGATGCGATTGACCTGGGTTGCGAACGCTTGTCTTTAGGCCGCACCGCTCTCGAACCCAAAGCCCGCTTGGGCGCAAAGCCCGAACCGATGAGTGTCTGGATTCGGCATCGCGTACAAGCCTTGAACTTGGTGGTGCGCGGGCTTTTGCAAACGATTTCGCACGAAGACGCGCCGGAACGAAGCCCGTTCAAATAGCCTCTTACCGCAAAGGCGCAAAGAGGCAAAGGCGCAAAGATTTTACTTTTCGATAAAGTCTTCGTTGAACCTTTGCCTCTTTGCACCTTTGCGGTGAATTTTGATTTGCCTCGTTGAAGCGCGGTTTAGAGCAAATCCGCAAAGGCTTTTTTAGTGCGCTGAAACCACCAATACCCAATCACAAAACACACGACAGCAAATGCCAGCGTAAAGCTCAAGCCGCTCCAATCCGGCAGTTGTCCTTCCAGCAAAATGCGGCGATAGCTGCGAATCAGCGGAGCCATCGGATTAAATTTCACCAGCCAGAAATAGTTCGGCGGAATCAGGTTTTCAGGAAAGAAAATCGGCGTCAGGTACATCCACGCCATCAGCACCAGCTGATTGATCTGCGGCATATCACGCAGAAACACCCCCAAGCTCGCCATTAACCAGCCGAGTCCTATCGTCGCCAGCAATTGCGGAATCAGTAGCAGCGGCAACAACAAGACGGTCAGATGTAGTTGTCGTTCGATCAGCAGATGTGCGATCAGCAAAACAATCGTGCCGAGTAATTGCGTGATAATTGCCGCAAACGCAAGATTGACGGGCAAGACTTCCATTGGGAAGACGACACGCTTGACCAGATTGATATTTTCAATCAACGAATTCGTCGCGCGTTGCACGCCTTCGCTGAAGGCAATCCACGGCAGCAAACCGCAGAACAAATACACCGCGAAGCTCAGGTGCCCACCCGCATTGCCAAAGCGCGCGCCGAAGATGCCGGAAAAGATAATCGTAAAAATCACGATCATCACCGCCGGGCTGATAATCGCCCAGCCAATGCCCATCAACGAGCCTTTGTACCGACTCGACAATTCGCGCTGCACCATCGAACGAATGAGATCACGATGCTCGCTGAAGAGTTTTCGCAACGGTTGCCACAGGGGGATTTTTGCGCTGGATTGATAATGAATTATTTCTGACATAAGCACCGCAGCAAAAAACTGACTTAGACAGGATTCACAAGATTATCACGATTGGAAAAAGAGCCTGTACTCCTGGAAGAAGTTAATCTTGTTTACTTGTTAATCCTGTCTGTTCTGAATTTATTTTGTCGTGAAGCCAAAACAACAACGAGTGACAAGACTTGCTCCTGTCACTCGTTGCGAATGGATTTGAATAGTTGAAATCTACTTCACCGCCGCGCGCTGACTTACTTTTACGACGCGAGATTCGGCATAGGTTCGGACGGGATAGCTAATTGGCTCTACTTCGTGAACATCGCGGGAAAGCAACGGCAACGGTTCTGCGGTTGTTTCCAGTCCTGCGAGTTTGGCCAGCAGCCATTCGTATTGATTCGTGATTTGTTCCCAATCGTAACGTTGCCGCACACGAGCCATCGCACGGGCGCGGTATTCGCTGATGATGGTGGGATCGGCTAACACGCGGTGCATTTGCGCAGTTAAGTCTTCAACTGAATCATAGCTGATGCCTGCTTCGCCCATCACTTCCAGGTTTTCTGGCGTGTTCAGCACCAGTGCGCAATTACCTGCACCCATCGCTTCGATCAGCGCGGGATGCGTGCCGCCGACCTCGGTGGCGTGAATATAGCAATAGGCATTTTGTTGTAGCGCGCGATAGTCGGCACCAAAGACAAAGCCTAAAAACTTGACGCGCGGGTCTGTCGTGCTTTTAAGTTGTGCGATGTACTCTTCGGCATAGGGCGCGCCGCCAACGATGACTAATGGCAAATCGGTCTGGACTTTCTCGTAAGCTTCGATGACGAGATGTGCGTTATTTTCCGGCTCCAGGCGGCTGACATACAAAATGTATTGGTTCGATTTCAGACCAAATTTCAGCAGGTTTTCCGGCGCGGCGCGACGCTCAACATCAGCACCATACGCAATCATCGAAGATTCCTTGTGATAACGCGTGGCGTAATAATCCTGAATGACTTGTGCATCGGTAACAATCGCGGTTGGCAAAAACGTCGAAAGCCACTCTGAAACCAAATAATATTGCCTTCCTAACCAGTTCCACTTTTTACGTTTTCGCTCCAGTCCGTCTACATTGACCAGCGTTGGCATGCCGAAGAGGCGCGGAAAAAGCGCGAAGATGCTGTTGGCCGCATTGCAAATCAGGATAATGTCGTAGCCGCAGAAAATCGCGTGCAGGATGGAAAGAAAAGTGTGAACTACAGTATCAAAGTATTTATGGCGAATGGTGGGAAGAACAACCAAATTAACACCGTTGTAGGATCGTTGCTGATTGCTGGAGTAATGTTTGCGACCGTACACCGTGACTTCGTGATTGCGCGTGACAAGCCTGGTACTTAATTGCTCGGCAAAGGTCTCGAACCCTCCGTAGTTAGCCGGAATCCCGCGCGTCCCCAGAATGGCAATTTTCATAAAAATAAAAGTAATGATGAACTAAAAATAGCGAGGCAGCGGTTTCCTGCGCTGTGCAGTGGGGCTATCTTTGATTCAGGCTGTCCAGGGGAGGCCACACCTAAAAACGCGACTACTATAATTAATGCCACCTCGATTTGTCACGCCGTAATTCAGATTTGGTTCAGAAAGATTTGCTCATTCTGACTGCGAGGAAGCGAAGCCGGAGAATTTTCCTTTCTTTTCATTTTTTTCTTTGGAATCCCAAATGGCGACAATTTTTTCGATGCGAACAAAGAATTTCTGGTCGTCTTTTTCAAGATGCAGAATGTCATCTTCAATCTGAAGGATTTTTCCGCTGACAGCACCAGCGCCAAAACTTAGCTCAATTTCTTTACCAATGCGGCTTTCTAGTATTTCTCTCATGTAACTCAACTCCTTACTTATTAAAAAAAGGCGCGCCATTCTACTGCAACACCCTGCTTTAGAAAAACCATGCTTCCCCAAAGTCGTTTTATTTTCTCCGCCGATGTTTGATATAGTCCTGACTTACTGGCATCACATCAAATCACAATAGAGGACACGAATGCTCGCTAAAGTCTTTGTCACTTTAAGGGAAGGGGTTCTTGATCCGCAAGGCAAGGCCATTCACCACGCCACGACTACCATTGGCTATCAAGGGATTACCGAAATTCGCCAGGGCAAGTATTTTGAAATCACATTTGATGATTCTCTTGATAAAGCGCAGGCGCAGGAACAATTGGAAAAGCTTGCGCATGATGTTCTGTCGAATCCTGTGATTGAAGATTACGAAATCCAGTTATCTGCGGATTAAGCATTTTCCAGACGTTTACTGCTATGCCTCTCCCTTCCAAAATCGTTTCCCAATTGCGCGCGATTTGCGGGTCGGATGCCGTGCTAACAGAAGACGCAGATCTACTCGTTTACGAGTTTGATGCCGTCACGACGCACAAGGCCAGACCTTTAGCCGTCATTTTTCCCCAGACGACCGAACACGTCGCGCAGACCGTGCGGTTGCTGATGGAATATGGCATTCCGTATGGCCCGCGTGGTGCTGGCACGGGGCTGAGTTCTGGCGCACTGGCAGTGGGATGCGAACAGGGAGAAAGCGCCGTCATTATCGAAATGGCGCGCATGAATCGTATTCTGGAACTTGATTTCGCCAATCAGCGGGCGATTGTACAGCCTGGTGTTGTTAACTTGCGCCTTTCACAGGCCATCGCTTCGCAGGGCTATCATTACGCGCCTGATCCTTCGTCGCAGGCTTCGTGTACATTGGGCGGAAATGTCGCTGAAAATTCTGGCGGGCCGCATTGCCTGAAGTACGGCATGACGACGAATCACATTTTAGGATTAGAAGTCGTTTTGCCGGATGGGCAAATCACGCAGTTCGGCGGCGATGGAGCTGACACGATTGGATATGATTTGCTGGGCATGTTTGTTGGCAGCGAAGGGACGCTTGGTATCGCGACAAAAATTACAGTCAAACTCAGTCGCAATCCGCAAACCGTTGTAACCTTGCTCGCCGATTTTATGGATGTGAACGATGCCAGCCGCGCAGTTTCGGCGATTATCGCTGCCGGGTTATTGCCAGCCGCGCTGGAAATGATTGACCAGCCGACCATTCGCGCTGTTGAGTCGTCAATTTACAAAGCAGGCTATCCAACAGATGTTGCTGCCTGCCTGATTGTGGAATTGGACGGGTTGCGTGCTGGCATTGATGGCCAGGCACAACGCGCGCGTGACATCTGCATTGAGCATGGCGCGCGTGCCGTACGTGAGGCGCGCGACGAAATTGAGCGGAAAAAGCTTTGGGCTGGTCGCAAAGGCGCGTTTGGTGCTCTCGGTCGAGTTAGCCCTGATCTTTTTGTGCAGGATGCGGTTGTGCCACGCACCAAATTGCCCGAAGTCCTGGCGGATATTTATAAAATCGCTGCGAAACATCAGATCCGCCTGTGTAACGTTTTCCACGCTGGCGATGGCAATTTGCATCCCAGCATCAACTTTGATGGTCGGAATGCCGACGAGGTCGCGCGCGTTCATATCGCAGGCAAAGAAATTATGAAGCGCTGTGTTGAAGCCGGTGGTTCGATTACGGGAGAGCACGGCGTGGGCGTAGACAAAATTGGCTATATGCCGATGATCTTCGATCAGGCCTCACTGGACGCGATGTTGGCAGTCAAGGAAGTCTTTAATCCCACTGGTTTATGCAATCCAGGGAAAGCAATTCCAACACAAAAGATGTGCCGGGAATATCGAAAAGCGGTGAAGACTTAAGTTTTATCGTCCCCGTTGGGATCGTCCCCGGCGCTGAGTTTGCGTGGTGATCTGGCTTTCTTTGCTTTCAATCAAATCAATTGTTTTGACCGTGACAGGTAGCGCTGTTCCATCATCAAAAGCCGCCGTTGCCTCAATGGCTTTGACCGCGATTTCTTCTGCACTACTCAGCAAATCGTAGTTACAGTATAAGGCTCCAAGCGCATATTCACAGCCCGAACCAAAAGCCCAGAATTTACTGAACTCGTCTACTGAACGCAGCGAATACACCCCAAAAATCCCGTGTGGATTGGCCAGCAAAACGCTCATTTGCGTTGTCTCGTAAGGCGCATCTTTGTCCTCGTGCGGATTCAGATGATAGCGATCCTTCATCGCTTCGTGTAATGCCCGCCAAGTTTCAAAGATGTCGTGGCGATTCTTGAATGAGAATTTCAGTTTGGGCTGGGCGAAATAGCTGCCTAATACCAGTTGGTGCGTTGACGAGCCGGGCACCCCAATGTAGGTATCGCCCACTTGGATGATTTTTGATTTGTTCGCAATGTATTCGCTGGATTGAAGCGTGCTTCCCCAGGTTGTCAGTGTGTCTGCGGCAATACAGGCTTTTCCATTTTTCTTTACAACAACGATGGTGGTCATGAATGCTCCTGAGTTTTTGATAAGGGCATCCTATATCTTCTCTAATCCCGCAAACTTCGCAATCATTTTTTTCGTGCCATAACCAGGGAAGTTAATGGTCAGTTTGGCGTCATCTCCATCACCTTCCCGCTTAATAATTAACCCCTGTCCATATTTGGCATGACGCACGCGCGTGCCGACGGTGAGGCCGGATTTGCTGCCCGCGTCGCTGCTGGTGTTGCGACCAGGGCTGCTGGTTGGACGACTCGTTGGTGTACTGGCAGGGCGTGAAACGCTGCTGGGCGAAGAACTGCTGCGGTTGAAAGAAGAGGTTCCGCCGCTCGCACCTGTCTTGCGTGCAAAGAAATCGCGCACGCTGTCTACGTCGTTGTAACTACGACCGGAGTAATTGCTGGTGCGTTTCTGTTGATACGGTTCGTCGTATTCATACCGCAAATCACCCGGCTCGGTACGATCTTTGGCCGTAGGATTTTTATAGGAAAAGCTCAGCCAGCTTGGGCCTTTGCTGATGTCTTCGATAATTTCAATCGGGAATTCCATCAGAAAGCGCGACGGTTCAGCAGGCATTTCTTCACCGTAGACGCGTCGTTTCAGGGCGTGCGTAATATACAAATATTTCTCAGCGCGCGTGATGGCGACGTAGCAAAGGCGACGCTCTTCTTCGAGTTCTGCGGCGTTGTCGCGCACGCGGGAATGCGGGAAGAGATTTTCTTCCAGTCCGGCAATGAACACGAGTGGGAATTCCAGTCCCTTTGCGGCGTGCATCGTCATCAGCGTGACTTGCGCTTCTTCTTTGTACTGATCGGCGTCTGACACCAATGCAGCGTGATCCAGAAAGTCGCGCAATCCCTCGCCTTGTTCTTCACCTTCAGCCGCAGCGTTGACCAGTTCTTCCAGGTTGAGCAATCGCGCTTCTGCTTCTTCTGTACCTTCTGCTTTCAAGGCGCGTTCGTAGCCGGTATCAATCACAGCAGCTTTGACAACTTCTGAAAGCGGTTCAGTTTGGGTCTTGGAAACAAGGTTCGTGATGATCTCGCGGAAGGATTGCAATGCCGTTGTGGCGCGTGCAGGCAGGGTTTGATTTTCGATGACGTAGGCAATTGCTTCCCAATGCGACACACCCAAGTCAGCGGCGCGTCGTTCGATTTCATCCATCGTCGTTTTGCCGATGCTACGCGTTGGCACGTTGATGATGCGCGCCAGGGCAATGGAATCAGACGGGTTCATCGCCAGTTTCAAATAGGAAATCACGTCTTTGACTTCAGCGCGATCATAGAAACTGAAGCCACCGACTAAGTTGTAGCGCAGCCCGGCGCGGCGACAGGCTTCTTCAAATAATCGGGATTGTGCGTTTGTGCGATATAGGACAGCCGTTTTTAGATTGGGTTCACGAAGTTGATGCTCTTCGATTTTGGACACGACAAAGCGGGCTTCGGCATCGCCGTCATAAACCTGCGCATAACGAATCTTCGTGCCTTCGGCGCTGTTGGTGTACAGCGTTTTTTCGATGCGTTCTTTGTTATTGGCAATAACCTTGTTTGCCGCATCAAGGATATGTTTGGTCGAACGATAGTTTTCTTCAAGCTTGACGACCTTCGCGTTTTTGTAGTCTTTCTGATACCCCAAAAGGATTTTGAAATCAGACCCTCTAAACGCATAAATTGATTGCCCGTCATCTCCCACCACACACAAACTGCGATTGTGCCAAAGGGCTTCAGTCAGCGGTTCGGTGCCGTACTCGCGGCCTTCGACGATCAGGCGAATCAATTCGTACTGAATGCCGTTCGTGTCCTGAAACTCATCCACCATCACGTGCCGAAAGCGGTTGTGATAGTAATCGCGGGTTTCCAAATCGGCGCGGAGCAATTGCACGGTGCGAATCAGCAGATCATCGAAATCTACGGCATTGGAATTTTGCAGTTGCTGTTCGTATCGCGCGTAGACGCGAGCAATGCGGGCGCGTCGTTCGTCCTGGAACTCATAGCGCGCGGCGTACATCTTCGGGTCTTCGCCTTTGTTTTTCGCGGCGCTGATCGCGCTTTGCACCGAGCGAGGAGTTTGCGCCTTATCGTCGTAGCCAAAATCCTTCATGATGTTACGAATGACTTTTTGCTGGTCATCCGTGTCGTAAATCGTAAACGACCGCGTGTAGCCGCGCCCCAACCGCTCAATGTCACGCCGGAGCATCCGCACGCACAAGGAGTGAAAGGTCGAAAGTAAGGGCGAACCCGTTCGCTGATTGTCCGCAAAATGAGAGGCGAGCAACTTGTCAACGCGCTCTTTCATTTCCTTGGCGGCTTTGTTGGTGAACGTGACTGCGAGAATGTTTTCCGGGCGTACATTGCAGTTCGCAATCAAATGCGCAATGCGATACGTGATGACGCGCGTTTTACCCGAACCGGCTCCGGCCAGAATCAGCAGCGGGCCTTCTGAGGTGGCAGCCGCATCGCGTTGCGGTTGATTCAATCCGACTAAGTAATCCGGCGTTGCGGTTGAAATTGTCCAATTGCTCACGTTGTTGTTTCCTGTCTTAAATTCTACCACGCTTGCGCATCCTGCTCGGATCAACGAGCGTCTACGAATCAAGAGGTTCTTTAACCCTGCCGGATTGGGAAAGTCAATCGCTGTGGAGAGTTTGGGAAAGTAATCTGTTTTTCGGTGCCGAGGTTTGAGTGCTATTTCCTAACCAATCTCGCGCCGATAATGTTCCCAGCGCGTTTTCAGTTCGTTCATAAATTGCACGAAGGCCGGATGGTTGCGGATGCCGTCAAAATACAGATCACGTTGGAAGGCCGGATAGTTAGGGAAGCCTTCGCGGGCCGAGACGCGCAGCCATTTGACGGCCTCATCGCTGCGGCCTTCGAGCGCATAAATGCGGGCGAGGATGCGCGCGAAGTGACGACGACCGGGGTTGATCCGATCCAGCAGACCCAAAATCAGTTCCTCCGCTTCCCGATACCGACCTTGCAATGCCAGCAAAAGGGCGCGTTGCAGGCGCACCAACGTATGTTTGGGGTTTTTCTGAACCAACTCCGCGACGAGGGGGGCGGCCTCTTTCTCCATTCGTTTGGTCAAGTAGTAAAGCGCCGGAGTCTCCAACTTGTGATAGAGCCTCTTTTGTGCTGCCAACATTTCTTCCGGCTGACTATTGATGTGATAGAGACTGAGTACCTGATCTTTGATGAACTCATTGGCAGGATCGAGTTCCAACGCCCGCTCGATTTCTGTCTGCCATTCGGGGAAGCCCAGATTCCCATACATTTCAGCCAACTCAAGATGCCCGGCGCGCAGATCAAGTTGTTGCGCGCGGCGTAACTCACGAATCGCTTCCACGAATTGATACCCTTCGTACGGACTCCAGAAGGCCAAGCCACGCGCGACGTGAGTTTCTGCCAGTTGGGGATCAAGCTGCTCAGCAATTTCCAATTCCCGCAGGCCGCTTTTGTGCAGTGCTGGGTTGTGTTCAAGCCACTTGGCCTTATGGGTGTAAGCACCGCCAAGCTGCGCATGCGCCAGCGCGTAGTTGGGATCGAGTTCAATCGCTTTTTGGAAATGCTCAATCGCCTTGTTCGCTTTCTCTCTGTCTTCTTGGAAAATGTGAAAGATGCTGAAATTGTTGATCGCTTGCGCGTAATGGTCATACGCTGCCGGATTCTGTGTCCCTTTTTTCGTTAAGTTTCTTTGCTCTGCCGTGCTGAGTTGAATCCGCAATCGCCCGACAACCTGTGCTGCGACTTTGTCCTGCAAGCCAAAAATTTCTGTCTCGGGAAGCTCGAATTGATCCGTCCACAAAGACGTGCCATCGCTCGTCCGCAACAAGTTCACACTCACACGCAAACGGTCGGAGTCGCGCTGCCACGTCCCTTCGAGCACGGCGCTCACTTGTTGTTCGCGGGCCGCTTGCAGGGCGTCTTTCTCTTCGTTGGCATACCGCTTGACGGCGCTCGTCGGGCGCACGATCAGGCCGTTGATCCGACTGACTTTGGTGATGATCGTATCGGCGATGCCTAATCCCAAATAGCTTTGCGCCTTTTCCTCGGACAGCGGTTTGAGCGGCAACACGGCTAACGTTTGAAGCTGGGCTGAAGCGGTTGGCGTGCGGCGTGCAAACATCACGTAGCTGAACGCTGCCAGCAAGATCATCGCTGTCACTGCTGCTATCACCTGCCACTGCCGCGTCCATCGTGGTGCCGTCAAGTTCTGCGCTGGCGCGAGAGATTGTGACCATTCCTTGAGTTGATACAACTCTTTGGCCAATTCCCGCGTGGTGGCATAGCGCGCCTCTCGATCTTTCTGTAGACATCGGTTGATAACCTGCACGAACGCAGGCGGAGCGTCCGGGGCCAAGGCTGCCAGGGGAGTTGGTTCGTCTTTCAAGATCGCGGCGAGGATGTCGCTCATGGTGGTTCCGTCAAAAGGCGCGCGGCCTGTCACCATTTCATACAACATCACGCCCAAACTGAAGATGTCTGTTCGCCCATCTACTGGTAGCCCGCGCGCTTGTTCAGGCGACATGTAGCGCGGCGTGCCCATGACCGTGCCGGGCATTGTGGAAGGATGATCGCTGAACGAGGAGCGATGAATGTCAAGGGGAAGGTTTTCTTCCGCATTCCGCATTCCGCGTTCCGCACTCCGCGTTTCGCTGAGCTTCGCCAGACCAAAATCCAACACCTTCACGATCCCATCCGGGCGCACCATCACGTTTTCGGGTTTGATGTCGCGGTGCGTGACGCCCGCCTCGTGCGCGACGGCCAGGGCATCGGCAACCTGGACGGCAATGGCTACGAGCTGGGGCGTGTTCATCCGCTGCGACGGCGCTTCGGTCAGCAGTTGTCGGAGCGTCTTTCCCGCCACGAATTCTTCGACAATGTAATGCTCATCAGCGGCACGCCCAATTTCGTAGATGGTGACGATGTTGGGATGATTGAGCGCGCTGAGAGAACGGGCTTCCTGTTCCAGGCGGCGAATCCGTTCGGGGTCTGCCGTGAAAGCGGGCGGCAACAGCTTGAGCGCAACCTGCCGACCGAGCCGTGGATCGCGCGCCAGATAGACTTCACTCATGCCGCCTTTACCCAGTGGCGCAAGGAGTTCATACGCGCCGACCTTGCGCCCCGCGACGGGCTGAGCGGCGACAAGGTTTTCCTGCCCGGCCAGTTGTTTGGCGACGACGGCGAGGGCGGGCGCTTCCAGAAATTGTGTGGCCTGCTCGTCACAATCCAGCAAGGCTGTGACTTCGCGGCGCAGTGCAGGCTTTCCGGCACAAACCGCCTCCAGAAACGCATCGCGGCGTTCTGCTGGTTGATTCAGCGCATCGTGATACAGCCGCTCGATTTCTTCCCACAGTTCAGGCTGCATGGGCGACCTCCGCGCGGAGTTGGCGCAAGAGCCAGGATTTTGCCAGACGCCAATCCCGCTTGACGCTTTCGTGCGAAACTTGCAGCACCGTGGCGGTTTCGTCTTCGGTTAGGCCGCCGAAAAACCGCAACTCGACGACACGACTTTTGCGTTCGTCAATCGCCGCCAGCTTCGCTAACGCTTCATCCAGCGCCACCACATCTTCGTTCCACTCACACGCGATAGCCGGGGCTTCGTCGAGCGGAATTTGCACCTCGCCGCCGCCGCGTTTCTGATAGTTTTGTTCGCGTGCAAAATCCACCAGAATGCGCCGCATCAACCGCGCCGCGATAGCAAAAAAATGCGCCCGGTTCTGCCATTCGATTTGGCGCGTGTCAACCAACCGCAAGTACGCCTCATTGACCAGCGCCGTTGTTTGCAGCAGATGCCCCGGACGTTCGTTGTGCATGTAATGGCGCGCCAGCCGATGCAATTCGCCGTAGACCAGCGGCAGCAATTGATCCAGCGCCGCCTGATCGCCGTGATTCCAAGCCAGGAGCAGTACCGTAATCTCGTGTGGCGTGGGTGTCGGCATAAATCCCCACTTGTGCGTGTTTTCCCCCTTGTCTTCAATGACCTTTTATTTCATTCAAACAGTGTGCCGTAAATTTCCCCCTTACCCTTTTCAGCTTGTTTTCCCGCATTCAGAGGTAGGAGGAAATATGAACACGAACACCATCGCAAAAAACGGGATGCGTTGTACAGGCAAAACAATCATCATCATTTGCCTCGCCGCATTCTTCGCCCTGAATTTACCGACCGCTTTGGCGCAGCCCGCCGTAATTCACGTTCACGAAAGCGGCGGCGCGGCGGCATTGACTCAAGCCCTCACGGACGTAGCAGAGCCAGGCACGATCTATGTCCATTCCGGCACGTACGATCTGGGCGCGACTGCCACTTCGCTCCTGACAATTACCAAAGCTGTGACCATCGTCGGATTCGATGACGGAATCGGCAAGCCCATCATTAAAGGCGCGCGACCAAGTGGCAATCCGGGCTTACTACTCGTCAATGCGCCGGGTAAGGCGGTTGTGCTGGATAGTCTTGTCCTCTCGTTCTATGGCAGCAGACCGCCGAATACGAATACTGCCGTGCAAGTTTTGGGAAGCAACGGATTCACCGTACGGGATTGCACAATCAACGCGGCGTTCCTGGATGGGGCGAACTCTCAGGGATTATATGCGGCAATTGCCATCGCGGGGCCAACCCAATCAGAGTTTCCAGTCTTGCCTTTCCCGCCCACTGCAACCAGCGTCCCCAATCCCAATTACCCGTTCAGAAACAATGTGCGAGGGGAAGTAAGAATTCTGCGCTCAATGCTGACGAGCCGGGTGAGCGGGGTTGCCATCGGCTTTACCGGCCCGGTTCGCCTGGACAACATCGAAGTGTCAAATTGCCTGTTCAATTCGCTGGGCTACACGCCATACGGAGATGGAAACCGGGGGAACTTTGGATTGATGATCATTCAGTACCCGTTCTATCTGACCGACGCCAACCAAGCGGCGCTCATCGAAGCAACCCATACGGAAACGCGAACGAGCATCCGAAACAACACCGTCACAGCCTCCAATCCGTTGTACTTGTTTTACCTGAAAGGGGTGCAGCGGATAGAAAGAAATCGGTTGCACTCCGCCAGCGCCTGGTACGATTCTGGGGCGGCGGGAGGGAAGTTTTTTCAATTGGGTATTATGGCCGTCGGGTATCCGCACGATCCGTCCGATCCGGCGACCTATTCAGAAGCGGTGATCCGCGATAATGTGATTGCCCTCCAGGTTCCGCCCTTTCCCCTTCCCGCTATTACAACTGCACCGACCCGGCCAGCCCAGACCACCAGCAACACGTTTCCGCCCACGGGCATCTGGTTAGGCATCGGTGCCAAATTTGCTTATCCGTCGTCCGCCCTCACCGGTCATTACGCGAAAGCGACCGTCACGGGCAATATCATTTCTTCGTCCGCTTTCCCTGGGGCTGGGCCGCGCAACACGCCGGATTACGGCTTGCACTTCCGAAGCGAGACGAAAAACTGCGTGGTGACAGGGAACAATCTGGCGGGCGGCAGGCTGGTTGACCCGATTGACCGGCGTATGAAGTTCTTCGAGCCATTCACGGCGAAAGTGGCACAGCTCTACGTTGGCCCCGAAGCGCACGACAATTACTTTGGCCCCGCAACCAGACACGAATGGCTGGAAGACTGCTTCGAGCCAACCGCTCTGGTCAGCGAGAGCGCAGAAATGAATTCCTGGGGCGGGCGTCACCAACCGGGCAACCGTTTCGGCCCCGCTGGCATTGCGGGCGTGCTGTGCTATGGGCAAAACAATCTGTTTCGAGAGAACCAATTCTATGGTGATTATTGGGGCTGGGAACCGGGCGCTGGCCCCGGCTTATTCTGGTTGACGGATACTACGCATCACAACCGAATTGAGATGACGCGGCTGAACGGCAGAGGGATGCTCCTCAAGCTGTGCCGTCAGTTCTACGATGAGACGGATTGGGGCTGGAATCGGTATCAGGGCTTGAACTCGATCCAGGGTTTTGGCAGGTGTCACCCCAAATCAGCAGACTTCAGCCAGCGCATGCAAACGCTGAAGAAAACCATCGAAGAGCGACTGGAAAAGTTCTAAAACCGCGAAGCCAGCAAGGGCGTGAGTTTCTCTCAACTCGCGCCCTTGCTGGCTTCAAAGATTTTGTCGGCACGATCTGGGCTTTCCGTCTTGTGACTTATTCTGCCAACACCAGTTTGGCAATCGTCTGTTTTTGCATATTCGACGTGCCTTCGTAAATCTGTCCGATCTTGCAATCACGGTAGTATTTTTCGACCGGATAATCTTTCACATACCCGTAGCCGCCGTACAAATTCACGGCTAATGACGCGACTTCTTCCGCGACTTCAGAAGAGAAAAGCTTGGCCATCGCGGCTTGTTTGATGAACGGCTGTTTCGCATCTTTCAGCCGTGCTGCGTTGTACACCATCAGGCGCGCGGCCTCGACTTTGACGGCCATTTCGGCAAGCTGGAATTGTACGCCCTGAAATTCGCTGAGTGCCTGTCCGAACTGCTTGCGCTCTTTCGTGTAAGCCAAAGCGCATTCGTAAGCACCACGCGCCAACCCAATCATTTGCGCGCCGATGCCGATGCGGCCTTCGTTCAGGGTTTCAATCGCAATCTTGTAACCCTTGCCGACTTCGCCCAGCACGCAATCTTTCGGCACTTTGCAATCTTCCAGAATCAATTCGGTTGTCGAAGACGCACGGATACCGAGCTTATCTTCTTTGTGACCAACTGAAAAACCGGGGAAGTCTTTTTCGACGACAAATGCCGTGATGCCTTTGTAGCCTTTGCTTGGATCAAGCGTCGCGAACACAATAAAAATGCCAGCTTCATTGCCGTTGGTGATCCACAGTTTGCGCCCATTCAGCAGGTAATGATCGCCTTTATCTTCTGCTTTGGTTTGCAGCGCGAAGGCATCGGAACCAGACGCCGCTTCGCTCAAGGCATACGCGCCGACGGTGTTCGTACTAAGCATTTGCAAATATTTCTTCCGTTGCGCTTCGGTGCCATAGTTCAAGAATGCGTTGGCGACGAGCGTGTTGTTGACATCCACACACACGCTAACTGACGCATCCACGCGGGCGAGTTCTTCAATCGCAATGCAGGCCATGAAAAAGGTGCCGCCGGAGCCGCCATATTCGTCTGGAACTTCAATACCCATCAAGCCGAGTTCAAAGGCTTTGCTGATGATTTCGGGGCGCATTTTGCCTGCCGCATCCATTTCGCGGACGTAGGGTTTGATTTCCGCTTCGGCAAATTCGCGCACGCTGCTGGCGAACAATTGTTCTTCTTCCGTGAATGTAGTTAGAGCGTTGATAATTGGGTCTGACATAAAAATTCCTTTCCAGAACAAGTGGAGAGCTAAAGGATTCTACTGCGGTGAAAGTGATAGGGGATTCTACCTTAGCGGAAGAAATTTTGACAAAGCCGTATGATGGATTGCGCTCTGTCCAATGCTGCCCGCTGGATGCCAGGTCAACAAGTCGCGTGCTGAAACGTTTTTGCGGGCTTGTAATTCGATACTTAACCCGGCCAAAACCAAGATTTGCGCCATGACACTTGCGCGTGGTTCGACTCCGAGCGGCGAACCTTCGTGTTCGACTCCGGCAAATAAAAACTCGTGGCATTCCCGCGCCAGCCATGAGCGGCGATTGCCCGATACGCCAATTAACCAGGCACCGTTTTGCTTCAGCGCCGCCACCGCTGCTTTCATTTCTTCAGTTTCTCCGCTGTTGGAAATCACAATCACGATGTCGTCCTGACGCACTTGTCCGGCGCTGCCGTGGACGCATTCAGTGCCGTGCAAAAAATAGGCGGGCGTTCCGGTGCTGGAAAACAGTGCTGAGATGTAATTTGCCACGTATTCCGATTTGCCGATGCCTGTCAGATGAACACGGCCTCCGCGCGCCTCTGAAGCGGCGATCAAATCAGCCACGCGTGAAAAATAGCTGGGAGTAATTTGGTTGCGTAGTTTAGCGAGTTCTTCAACGGCGGTGTCGAGAAAATTCGATACTGCGTTCTCGTAATTTGATGTAGTCATAACTGCTGGCAGGCATTATGACTACATCAAAAATCAAAACGCAAATGGTCAAATCAGTAAGCTAAAAGGTCTGACCTTTTGCTATTTCTTCTTTTTCAGGGCTTGTTGAATCGCCGCTTCGGCCAGCGGAGCCATAATTTTGTAGCCTTCTGCATTCGGATGCAGCCCGTCATTCGCCAGTTCTGCTTTGAGAAATCCCTTGTCATCCACCATCTTGCTGAAGTAATCCAAATACGTGTGACCATTGGCGGCACAGTAGTTTTTCAGCCATTCATTGAGCTTGAGAATTTGTTCTGGTGGGCGGCGCTCGGATTGTTTGCGTTGCGGGTTGTAATCGTGAATCGGCAAGACCGAAGCGAACACAAATTTAATCCCATTTGCTTTTGCCAGTTCCGCCATCGAAGCGTAATTATCCTGAATCATTTCCAATGTCATTGGGCCGGTATTGCCTGCGATGTCGTTTGTGCCTGCGAGCAGGACGATGACTTTGGGTTTATGGGCGATGACATCCGGGCGAAAGCGAATCAACATCTGGGGGGTTGTTTGCCCGCTAATGCCACGATTGATATACGGCTTGTTGGGAAAATACTCAGCAAGTTTCCAGCCATCTGTAATTGAGTCGCCATAAAACACGACGCGATTTTCATCTTTCGCAGGCGGTGCAACTTTTGTGTTTGCTTCACGGTAACGGCTTAGTTGTGGCCAATCATTCAATCGTCGTTGCATTTGTTCGTTACGTTGTTTGAGTGCTTCGGGGGAATCCGGCGCGGGTTGCTGGGCTTGCGCCAGTGCAGCCGTCACCAGGAAACACAGCAAGAACACAGACAGGAAAATTTTCATTGGAGCATCCTTCGTGAATAAAAATTGGTTGTGGTGAATGAGAGAGCAGCTTGATTGTCACAAGCAGGGCAACGTTATCACGAGAGGAAAAGTTTGGCGAGGTTGTCAGTGGAATGAGTGATGCGCGACAGGCGAGAGGCCATCATTTCCTTTCATCTATTCGCTGGTTCGTTTGTTGATTGTACGAATCGTGATGGATGGGCGACGTACTGGAACCAGGGCTTCTTTGGCGCTGGATGATTGTTGCGTTGCGGCGGTAGCGACGTATTCCTGCATGTACTCGAAGAAGCGATTGAATTCCTGCTGCATCTGCTCCATTTTTTGCCGCATATTCAAAATGACTTCTACTCCAGCAAGGTTCACGCCTAAATCACGCGTCAGTCCAAGAATGAGTTCCAGTCGCTCAATGTCTTGGTCCGTATAAAGTCGAACGTTGCCATCAGAACGAGAAGGCTTGAGCAACCCTTCACGCTCGTAAAGACGCAAGGTTTGCTGATGAATGCCGTAATGATCGGCGACAGCACTGATTGTGTAACCTTTGGCTCGTCTCTTCATAAACGATGATTGCGGAATGATGAACGCAGAATAGGAAATAAATTCATCATTCCGCGTTCCTATTTCATCATTTTATTCCAGCCCCATTGCCGCGCGCGGGTTTTCAGGATTGCGTTTGGCAAACTGCCGCAGCAGTTCTTTGGAATCTTCATCAATAATCTTGGGCAAGGTGATTTTTACTTCGACGTATTGATCGCCGCGATGATTGCTGCGCAGGCTGGGAGCGCCCTTTTCGCGCAGGCGGAATCGTTGCCCGGACTGTGTGCCGGGCGGAATGCGAAGTTGTGCTTTACCGCTGACCGTTGGCACTTCAATCTTCGCCCCTAGAGCAGCTTCCGTCAGCGTGATCGGAATGACGCATTCGATATTGTCGCCTTTTCGTGTGAATATCGGATGCGGTGCAACATTGGTGATGATAAACAAATCGCCGGTTGGCCCGCCGCGCTTACCTGCTTCGCCTTTGCCCGCCGCCCGAACGCGCGAACCCGTATCCACACCTGCTGGAATTCGCACCGTGACCGTTTCCGTTTTGGCTACGGTGCCGCGCCCAAAACATTCATTGCAGGGAGGCCGCCGTTTCCCTGTGCCTTTGCAATCCGGGCACGGCTGGTCAAAGCTGAAAAAGCCTCCACCCCCAGAAACTTTTCCCGTTCCCTGACAGGTTATACACGTGGCTGGTGAACCGTTGCCTTCGCCTGAGCCATTACATCGCGCGCAAATGTCATTACGCCGCACACTAATTGTTTTCGTCGTTCCGTTAATGGCATCTTCAAACGTCAGTGAAACGGGTAATTCAATATCTGCCCCACGTTGGTGCTTGGATTGCGCGCTGGTTCGAGTGCCGCTGCCACTAAATAAATCGCTGAAAATATCCTTGATACTTGGGCCACCGCCAGCGCCGCCGCCTGGAGCCGCAGTGTAATCTCCAAAGTTGAAATCGAAGCCACCAGGGAATCCTGCTCCTGCGCCTTTGCTGGCCGCATCACGCAAATTTTCGCTGTAAGACCCAAACTTGTCATAGACCTCTTTTTTCTTGGGGTCTGACAAGACCTCATAGGCCTCGGAAATTTGCTTGAATTTTTCCTCGGCGACTTTATCGCCTGGATTGACATCAGGATGGTATTTGCGCGCTAAACGACGATATGCCTTCTTGATGTCATCTTCGGACGCGCCGCGCTTGACGCCGAGCAAATTGTAGTAATCTTCACGTTGAGCCATATTTTTGTGAAAGAGAGAATGAGAGAAAGAGGGAGAAAAGATGTCCCTGCTACCCGATTATGCCTTCTCTATATTGCGCTATCTCTCTCTTTCCATCATTCCGTCTCGACCTTGATTTTTTGCACCTTTGGCGTGCGCTTCGGCAATTTTACTGTTAATACCCCTTTTTCCAGCGCCGCAGAAATATTCTCAACATCTATCCGTTCAGAAAGGTTGAAGCCGCGCTCGAATTTGCCATAGGCACTTTCTAAACGGTGGAACTGTTCGCTACCCGTTTCACTTGCGCCTTCTCGATCCCATCGCCGTTCCCCGCGCAGTGTTAGTTGGTTATCCACTACCTTCACGTCAATTTCATCGCTGCTAATGCCCGGCACTTCAGCCGTCAGCACAAAACTGCTGGCCGTTTCATAAATATCTACTGCTGGAGACCAGGAATTTCGCGATGGCTGATTGCTATGTCTGGTGCTCTCAAACAACTGATTGATTTGCTGTTCGAGTGTTGCAAGATCACTAAAAAAAATGTTTTGGCGTGGCATAAATACATCCATTGCGATTTGCCATTAGCAATTAGCTGTTAGCAGGAGGCAGTAAGTAATCTGCCAATCGCTAACAGCTAAGGCTAAGGGCTAATTGCTATTTTTTATCATCAACGTCAATGTACTCAGCATCAATCACATCTTCGTTGCCGGACTTGGCCTGTCCTGCGTCGCCAGTTGCCCCAGCAGCTCCTGCCGAAGCTGCATCCGCATTGCCTGTATTGCTGGCGCTTTGATAGAGCGATTCAGCAATTCGATGTGAAACCCGCGTAAGCTTATCGTACTCCGCGTTGAGCGCATCAGCATCACCGGACTCAACTGCTTTCTTGGCATCTGCAACTGCTGACTCCGCCTCTGAAATGACGCCAACCGCGATCTTCTCGCGATTATCCGTAATCGTTTTTTCTGTCTGATAAATTAACGAATCCAGACGATTCTTGGCTTCAATCGCTTCGCGGCGTTTCTTGTCTTCATCCGAATGCGATTCGGCATCCTTCATCATCCGGTCAATTTCATCTTTTGCCAGTCCTGACGATGCAGTAATCGTGATCTTTTGCTCGCGGCCTGTGCCCAAGTCGCGCGCTGAGACGTTCACGATGCCGTTCGCATCAATGTCAAAGGTGACTTCAATTTGCGGCATGCCGCGCGGTGCGGGCGGAATTCCTACCAAGTGGAATTTGCCCAGCGTGCGATTGTCCCCCGCCATTGAACGCTCGCCTTGCAACACATGCACTTCAACGGAAGTTTGATTGTCTGTCGCCGTGGAAAAGACTTCAGATTTACGCGTTGGAATCGTCGTATTGCGTTCAATCAACTTCGTGAAAACTCCACCCAGCGTTTCAATACCCAAGCTGAGCGGCGTCACGTCGAGCAGCAGCAAGTCTTTGACGTCGCCCGCAAGCACACCCGCTTGCACCGCTGCGCCAATCGCCACAACTTCGTCCGGGTTCACGCTCTTGTTCGGTTCTTTGCCAAAGAATTCCTTGACCATTTGCTGAATCTTCGGAATACGCGTTGAACCACCAACCAGCACAACTTCGTCAATTTTGCTGGCATCAATGCCCGCATCCTTGATTGCCTGGCGGCAAGGATTGAGCGTGCGCTGCAAAATATCATCCACCAACGCTTCAAATTTCGCGCGGGTAAGCTTCATAACCAGGTGTTTCGGCCCTGAAGCATCTGCCGTAATGAAGGGCAGATTGATTTCAGTTTCCATTGCTGAAGACAGTTCGATCTTGGCCTTTTCAGCTGCTTCTTTCAGGCGCTGCAATGCCATCTTGTCCTGTGATAGATCAATGCCCTGATCTTTCTTAAATTCTTCGCTGATCCACTTGATCAGGCGTTCATCAATGTCATCACCGCCAAGGTGCGTGTCGCCGTTGGTGGATTTTACTTCGACCACCCCTTCGCCAACTTCAAGAACCGAAATGTCGAACGTACCGCCACCAAAGTCGAAAACCGCAATCGTTTCATCTTTTTTCTTGTCCAACCCATAGGCTAACGCTGCCGCCGTGGGTTCGTTCACGATACGCAGTACCTCAAGGCCGGCAATTTTGCCTGCATCTTTCGTTGCCTGACGTTGCGCGTCGTTGAAATAGGCTGGAACGGTGATCACCGCTTGCGTAACTTTTTGTCCCAGATAATCCTCTGCGGCCTGCTTCAGTTTTTGCAGGATCATGGCCGAGACTTCCGGCGGAGAATAATCCTTATCGCCTGCTTTCACGCGCACATCCCCATTGGAAGCCTGTTGAATGATGTACGGAACCTGCTTCATTTCGTCGCCTACTTCGTTGTAACGACGCCCCATAAACCGCTTGATTGAATAAACGGTGTTTTCCGGGTTTGTGACTGCCTGACGCTTAGCCACTTGTCCTACCAGCCGATTCCCATCCTTGGTGAAACCCACCACCGATGGAGTCGTCCGTCCGCCTTCAGAATTGGTTAGAACGACTGGTTCCCCCGCTTCCATAATCGCCACGACCGAGTTCGTGGTGCCTAAGTCAATACCGATAACTTTGCTCATTTTTCCTCCCAATGTGTCAAAACAGAGCCTGACAGTGCGCAGAATCTTTTGTTAGGCAGCGCTGCCTAGGTATACCAGAAAATAATTGCGTTCAAATAAACCGCACAAAAACGAGGTGAATATAAAACTTGAGTGGGTTGTTGTCAAGTTTTTTGATTGCACGTTTTGTGCGGGTTTTTATGTCAAGCAAGTAGCGATTGCAGGTATTGAGTTTGTTTACTCAAGTAAATTGAATGAGTTAAAGGCTGTATCAAGAAGGTGTGTGCGTAGGCAGAAAAAGAGGCTATCCCGTCTCAGTCCTATCGCTTTTACGCTAAACGCCTATTTTGCCCTCCTTACGAACCAAACATCATTAACGGGCCGAGTAGCCGCTCAAAGAGCTGCGGTCAAATTGCTTTTTCAATGTCGTTGTTTTTCGTTTCCCGCGTCCGGTTTATCTTCGGTTTTTTCTGGTGTGGCAACTGTAATTTCAACTGGTGTATTGGATGGCTGTATGGCTACTGCTAGACATTCTGGGCTACCACGTTGGTAAAACTCAGCTTTTTGATAAATTTCCTCTTCCATGAATCGCAAAATAACTTTCGCTGCGGCAATGACAGGGACGGCCAGAATAATGCCCAGCAGTCCGAAAAGATTTCCGCCAATCACCAGCCCCAGCAAGACAACTAATGGATGTAAATTCAGGCTTTCGCCCAGCAGTTTGGGAGTTAAGTAATACCCCTCGATGCTTTGCACAATTGCGAAAACTGCCAACACCCCGACTAATCGGCCTACTCCGGCACCGTCCAAAGCTGTGAACGAAATTGCTAATACCAATCCCGTCAGCGTTCCCAGATACGGAACAAAGTTCAGGAACCCGGAAATCAGGCCAATTGTCAGTGCTAGCGGAACCCGCAGGACGGCAAAACCGAAGGCGTAAAGTAATCCCATCACAAACGCAATCAAAAACTGATTACGCACATAGGCTGAAAGCACGCCATTGATTTGACTCAGCAACTTGCCGCCCGTCGCACGATACCGTGGCGGAATCCAGCGCTCAATGCGCGATTTCATCTTTAGGTAATCGCTCAGCAGGTAGAAAACAAAGAAGGGAATTAACAACAAGTCGAATAATGATGAGGTAGCCGTTACCAATTTGAGCAAGCCGCCTTGTAGCCAGGTCCCGATTGTCGAGCCGATTTCCGCTTGCTGCTCAGGCGAACGAACTTTCTGTAGCCAGGATTGAAGGAATTCGTATACAGGCGGACTGGTCGTTTTAAGTTTGGCAATCAGCGGATCAATCACACGATGCCCGGCTTGTAGTGCATTGGGCAGTTGTTCGTACGAATGAACAAGTTGTGACCAGATACTGGGAATGACGAAGAGCAGGGCTAAGATCAGCGCCAGCGTGGTTACGGCTAATGTTGCCAACACCGCCGGAGTTCGTGACCATCCTCGCCGCTCCATAAGCTCCACCAGCGGTTCCAGCATATACGCTAATGCAAATGAGCTAAGCAGCGGAATTAAAATCACGCGACTGCCAATAATAATACTTGCAATGATGACAATCGCAATCAATGCGGCAGGAATCCACCGCATCCATTCGAGCGGGCCACCACGCTGTGGGCGAGTTGTCGTTGATTCCATGTCTTTGCCTATTTGGGCGGTGATGTTACGGGCGTTGATTTGTTCTCTTCATTCATCAGACGATTTGCATGAAAAATATAATGCAGCCCGGAAAATACGGTGATACCAAACGTAAGGTAATAAATCCAGATCAAATAATCCAAGCCCCAGCCCAGTGCATTGGCTGCCAGGAACATAATAATTGCGCACAGTTGCACGACCGTACTGACCTTGCCCGGCATCGAGGGGCGGAACCCACTAAATCCCGTCACCATGTTGATGACCAATGCTCCAACGACAATAAAAATGTCGCGGCTGATCACTGCGGCTGTCAGCCAGAAGGGAATGGGCGTCAATAAGGTGAAGCGTTGCATCGAACATACAATAAATGCCGTTACCAGTAACAACTTATCAGCAATGGGATCAAGTATTTCACCAAGCTGCGTTTTCTGATTTAAGCTGCGAGCGGCTAAGCCATCCAGACCATCCGTGAGTGCACTGGCAAAGAAAATTGCTAATGCATAGCCAAAGTTTTTGTAATATAAGGCTGTCACAAAGACGGGCGTTAGGATCAGTCGCAGGATCGTGAGCAGGTTGGCAACGGTTAGAATAGATGACATCGGAGCAGGCTTTTATAAAATCGGTAGCTTGATCACCTTGATAAGTATAGACTGAAGCAGAAATATAACTTTTTGCTCCCACTTTGCAAAGAGCCGTGCGCGGGCGAAACGATGAAAGAGGTTATGAGAACACTGGTTGTTGGCGATATTCACGGGAAACTGGATTTATTTAATCAACTTCTGGCGGAAATGAAATATCAACCGCGACAGGATTTTTTAATTTTGATCGGCGATTTGGTTGATCGTGGGGAAGACTCCAAAGGCGTTGTCGAACGGGCGATGCAATTGAAACAGGAAGCGCCGGATACAGTCGTGATTCTTAAGGGAAATCACGAAGTTATGATGGTTGGTTCTATGTTGCGCCCGAATACGGAATACTCTGATGCCTGGCTCAAAACAGGCGGTCTAGATTGTCTGAAAAGCTATACTGACGCCGAGGGGAATGTAAATATTCCGCAGGAACATGTTGAATTTCTGGCTTCCTTACCCGTTTGGCACGAAGACGATCATGCCATTTATGTCCACGCCAGCTTGCCGAAAATGACTGATGGTTCCTTTCTGCATCCGAGCTTTTCGCCTGACAGTTCCGAATTGATGTGGGGACGTAATCGCCGCTTTTTCTCAGAATACGACGGCAAGTTAGTAGTTTTCGGCCACACCATCGCCGGGCAGCATTTTGGCGAATGGGGGCAGGTGTGGCAGCGTGAGGAATTAATTGCAGTGGACACGGGTGCTTATATGACTGGCGTCCTGTCTGCTGTCGAATTGCCCTCGCGTCAGGTTTATCAGGTTGGCGAATTTCGTCATCCTGCCCAGGCCAAAGCTAAAGTCCGCCGCGAAGAGAGTGACGAACCCAAGAAACGCAAACGATTCTTTGGCCTTTTTGGATAAGTTTCTTGTTTGGAATCTTTATCCAGCCGCCGGATGAACCCACCCTTTACGATATTCCCGCCGCAACAGTTTATTTGCCTCTGCATCACCAACGACCTGATGTTTCTGTGGGTCCCACGTGAGAGAGCGTCCAAGCTTTAGCGCGTTGTTCGCCAAAATACAGCTTGCCGAAGAAATGTAACCCTCTTCAATGTCCGCTACGGGTCGGCTGCGATTTTCTATCGCCCGCAGCAAATCGCGCATATGGCCGCGGATCGCAGGCGCAACGTGGCGCTCCAAATCTTTTTCAGTGCGATCAATTGGGTATTGCTCAAATTCGTAGGTCACATCTTTGTGAATAGGTTGCTCTTTGTTATCCATCGGGGTGAAGTCGTAGCTCATCACGCTGGCTTTGAGCGTACCTTTCTCGCCATAAATCGTCATGCCCCACGGATACTTCGGATCGGGCGGTGCGCCGTAGCTGCGATGTTGCCAGATAACGGGAAAATCAGGGAAATCAAATGTTGCGGTTTGCGTGTCGGTGATATTCGCTTTGCTCGCTTTGTCTATCAAAATTCCGCCCGATGATGAGATGCGTTTCGGCCAGCCCAGATTCAGCATCCAGCGCGTCATGTCCAGCATGTGAACGCACATATCGCCGACGATGCCGTTGCCGTATTCCATAAATGCGCGCCAGCGACGAGGATGCTTCAGCGTGTCGTATGGGCGCATTGGCGCAGGCCCCGTCCACATTTCGTAGTCCAAATAATCTGGTGGTGTACTGTCGGGCGGATTCTCTTTCGCACGCATGTGGTAGTAGCAATAAATTTCAACTAATCCCACTTTGCCAAGCTTACCTGCCTGCACGATTTGTTCGCGGGCTTCGATCAAATGCGGTGTGCTGCGACGTTGCGTGCCGATTTGCACGACGCGTTTGTATTTGCGCGCGGCGTCGAGCATGGCTTTGCCTTCAGCCACGTCAACGCTGATCGGCTTTTGGCAATACATATCCGCGCCTGCTTTGGCGGCCTCGATCATCGGCAGCGCATGCCAGTGATCGGGCGTCGCGATCAGCACGATGTCCAAATCTTTTTCCTTAAGCATCTGCCGATAGTCACTGTAGGTGCGTGGCGTCTTTTTTGACTCCTGACGCTCGGCAGACATCGCGGCGGCTTCAGCTAACAGCTTCTTATCCACATCACAAAGCGATACGATTTCGACAGGCGCGACCTGCACCAGTCGAAACAAATCGCTCTTGCCGTACCAGCCCGTGCCGATCAACCCGACACGCGGTTTCTTTTGCGCAAACTCTTCACCGTAGGAATAAGCGTGCGCTTTTTTCGTGATGAAGGCTGACGTGAGTGCCAGTCCGGTGCTTGTTTGGATGAATTCTCGACGTTTCATAAAAGCTCCTGAAAATGTAGGACAGGCAGCTTGCCTGTCCCCAACAAATAACGATTCGAACTGAACAGGCGAGCCGCCTGCTCTACATTTTTGGCATTTCTTTAGCGACTTGTTCGCAGCGCGCCATTGCCCGCAGCAAATTTTCGCCCAGGATTTTTTTGATGTCCGCTTCAGAATGTCCGCGTTTGAGTAGCTCAAACGTGATGACGGGATATTTGGATACATCTTCTGCGCCGACGGGAGCGGCATCCAGGGGGATGCCATCCAGGTCAGCACCAAAGCCGACGTGATCAATGCCTGCCACTTTGATGATGTGTTCGATGTGATCCATCAGCACTGAAAGCGGTGTTTTATCAAACTTGTATTGCGCCCGCCATTGCTTCATTTCGTCGGCTACGCGTTTCGGGTCATTGGGATATTTTTGTTTCAGTTCTTCTTCTTTGGCGCGCCCATTAAAAGTAACTTCGGCTTTCTTAGGATCAATAAAGCCGTCGTAAAAATTGACCATCACGACGCCACCATTTTTCGCAATCGCGCGTAACTCGTCGTCATTCAAATTGCGCGTGTGAGCCGCAATGGCACGAGCCGAAGAATGCGAAGCAATGACCGGAGCTTTCGAGACTTCAAAGACATCTGCCATCGTGTCGTCAGCAACGTGTGAAATGTCCACCATCATTCCCAGACGATTCATTTCCAGAACAACCTGCTTGCCAAAATCGCTCAGTCCGCCGTGATGTTTGACGTCCGGCTTTTTCAAATCAGCCTCGGAATCAGCCCAGCTGTTCGTGTTCGTGTGGGTCAGCGTCATATAGCGAATGCCGAGCCGATAAAAGTTTCTCAAGGCGTGCAAACTGTCTTCAATCGCGTGGCCGCCCTCAATGCCCATCAGCGCTGCGATCTTTCCGCTCTTGCGAATGCGGCGAATATCATCAGCGGTGTATGCCATTTCGAACGTGTCAGGGTGTTTTTTGACCTGATCATAAACAACATCAATCATATCCATCGCCCGCCGTGCTGCGCCGCCGCCTTCTTCGGCCTTTTTGTTGACGAATTCTTTGCCGACATAGACCGCAAAAAACTGCGCGCCCATCCCGCCCGTTTTCAATCGTGCGATGTCCGTATGCGTTTTGATGCGACCGTTCACAATGCCATTTTCACCCAGATCAAAACCATCATCCAGAATCGCAGAGGTCACATCATTGTGGGTATCAATGACAATGGACGATTGATGAATCTTCATCGCTTTCGCCCACAGTTCTGCGTCCGCGCCTGTTAACGCAGGCGTGGGAGCGGGCGTTGGTGGAAGTTCCGGTGTCGCCGTTGGCGCAGCCGAAGCCGAAGCGGCGGGGCTGGTTGAGGCGGTTGTGTTGCTCGCGGTTGAATTTGGCTGCGGCCCGCAAGCTTGCCAGAACACAAGAGAAAAAAGAGCGATTGATAAGAAACGGTACATCTATTCTCCTTGAGAAATCAGAAATGATGAGAGTTGTTCGGAGTTCACGCTTCAGCGTGGTTTTACTTTCTGCAACCGAACCACCACACTGAAGCGTGAACTCTGAGCACTCGTTGACAATGCTACACAAAAGGATTACTTCATCAGTGTTTGAATGGGCGTGATTGTAACAACGAATCTGACTTTCATCCAAAGAGACTCACCCGTATGACCCGAAAAATTCTGCTCGTCCTTTTGTTCCTGAGTTCTGTCAGTGCCTTTGCGCAATCGTCGAAAAAGCCGCACATCGTCTTTGTCAGCGGCGATCACGAATACAGTTCGGAAGAAACCTTCCCGATCCTTGCCAAAGAACTGGAAACAAAATACGGCTTCAAAACGACAGTCGTGAAATCGTACCCGGATGAAAACGCCGAAGAAAACATCCCCGGGCTTGAAGCATTGGACACAGCCGATGTTGCCGTGTTTTTCCTGCGTTGGCGGCGCTTGCCTGCTGATCAGTTGCGTCACATTGAGAACTATCTGAAATCCGGCAAACCTATTGTGGCTTTTCGTACTACAACACACGCGTTCAATTATCCGAAAGGGCACGAACTGGAAAAATGGAATGCGTTTGCGGTGGATTATCTGGGCGGGCCGCCCGGCTGGGGTGGAGGGCATTATCACTATGGTCATTTGTCGAGCACCGATGTTTCCATCATCAAAGAAGCCGCAAAACATCCCATCCTGACGGGCATCCCCGCTTCGTTTCACGTTGCCTCATGGCTCTATCACGTCAAGCCAAATTATCCACCCGCTGATGCAGAAGTTCTGTTGATGGGCAAATCCGTCAACCCCGAAGTCCGTCCGAATCGCCCCGTCGTAGACAATCCCGTTGCCTGGACATGGAAAAACAAAGCAGGCGCAAAAGTCTTCGTCACCACGCTCGGTCATCCATTCGACTTCAAGGAAGAGGCGATGCAGCGATTCGTCATCAATGGAATCCATTGGGCCGCAGGCAAAAAAGTCCCGAAAAAATGGGCAGGGAAGATGACGATAGACGTGAACTATCACGGCATTCGACCGACGAAGAAGTAATTGACGCAACCGCGCCACCCATCATAATCTTGAGCAAAGGAGCAAATGCGATGGCGTTACCACAACCAAAAACATATTACTCCCCAGAAGAATATTTAGCCTTGGAGAGAGCGGCAGAATTTAGAAGTGAGTACATTGATGGCAGGATTTTTGCGATGGCGGGCGAGAGTCCAAATCACGGACGAATCAACGCAGATGCGCTTAAGATCATAGGCAGGCAACTAGAAGGGAAAGGCTGTGAGGATTTTACTTCCGATACAAAAGTTCGCACGCCGGGTTTGAAATTTTTTGGTTATCCAGACATCGTGCTTGTTTGTGGGAAAATTATTTATCACGATCAATTCAAGGATGTGATTCTCAATCCCAAAGTAATTATTGAGGTGCTTTCGCCCTCGACCGAAGCCTATGATCGCGGGGAAAAATTTGCCAGCTATCGCCAGCTTGAATCCTTAACCGACTATGTTCTCATTTCACAAGATATTGCTCGTATCGAACATTATACCCGGCACGGGAAATTCTGGTTGTTGTCGGAAGAATTTGAACTTACAGAAAGCATCCACATCGAATCTATTGATTGTCACTTGCCGCTGAAAGATGTGTATGCGCGCGTTGAGTTTCCGGTTAAGGAACAACCATCTGCGTCCCTAACTTGAAAACAAAATTATGAAACTGGAATTGCGTTCCGTCAGAATCAAGAATTGCGGGCCGATTGACGACATCAAGATAGATTTTTTTGATGCTAGCGGGAAGACCTTGCCTGTTTGTGTGATTGGAGGCGCAAATGGAAGTGGAAAGACAACGGTCCTCGAAGTGATTGCCGCAATGGCGGAGATGCTCATTCCAAAATCGCTGGATACTCTTGACGATCATCAGGTGCAAAAAGCCCCTGACTTCTTGGCTAAAAAGAAGTCAGAGTATTTACAAATGGATTTTTTGGTTGGGGGAAAGGAAATGAGTTTGTTTTATGGCGTGCCGCCGACAGATGCACGTTTGCACGAAGAAAAATGCGGCTGGGGAAAAGGCCCATATCCAAATACACTCATGCCTGAAGACACAGGATTTGCTATCGAAATCAGGCAAAGGATTGGTATGCAGCAAGGCATACCGAGTAAATATCCAGCCTCAGATCTATACGTCGCACTCTCTGATTTAGTACCGTCTATCATTTACCTGCCTCATAATCGAAGCCTCGAACCTGTTTCACCAGACCAGATTCAAAAAGAAGCAGATGCGTACAAGTTTGTTCAGCGCATCGAAGTCGTTAGGCAATTTTGGGGATCACTAACCTCTTATTTGATATGGCTAGAATATTCAGACACGGAACGCTTCGAACAAATGCGAAAATTTCTGAATGATTTAGACTTTGATGGAAAGACTTTTCACGTCAACCGTAAAGAACTGGACGTATTTGTGAAGACTAAGGACGGGCACGAACACCGATTGCACGAACTCAGTTCAGGCGAACAAAACCTGCTCATCATCTTGATTGAGCTTTATCGAAAGTTATTACCGGGAAGTATCGTCTTGATTGACGAAATCGAAAACAGCCTACACCCAGCCTATCAACATCGGCTGGCGCAGGGGCTTCTGGCCTTGCAAAAAGAAATCCCGTATCAGCTTATTGTCACGACGCACGCGCCTGTATTTGTCGAAATCTTTAGTGCAGAAAACACGCGTGTATTGACTCCTTTTTGATTCACAGCCATGCGCATTATCTCATCGTCTGACTCTCCCGAACTAACTCGTGCTCGCTTCGCCGCTGGAGGACGAATTATCGTTTTGGTTGAGGGCAAGGATGATTATGAAGTGTTACGGGAGTGGTTCAGAGCAGAGCTTGCAGAGATCGAATTCTTTGATTGTGGAGGCATTCTTGCGTTGGAAAAGCTACTGCAAGAATGGCTCACGAAAGGCACTTTGCAAGAAGCCTACGGCATTATGGATCGGGACTTTCGTTCGGATGAAGAGGTTGAAGATTCGTATGTAGAAACCTCTCATCAATTCATCCTGCGACGATACGCATTAGAGAACTACCTATTGGAACCAGAACCATTGCGACAAGTGTTACGAGTGCGGCATCCAGAAATCATTAGGCAACTGCCCGATCAACAAGCAATGGAAACGCAATTGTTGGATCGTTGCCGAAGCTTGAAAAGCATTATGGCGGCAAATTGGGTATTTTTTGACGCCAGCCAAAATTCGCGGGGATCAGACCCCGAATATTTCAGCATCGGGCACGACACGGATCGGGACATTGTGATTCAGCAAGCAGCGAAGAGATTGCAATGCACTAAGGCAGAGGCCGAAAGATTGATCCAGGAAAAAGAGCAGTTGCTTGACCCATTGCTTTCTCAACTTGCAACTGCTCATCGTGTGATTGATGGGAAAAGACTTTTGCATTTGATCCAACGAGAACAATTTAAGACGAGTGGTGGCGATGATTATTTGCGCCGTCTCCTGACGCGAGAAATCCAAATACAGGGATTACCAGCGGATGTTGTTCACCTCATTCGAGATCGCATCATCACGCCAAACAGAAAATGAATTGCCCTATGGCTTCAATTGTTCCATTGTCCCCGGCTTGAAATCAAAAATCGCTGCTGACACTGCCAAATCGCGCTTGCCGACGAAGTGCATGAAAATCGGCACAACACGCCCGCCGTACGCATCAATTCCGCTGTAATCGCCAAAGAAAACAGACTTGTCACATTCAAACGGGGCAAGATTGATTTTGTGATTGGCGAAAGTTTTGCCTCCGTCAATGCTGCGCGCTAAGGTCAGTCCGGTTTTCGTGCCATTCAAGTCACGGCGATCATAAAAGACGATGTTGACGGAACCGTCCACAGGGTCAATTGCCATCCACGTAAAGAATTGGTCTTTGCCATTTTTCAGCCTGTCATCATTGACGCGTACAGGCGTTGACCAGCTATTTCCGCCATCGCGTGAAGACATCAGAAAAACATCATGATCGCCGTTGCGCGCGTCCACCCAATTCACATAAATCGTGCCACGATTCGGGCCGTTGCTGGTGTCCACTTTCGTCACAGGCATCCCGTTGGCGCGATCAAGTCCGGGCATTTCAAAATCCCATCCGCCGGGCATCTCGGAAATAATTTTGTCTTTGCCGAACGTCACACCACCATCCAGCGATTTATCGAAGTACAAGCCTTTTGGCCCTGCCCAGACCAAATAAACTTCGCCTTTTACACCGGACGCTGCAATCGCACCTTCCAATGTATTATCGCTGTCTTCGCAATCGCCCGTGGTGTCAGAAACTTCAAATGCCGGAGCAAAGCTTTTGCCGCCATCGCGCGAACTCGAAAAGAAAATATGCGAACGATGTTGCGGGTCTTTGCTGCCGTAAACATCAAAGCGCGTCCAGGCCAGGTAAACGTTGTTGCGATAGGGCGAGCCATTAACGTTGTCGGTGACAACATAGGGTTTGTCTTCAAATGGTAAGACAGAGTTGACGTGGTCAATGACGGGTACGGGGTCTGCCCAGGTTTGCCCGCTGTCTTTGGACGCGCTGACCCAAATGCCACTGAAGGCGCGTTGCGGTTGTTTGACGCGAATGCCATCAAACGACATATAAGCGTGATATGCGATGCCTTCGCTGCTGAATGCGATGGAATCATCCCCTTGTGGCAGGTTTCGCAAATTTGCGGCATTCATCGTGATCCAGGTTTTGCCGCCGTCAGCTGTTACATAGCGAACATCGCTGACGCGTGCCTGCCCCGGTTGGCCATATTGGAATGAAACGCCGATGATGTTGTCAGGATTCTTCGGATTGATGGCAACTGAAACCTCACCAGGATTGACAGCCTCCTTGGCTGAAATTCTGACGACGCGATGATTTTGGGCGAATGTGAGAAGGCTAAAAGCTGAGGTCAAAAATAACAGCAGCCAAATGCGGCAGGTCATTTATGCAACATTCCTTTCTGAATTACCGAATGTTTCCAGCACAGGTACATCCGTTCGTTCTAATAATGCCAGCCCTGCGCGAATGACTTGGTGCTGCAAACCCGGATCATTCGGTGCGCCCAACGGAAAACCCATTGGAAACGGCACGAACAGCGCGCGCGGCGGATGAATGATGGATGTCACTTCACGCAGCAACGAGATGCTTATGGTACTAATGTTTTCGCGTTCGATGGCACCGGAAAGCAAACCCACGGTTTGCACGCACATCGGTCAGGCAGGTGTGAGAAACGCTACGTCAACGCCATCTTCACGCAGCATCTTTGCCACTTGCACCGATGTTTCGTCAATCAGCTTGCGCGGCATCACAATCGAACCCATAAAGCTGAAATGACGATCATTCAACTCACCAATCACGCCCTCTGCTTCTAACTCGCGAAAGCGATCTAACGGAAAAGCGAGATTCCGATCTGTTTGGATACCCGTGTGATCAAAGCCGGGGCTGCGATGACTTTCGCAGAGGGTTTGCGTCTCAACCGTGTTCGGGATTTCGCGGAAGGACGTGTCGCCGCCTTTGATCGAATGATCGAAGTTTTCCTGTTCTGGCAAATGCACGCCCGCCGACGTGACAATCGCCACCCGCGCTTCGTGCAATGGTTTGCCAAGCGGCGTGCAGGGCACCGGATCAAGCGCATAGCGAGAGAACGGATAGCCCTTCATAAAGAGCCGATGCGTAAAGACTAAGTCGTCGTAAGTGGCCATAAGTTTATAAATCAATCACGATGGGCGGGTGCACAATTTTGTATGCTTCATTGCAGGATGAAGCGTTAATAAATTCGGTTCCATGCTGTGTTATTTGCCCATAGCTGGAATGAATGTGACCGAAAATATGCGCGCGCGGTTTGATCTGTTGCACGATAGGCAGCAATTCTTCACACCCGACAGACTCGGCTTTTCCTGTCCAACGGTCAGAAACCACGTCCAGAATTCCGTGCGGCGGGCCGTGTGTAATCAACACATCCGTGTCATCGGGGATTCGCTCCCATTTGCGCCGAATTTTGGGGCCACGATCCACATTGAAAGCCCAATTGAAAAATCGTGGTTGCCAGGGCGCGCCATAAATTTTCAAGCCATCAAGCATCACAAACTCATCCTGCAAATAATGTGCATTTGTCATGATTGCTCGCGCCACTTCTGGCCATCGCTCGAACAAAAAATCGTGGTTGCCCGCGACGAAAACCTTATGCTTGTAAGGCAATGTCCCAAGCCAGCGATTGAATTCGGTGATTTCTTCTAATTCGCCGCGTACGGTGGCATCTCCGGCGTGGATAAGAATGTCGCCTGCGGGTAAATCCATGAACTGTTGGTGACGTGAGTGCGTATCACTGATCGCTACGATGCGTGGCATAAAAGCAGTATACAATGTTGTGTGCCATAATTCCTGGGAGGATTTAGGAATTGGGATTTAGGATATAGGGCAGGATTCTCATCGAATGGTCATCACAAGCGCGCGGAGCAAAACCTAAAACCTAAATCCTATTCAAAGTACGGAGTATGTTTCTCAATGTCAGAAAGTCAAGCTGCCGAAATCATTCAGCGTAAACAAAGCCATTTCGATCTCTGCGCTCAGCAGAATGTAGAGTTCAAACAAAAGACAACCTGGCTGGAACACGTCGAACTTGTCCATCAACCGCTGACTGAAACCCTGCTGGACGAGCTTGATTTAAGCGTCGAAGTCGTCGGCAAAAAATTAGCATATCCCATCATCATCACCGGAATGACGGGGGGCACGCCGGACGCAGGCAAATTCAATAAAGAAGTGGCAGCCGTCGCAGATCGTCTGGGAATTGCCTTTGGCGTTGGCTCGCAACGCGTGATGCTCAATTACCCGGAAGTCGCCGAAACCTTTTGCGTCCGCGAACAAGCCCCAAACGTGTTGCTCTTTGGCAACATCGGGATCGCCCAGGCACGTGAAATGAGTATTGCTGCCTTGGAAAAGCTGGTGGATGACATTCAGGCCAATGCACTGTGCCTTCATCTGAACACTGCAATGGAAATTGTGCAGCATCAAGGCGACCGCGATTTTCGCGGCTCACTTGCGACAATCAAACGACTCGTCAGCGAATTGCCCGTGCCCCTCATCGTCAAAGAAACTGGCTGCGGTTTTGCGCGTGAAACCGGCGAGAAATTAGCCGAAGCAGGCGTCAAATGGATTGACGTTTCCGGCGCGGGCGGCACGTCGTGGGTTGGCGTAGAAACCTTACGCAATCGCACCTTACAACACCTTGGCGAAGCGTTTTGGGATTGGGGCGTGCCCACTGCGGCAAGCGTGCTGGAATTAGGCGGCCTTGGATTAAAACTGATTGCCTCCGGCGGCATCCGCACCGGAATGCACGCGGCCAAAGCCATTGCTCTCGGCGCACAAGCCGCAGGCGTTGCGTTGCCTGTTTTGCGCGCTTATGTTGCGGGCGGTGTAGCAGGCGTCGAAGCTTATTTGCAAGACCTGATCACCGAGCTACGTGCGGCAATGATGTTGTGTGGATGTGCCAGTGTTGCTGATTTGCAGTCAAATTGCGCGGTGCTTAGCGGGAAGTTATTGGAATGGGCAACGCAGCGAAATTTATAGCCGCAAAAATAACGATCTTTAGAGATGACTCAATTGAAACAACCCCACAAGGAAACGAACGACCAGTATCACGACCGAGAAGGGGCGTGTCACAGTGCAAGTAATGCTCCTTGCCGGTCGCGGTACTGATCGCGCAAAAAAAATATTTCCTTCTTCTGAATCCAATCTCCAAACCCTGACGAATACATGCGACGTAAGAGGAAAAATTACTTTTCCTTACGGCTGCTCAATTTTGTTGTTCACAAATGGCTGCACACCTCCCAACGTGTGCTTGAACTTAACTTTGGACAGGAGAAATGATGAAACACCTGATTTTATTTACGTTCGTACTTGCTTTATTTGCACCATTCACCGGAGCAGCAAACCCGACCACGAAGGGAAATGATCATGCGGCAAAAAATCACAGCGCTGCGGTCAGAACTCATGAAGCTGATATTGTTGATACTGCTGTCGCTGCAGGTAGCTTTACAACATTGGTGGCAGCGGTTAAGGCGGCGGGATTGGTTGATGTTCTGAAAGGCAATGGCCCATTCACTGTGTTTGCACCGACCGATGAAGCCTTCGCCAAAATCCCGAAAGCCACGTTAGAATCGCTGCTCTTGCCGGAAAACAAGGACAAGCTGGTTAAGATTTTGACCTATCACGTTGTGCCTGGAAAGCTGGAAGCGAAAGATGTGCTGGCTTCAAAAGGTGCCAAGACAGTACAAGGTGGTAGTCTGAAGTTCGCAAAGGCCAAAGGCGGCGTTCGCATTAACAATTCGAATGTGGTGAAAGCTGACATCGCCACTAGCAACGGTGTAATTCACGTGATTGATACCGTTTTGATGCCGGAGTAAGGAAGAATTGGCAGGAGCGGGAAGTGCGGGCAGCAGATTGATCTTAACCGTCTGCTCCCGCCTTTATGAAGGGTTATGAAACTTATTGTTTGGTTAGCTACTTGTCTTGCTTGCCTGCTCGCTTGGGGGCAGGCAGTATTCGCCCAGACAGACGATTACAGAGTAAATCTTGAAGTCGAAGGTGGCGTTTTTAACTTCACGCGCAACGATGTGCGCGATCCAGGCGACACGGGAACGCCTTTCAAATTCAGTGCGCTTAATGCTACTGGCCCCGGCGGTTACTTTCGGGTGTATGCGGAAGCCAAAGTTTCAGAACGCAATACACTGCGATTTTTGTATGCCCCGCTCAAAGTTTCCGGCACGGGCACCTTACCCACGCCGACGTTTTTTGAAAGCGCGACATTTGCCCCGAACGTTGCTACCAAAGGGACATATCAGTTCAATAATTATCGCGTGAACTGGCGCTATACGCTGAAAGATAGCGAACGCTGGAAGATTCAGGCCGGAGCGGGAGCCTTGATTCGCGATGCCAAAATTGAATTACAACAGGGTGCATTGCGTGTGGAAGATCCAGACTTGGGGGTTGTTCCTTTCGCTGCCTTCACCGCACAATACAATCTTACCAAGCGCGCCCATTTTGTCTTCGACTTTGAAGGACTTGGTGCCAGTCAGGGCCGTGCCCTGGATGGAGCGGTAAAGATTACGTATGATCTGACACCGCGTTGGCAGGTAGGCGTAGGCTATCGCCTGCTGGATGGTGGTGCCGACGTACAATCTGTATATAATTTTGCCCAGGTTCATTACGGAATGGCTTCGATGGGATTTCGGTTCTGAGTTGAGGCCCTCCCAAAGATATACGATGACAGACAGCAAAGTGCAGAAATCAATCCTGCAGCGCATTGCGGCGGGAGACAAGTCCGCTGTAGAGCGCTGTATTGATACTTATGGCGGGCTGGTCTGGTCACTCGCGCGCAAGCTCTCACCCAATGAAGCCGAGGCCGAAGACGCGGTACAGGAAATCTTTATTGAATTGTGGAAGAACGCTGCGCGTTTTGATGCTGTGCAAAGTAATGAAGTTACCTTTGTGGCAATGATTGCGCGCCGCCGTTTGATTGACCGTTTGCGCCAATCGAAACGGCGGCTTGAAACCGTTCCGATTGCTGATGACGTAAATAAATTTGAGCCGCAATACAGCGAGCAACTGGATGTCAGAAGCGATGCCGCGGTGGCATTTCGGGCTATGCAACAGCTCCGGCCTGAACAACAAAAAGTGTTGCAATTGGCGATTTATCAGGGGCTTTCCCATCAGGAAATATCAGCGGCGACCAGTTTGCCGCTTGGCACAGTGAAAACCTATGTGCGGCGTGGATTAAATCAGATTCGCACTGCGCTTGGGGTTCGCCTGCTTGATGCTGCCAAGGAGGTGTCGTCATGACAGAGCAGGATTACGAGCGACTGACGGATTTGCTGGCAGATCAGGCAGTGCAGGAGTTGAGCGCGGAAGAAGCCCGCGAATTACGAGCGTTACTCGCGCAATATCGCGAATTTGATGCGGAGCAGTTTGAGCGAGCCGCAACGGCGATTCAGTTGACGGAAGCAATGGAACATCAGCCTTTACCCAATCATTTGCGGAACAAAGTTTTGGCTGACGCACAGGCGTATTTTGATATTGCGCCGTCTATTCCTTTGCAACCTGTGGTCGCTTCCAACGTCCTCCAATTCCCGCGCCGCAGTGCCTGGCAATGGGCGGGTTGGTACGCTGCCGCCGCTTGTTTGCTGCTCGCGTTGATTGCTGCGTGGCCGCGGATGAAAGGGTTGTTGCAGCCAACTGCACCTGTGTCCTCGCTGACAGCGCAGCGCACCAACCTGAGCAACGAGGCCAAAGATGTCTTGCAAGCTGCCTGGGCAGCGACGAAATATCCTGGCGTTGAGAGGGTGCAGGGTGATGTTGTGTGGAGCAGTGAAAAGCAGCAGGGCTATCTGCGCTTTGTGAATCTGGCAGCAAATAATCCGAATGAAAGTGTCTATCAGCTCTGGATTTTTGACGCAAATCAGGATGAGAAATATCCGGTTGATGGTGGCGTCTTCAGCGTTTCGCAATCTGGTGAAGTGATTGTGCCGATTCAGGCGAAACTTAATATTTCAAAGCCAACCTTGTTTGCTGTGACGATTGAGAAGCCGGGCGGTGTGGTTGTTTCCAAGCGGGATAAATTGATCTTGACCGCAAAGGTTGGATGAACACTGAACACTCCATCTATCAGCGCCAGGAAACGAATCTTTACACACCAGTGATTTTATCCAGCCTGACGTTGCGGCAGGATCTGATGCCGTCGCAGCATCTTTCGTAAACCATACCGGGAAACTCCCAACTCCGCTGCCACCTTCGTAATATTGCCTTTGTGGCTCGCAAACGCATTGCTGATCAGCTGGCGCTCGGTTTCTGCCACGGCTTCGGCCAGAGTCGTTTGCGTTGGTTTAGGTGCCAGCGGCGTTACCAGACGGATTTTCGCCTGATTACGAATATGCGGAGAAAGCAGTTCCGGTGTGATTTTGGTTCCATCAGAGGCAAGTGCCACCAATCGCTGTATTTCGTTTTCCAACTGACGTGCGTTGCCCGGCCAATCATATTGTTTGAGCAAGCTCATGACGTCAGCTGAGAGCGAAATCTCTTTTTTCTCGGTTTGTGTCGTGTAACGCGCTAGAAAATGCTCAGCCAGCAACGGCACCTCTTCGCGGCGTTCTCGTAACGAAGGGAGATAAAATTGAATGACATTCAGGCGATAGAAGAGATCGGCTCGAAACGTTCCTTCTATCACCATTTCTTCTAAATCCCGATTCGTCGCTGCCAGAACGCGTACATCCACCACGTGCGGAGCCGTTTCGCCGATGCGCTGCACTTCGCCATTTTGCAAAAAACGCAGCAATTTGGGTTGCATCTCACGGGCCAGCTCGCCGATTTCGTCCAAGAACAATGTGCCTTTTTCCGCCGCGCCAATCATGCCGGAGAAGTCGGCTGTGGCACCTGTAAAAGCTCCGCGTCGGTGGCCGAATAGTTGTGATTCAATTAATTCACGTGGGGCTGCCGCGCAATTGAACGGGATGAACGGATGTGCAGCGCGTTTGCTAAAGGCATGAATTGCGCGTGCCACCAGTTCTTTTCCGGTTCCAGTTTCGCCTGTAATCAAAACGGTGATGTCGCTGCTGCGCAAACTAAGGACTTGTTCGACCACCTTTTTCATGGCGGGGCTGCAATACACCATCCCCGGCAACAAAAGCGGGTGTAGCTCTGGCACAGGTGGCGGCGCAGTTTGGGATACTTTGGCGGGAGATTCATTGTGTTTCAGCCCGATTTGCAGTTGTTTGATCAGCAAATCCAACAACGAATCCGGCACAGACGGCTGTTTATTTCCGACATATAGCCACAACGGCTCACTTCTTTCCAAGAGTCGGTACACGCGTGCTGTTTGCAGATTGACTTCCTGGCGCGCCACCGTTTGTGCCAGCGCTAACGCCTGCTCTTGATTGCAGGCATAGTACATAACTGGCAACAGCGAGTGGTTAGGTTGTTCCTGAAGCAGCACAATGGGCGCAAGTCCAAGTTCTTCGTGCAGGAGGCGGAACAACTCATGTAGCAATACTTCGCGCGAAAACTCAGCTTCGATCAAACGTGAGAGCATCGCAATGATTTGCTCTGAGTTATCTGTCGCTCGTTCCTGGTGAATAATGTTGATGGCTAATTGTTGGCGTGCTTCTTCCACCCGCTTCAGCATTGGCTGGGCTTGCAACTCTGTCAGGATTGTGTGGGCGTGTGCAAACGATTTTTCCGCCGCGATGAGTTCCTGCTGCTGGACGTAGGTTAGTCCCAGGTAATAACAATTCACCGCTTGTCGGTAGCGGTCTCCCATCACTTCACGAATGGAGATAGCTTGATTGAAAAAGCGCAGGGCGGTGCTTTCCTGATTTGACGCGAGGGCTACCATTCCTGACACCTCGCGCAAATGTCCCATTAAATTAATCGTGTTGATGCGTTCGACTTCGGGTGTGATTTTGCTCAGCAACTGTTGCGCTGCTGATACATCCTTCAGCGCTAAGTGCGCCTCGATCAAATAAAGCTGTGCGCTTGCGCGTCCACGCGGGTCTCCCATGTGGTCGCAAATCTCCAGACTTTCGCGAAAGGCTGTCGCTGCCTGCTGCGCTTCTCCGGCCAGCAATGCGCCACGGCCTGCCGTCAATAACGCCATCGCGTGATTGAATCCAGCCTGGATTTCTTTAAGGTGGGAAAGGCTCTGGGCCAGCAACTGCTCTGCCTCAGAAAAATTCCCTTGCATGAAATGAAGTTCGCCTAAAGTTTCCAGCGTGCTGGCTTCGATCAGGATTGCTTCACAGACTCTTGCTTGCACAAGCGAATTTTGTAACACCTCGGCAGCTCGTTTCATTTCGCCGAGTCGCAAGAGGCTGTATCCAAGGTTGGAATAGGCATTGACAATCAGACGCGGATTACGAGCGCGTTGCAAATGTGGCAGGGCGCTTTCAAACAATGTGACACTTTCACGCATTTGTCCCTGCAAAGTTGCAATCGTTGCCAAATTAACATCTACGCTGCCACGTACAAGTGGATCATCTATGGGGCCTAACGCTTCGATGGCTTGCCCAAAAGCCTGTTTGGCTTCTGCGAATTCGCCTTCTAAAAAACTCAGGATGCCAAGGCCATTATAGGCCTGTGCCAGCAGCGAACGATCACCGTGTCGGAGCGGCTCTTTGAGAATCTTTGCCAGATGATCGCGCGCAAACCACAACTCGCCCAGGCGACGGTACAGGGTGCCTAAAACAAGGTGGCTTCGGCTGATTGCCAGCGCGTCATTGTGCCGAATCGCCAGGGCGAGAGCCTGCTTGGCATAGGCGACAGCTTTGGGGATTTCAGTTGTCCCGCCATAAGCCGACCCGAGTCGTAAACAAACCTGACTTTGCAATGCGGGTGAAAGCTTCTCTCGTTTGAGGTCTTCTTCGTATAGGGCCAGCGTTTGCACGGCTTCAGTAAAGCGCGCGAGACATTCAAAAGCTTCTGCCATCAGACAGCGCAAGATTGCCTCAGAATCCGGGCGTAGATGTGTGGCTTGCAGCGCAGTTTGGCAATGCGCAAGCGTCTCTTCATAAGAATGATGAAGGAACGCTGTGCGCGCCTGACTTAAGAGTTTGCTCCAATTGGCTGCACGATGGCGAGTGCCTGGAGGGGCACTGTCAAAGGTTGAATCTTCCATAAAGCCGCTGGTGCCTCGATCAGGAGGCATTGAATGACTCAGTTCTTAAAAGTTGATGGCGGCAGCGTCAGATGCTGGTCATCGGCAGTTGTATATTGGCAATAACAAGATGGATTCAGGCGTTTCCCCAATTGTCATTAAAAAATGAAAAACTTGAGGCTGAACTCTGCGACCGGACTGACATTGGATGTTTATCTAAGTGGAGTCTCAGGCTTTGGCCACAGGTCTGAGGCAAAGGACGGTTCAGAGGCACGTCGAAAATGCAGAATGTAAATCGTTACAACTGGAAAAGCACAGTTGCTTTGCTGTTATCCATCCTTCTGGTGTTGCCTTACTGTAGTCACACCGGAACAGCACAGACATTGCGCGATTTGCATAAGCAGAATGAGGCACATGCGCGCCGGAAACTGGCTCCTGATCTGGAGGATTCACTAACAGAAGCAGAAGAGAGAAACGCGGCTGCCATCCGTAAAACGGAAAAAACTCTGGGCCAGATGAGGCGGGAAAAAGCGCAGAAAAATTCATTGCCTGGCACTTGGGCACAAGCTTCAACCAAAAAGCCCGAACGTGTCATTGTTACGCTCAACGGTCTCACAACTGAAATCATGCTCAAATCCTGCTTGCTTCGATTGGGCGGATGGGTACATCAGCTTCACCCAAATATGGGCATTGCCGCAGTGGAAGTTCCACTTGAAAAAGTCCGGGAACTGGCAGCAGAAACAGGAATAGATTATGTCAGCCCGGATCGTCCAATCATGGCTTTGGGGCATATCGAAGCGACCACAGGTGCTGCACAGGTTCGTAATCTGGTCAAAACGAATAGCATCCAGGATTTGGACGGGACAGGAATCGGAATCGCGGTGATTGATAGTGGTGTGGATAACACACATAAACTGATTCGCCCTTCTTCAGGGCATCCAGGGATCATTGCGGCCACAGATTTTATTACCGTAGACGGACGGACAGATCGCTATGGTCACGGCACCTTCGTGGCTTCGCTGGCGGTTGGCAGCAACGCTTTGAAAAACGGTGCATACGAGGGCATTGCTCCCAGCGCAGGGCTGATCAGCCTGAAAGTGTTGGGTGATGATGGCATTGGCCTGACCAGCAGTCTGATCGCTGCGATGGACTGGTGCATTTATAACAAAAGTCGCTACAACATTCGTGTTATTAATTTAAGTATCGGGACACCAGCTAAGGATAGTTATCTCAACGATCCACTTTGCCTGGCTGCGCGTCGCGCACACGCCGCGGGCCTGCTGGTGGTTGCTGCTGCCGGAAATGAAGGCAAGGATTCTTCTGGCAATAAACTGTATGGCGGCATTCACTCGCCCGGCATTGATCCTTCGGTGCTGACGGTAGGCGCTGCGAATACCCTGAATACAGATCGTCGCTCGGATGATCGCATTGCCTCTTACAGTTCACGCGGGCCGACACGCGGCTTTTACACCGATGCGAATGGGGTAAGAATTTACGATAATTTGATTAAGCCGGATTTGGTTGCGCCGGGGAATCGAATAATTGCGGCAAGTTCGCAAAACCCGGATGGGACGAAAGACCTGAATAACCTAATTTACCTGTACCCTTCGCTGGCTGTGAACCCGACCAGCAAGGTTGAGGACAGATTGATGTCCTTAAGCGGCACCTCAGTCGCCGCACCAGTGGTTGCCGGGGCCGCCGCGCTGCTTTATGAAATCAATCCGAACTTTACGCCCAATCTGGTCAAAGCCATTTTGATGTATAGCGCGCAACCCCTCCCCGGTTATAGCACTCTGGAGCAGGGAACCGGGTTGCTGAATATTGATGGTGCCGTGCGGATTGCGCGATTAGTGCGGTCGAATTTTTTGACCTTATCCAATGGCAATTCCATGCTGACCAGTTTACTGCCTGCCTCACAATCCAGTGTCATCGGATATGAGACATGCTATTGGGGACAAGGCGTGATAACGAATTATTGTTTTCTCTACGGCAATAACCTGATGACTTACTGGCAGGGGATATATGGGCGCTATTCGGTGTTAGCCGATGCGACAAAAGTCACCAATGGGCTGATCACACAGGTTCCCGGATTTACCTCTTCAGGTGTATTACAGAGCGGCGGCGTAGTCTTTTCGGATGGTGGTTTTCTGGGCGATGACCGATTGATCGCAAAAGGTGTTGTCTTTTCGGATGGTGTAACCCAGGCGAGTGGCGTCGTCTTTGCCGATGGGCGAATCAAGTCTGATGCGACCTCTGCGCCAGACATTCTGGTGCAAGCCAAAGTGGTCGTACCGGGAGATTAGGTTCTGTCGGGAAATGAACCGATTGTTCCAGTTGGATTCTCGGATTAAGATTGTGGCACAAGGTTGTTTTAGAGTAGGAAAAATACGATGAATTTGTATTTCGCAGGAAAAGTTTTGAATCTGGCGTCGCGGGAGCTGAAACCGCTGTTCCGCTCTTCTGTCATTTTTGCGCTTATCGGCTGGATGATTCTTTTTTCTTGCCTGGCTTTACCCGGTAAGGCACAGCGTCTGCCCGCACCTTCAAACAGCAGCGCCACACAAGATGCCCCAAAAGATTATCGTATTCATAAGGGTGATAAACTCAGCATTAAGTTTTTATACCAGCCAGAATTAAGTGATGCTGCGGTTGTCGTGCGTCCTGACGGCAAAATCAGTTTGCCCATGATTGACGAAATTCAAGTGGACGGGTTGACGGCAAAAGAACTAAAAACGGTTCTGGAAAAAGCCTACCGTGAAATTCTGCTTGATCCTGAAATTACCGTGAACGTGGTTGAATTTGTTACCCCGCGTGTGTTTGTTGGCGGACAGGTTGCCAAACCCGGCAGTTATGAATTGCGTGCCGCCCAAACTTTACTTCAGGCCGTGATCCTTGCGGGCGGATTTACGCCCGAAGCTCATCGGAAATATGTCCTGCATGCACGTTCTGTTGGCAACCACGAATTAAAAGTTGTCGCCGTGGATGTCACAAAGGTATTAAAAACAGGCGATGGCAAGCAGGAAATTCTGCTCCAGGATGGCGATTATATTTTTATCCCCAACTCCAAGTTGTCCAAATTTTCCGCTATTGTAAATGCCTTCCGCGTGATTGTTCCAGGGTATGGAATTCAATTCTGAAGTGGTACACTTCGCCTCCCTTGTCTAAGTAAATAATTCGTCACGGCTGCCCACAAATGAGGAGCGCAGGCATCTCGCCTGTTCGTAGAAATCGCTCATTGTGCTGCCATTCCTACTCGCTGGAGCAAACTTTATGAATCGTCGCAAATTTCTCAATCAATCTCTGCTTGGTTTTTCAGGCACGTTGCTCGGTGCGTCTTTACTGGAAGCCTTCAGCGCGCCGATGCCAAAAATGAAGATCACGAAGGTTCGTTTTTATGAATCGCCGCTTTCACGCCCGATGGTGAATCAAAGTATGCACATCGTCGTTGTCGAAACGGATGCCGGGCTGACAGGCATTGGCGAAGGCGGCTACGTGGATGGCATTCGAGAATGCGCCGAAATGGTGATTGGTGAAGACCCAACGCGCATTGATCATTGCTGGCAGCTGATGTTTCGCGGTCGGTTTTATCCGGCAGGCCGTGAGAAGCTGCACGCCATCGGCGCAATTGACATGGCACTGTGGGACATCAAGGGCAAAGCGCTGGGTGTGCCCGTTTGGCAATTGCTCGGCGGCCAGTCGCGCGAATACATCGAATGCTATTCAACCGGCGCGATTCGCGTGCCCGGCGGGGTGAAAGAAAATGCCAAAGCCACGATTGAAGCAGGCTACCGCGCGTTTCGGACGTCCGTCACTGATCCAGGCAACAATGCGCCGTTTGTTTCGCAACGAATGGTGCGCAAAACCTTCGAGCATTGTCAGCAAATTCGCGAAGCCATCGGCCCCGATGCCGACTGGGCGATTGATTACCACACACGGCTGGATTTCCCAGATACTGTGCGCCTGAGCACGTTGCTGGAACCATTGGAGCCGTACTTTTGCGAAGACCTCGTGAGGTCAGAAAACAACGCTGTCTATCGTGAGTTGCGCAAACAGGTGAAAGTGCCGATTGCTGTCGGCGAACAGCACAGCACGCGCTGGGAAATCAACGAACTGATTGAGCAGCACTTGATAGATTACAACCGCATCACGATCCCGAATTGTGGCGGAATCACAGAATACGCAAAACTCGCCGCGATGAGTGAAGCACATTATGTTGGCCTGACGCCGCACTTTACCGGCCCTGTCAGCGAGGCTGCCGTCTCGCACGTTTGCACAGCATTTTCTGGCCCGGTGATGATGGAAATGGCCGGCTTGTATAAACCTGACGCGATTGATTATTTGCCGAAGGTTTTTGACTTCCGCAACGGCAAGATTTGGCCGAATGAGCGTCCCGGCCTGGGTGTTGAATTTGATGCGTCGAAATTAAAGCTGGCGGCGGAATTCACCAAACGCAATCATCCGATTACCACTTTCCGTCGGCCCGATGGATCAATCACAAATTGGTAATTTGGGTAGGCGCGCGTCTCGCGTGCCAGGGACTTGCGCCTGACACCTGCTGCTTTCTCGTGGTACGATGATCCGTTAACGATTAAGAGGAATTTAAGCAGTAAGAGATGGAGACAAAATCTACGATTCATAAAACTCAACTTGAAAACGGCCTCGTCGTCGTTTCTGAACCGATGTCGCATGTGCGTTCTGTCAGCTTCGGCGTCTTTCTACGCGAAGGCTCGCGGCACGAGTCACACGACATCAATGGCATCAACCATTTTATTGAGCATACCCTTTTCAAAGGCACACGCCGCCGAACTGCTGTGCAAATCGCGGATGAATCGGACGCGCTCGGTGGGTATCTGGATGCGTTCACTGCGCGCGAATCTGTGGGCTTTACCAACAAAGTTTTGGATGAACATTTGCCACAGGCATTTGAGTTAATTGCTGATCTGGTCACTGCGCCGACATTCGATCCTACCGAGCTGGATAAGGAACGCAACGTCATCCTGGAAGAAATCAAGATGGTTGAAGACACGCCGGATGACCTGGTCTTTGAGATTTTTTCCGAAGGCTTTTATCCAAATCACGCCCTCGGACGTCCGATTTTAGGTACGCCCGAAACCCTGGCAACATTCAAATCAAAACGCGTTCGCCAATATTACGAAGACGCCTATCGCCCGGAAAATCTAGTCATTGCTGCTGCGGGCAATATCACGCACGAGGCGTTGCTTGAACTGGTCAATCAGCATTTCGGGCATTTGCGCTCACGTCAGGTGGCCGCCAGCCAGCCTGAACCTGCGCCCACGCCGCATATCACGCTGCGGCACAAGTCTGAATTAGAGCAATCGCATCTGGTGCTGGGGGCCGTTTGCCCTTCGTTGATGAGCGAAGATCATTACGCCGTGAACGTTCTCTGCACAATTTTAGGCGGCGGCATGAGTTCACGCTTGTTTCAATCTGTGCGCGAAGATCGAGGACTGGTGTATACGATTCTTTCTTCGTTGACAGAATACGTGGATACAGGCTTTCTGAGCATTTATGCCGGGGCTTCGTCTGAAAATATTGAGCCTACGATAACCGCCACCGTTGCTGAACTACGCCGCCTCAAAAATGAGCCGATCAGCGCCGTCGAATTGCAACGCAACAAAGACCAACTGAAAACCAGCTTGATGCTGGCGCTGGAATCCAGTTCCGCGCGCATGAACGCGCTCGCGTCGCAAGAAATGACGTGGGGCGAATTTCTTTCGCCGGATGAAGTCATCGAAGAGATTAATGCCGTCACGGCTGAAGATGTACAACGCCTGGCCTGTGAGATTTTTCAACCGGAGGCAATGGCTGTCACCGTGCTCGGCGACGTTGACGGATTAGAACTCGAACGCGACCAATTGGGATGATCGGATAAGGCGGAACGAGGAACGATGAATTTTGACCTTTCCAAGACTCATCCTTCCTCGTTCCGCCTTCCTCGTTTCTTCTTTATGGACATCCGCCAAGCCCTCATGGCTGAACATTCCAAGCGGCAAACCGCCGCAATCGTCGAATACATTGGCAACGACGCAGACCGATTCGCTGAGTTAATGAAGCTTTTCTTTGCCGGAGACTATCGTCTGACGCAGCGCGCCGCGTGGTCAATGAATTATTGTGCTGAGCGGCACTCGCAATTGATCCAACCATATTTGCCGAGGCTGCTGAAGCTTTTGCAGCGCGACGATCAGCACGATGCGATCAAGCGTAACATCGCGCGTTTGTTGCAATACATTGACGTCCCGAAGAAGCTGCACGCGCAGGTGTATTCGTTGTGCGTGGAATTAGTAGATAATCCGCAGGAGCCTGCTGCTACGCGCGTGTTTGCCATGACCGCAGCAGCGCGCATTGCCAAAAAGCATCCTGACTTGTGGAGTGAATTACAGTTGATCGTCGCATCACATTTGCCACACGCAACCGCTGCCTTTCAAAGTCGGGCAAAGACGATTTTGTGAGCTTCAGCCAAACACCGCCGTTCGTTTTTGCATGAAAGCCATTTCCAGTCCCAACAATTTGAGAATGGCGGAAATCTTCTCACCCCCTTCCGAAAAAAAATTTTAGAACCATGAACACTTTTGCTCACGAATCCCCCCTTACCTGATGCGAGCAATCTTAATCGCTGCATTGCAACGCAGGTAATCAGAAGCACCCGACCGACTTTCGAGGCGTTGCAATTACCTGTCGCAGGACGCGATTTGCAATTACGCAGCAGCGAGCGAGAGAAAATGTTAAGCGCATCTTTCGCCCTCGCAGGAAATCAATTCGTCTCATCGTGCCAGCAATGTACCCGGCTCGCCGCGATATGGGTACGTTGTCGGCCCTCACAAAAACAAGGAGAAAACGCAATGAAACTCACAAAAACAACCTTTGCTTGCCTGACATTGCTGGCAACGATTTCAACCGGCTGTACTGTGACCACCAGTGGGAGTTTGAATACAGGAAGTGCGACGCCAGCCGCGAAAGCTTCCACCGCGACTACACCCGCTGCTGCAAAGACAGTGCCAGCCGCAAAGACAGTGCCAGTACCGGCGAACTGGATCACGATGGAAGACGGCCAAAAGGGCTATTCCTTTGAGGTGCCAGAGGGAACCGAACGCCACAGCGAGAGATCCAACGGGGTTGATGTCTTCATCGCTGCCATACCGAAACCAAGTGAGGTCGGCGTCATGGTGATGGCTTTCAAAGACCCGAACTTGACGAAAGACGATCTGGTCAAAGTTGCCTCTGGCGCGTTGGAAGGACTCGGCGCAAAGAACGTGAAGATCGGGAGCCTGACCGAATTAAGCCCGGATTACAGTCTGGCGTCATATACCGCGCTCAATGAGGATGGAAAACCAGTGAAAGGCAAAGTGCTGGTGGCAACCGATGTCACCGACAACTATGTGATGCTGGTCGGAGCCGAAGAGCCGCAATACCAGGCGAACGAGAAAATCATAGATCAAATCTGGGGAAGCTTCTCAATGCACAGTGGCGGCGCGAGCGGCAAGAGCTGAACACGCGGCAAGGGGCGATGATCTCTCGTCAAACAAGGATTCAAGACCAGGATTCAGTCACCGCCCTTCAACTCAAACCAGATTGGTCAGGAAGACCTCGACTCTTCCCACCAAAACAAAATCAGGAGACTAGAAATGAACCCAAATTTCACTTCACGGTTGGTGGCACTGACCCTTGCGACATTCGTTGTGGCTTGCGGGATTTACGCGTTGCCGCTGGTTGGGCTGACCCAATCCAAGCCTGCGGGGAAAGGCAATTTCAAAGTTGGTGTCTCACCCTTGCGTCAAAAAAAGAACGTCAGACTCAAAATGACGGCTGAAGATCGTCAGGCGCTGCAAGCGGTTGCCAATGACCTGAACAAAGTCTTCATCTTGCCGCAGGACGTCTATCTTTCGATGGATGACTGCGGAGAGGCAAATGCGTTTTATGATCCGAGCACCAAAGAAATCATCATGTGTACGGAGTTGATCAAGTATTTTGAGCAAGCCTTTGCCAAAGAATTCGAGGACAAAGAGGAGGCCGCGGAAGCTGTAGATGACAGCACGATGTTTGTCTTCTTTCACGAACTCGGTCACGCCTTGATTGATATTTACGATCTGCCGGTGACGGGCAGAGAAGAGGATGCCGTAGATCAACTTTCCACGCTGATTGTCGCGGATGGCAGTGAAGAGGGTGCCGCATCAGTCTTCAATGGTGCCTTGTCATTTGCCATCACGGACGAAGGCGACCTGGATGACTCCGCTTTTTGGGATGAGCATTCGCTGGGTCGTCAGCGGTTTTACAACATCATTTGTTTGCTCTACGGACAAGACCCAAAGACCCATAAAGATTTGGTGAACGATGAAGTCTTGCCGCAAGCACGCGCCCAGCGGTGTCCGTCTGAGTACCAGCGGGCAGAAAAAGCCTGGGGCGCACTTTTGAGTCCACACCTAAAAAACTGAGAGGCGGTTTTGCCTGATAAGTTGAAACAAAAACTCTTAATTCATTTGAAGGAAAAAGCACGTATGCGAACAACACAACTCTATTTGACTCTCGGCATTATTTTTCTGCTTGTTGCTGGTTCGGCTTGTTCAGTCAGTTTCTCGACAGCCAATATGTCCAGTCTGAAACTGGGCAAGGAAAAGCCCGTCAGTAATGAAGTCAGCAACTTCAGCCCTAACGATACCATTTACGCCACCGCCGTCATCTCGAATAACCCCGGAACAGTCAAAGTCAAAGGCCATCTGGTCATTGAAGATGTCGCCGGACAAAAGCCGGGACCAATCCCCGGACTGGAAGTTATTGTAGAAATGCCGAGTAGTGGAGATGCAAACTTCACCTTTACCCCGAACAATCCTTGGCCCAGCGGCAAATATAAATTTGAAGCTCAAATGCTGGACGAAGATGGTCAACAAAAAGAGCAGAAATCAGTTTCGTTCACGATTTCCTAATCGCGCATTTTCCAGATCGTCTGCACAGGCGATGCACCAGGAGCGAGCTTGCCTCCACTGCATCGCCTGATTCACTATCATCGTCAACCTTCAGGCCGATAACCCAGAATCTTTAGGTTCGCTCCTGATCTTGTCGGCTCCTGCCTGACTTTGCCTCTCAGCATTGCTAAAATAGCAATCGTTGAAATACAGGCAAAGATTATGAATCAACCCGCTCTAACAGACAGTCACGGTCGCGCGATTCGGGACTTGCGAATTTCGATTACGGATCGCTGCAACTTCCGCTGCTTTTATTGCATGCCGACGGAAGCGATGGAATGGCAGCCCAAAACGGAAATCCTTACCTATGAGGAAATCATTCGGCTGACAGAGATTTTCGTCTCGCTTGGCATCAACAAACTGCGCGTCACAGGTGGCGAGCCAATGGTACGGCGCGACGTTGAGGAATTAATTGGGCCTCTTGCTCAAATTCCCGGTGTCGAAGATTTGGCCATGACGACAAATGGCCATTTTTTGCGCGGGCGTGCCGAGGGGTTGAAGAAAGCAGGATTGCAACGGCTGACGATCAGTATGGATTCGCTGACGCCGGAGCGGTTTGCCTTGCTGACGGGGCGCAATGAATTACATCGCGTGCTGGACGGCATTGATGCGGCTATCGAAGCTGGGTTGCATCCCGTCAAAATCAACAGCGTTACGATTCGTGGCGTGAATGACGATCAGTCCTTAGGCTTTGCGGAAATGGCGCGCAACAAAGGCGTGCATGTGCGTTTCATCGAATTTATGCCGCTCGACAATGGCAAGGTCTGGCGGCGTGAAATGGTGATGCCTGGCGACGAAGTCCGCGCGAAAATTAATGCGGTCTATCCGTTGGTTCCCGTCGCGTCAGCAAGCCTGAGCGAGACTGCCCGACGCTGGAAATTTGCCGATGGCGCGCCCGGTGAGATTGGCTTTATCAATCCCGTCACGCAACCGTTTTGCGGGCATTGCAGCCGCATTCGTTTGACCGCCGATGGCATGATTCGCACGTGCCTGTTTTCCAACGTGGAGCACAACATCAAACGTCTGTTGCGCGGCGGCGCTTCCGATGATGACTTAGCGGAGTTCATTATCGCTACTGTTGAGAAAAAAGAAGCGCGCCATCACATCAACGATCCTGAGTTTGTACAACCACTCAGAACTATGTCCTGCATTGGAGGATGAATTGTGGTCAGAAAATACCTCACCTGTTTTTTGATTTTACTTTTATTGAATTTCCAGCTTTTCGCGCAAACGAAGGCGGAAAAGAAGGCGGCTGCGCACGCGGAGAAATTAAAAACATCAATTACAACTGTTGGCACGGGCGACACCGCGCCAGCGGAGCTGAAATTAAAATCGGGCGGCAAACTAATTGGCTATGTCAGCGAGGTGAAAGATCGCACCGTCATTTTTGCTGAGACAAAAGCCGCGAAGAGCCACGAACTTTCATATGCAGAAATTAACTCGCTCAAGGCATACAACCCAAAAAACAGAAGCCATTGGAAATGGTACATTTTAACTGGCGTGATCCTCACCGCTGTTACTGTGATTGCCATCAAGGAATGTCAAAAACGTGAACGGCGTGGTGAAACCTGTGCAGTGGATGAAAATACTTATTAATGAAAAGCTTACTTCCCTACTTAATACTTGTATTGCTGGCATTAACTTTGATTGCTCTCCCTTCGACGGCGCAAAAGCTTTCTCCCGAAGAACAAAAAATCCTGAGCTACGTTGACGCCCACAAAGAAGACGCCATCGCATTGCTCGAAAAGGTCGTCAATATCGAAAGCCCGACGCAAAACGTCGCAGGCGTCAAGCAGGTTGGGGTGATCTTGAAGTCCGAATTTGATGCGCTCGGCTTCAAAACCAAATGGATTGAAATGCCTGCGGAGATGAAACGCGGCGGCCATTTGGTGGCAGAACGCACAGGCACGAAAGGCAAAAAGCTGCTGCTGCTTGGCCATCTCGATACAGTGTTGAGTGGCGAGAAATTCCGGCGTGAAGGCCGTCGCGCTTTTGGGACAGGAACCAGCGATATGAAAGCGGGCGATGTTGTGATGCTTTACGCGTTGAAGGCTCTGCACAACGCGGGGCTGCTGAAAGATACGCAGATCGTCGTGATGTACACAGGCGATGAAGAAGACAGCGGCGAACCAGTTGAAACCAGTCGTGGCGATATGCTCGCACTTGCCAAACGCAGTGATTTGACGTTGAGCTTTGAGGGTGCCGTCCGCAACACCGCCACGGTCGGACGACGCGGCAGCAGTTCCTGGACGCTCGAAGTCACAGGCGAAACCGGGCACTCGTCCGGCATCTTCGGCGAACGAATGGGCAATGGCGCGATCTTTGAAGCCGCTCGCATCATTCATCAATTTCACGAACAACTGCGCGGCGAAAAATATCTGACTTTTAATCCCAGCGTCATCGTCGGTGGCACGCAGGCAGAGATGAACACGTTCAATGGTACGGCTTCCGGCAAGACCAATGTCGTCCCGGCCAAAGTCATCGTCAAAGGCGATCTGCGCTTCATCAGCGAAGAACAGAAAGAAGCCACCCGCGCCAAAATGCGCGAAATCGTGGCGAAGCATCTGCCCAAGACCAACGCGAAAATCACCTTTGAAGACGGCATCCCTGCAATGACACCGAACGAAGGCAATTACGCGCTGCTCAAACAACTCGATCAAGTCAGTCAGGATTTAGGCTTCGGCAAAGTCGAAGCCCTTGACCCCGGCGAACGCGGCGCAGGCGACATCGCTTTTATTTCGCATTTAATTCCCGGTCTTGACGGCTTGGGAGCAAAAGGCGGCAATTCGCACGCGGCAGGCGAATGGACAGACTTGGAATCCATGCCGATGCTGATTAAGCGGACGGCGGTGTTGATTTATCGTCTGACAAGGTAAAATGTCTGCGAGGTGATTATGACCGCAGTACTCGAAATCCCAACGCAGTCTCAGGAAGTCACGACAACTGGCTATTTAAAGCCCTATCGAATGACGGTAGAGAAGTACCATCAACTTGTCGAAGCGGGCATTTTCTCAAAACACGATCAGGTACAGTTGCTCAGAGGGAGGCTGGTTGAAATGACGCCCAAAGGAGTGCGACACGCAACAACAGTGCGTCGAACGAATCGCGTTTTCAATCGGCTTTTTGGCGAACAGTCTGTTATCAGTGTGCAAGACCCGATCACGCTGAACGATGACTCTGAACCAGAACCAGATTTGGTGCTTTCGCGCTTACCGGATGTTCGCTACATGCTCCATCACCCGAAGCCTGAAGATATTTACGTCGTCTTTGAAGCTGCCGACAGCACACTTGCATATGACCGTGATGAATTGGGACCATTGTTGGCTCAAAATGGCGTGTTGCAATTTTGTTTGCTAAATATTCGCGGGCGCGAATTGGAAGATTATCGCGAACCTAGCCCGAACGGCTATCGAACGAAACGCACATATTCCGAAACCGAAAATTTTTCGCTCGCTGCTTTCCCTGACATTCAGATTCAGGTGAGCGATTTGTTGCCGCCTGTGCTGGCAACCGAAGAAAGCAACGCATAAGATTTTTGTCTTTTCAGGGGAGCCGCACGCGCGGCTGAGAGTCCTGTAAAACGCTGAAACGATGAACGCGGAGCGATGAGCTTAATTCATCCTTCATCCTTCATCCTTCATCCTTCAGGAGACCCTAGGAACCTGTACGGGTAATGCCGTCGAAGGGAGAAAGGAACCAGAAGACTGTTTCCCCATCACGACGGAAGCAGTCTTTTTTATTGTGAGGTCAAAGTTATGAATCAATCGTCAGAAACACAGTTGCCCAATTCCCAGCGCACCTACGTCGCAGGCCAAAATGAAAACGTCCGCGTGCCATTCCGCGAAGTCAGCTTGAACGTCACCAAAAGCATCAACGGCTCCATCGAAGTCAACGAACCAGTACGCGTTTATGATCCAAGTGGGCCGTGGGGCGATCCGACATTCAAAGGCGATGTGCGTGATGGGTTGCCTGCGTTGCGCCGCGATTGGATCATCGCGCGCGGCGATGTCGAAGAATACGAAGGCCGCAGCATCAAGCCCGAAGATAATGGCTATCGTTCCGCCGACGAGGCGACCTACGCGATGCAGAAAACGAAAGGCAAGCTGGAAGAATTTCCCGGCTTACGTCGTCAACCGCTGCGCGCCAAGCCCGGACGCAACGTCACGCAAATGCACTATGCGCGCAAAGGCATCATCACGCCCGAAATGGAGTTCATTGCGATCCGTGAAAATTTAGGCCGCGAAAAAGCCTTCGAGATGATGCAGCATCGCAACCAACTGAACTTTCAGCACAGCGGCGAAAGCTTTGGTGCAAGCCTTCCCTCTCACGTCACGCCTGAATTCGTGCGTGATGAAGTCGCTCGCGGTCGTGCGATCATCCCGGCAAACATCAATCATCCCGAAACTGAGCCGATGATTATTGGCCGCAACTTCCTCGTCAAAATCAACGCCAACATCGGCAACAGCGCCGTCGCGTCTTCGATTGAAGAAGAAGTCGAAAAGATGCGCTGGTCAACGAAATGGGGCGCGGACACGGTGATGGATTTGTCTACGGGCAAAAACATCCACGCCACACGCGAATGGATCATCCGCAATTCGCCCGTCCCGATTGGCACGGTTCCGATTTACCAAGCCCTCGAAAAAGTCGGCGGCAAAGCCGAAGAGTTAACGTGGGAAATCTACCGCGACACGCTCATCGAACAAGCCGAGCAAGGCGTAGACTACTTCACCATTCACGCCGGAGTCCGTTTACCTTACATCCCAATGACCGCCAAACGCACAACGGGCATCGTCAGTCGCGGCGGCTCGATCATGGCGAAATGGTGCTTGGCGCATCACAAAGAAAGCTTCCTCTACACGCACTTCCGCGAGATTTGCGAGATTATGGCGGCGTATGACGTAAGCTTCAGTTTAGGCGACGGCCTGCGTCCCGGCTCGATTGCCGACGCGAACGACGAAGCGCAATTTGCCGAACTCGAAACGCTCGGCGAACTTACCAAAATCGCGTGGGGAATGGATTGCCAGGTGATGATCGAAGGCCCCGGCCACGTGCCAATGCACATGATCAAAGAAAACATGGACAAGCAATTGAAAGAGTGCGACGAAGCACCTTTCTACACGCTGGGGCCGCTGACGACCGACATTGCACCGGGCTACGATCACATCACGTCCGCGATTGGTGCCGCGATGATCGGCTGGTTCGGCACCGCGATGTTGTGCTACGTCACGCCGAAAGAACACCTCGGACTGCCCGACAAAAAAGACGTGAAAGACGGCGTCATCGCCTACAAGATCGCCGCCCACGCCGCCGACTTGGCCAAAGGCCATCCCGGCGCACAACTGCGCGACAATGCGATCAGCAAAGCCCGCTTTGAATTCCGCTGGGAAGATCAATTCAACTTGTCCCTCGACCCCGAAACCGCCCGCGAATTTCACGACGAAACCCTCCCGCAGGAAGGCGCAAAAGCGGCGCATTTCTGTTCGATGTGCGGCCCGCATTTCTGCTCCATGAAGATCACGCAGGACGTGCGCGATTACGCCGCGCAGAAGGAATTGGACGAGCAAGCAGCGTTGGCGGCGGGAATGCAGGAGATGTCGGAGCAATTCAAGAAAGTTGGCGCAGAGATTTACGTGAAGGCATAATGTGGCCTACAATCTCGCATCCATCGAATGCTTGAATTAGCAACTGTCCAACAAATTAGCCTAACGGATAAGGCATCCATATCCCCACCTGCGACTTGGCGGCTTGGTTCGCCTCGCGCAGGGCTTTCCCTTGCAGCCTCAGTCGAGCTTCGAGGTGCGCCAATTCGTAATGCGGTCAGAGTGTTATCAGAAGGTTTCTGTAGCGAAAAATTCAAAGAAGCCTTTGATCAGGCATTTTCATCAAGACATCTCCCCACAACCTTCAGCGCGTCGCAACACCTACTTTCTGTTCGTGCGGCTTGGAACCTGATTGCTATTTGGCTCATAGCACAGAACAGCGGCGATTGTTCATCCGACTGTGACATAAAAGAAGCAGAAGCATGGTTTCGTGGAGTTGCTGTTTCAGAAGGACTTCTTTCAGGAGAATTAGCTGAAGACAACCTATGGGAAGCTACTCGGCTTTTGAAGTGCATCCAATTTGATGCGGAATTCCAAGCCCTTCTACCTTATATTTTTGAGGTGCATGGGCCAGGGAGTCGAGCATCCGTGATGAAAGACCCAACGACAGCATTCAATCGGACTGCGAAAAGAGAGAAAGGGGTTTTTTATACCCCTGCTGATGTTGCGTACTACATGGCGGAACAGGTATGTACGCTTTATGAAGGTAATATTCTATCGGCCAGAGTCCTTGACCCTGCCTGTGGTACAGGTGTTTTTCTGTTAGCGATGCTGAGAATTGCAGCACAGCAAAAAGGGAAAGATTTCTCTGCTTTGAAGTACGTCATATCTTGCCTCTACGGTTTCGATATAAGCGGACAAGCTTTGGATGCTACGGCCTTTTTATTATTGAAGGAGTGTTTGACTGAGGCTTGTGCTCAAGGAATGAAGCCGTATGAGGCTTGGTATTTGATTCGTCAAAACTTGATTGAAACGGACTCGCTCTCTGTAGACTCATCTCAACACGCCAACACTTTTCCCTTGTTCGCTAATGCTTTTCCTAGTCTGAAGGAATTATTTCCTGATATTTCAGAAGGCTTTGATATTTTAATTGGTAACCCTCCTTATGCAGCATTAGGGAACCGGGAAGATTACAGGTTGTTAGCGGATCGGTTTGTATCACTCAAAGGCGTAAAAGCGGGATCAAGATTGAATCTCTTCCCGCTTTTTATAGAAATGATGTGGCAATTTACCCGACCTGGCTGTAATGCCTCAGCATTGGTCACGCCACTCTCAATAGCATTTAATAGCGGAGCGCAGTTTGAAAATTGTCGTCGCGCTATGAGGTGGAACGGTGGGCAATGGCAGTTTGCCTTCTTTGATCGCGAGCCTCATGCCCTCTTTGGAGAAGAGGTCAAGACCCGCAACGCCATACTTTTTCGTTGTGAGACTACAAAGACTCCTAAGCGAGGAGAAGCAGCAATTATTGAGACAGGACATTTACGAAAGTGGACAAGTCGCACTAGGGATAGTCTTTTCAAAAATATTGATTTTACCTCTCTGCATTCAATAGATATTTCTACTGGAATCCCAAAGCTTAGAGGCAATTCTCAGGCTGAGGCATTCAAAATATTGATGTCAAGGTTTGATCGGTTTTCATCACTCGCGCTCCGAATAGGAACCTGTGCCCCTATCAAAGCATTAACTGGAATGGATGAACACAAAGTGTTCGTAGGTGCAACAGCGTACAATTTCCTTAATGTTTATCGCTCAACAAAGCTACAGACAGACGAGACAAATCTGCCTATTAGCGAGAGCCCTGTGCATTGTCTGGAGTTTGAGACAGCGACAGATGCAAGTGCAGCTTTCGCCATTCTAAGCAGCCGCCTTGTTTTCTGGATGTGGCATGTACTAGGTGATGGCTTCCATGTTAATAGCTGGCTTTTCAAGGCCATTCCATTCCATAAGGCGTCATTCTCCCAATCAGAATTCAATTTATTAGCGCATCTTGGAGATGTTTTGTGGAATGATTTTCAGAATCACCGATTTGTTAGCGTGAATGGCGGAAGGCAAACAATTGGTTTCCGTCCTCTCACTTGTTATAAGGAGAGGAATTGTATTGATGAAATTCTAGCAGCGTCCGCTAATTTGGATAAACAATTCACCTTTGATCTTCGGCAATTTGTCCAAGAAAATGCTGTCGTCGACTCGACAGACGGACGACGCAATCGAATAATGCAGCACTTCATAGAAAACACCATCGAATGAGTAAACAACCTACAAAAACGCAAAAAGAGAGAAGTAAGCTCTCAAAAGAGGAGTGGCGGGAATATACCAAAACGGTATGGCATATTGCCAATACGTCCGACCCCGCGCACCCCGCAGTTTTCCCTGTGGAAATTCCTAAGCGGCTTATCAAACTTTTTTCATTCTGCGACGAAACCGTTCTTGATCCTTTTAGTGGAACTGGTACGACAGCACTGGCGGCGGTTGAGTTAGGAAGACGCGGCATATGCGTCGAACAGAATCCTGACTACATAAAAATTATTCGGGAGCGATGTCAGGCAGTTCCAAACGGGGAAGATCGCGTTCAAGTCATTTTGGGCGATAGCCGCAAAATGGAATTACTTGATTCTGACTCTATAGGATTAGTTGTCACTAGCCCGCCATATTGGAACAAGGCAGATTATGGCAACAATCCCAGTAATCTGGGTAATGAATTAATTTATCCTCGTTTTCTACAAGGAACCCGCCCTGTATTTGAGGAATGCTTCCGTGTATTAAAACCGGGCCGAAAACTTTGTCTCGTCACTGCTAATGTAAACCAGCATACTGAACATGGTTTGCTTACATTTCCACTAGCCGCAGATTTTATCGCGTTGCTTAGAGATATTGGATTCGTCCTTGTAAACGAAATCATCTGGTCTAAGGACGGTACTGGCGGGAAGTGGGGGTCTTATGGAAAGCAGCGCCCTATTTTTGGCAGCTATCCTTATCCACCGAATTTCTTATTTAAGAATGTCCACGAATATATTGTCATTGTAGCTAAGCCACCAGAGAACAAAGCAAATGGCAAAACAGTTGTCCCGTATGATTACCTTGTTGGCCGATCTGAACACGCAAAACCCAAAAGGCATCTTAATGGAGGTTAAGTATGTTCTATAATCAGCCACTCTCCCATCGCTTTGGAACTGCGCTCACAAGTGATATTGAAAGCGGGAGGTGGTCTCGCGTTGAAATAGCAGTCGCTTGGGTGCGACGTTCGGGTACCCAACACTTAGAGGCACCTTTTAAGAAATTTCTTGGGCAGGGCGGTTTTGCGCAGATTACTGTGGGCGTGGATATCGAAAATACATCTGCTGAAGGATTAAAAGACCTCTTGGCATTACAAGCCGACGGTAACATTGAAATTTTCGTTCACCATAACGAGGCGACGGCTACCTTCCACCCGAAAGTTTACCTTTTTCATAATCATACTGATGCACGCCTGATTGTTGGCTCGAATAACCTGACGGAGGCGGGACTCTTCATAAATACCGAAGCGGGGCTGCAACTTGATGCTCCTTTGACCGATCCGCTTATCCGAGATGCAAGAACCGCGCTAGCCGCTTGGCGTGACCAGGATTCAGGGCTTGCCAAACGCCTTGATACAACGCTCCTAAATGACTTGGTTCAACTTGGCTACGTTTTCCCAGAACAAGAATTGCGGAAGCGCCGCCGAGCAAGTAATGATCAGTCCAATGCGAGACGTGCTGTTACGGCGCAACCTTTGTTCAAAGCTCAGAAATATACGGCTCCTTCGGCGCGGCGTGCTCATATCCCCACAGCCCAAGTTCCCGGAACCGTGTTATTGATGCGTGTGCGCCGAGCTTCTGAAACGGCGCGTCGAACGCAAATACAAATTCCGATACGAATTGTCAGAACGAATTTTTTCTCTGGCATTAATGCGCTAGTTAGCGCCCACGATGGTCGGAGCCATCAGCTAGTTCAAGCAAGTGCTCGCGGTGGTTTGAATACCGTCAAGACAGAAATTCCTGAGATTGAACCGCTGATTGATCCCGTGTTGCGTCTTGAACGAACTGCCACGGCAATCATCTATCAAGCTTTTGATGCTGAGTCCATATTAGGTAGCCCCATTAGACAAGCATTGCTGAATGGCTTTGAGATGTCACCACCCTTGAGTTCGAGTTCAATTGCAGACAAAGAAAGAGCGACTTGGTGGCGGTTTATTTGACAAGTTGCCAAAGAATAATCCTATTCAGTTAAATTCTCCCAGCTTGCCAAATCTCCCCTCCGTATTGGATTTACCACGCAGATTGTGCGACAAATTCAGCGCAAATCTTTCTGGGAGAAGACGATGCCGAAAAAGCAAACCAAAGCTACGAAACCAAACAACACCACAAAACAAACTAAGGTTAATAAGCTAACTGTAGCACCACATACAGCCCAAGAGGTATTGGTCGGCTACGATGACTTTCTGCGCGATGTAAAAATGCGCATTTGTTCTGCGCAGAGCCAAGCCATGCGGGCGGTTAAGAATGAGATTACGGCTAATGCTGCTCGCCCACTTGCATCCATCAGAGATGAAGAGGTCTTTAATTTCCTCTCACTCGGTGATGAATACAAAGAACGCGAATTGGAGCGCGGTCTCGTCCATAAAATCCGCGACTTTCTGCTGGAACTCGGCAACGGCTTTGCCTTCCTCGGCGCGCAATATCATCTCGAAGTCGGTGGGCAGGATTTCTATTTGGACTTGTTGTTCTATCACATCTACCTGCGACGGCTGATTACGTTTGATTTGAAGCTGCGCGACTTTACGCCGGAAGATGCGGGGCAGATGAATTTCTATTTGGCGGTGCTGGATGATTTGGTGAAAGCGCCGGAGGATCAGCCTTCGATTGGGATCATTTTGTGCAAAGGCAAAAACAACGTCGTCGTTGAATACGCGCTGCGCGATGTGAAAACGCCGATTGGGGTGGCGAGCTATCGGTTGCAACGCGAACTGCCTGCGGAATTACGGAAGGCATTGCCTGCGCCGGAAGAATTTGAGACGCTGTTGCGCGACGAACAGACTACAACAAAGAAAGGTTGAATCGTGCAGACAAAGCAAAAAATCGCCGTCGTCACCGGAGCTGCGCGCGGCATTGGGTTGGCGATCACTCAGAAATTTTTAGCCGATGGCTACGGCGTCGCGTTGATTGATCGAGATGTGGAAACGTTGGCGCAGACGGCGGCGACGCTCAATGGGCAACCGATTCTGGCGGTGGAAGGTGATGTGTCGGTGCCGCAGCAAGTGCAAGCCTCTATCGAACGCATCGCGGCGCACTTCGGGCGCATTGATGTGCTGGTGAACAATGCGGGCGTGGCGGTGTTCAAGCCTGCACTGGAAGTGACCTTTGCAGAATGGGCGGAGGTGATGGCGACGAATTTGAATGGGCCATTCTTTTGCACACAGGCTTGTGTGCCGGTGATGCTCGAAACAGGGGGCGGCAGTGTCGTGAACATCGCTTCGATTTCGGGGGTGCGGGCAAGCACGTTGCGGATTGCGTATGGCACGAGCAAGGCGGCGCTGATGCACCTGACAAAGCAGCAGGCGGTCGAATATGGCAACGTTGGCGTGCGTGTGAATTGTGTTGCGCCGGGGCCGGTGGATACGGCGATGGCGGCGCAGGTGCATTCGGCGGATATTCGCACCAGCTATCACGATGCGATTCCGCTCGCGCGCTATGGCACGGTCGAAGAGATTGCCAATGCGGTTGCATTTTTGTGCAGCGAGGCGGCGAGCTTTATCAACGGGCAGATTCTGGCGGTGGATGGCGGGTTTGATGCGGCAGGCGTGGGCTTGCCAAGTCTACGAGGCAAAGCGTAAGCTCTCGCGTTCCTCACACAACCTGCCGCGATGTCGGCAACTGAATTTTTAAGGAGACACAAAACACATGGCTTCAGTCACATTCAAAGGAAACCCTGTCACGTTACAGGGAACCGAAGTTCAGGTCGGACAGACCGCACCAGATTTCAAGATCCAAAAATCATCGGATTTAAGCGATTACACGCTCGCTTCTTCGGCTGGCAAAACACGCGTTTTCGTTGCCGTTCCCTCGCTGGACACGCCTGTTTGCGATATGGAAACACGGCGCTTTAACGAAGAAGCAGCCAACTTGCCCGAAGTAGAAATCGTTACCGTCAGTATGGATTTACCCTTCGCGCAAAAACGTTGGTGCGGTGCGGCAGGCGTAGATAAGCTGGTTACGGCCAGTGATCACCGCGATGCTTCGTTCGGAGAGAACTACGGTGTATTGATTAGCGGCGGCCCGTTGGATCGGTTGCACGCGCGTGCCGTGTTTGTGATCGGTGCGGACAACACGGTCAAATATGCGGAATATGTGAAAGACATTACCGAACACCCGAATTACGAAGCTGCGTTGGAAGCGGCGAAGTAGAGCAAACATCTTGTTTGCTGCGTTGCTGATAGGGATTGCTTCACGGCGCAGCAAACAAGATGTTTGCAGTACCTTATTTGAGATTCAGCAACACACCCTGCCCATCGCTAAAAATCCCTGCGACACAACCTGTCATCAATGTGCCGAGTGTTGCTGCCAGTAATGCTCGCAATCCGAGGCGGGCTAAATCATCGCGGCGCGAGGGAACTAAGGCCGCCGTCCCACCCACAAAAATTGCCATCGAAGCGACGTGCGCGAATCCGCATAACGCATAGCTCAGAATCACAACGGTGCGCGGGTCAGTGATTTGACCGCTCGTGACCATCGTCGCCAAATCCTGATACGAGACGACCTCAGTCAAAATTACGCGTTCGCCCAACAGCTTCGCGGCTTCGGCAATGTCGGCGCGGGCGATGCCGAGTAATGCCGCAAGCGGGTAAAAAATCCAGCTCAGGATTTTTGTCAGGGAAAGCGGTTCAGATAATCCTAACGCAGCACTCGGCCAGCCGATGATTTTGTCGAATAATGCGACGAGCGCAAGGATGGCGACTAACAACGTCGCAATGCCGATGGCGAGTTTCAATCCGTCGTTTGCGCCTTCGATGATCGCGCTCATCAAACTGCTGGAACGCGTGCCGGGTTCTTCGGGCGGGATCGTGCTGAGCGTTTCGGGCGTTTCAGTTTCGGGTAGCAAAAGTTTTGCCATCACGACCGAAGCGGGGATACAGATGACCGAAGCCGAGAGCAAATGCCCGGCAATATTCGGGAAGGATTTGCTGAGCATCAGCGTGTAAATACCGAGTGTCGTTGATGCCGCCGTGGCCATTCCGGTGCTCAGCACGCACAACAATTCAGACCGCGTCATTTTGTCGAGGTATGGTCGCACGACCAGAGCCGATTCGACGCCGACAAAGATGTTCGCCGCTCCGGTCAGGCTTTCGGCACCGCTGATGCCCATCGTTTTATGAAACAGCTTCGCAAACGCGCGCACGATAATTTGCAGGACGCCCAGGTAATACAACGCCGCAGATAAAGCCGAAAAGAAAATCGCAATCGGCAGGGCTTGAAAGGCGAGGATGAAGCCGACGGAGCCTTGCTCGCCCGGCCCTGCGGCTAAGGGGCCGAGCAGAAAATTCGTTCCGGCTTTGGATACTTCCAGCAATGCCATCACGCCCGCGTTTAGCTTCAGAAACAGCTCGCGCGAAATTGGCAGGCGAAAAATCAGCAATCCGATCAGCAATTGCAACCCCATCCCCCACGCGATGGTGCGCCAGTTTACTTTGCGACGATTGGCTGAACAGAGCCAGGCAAGTCCGGCAAAGACAAAAAAACCAAGAGCAGAAATCAGGTGCAGCATGCGCGGGGCATCCTCTTTTTGTTGTGATGGGTAAGGCGTGAAAACGAAGCGCGATTGTAAGAGGCTTTGGCGCGAAAAGCCAAGAGCGGAAATTTCACCACAGAGACACAGAGGTGGCACAGAGATGCTCAGAGAAAAAACTCTGTGCTTGCTCTGTGTCTCTGTGGTGAAGCCTGTAATTCAATTAGAACCGCCTTTTCCCGCCTGCTCTCGTTTAATTTGCTCCTGATAGGCTTTTTCATATCCCGCAATAAATTTCTGATAGCCTTCCGGGTCAATAAACGGATTCGGTTGCCCCGGCTTCATTCGGCGAACTTTTTCCTCCATCGCAAAGAACGGTGCGTGGGGGCCGAAAAATACATCGCAGGGGAGTGATTTCAAAACCTGAAAGGATTTGCCGTAGGCTTCAGCAACTTTGGGCCACGTGGGATTGTTGACCATCAGCACGCCGGGATTGATGGACATGCTGGGGGCAAAGACGACGTTATATGTTTTGCCATTTTCTTCGACGGTTGTTGTCCAGGCGGTGTTGCCTTCGGTGTGACCGGGCGTTAGATGCGCTTTCAGTTTGACCTCACCGAGCGTCACCACATCGCCGTCGTTCAGCAATTTATCCACTTTGATCGGTTTGTAATCGCCTACGGGATGGAACCCTTTTTTGCCGCCGCTTTCCATAATTACCGCATCAGCTTTTGACGCGTAGACCTTTGCGCCTGTCGCTTTTTTCATATCGGCGTGCCCGGCAACGTGATCGAAATGGGCGTGGCTGGCAAGCATGATTTTGATGTCGGTCAGTTTGAAGCCAAGCGATTCGATATTGCCGCGAACGATGGGCGCAGATTCCTGCATCGCAGTATCAATCAGAATCAAGCCTGCCTTGGTTTGAATCAGGAAACAGGCCAGATTACTGGTGCCGACATAATAAATATTGCCGATGAGGCGAAATGGTTTGAAGGGATGATTCCATTCTTTTACTGGAAACTGAAGGTTGGCTGCGCCCGATGGGGTGGAAGTCAGGGGCAAAAAGAGCAGGAGAACTACGGCAAGGCTGCGACAAGTTTTTGATTTCATGAATGGCTTTCCTTTTGAGTGGCTTGAAAGAAGCGTTAGTAAACTACAACGCGGTCACCGTGGCTTTTGGGCACAGAGGTGACAAGAAATACGACATCGGCATTGGATTCGTTGCGCATTTGATGCGGCGTTCCAGCAGGGACTTCGATCCCTTGCTGAGTCTGTAACACAATTGTTTCGTCGTTGATTTTGATGGCTGCTTCACCCGACAAGACAAAGAAAAACTGTCTTGCCTGTTTATGATAATGCATCACTTCAGTGGTTCCAGGCAGCATCCGTTCCTGAATAATACTCAGTTCGTCAGACTTAACCAAATGCCATCCGTCGCAATTTTCTCCCCACTGATAATGCTCGGCATTTTGTGTGCTCATTACTTTCATGCAGTCAGCTTCTTTGGGTTTGCCTGGGTTGTCAAGCATCTGTTCGTATTGCAACGAGGTTAGCAAACACAGGCCGCCAACTTTTTTATTGCCCGCAACATCTCAGCCATAGCATTGCCTATCGTTCTTTTTATAGGCAAGATGTGGGCGCAAAATTCCCCCTGAAATTTAAGCTAGGAGGATCAATATGAAGAAAATACTTTTCACTCTCGGAGTATTCATTACCTTGTTGGGGCAGTTCGGTTCAGTTCTAGCCCAACGCAACATCAGCAATTCTGATCGCAGAAAAATTGAACAGGAACTGGAACGCCAGATTTCTACGGACAATCGAAGCAATATTCGCGTTCGCATCCTCACCGCAGATGCTTATTCCATCAGCAACCGCGAGACTGGCGTGCGGGGACAGGCCACCGTAGAAGGTCGTGGCAACAACCGCAATGAAATCTGGTATGAAACGATCATTGACAGTCGCCGCAATGCCATCACGAATACGACGTGGGGCTATGGGCGCAATCAAAATACGGGCGGCGGCTACAATCAAGGCCCTGCTTCCGGCCCGCTCTCCAACGGCAGATATGAAATCCAATTGGTTGCGACCAAACGAATGCTCGTCGCAGGCAGCAATGGTCAGGTGATCCAAAGCAATTCCGGCAACGCTCGCGGGCAGCAATGGGACATTGAGGATGCGGGCAGTGGGTATTACTACATTCGCTCTGCCCAAACAGGCGAAGTGATGACGTATGAAGGACGCGGCGACAGGGGCGATACTATCGTGTTAACAAATCAGCGTCGCAATCGTGACGAACAATTGTGGGAAATCCGCACGGGGCCGGACAACGGATATTACTTCATTGCGCGCAACGGAAAAGCGATGGATTCGCCCAGCAGTGCGCGTCAAGACGGAGGCCGGATGCAACTCTATGACCGCAATGGCGAGGCCAACCAACGCTTCTGGTTGCGGCGCGTTGGCGATTCGGATAGTCGCTACGATGATCGCAGCGGTGGCCGCTATCGTGATCGTGATCGCTACGATGATCGCTCCAATCAAGGGCGAGGTTCCAGTTCTGGCAGCTTCACCTGGCAAGGGCGCGTGGATGATGTGGTCGAACTGGAAGTGCAGGGCAATCGGATTTATCCACGCGTCCTTTCGGGTCGTCCTGTGAGCTCTGCGCGAAACAATATGAACATTTCATTGCCTCGGCGCGAAGTGAATGTCGGGGCAGAGTTGCGGCGCGGCAGAGGGCGGGTCGAAGTTGTGGAGCAACCATCTTCGCGCAATAACTACACTGCAATTATCCGCGTCCGCGATACGCAGGGCGGCGCAGATGATTACGAAATTGAAATCTATTGGAATTGATTTTTGAGACTACGAAACAGACGGAAATAATGAAACCGACGAATCAAAATCAGGATTTTCGTCTGTTCTGTTACCTCCGTCTGTTTCGTAGTTTTTCTTATTCTTATCTCGCTCATGCGATTGCTCACCCGTTCTGATGTCCAGCGCACAATTTCGATGCGCGAAGCAATCCCAATCGTCAAACAAGCCTTCTGCGAACTTTCCACCGGACGGGCAAACGTGCCGCTGCGTACTGTGATGCCGCAGCCAAAACACGACGGTGTCACGCTGTTTATGCCGGGGTACTTGTCCGAATCCGAAGCCCTGGCGGTCAAGGTTGTTTCGATTCATCATCGCAATCCCGCGCACCATTTGCCGCTGATTCACGCGCTGGTTCTGGTGATTGATCCGCGCACCGGAATCCCGGTTGCAGCAATGGAGGGCGGCTATCTTACGGCCTTGCGCACGGGCGCAGCCAGCGGCGTAGCGACAGATTTGCTAGCGCGACAGGATGCCGAAGTCGCCGCGATTTTTGGCGCAGGTGCGCAGGCGCGAACTCAAATGCTGGCTGTTGCCGCCGTGCGTCCCATCAAACAATTCTGGATTTATGCGCGCCATCCTGAACGCGTCCAAAGCCTGATTGCCGAAATGCGACCGCAGCTTGATGCTGGCATTGAATTGCTGGCTGCCGAATCGCCCGCGCAGGCCGTCAAGAACGCGCAGGTGATTTGCACGGCGACGACTTCGTTCATGCCTGTTTTTGACGGGGCAGATTTGCAGCCCGGCACGCACATCAACAGCGTCGGTTCGTACAAAGCTGAGATGCAGGAAGTGGATTGCACAACATTGCAACGTGCTGCCAAAATCGTCGTTGACGAGCGCGAAGCCGCATTTTCTGAAGCCGGGGATTTGATAGTTGCGCTGGCACAAGGAGCGATTCAATCGTCGGACATTTACGGCGAACTTGGCGAAATCGCCGCTGGGCTAAAACCTGGGCGTGAGCATGAGGATGAAATCACCTATTTCAAATCGGTCGGGAATGCTGCGCAGGATGCCGCCGTCGCGCACGCCATTTATCAGCGCGCTTTACAGCAAAACCTCGGCACTGAATGTGATCTTTTTGCGTAAGTCTGGCTACTTCGCAAACCCAAATAATTTTTCAGCATTCGTTCCCATCACTTTTGCCTGATCTTCTGGTTTCAGATGCGACAAGTGCGCGCGAATCCGTTCGCGGGCGGCGCGATAAGATTCCGGCGTCGCGTTCTCGCCAAAGCCTCCGCCATAAATCAGGCGATCCGCGCCATAGGCATCCACCACCTGCCGCACGATGGGAGCGATGTCACGGTATGGATATTCCGCCGCTGACGGCAGGGCCGCGAGCTTGATAAAAACATTCGGCAGGCGCGACCAGCGCACGATGACGGCATGTTCTTCCGGCGTTCCCTGCAACGGTCTGCCCAGATGGTCAACGATGACCTGGGTCGAGCGAAAATCCCGGATGAATGGCTCAAATTGCGGGGCATAGCGCGGCTCGATGTGCAACTGAACTGCCAATCCTAAATCACTCGCCTTTTTCCAGAACGCACGCATTTCCGGCTTGCCAAACGGGGGCAGTCGCTCTGGCGCATACGCGTGCATCCGCACTGCCACCACGTCGCCGCGTTTTGCCAGCTTCGGCAATTGCGCCATCGAATCGGGCCGATCTGCAAAAACCAAACAGGTGCCTTTCACGCGTCCTTTGCCGACCTCCAGACAATATTCCAGATACCGATGATCGTCCTGATACGGCTCTGGGTGAACGACAATCGCAAAGTTCACTCCCGCGCCGTCCATGCATTGCAGCAACTTTTCCGGTGGTGCCACGCTGGCCGGACGATACGGCGCATTTGTGTGATAGGGAAAGCGCGGATCTTTTAGTCCGGCGAAACAATGCAGATGCGTGTCAATCACAATCGGCGCGAATGCATGGGCGTTACACATTGGCGAGGCAGCGGCAACCAATGAAGCAGTTTGTAAAAACTCGCGGCGAGTAACAGACATGAATCATTCTCCTTAGTTCGGTGGTTTGGCGACAAAAAGTAATGACTAGCTCAGTTGGTAAAGTGTGACATTCAGCGAGTGCTCATTCTCAGGAAATGTTATTTAGTTCATCTCACATTTCGCAAAGGAGACGGTATGATGAATTA